>NZ_QUCW01000003.1:0-371 GCF_003473825.1 Roseburia sp. AM16-25
GAGCAGCTGATTTGTAATCAGCAGGTTATCGGTTCGAGTCCGATCATCGGCTTGTTAAGTTATTATAACTTAATATGGGTGGTTTCCCGAGTGGCCAAAGGGGACAGACTGTAAATCTGCTGCATCTTGCTTCGGTGGTTCGAATCCACCACCACCCATTGAGCATTGCTCATCTAATTAAATATCGCGGGATGGAGCAGTCTGGAAGCTCGCCGGGCTCATAACCCGGAGGTCATAGGTTCAAATCCTATTCCCGCAATTTTGTGCCCAGTTAGCTCAGTTGGTAGAGCAGAGGACTGAAAATCCTCGTGTCTCTGGTTCGATTCCGGAACTGGGCACTTTTTATATCCGTTTTATCATCTGCATCGGCA
>NZ_QUCW01000003.1:381-641966 GCF_003473825.1 Roseburia sp. AM16-25
CTTTTTATATCCGTTTTATCATCTGCATCGGCAGGTGATTTTTTATTGTGGTAAAAGATAGAAATATTAAAGAATTATTAAGAAGTCATGACAAGCGTTTACTTTCTATAGTAAATGCTATATGATATGGAAAATATGAAAGAGGTGATTTTATGCTGACAGCATTATTTATTATTGCATTTATCTGGTTTATGTGGAAAGTGATCGCGCTGGCGGTCAAGATGACATGGGGATTTTTAAAGATTGGTTTCTATATTATATTTTTGCCGATCGTAGTCATTGGACTTTTCCTGGGAGGGCTGATCTATATAGCCTTGCCGATCTTGATCATTGGCGGTATCATAGCCCTTGTAATATCAAAATAAGAAATCAGGTGTAAAAATGGCAAAGAAAGCAAAAGAAGAAAAGACAAATGTTATGCGTCTTTTAGAACAGGCAAAGGTAGAATATAAACATTATTCTTATGCAAATACAGATGCCATCAGTGGTGTAGAAGTGGCAGAGGTTTTGGGGCAGAATGTGGATAAAGTCTTTAAAACGCTGGTGACTGTGGGGAAAAGCGGCGAGCACTATGTTTTTGTTGTGCCGGTGGCAGAAGAACTGGATCTGAAAAAAGCAGCAAATGCGGTAGGAGAAAAGTCGATTGCCATGGTAAAGTCCAAAGAATTATTAGGACTTACCGGCTATATCCATGGTGGCTGCTCACCGATCGGTATGAAGAAATTCTTTCAGACAGTCATTCATCAAAGTGCAGAGGATTTTGATACGATCATCTTTAGCGGAGGCAAAATCGGCTATCAGGTGGAGGTGTCCTTAGAGGGCTTGCGCAAGGTCATAGCATTTACAACAACAGACATTATTGTCTAGGACATTATTTATCGAGTGGATTTTTTGAGGAAGTTAGTTCATTTTTTTATCATCATCAGGAAACTGGATTGTACTTTTTCTTTTGAACTCGTACAATGAGGACGTTGAGAGAAAACTACAATTTAGGAGGAATGCAGGATGAAGTTTTTTATTGATACAGCGAATGTAGATGACATCAGAAAAGCCAACGATATGGGTGTGATTTGTGGAGTGACGACCAATCCATCCCTGATCGCAAAAGAGGGCAGGGATTTTAATGAAGTCATCAAAGAGATCACATCTATCGTTGATGGACCGATCAGTGGTGAGGTAAAGGCTACAACCGTAGATGCAGAGGGAATGATCAAAGAAGGTAGAGAGATCGCAGCCATCCATCCAAACATGGTTGTTAAGATTCCTATGACTGTAGAAGGACTGAAGGCAGTAAAAGTTCTTTCCGCAGAAGGCATCAAGACAAATGTTACTTTAATCTTCACTGCAAATCAGGCACTTCTGGCAGCAGAAGCAGGGGCTACCTATGTATCTCCGTTCTTGGGAAGACTGGATGACATCAGCCAGCCGGGTATAGGCCTGATTGAAGACATCGTGACCATCTTTGATAATTATGGATATGACACAGAGATCATTGCAGCATCTATCCGCAACCCGATTCATGTTACGGATTGTGCACTTGCAGGAGCAGATATTGCAACTGTACCTTACAAGGTGATCGAGCAGATGACAAAGCATCCATTGACAGATGCCGGAATTGAGAAGTTCCAGGCAGATTACCGTGCTGTATTTGGTGACTAATATTTATAGATAAGTAAAACTGCGCATGACAGGTGTCGGCTGAGGCTGGCACCTGTTTCTGTTATAGCGTTTATTTGTCGAATTCGAGCGACTTTCGATGACAAAAGTCGTTCCATCATGTATAATAAGACGCAAACAAAGATGTTTATGGCATAAGATATTATATAAGGAGAAAACCATGGCATACGATTTTGAAAAGGAACGCAATGAGGCTATTGCTGCGGGCGAACGCGCATTAACATCACTTCGCGCGGCAAGGGAGGAACTTCGCTCTGCCGGAAACTGGGGTCTGGTTGATCTTTTTGGTGGAGGGATGATCAGTGGGCTTGTGAAACACTCAAAGATGGGGAATGCCCAGCGTTATATGGAGCAGGCTAAGTTAGATCTGCAAAGTTTTAGCAGGGAGTTGCAGGATATAAATATGACGCACAACCTTAATTTGAATGTGGGAGATTTCCTCACATTCGCAGATTTCTTTTTCGATGGACTGATTGCAGACTGGCTGGTACAGGATCGCATCAATGAAACCAAAAATCAGGTGGAAGATGCCATTCGTCAGGTGGAGGATATCGTAAGACGTTTGCGTATACTGTAGTTTATCGAGTATATGGGGGACTATTTTCTGGAATGGAGGATACAGATGGAATTTTGGATGAATTTAGTATTAAGTGATTGGATGTATTTATGGCTGGCGGTCATTGTTATCACGGCTGTAATAGAAATCATAACCGTAGGATTGACTTCTATCTGGATCTCCGGGGGAGCGCTGGCAGCGCTTATCGTGTGTTTGTGTGGCGGACATCCGGGCTTGCAGATCGCGGTATTTTTTGTTGTGACTTTTATCCTCTTGTATTTTACAAGACCATGGGCAAAAAAATATCTGGAGAGTCGAAAGGTTGCGACCAACTACGAGGAGTGCATCGGCAAGGAAGTGCGTGTCATTGAGGAAGTCGACAATCGCAAGGAAAGCGGAAAAGTCCTTTATAACGGTATGGAGTGGACAGCACGTGCTGAGGATGACGAGCAAATATATGCTGTAGATGAGGTGGCGGTCGTATCCGAGATCCGTGGTGTCAAGATGATCTTAAAGCGCAAGTAGCATATAAGGAAATAAGACAGAAAAAAGACGGTAGCATTTACACAGTGTGGGTGTTACCGTTTTTGTGTTATGACGACTGCTAATCAGAGCGAGATTTGCAGAGCGTATCTCGTCTCGGTTTGGTAAATAATAAAAAATTGCAAAAGAACAAGAAATTTTGAATGAAAAAGCAAATTTTTGAATAGGGATTTCTTCAAAATGCTCTATGATGTAGTTAGCAAAGAAGAATGTCAGCATTACACATTCAAATATAGAAAGAAACTACAAAAAGGAGAGCGAGTATGAGCAAGAAATTTACTTGGAATGAAAACTGGAAGTTCACAAAAGATGCTGTCACAGTATCTGATAAGACAACTTCCGCAGGAAACTGGGAGACATTGGATCTGCCACATACCTGGAATGGCGAGGACGGACAGGACGGTGGAAGCGATTATTATCGTGGAACCTGCTACTATGCAAAGAACCTTTCTAAGGCAGAGGTTGCTGAGGGCAAGGAAGTTTATATTGAGTTTGAAGCAGCAAACTCATCCGCAGAGTTATTCGTAAATGGCGAGTCTGTTGCAAAGCATGATGGCGGATATTCTACCTGGAGAGCCAACATCACACCATATTTAAAGGATGAAAACGAGATCGTGGTTGCTGTTGACAATGCACCAAATGATTATGTATATCCGCAGAATGCAGACTTTACCTTCTACGGCGGACTCTATCGTAAGGTATCTCTGATTTTAGTCGATGAGACACGCTTTGATCTGGACTATTACGGAAGTCCTGCCATTAAGGTAACACCGGAAGTGACAGGAGATGATGCCAAGATCACAACAGAGGTATATCTGACAAACGCAGGAAGTACAGAAGAACTGGTATTTACCATTACAGATGGAGACACAGTAGTTGATACCGTGACTGTATCAGCAGACAAGACAGAGGTAGAGCAGACCATCACAAATGTGCATCTCTGGAATGGACGTAAGGATCCACATCTTTATACCATGCATGTAGAGTTAAAGAAAAATGGTACAGTCGTTGATGAGAGAAGCACACGTTTCGGCTGCCGTACCTTTAAGGTTGACCCGGAAAAGGGATTTTTCTTAAATGGCGAGCATTATCCACTTCGTGGTGTATCCCGTCATCAGGACAGACCGCATATCGGTAATGCACTTACACCTGAGATGCATGAAGAAGATGCTAAGATCATTTATGAACTTGGCGCAACCACCATTCGTCTGGCACATTACCAGCATGACCAGCACTTCTACGATATGTGTGATGAGTTAGGATTTGTACTCTGGGCTGAGATCCCATATATTTCTGTGCATATGCCAAATGGACGTGAAAATACCATTTCACAGATGAAGGAACTGGTCGTACAGAATTACAACCATGCGTCTATTTTCTTCTGGGGACTTTCCAATGAGATCACCATGAAGGGTGCAAAGGATCCTGACCTTTTAGAGAACCATCATATCTTAAATGATATGGTTCATGAAATGGATAAGACAAGACTTACCACTATGGCGGTTATCTCCATGTGTGATATTTCAGAGAGCCAGTATATAGAGATCCCTGATCTGGTATCTTATAACCAGTATCTGGGATGGTACGGCGGAAAGATCGAGGAGAACGGACCATTTATGGATTCCTTCCATGAGATGTATCCAAATATCCCGATCGGTATGAGTGAGTACGGCGCAGAAGCCTACAAGTGGCATTCTTCTCACCCGGAGCAGGGCGATTATTCAGAAGAATATCAGGCACATTATCATGAAGAACTCATCAAGCAGCTCTATACCAGAGACTTTGTATGGGCTACACATGTTTGGAATATGTTTGACTTTGCAGCAGATGCCAGAGACGAGGGCGGATGCAAGGGTATGAACAACAAGGGTCTGGTTACCTTTGACCGTAAGTACAAAAAGGATTCCTTCTATGCTTACAAGGCATGGTTATCCGACGAACCGTTTGTTCATCTTTGCAGCAAGAATTATGTAGACCGTGATGAAGATGTTACGACCGTTAAGGTTTATTCTAATCTTCCTGAGGTAGAACTTTTTGCAAACGGAGAATCTGTAGGAAAGCAGACAGCAGAGGATCATTTCTTCTCCTTCACTGTTAAAAATGTAGGAGAATCTCAATTACTTGCAAAGGCAGGAGATTGTGAAGATACCGCTGTAATCAAAAAAGTAGACGAGCCAAATCCGGACTATCGTATGCCGGTAACAGGTGACGTGCTCAACTGGTTTGAGATCACTGCACCGGAAGGATATTTCTCTATCAACGATACCATGGGAGACATCATGGCAAATCCGGAAGGACAGAAGTTGATGGGCGGTCTGATGGCGAAGATGCAGGCAGGAAACCAGAATCCATCCGATGATGACCCACAGAAGGGTATGAAAGAATTAGCAAGCCAGATCGATCCGGCAGCAGCACAGAAGATGATGATGGGCTTCACCGTCAAGAGAATGCTTGGATTTGGTGCCGTTCCAAAGGAGCAGGTACTGGGTATCAATGCTATGCTGAATAAGATTAAGAAATAACACGCTTATATCAAATTCCTTTCCTAAATATAGGCGATCAACAGGATCGTTACCCCAATTATGAGAGAAGACACTCCGCATGAGAAAATCTTGTGCGGGGTGTTTTCTTGTATTTTTAAGAAGATAGAATATATAGATTTATGAAAAATGGATAAAATGAAGGCCTGATTTTATGGTAAAATGCCAGTAGAAAAGCAATGATAGAAAGATAGGTTTAGGAGGCACAAATGAAGATAGTATTTTTGGATCGAAAAACCATAGGAGAGGATATTGACCTTACAAAGTTCCATGCATTTGGTGATCTCGTGGAATATGATTTTTCTACAAGTCAGGAAATTCCGGCGCGTATAGAGGATGCAGACATCGTTATCACAAATAAATGTAACATGAATGAGGAAACGCTGGCGGGAGCCAAAAATCTGAAATTAATCTGTGTGACTGCAACTGGAACCAACAATCTGGATAAGGAATATCTGGAAAAGAGAAAGATCGCATGGCGCAATGTGGCAGGCTATTCGACCGAGACCGTGGCACAGCACACTTTTGCCCTGCTATTCTACCTATATGAGAATTTGGCATATTATGATGCTTATGTAAAAGAGGAAAAATATGTAAACGATAAGATGTTTACGCATTTTTCCAAGACATTTCACCAGTTGGCAGGAAAGACCTGGGGGATTATTGGACTTGGCGCGATCGGAAAACGTGTGGCTGAGATTGCGACTGTCTTTGGTTGTAAGGTACAGTATTTCTCGACTTCCGGTCGGAACCATGATAGTCAATATCAGGAAGTAGACTTGCAGACTTTATTGAAGACATCCGATATTGTTTCCATCCATGCGCCTTTGACGGATGACACCCTGCATTTGATCGGAGAAAAAGAACTTTCCCAGATGAAAGAGAGTGCTATTCTGATCAATGTTGGACGCGGACCGATCATCGTGGAAAAAGATCTGGCAGATGCACTGGATCGCGGAATTATCGCGGCGGCAGGGATTGACGTGCTTGATACAGAGCCGATGAGTGAGGACAATCCGCTGCGCCATATCAAAGACAGCACAAAACTCCTCATCACACCGCATATCGCATGGGCATCTGTGGAAGCACGTGTGCGCCTGATGGATATTATTTACGGGCAGATCAAGGAGTTTTTGGAAAAATAGTGAGGACAAAATTGATAGAACGATGATCTGGCATAAAGATTCTGATAGAATTACCTATGTATAAAGGAGACACTATGGACGAGAGATTAAAAAAGCAACTGGATTTTATTTTGGAGATTGATAAAGAGAAAAATATCCTGCGGCAAACGCATCTGTCCGGGCACGGCAGGAGAGAGAACGATTCGGAGCACGCATGGCATATGGCGATCATGGCATACCTCTTGCGCGATTATTCCAATGAGCCTGTGGATATTGCCAAGGTCATGCTCATGTGCCTGATCCATGATATTGTGGAGATTGATGCAGGTGATACTTACGCATATGATGCAGAAGGATTAAAGACACAAAAGGCGCGGGAAGATGCAGCCAAGGAGCGGATCTTTTCTCTTTTACCGGAGGATCAAAAGGAAGAACTGATCGCGCTTTTTGATGAATTTGAGGATTTTTCAACGGCGGAATCCAAGTTTGCACATGCCATGGATAATTTGCAGCCGCTTCTTTTAAATAACAGCAATGGCGGCGGTGACTGGAGAGAACACGGGGTAAGTGCCGAGCAGGTCTATGGCAGACAGAGAAAGACCGCGCTGGGATCTGAGAAATTGTATGAGGTGACAGATCATATCATCCGGGAACACGTAGAAAAAGGGAACCTGAAAAAGTAAGAAAATTAAAATAAAGCAGGGTATAATGATCGGCTTTTTCATATACAGAAATATTATCTTAAAGATGTTTTAACATATTGATAATGGAAGTCCTGTATTATAAGATAAATCGCCGTGTTCTTCCATGAAGGTATTTCTGGCGTGGTAAATATCTTCCATGGAGACATCGGCGCGCTCACAGACAGCACCAAAGTAAGCATGTATGCGGTCTGCAAAAACCGGAGCCGCCAGATCAAACAGGTCATAAAGACTTTCGGTACGCTTTTGGTCAGGATTCCAAGGGTTGTGCCATGTTTTGTGGCGGAAATTGCAAGGGTCCTTGTAGGCGTAGATCGTGTCACTTGGGATCATAGGTGAAATGACAGGAACCTTTACAAAAATGGCTTCCAAACGGCGGACAAGCCTTTTCTTGATGCCGGTCGGGTCATGCATCAGACGGGATTCTGTCTTCATGGCGCGAAAGGCACCGCGGATCTGCCATTTTGGCATGGCCGCATCCGGAAATACATTTGCAAGGGCAAAAGATAAGACCCTGGCGATCACACGGCTTTCCCTATTAGAAAGGGCAATGGTATCTCCCGGACGAAAATCTGTCGGCTTGCAATGCAGAAAATGTGAGATCATTTCCTGATCGATGCCGGTCTCTAAAAAGACATGACGACCAAAATCATAAAGTCCACCATTGCGGTCTTTATTTTGTAAATGGTGTGTCCGGTCAAAGATGTATGGATGACAGTAGGTGTCGAGCGTATAGTGACCCAAAAATCCGCAGATGTAAGCGTCCGCAATGATGCGTTCGCTATGCGAGGACAATTTATTCCGGGCATCGATCATAGCAATAAAAAATTGCAATGAAGAATTTTCGTGAATCAGGCTGGCGGCATTGTGGTCATAAAGCAGCCATGCCGGCAGGTAATAATAGAAGATGTCAGGTCCCTGCAAGCCCAGATTATAGGCATGTGGATGTAAGGACAGGATATGATATTCCTGATCTTCTTTAAGATGTGAAAGTGACTGTTGTCCAAAAAGGTAATGTGAGGCGAATCCTGGCATAATATGCGCTCCTTTCCGCTGTTATGAGCACTTAGATTTATATTTTAATTATACTTGAACAAACAAAATGTGGCAAACAAAGTATAGATTTTGTCAAGTCAGATATACAAATTCGCGAAAATGTATAATGCGACCATACACAGAAAATCTATTGTATATGTCAAAAAACCACGTTATTTCTTATACTAGCAAAGGTAAAAGACAAAGAAGAAAAAGAGGGAGGAAATTAGCATGGCTTCATTAGTTGAAAACGCACAGCACAAAGCAGAGAGAAAAGTTTTTGAGATAATGGTCAATGGTATCGTTGGTAAGTTGACAAAGACAGATGATATCGCAAAAAGACAGGAAACATTCCTTAATCTTATTGACAAGGCAGAGGCTTTCTGGGGAGAGGGCACAGATAAGGCAACACTGGATAAGGTTAGAGAGTATGTAAAGAATCCGGAGAACAGATGGGTAAAATTTGTGAACCGTGTTCTGGATGAGACAAACCCGAACTATGCTAAGAAATTCCTTCTGAATTTAGGATATGAAGCATTTTTCCGTGGAACAAAGACGATCAGAGCAAACCGTGAGAAGTACAACTGTAACATTCCTTGGCTGATCTTGTTTGATCCGACAGACGCATGTAACCTCCACTGTGTAGGATGCTGGTCTGGTACATATGGTCATAAGAACAACATGTCATACGAAGACATGGATAAGATCGTTACACAGGGTAAGGAACTTGGAACTTATCTTTACTTTATGACAGGTGGAGAACCTACCGTTCGTAAGGCTGATATTTTAAAACTTGCTGAGAAGCATAACGATTGTATGTTTGGTCTTTTCTCTAACTCTACATTGATCGATGAAGAGTTATGTAAGAAGATCGTAGAACTTGGAAATATTACATTCCTTCTTTCTATCGAAGGAACACCAGAGACAAACGATGGTCGTCGTGGTGAAGGACATTATGCAGCAGTTATGAAGGCAATGGATCTTTTGAAAGAATACGGTATCGTATTCGGTACTTCTATCTGCTACACCAGAGACAACGTTGAGGCAGTTACCGATGAGAAGTTCTTACGTTTCATCGCTGACAAGGGTGCTCGTTTCGGATTCTACTTCCATTACATGCCTGTAGGACAGAATGCAGCACCGGAATTGATGCCTACTTTAGAGCAGCGTGAAGAGATCATCAAGAAGATTCGTTGGGTTCGTACCGGTGACAATGATATCGGATTCTTCCCAATGGACTTCCAGAATGATGGAGAATTTGTTGGTGGATGTATCGCTGGTGGACGTAACTACTTCCACATCAATGCACAGGGTGATGCAGAGCCTTGCGTATTTATCCACTTCTCAGACTCTAACATCCATGACAAGTCAATCCTTGAGATGTTACAGAGCCCACTTTTCAAGGCATATCATGAAGGACAGCCATTTAACAGAAACCATCTGCGTCCATGCCCAATGCTTGAGAATCCAAAACTCTTAAGAGAAATGGTAAACAAGACCGGTGCTAAGGGAACAAACGCTGAGGCAGAGGAGACCGTTGAGCATCTTTGCTCTAAGTGCGATCACTATGCAGAAGAGTGGGGACCTGTTGCAGATCGTATCTGGGCAGAGCAGAAGCACAAGAAGCCTTCTTACGAGAACTATACAGAAGAAAAGAGAGAGCATCCGGAACTTGCAGCATTCGAGCATGCAGACGGATCTAATGGACTCAGAGACGAGGACATTCAGTAATTAAATCAGGTTATATTATTTGAAATATATAACAGCCCAACCCGGAAAGAGACTGGCAGACGCCAGTCTCTTTTTCATAGGAAAGCAGAATGCGACTTGCAGAAGATGTAAGAAAAAAATTATGCGTCAGATTTGATTGCTTCCGGTATTGCGAGAAATAATATTTATGAAATAGCATTTGCCTTTGATGGCAAGGAAGTCTTAGTGAAGGAAAGGCATGTGACGGCAAGTGACGATGTAGTATAAGCATGGAGCGATCTGTCGCCCACCATATCTTGTAGGTGAAAGATGGCGTAAACTACTAGTTTTTTTATTTGCTTCAAATGCATTGAAAGTTTAGTTGAAACGTATTACAATAAAACCTGTCGCTTCTTGACAGATTATAGACAGAAGCGCAGGTTTTATTACTTATAGAAGAATTTCGGGGAGACGAAAGCAGACAGATGTTTATTGGACGAAAGAAAGAACTGGAAGCGTTAAACGCATTTTATGAAGGAGATAAAGAAGCCCTTGCCTGTGTGAGTGGTGCGCTTGGTATGGGTAAGACGACACTTTTGCGTCATTTTGCAGATGGGAAAAAGGCAATCTATTTTCATGCTTATGAGACAACAGGAAAGCAGGAACTTTCCATGTTTACGCAGGTATTGGCAAAGGCAGATATAGCAGGCGTGGCAGCGGGAGAGGATACCGGAAAAAGAAGTGAGGCATCATTAGAAAACCTCTTAGATGCGATCACAGAAATAGCAAAGCAGGAAAAACTTTTGCTCGTGATCGATCAATATCCGAATTTTGTTAAGGCGGATGCCGATTTTGATGAAATCTTGTTTTCCTATGTGACGAGAGTTTGGCGGGATCTTCCGATCAAGCTTATCCTTTGCGGAGATGCCTTCCTTTTGATGGAGAAATATCTCTATGGAAAGAAAGCCAGATGGAAAGATACGATCGATCTGCATTTGAATCTGACCGGCATGGATTTTCTGGAGACAAAGCAGTTTTTCCCTGAGGCAGCAGGGGAAGATCTGGCACTCTACTATGGTATCAGTGGTGGAATCCCGGCGCAGATCCTGCGTATGCAGGGAAAGTCCGTAAAGGATGCGGCTGAGGTAATCTTCGCCGGAAATCCGGGACAGGCGGCACTTCTGCCGGAACAGGTCATGGGGATGGAACTCAGGGAGTTGTCCTATTATAATTGCATTTTATCGGCGATGGCGCAGGGCATGAACCGTGTCAATCAGTTATCCGCTGAGGTTGGCAAGCCAAAGGATGTTGTTGTTCCTTATCTGAATGCGCTGATGTCGATCGGTGTTGTCACAAAGCAGACGGCGATCACGGAGGAGACCAATCGCAAAAAAACGCGCTATTCTATCGTCAATAGCAACACGGTATTTTGGTATCGCTTTATCGTGCCGCATATGGATCTTTATGTAGCGGGAGAGTGGGATCTTTTGTGGAATACATATATTGTGCCGGATCTTGACAATTTTATGCAGCAGGTATTCATTGCTATGAGCAGAGAACATCTGGAAGAACGCAGCCGCAGAGGGCAGATGCCGTTTACGATCGAGCGTTCCGGTAACTGGTGGACCAATGATGATGAGGCAGGGACGACCGATGGATTTGATGTGGTATCGCTGGGTAAGACCGAGGGCAAGAGTGCGACGATTTTTACCCTGTGTTTCTATGAACAGCGCGAGATTGAGGTCGCGGAAGTTAAGTCAATGATTGAAAAGACTAAGCAGATGCATCGTGAGGGGGATGCCTTTTACGTTGTGTGTGCTAAAGATCGTTTCCATGAGAATGTGGAGACCGTTGCATCCACGATCAAGAATATTATCTTAGTGACACTGGATGAGGAGTGCAGGCTGGCATAGTGAGCGTATCTCCCATGAAAACTCAAAAATTTGCGTAAAATTGTATAAATTCTGCTATTGATAATAAAATGGGGTCATAGTAAAATTTTATCTGTAAGGTTTTTCTATGACCTTTTTGGTATGAGAACTTTATTAACTGCCGTGGGAGACTGCGGCATATCAAAAAATAGAGAGGATAAATGCAATGACAAATCTTGAATTACAAAAAGAAGCAGTGAAAGTCCGCAAGGGCATCATTGATGGTGTGCATGCTGCAAAAGCAGGACATCCGGGCGGATCTTTATCTGCCGCAGAAGTATTTACGTATCTGTACTTTGAAGAGATGAACATCGACCCAAAGGATCCAAAGAAGCCGGATCGTGATCGTTTCGTTTTATCTAAGGGACACACCGCACCTGGGCTTTATGCCGCACTTGCGAACAGAGGATATTTCCCGGTAGAAGACCTTCTGACACTGCGCCATATCGGATCCCACTTGCAGGGACATCCATGTATCCAGCATACACCGGGAGTTGACGCTTCCAGCGGATCTTTGGGACAGGGCATTTCTGTTGCTGTAGGTATGGCACTTTCCGCAAAACTTTCTAATGAGGATTATCGTGTGTACACGCTTCTGGGTGATGGCGAGATTCAGGAAGGACAGGTATGGGAGGCATCTATGTTTGCCGGATCACATCATCTGGACAACCTCTGCGTCATTGTAGATAATAACAATTTGCAGATTGATGGTACGATCGAGGAAGTTAATTCCCCATATCCGATCACAGACAAGTTTGCAGCATTCAACTTCCACGTGATTGCAGTCGAGGATGGCAATGATTTTGACCAACTTCGTGCAGCATTTGCGGAAGCAAGAGAGACAAAAGGTATGCCGACAGCAATCGTTATGAAGACAGTCAAGGGCAAGGGCGTTTCTTATATGGAAAATGCAGTAGGCTGGCATGGAAAGGCTCCAAATGACGAGGAGTATGCGATTGCAGTGGAAGAATTAAAGAAGGCGGAGGAAGCATTATGTCAGAAGTAAAGAAGATCGCGACAAGAGATAGTTATGGTAATGCGCTAGCAAGTCTTGGTAGAGAACATGAGAATTTAGTAGTTTTGGATGCAGACCTTGCAGCCGCTACGAAGACAGGTATTTTTAAGAAAGAATTCCCGGAACGCCACATTGATTGTGGTATCGCGGAAGCAAATATGATCGGTATTGCAGCAGGTCTTGCCAGCACAGGCAAGGTGCCATTCTGCTCTAGTTTTGCTATGTTTGCAGCAGGACGTACTTTTGAGCAGATCCGCAACTCTGTTGGATACCCACACCTGAATGTAAAGATCGGTGCGACACACGCCGGTATCTCCGTTGGAGAAGATGGCGCAACCCACCAGTGTAACGAGGATATCGCTTTAATGCGTACCATTCCGGGTATGACCATCATCAATCCATCCGATGATATTGAGGCAAAGGCAGCAGTCAAGGCAGCTTATGAAATGGAAGGACCGGTATATCTTCGTTTTGGTCGTCTGGCAGTGCCGGTCATCAACGACAGAGAGGATTACAAGTTTGAAATCGGTAAGGGTGTTGTGTTAAAAGAAGGTACAGACCTTACATTAATCGCAACCGGTCTTGAAGTAGCAGAATCTCTTGCAGCAGCAGAGAAATTAGAAGCAGAGGGTATCAGTGTTGAAGTAATCAATATGCATACCATTAAGCCACTTGACGTAGATTTAGTTGTACGTTCAGCAGCAAAGACAGGCAAGGTTGTTACGGTAGAAGAGCATTCAATTATTGGTGGTCTTGGAAGTGCAGTTGCAGAGGTACTTGCAGAAAAGCAGCCTGCTAAATTACTTCGTATTGGTGTAGAAGATCGCTTTGGCGAGTCTGGTCCAGCGTTAAAACTCCTTGAGAAGTATGAACTGGATGCAGCAGGTATCTACAAGAAGGTTAAGGCATTTTTATAAAATATAAAATAGGGATATTAAAAGCGGCTACAGATGGCTTGATATGAGGGGATTCCTCAAAGCCATTTGCAGCCGCTTTTTGTTGTGGAGGCGGGAAGTTATCGTTTGATTTTATACGCCTTATTCAATTTTTTATCGTATTCCGGTATTCTCCGGGAGTCATATCAAACGCTTTTTTAAAATGCTGAATAAAATTTGCCTCATTTGCAAATCCCACCATAATCCCGATTTTATAACAGGAAATATCCGTAGACTGCAATAACATCTGTGCCTGAAGCAACCGCAGATGTATGAGATATTCTCTGGGAGAAAAGCCTGTATATTTCTTAAATTGCCTGCATAAATGATATTTACTGATTCCTGTAAATTCTGCCATGGCTTCTAACGTAATATCCTGCGCAAAGTGATGTTCCAGGTAATTTTGAAGAAGACTGATCGTATCCGGTATTTCTTCCGTATTCTTAAATTCTTTCAGGCATTCTAAAATATGAAAGAGCATTTTCTCCAATTCAAAAGAAATATAAAAATCACGATTGATCATCGGTTCGTTTTGCATTCTCAGAATTTTCTCTAATTGTGTTTGAAAAGAATTTTGCTGTGTGCAGTGAAATACAGGTGGTTTATTTGCAAAATTTTCGTTGTAAAAAAGCGCAGATTGACCTCCCCAAAAGTGCAGATCAGAATGGCACCAGTGATTGCCCATGGTTTTGTAGAATTGTGCTTCTCTACAGTCGATGATAAAACCGTCTCCTTTTCTCAACGTATAACGCTGTCCCCTGTAAATCAGTTCCCCCATTCCCTCATAGGTATACAGTAGCAGAAAGGATGGGTAATTACTGCGTTTTGTATAGTAAGAAGCTCCTGTGTCCATATAAGAAAAAGACTGTAGATACATTAAGTGTTTTTGCTTTTCCCGGGACAGTGGATGCTGCAGAAGATAACAGGATTTTCCATCAATACAGAATGCTGTGTCTTCTGCCGGAGGAAGATGGTGTTTCTTCGCCATTTTCTGATAAGCCTCATCTTCCAGTACCTCCTGATTTTCTCCATCTGCCTGATGAGTAAAGAAATAAATATGTTCAAACATATATATGCCTCCTTAAAAAACAGCAATTTTCAATAGTCATGTAGCAATAAAACATCTAAAATCAATGTATAAATTATACTATAATGAAGCAAATAATGAAAGGAGAATGCTGAAATGTTAGTTAAAAATCTGAAAGTGCTTCACATGGAAAAACCTCTCGCTATCGATGTTGTGCCGTATTTTTCCTGGATGATGGAAAGTGATATTCCGAATACCATGCAGGAGTCTTATCAGCTCACAATAAAGGATACTGCGGGGAACTGCATATATGACTCGGGGGTTGTTGAAAGCAGCAGCAACGCTTATATTCCGTATAAAGGAGCAAAATTACAGAGTAGAATGAGGTATCTATGGACTGTGCGTGTTTCGGATAATCACGGAAATACTGCGACTGCCACATCTTCTTTTGAGACAGGTCTTTTATCAGAAAGTGACTGGTCTGCAAAATGGGTGAAGGCTCACAGAAGAGGCAAAAAAGGAAAGCCAGGATTTGGGAAACAACAGCCTGCCACTCTTTTTCGCAAACAATTTGCACTAAAAGATAAACCTGTGAAAGCCCGTCTGTATGCTACCTGTCATGGTACTTATGAATTATACCTGAATGGCAGCCGGGCAGATTCCCGTCTTTTAGCTCCGGAACATACCGTTTATGAGAAATATCTGTGCTACCAGACGTATGATGTGACAGAGCAGTTGACAGAAGGTTCGAATGCCATTGGCATGCATGTGGGGGATGGATGGTATTTATGTCCTCAGTCATTGCCCAATATGAAAAAAATGGACTATGCACATGCAATACTCTTTCAGTTGGAAATTACTTACCCGGATGGTTCAATGGATATGATTATCTCTGACGAGGATGTGAAATGTTCCAACGGTCCCGTTCTGTCTGCGGATTTGTATGCAGGAGAATATTATGATGCGAATAAGCAGATAAAAAACTGGAATTGTGCAGACTTTATGGATTCCGGATGGACTTCCTGCATGGAAGCAAATTATGGATATGAGAATCTGGTTTCTCAGATTGGAGAACCCGTCGTGATCGTGAAGGAACTTCCTGTTTCCCGACTGACGAAAAGTCCGAAAGGAGAATGGATTCTGGATTTTGGACAGAATATTGCGGGATTTGTCCGTATGAAGGTAAATGCTCCAAAGGGAACACAGATTACCTTAGAACATTGTGAGATACTGGACAAGCAGGGAAATTTCTTTAACAATATTCAGGGAGCCGGCGGCGTGGGAAAAGGTGTTGACCAGAAGGATGTTTATGTCTGTGATGGAACTTCAGCCACTTATGAACCTCATTTTACATACCATGGTTTCCGCTATGTGCGTGTGACCGGAATTGAGCCAAAAGCAGAAGATTTTACGGCATGTGTCGTATCAACAGAAAAGGAAAATCTCGGTACTTTTAAGACATCAGATGAACGTCTGAATCGTCTCTACGAAAATATCAGATGGTCTCAATGCGCTAATATGCTTTCTGTGCCGACAGACTGCCCGCAGCGGGAAAAAGCAGGATGGACAGGAGATATGCTTGTCTATTCCAGAACAGCTCTTCTGAACGAAGACTGCACCGCTTTCTTTACCCGTTGGCTGTACAATATGGAATGTGATCAGGATGAGTATGGCATTATTCCCATGGTAGTTCCGCAGGATGGAAATTATCCATCTATGGGCAAACTGATGAGTATGATGTATGGGGTAAAAGGTTCCGGAACTTCTTCCGGCTGGGGGGATGCTGCTGTGGTTGTTCCGTATTCTATGTATGAGATTACAGGAAATACAGATATCCTGAGACAACAGTATTATTGTATGAGACGCTGGTGTGACTATATCATTCTTCAGGCAGCATCCAATAAACCAAAAGACAGTACCCTCCCTGATGATATTGAGAAATATCTCTGGGATACCGGTTATCACTATGGAGAATGGTTGATTCCAAGTCAGAGCAAAAATGGTCTGGATATGAAAAATCTGAAAAATATTATGAGTATGAGTTCCTGCTACACAGCTCCGATTTTCGGGTGGAATTCGGTTCATACTTTTGCGAAGATTGCTGAAATTCTTTCTGAAGAGACCGATGACAACATTTTATATTTGTCTGACATGAAAAAATATCAGGATATTGCGGATCGCATGAAGGAAGCCATTCAAAAAGGTGTTATAAAAGAAGATGGTTCTATGCCTTCGGATCTGATGGGAGCATATGTACTTCCAATTTATTTCAATCTGGTTCCGAAAGAACATAAAGAGACTTTTGCTGGAAATCTTGTAAAGTCTGTTGAGAATAACGATATGTGCATGGATACAGGATTTCTGACCACGCCGTATCTGCTTGATGCACTATGCAAAATCGGACGAATAGATCTCGCTTATACGCTGCTGTGGCAGTCAAAAAAGCCTTCCTGGTTATACGAGGTAGATGCGGGCGGCACAACGATATGGGAAAACTGCAATGGCTATGATGATGACGGAAATCCAGGTAACTTAAGCTTTAATCACTATGCATTTGGTGCTGTTGCAGACTGGATCTTCCGCACAGTAGGAGGTATTGATACAAAGGTTGCCGGTTTTAAACACCTTCGTATTGCACCGAAGCCGGATGGAAAGATTCGTTCCAGCAGCAGAAGTTACAGAACGGAGCAGGGTACAGTAGTCTGTGAATGGAATATAACAAAATCTGAGAAGAAAAATATTTTTTCATTGCACACGGTAGTTCCATGTAATACAGTTGCAACGATCGAATTACCGGATGGTACTGTTCATGACGTAGGAAGTGGAGAATATAGATATGAAGTCGAAACATCCTTATAGTAAAGAATTGAAAAGAGCCATAAGTTTTAGCAATATAGATCTGGAAGAAAAAATAAGAGACGGCAGTCTGGCAAAAGTTGCCGGTTTTTTAAATAAGCAGGTCTCCTCATATAAGAGCAAAATAGCAAAAGTCAGAAAGGATACCTATCATTCTTTTGATCAAAAAGGAAGCCTATACCATTCCTATGAAAAATGAGTTACATGATTTGCCGCCTGCTTATATAGAACCACAGCAATTTGATACCTTGCGGGATGAGGCAATTGTTTACGCCAATAAGTTAAAAAATGCCGGAGTAGACGTAGATTTAAATGTAATATCAGGCTCTTATCATGGATTTGATGCAGATTTAAAGAGCCCTCTTGTAAAAAGAGTTTTTGAGAAACGATATGAAGTGATACGAAAGTTTATACAATAAAGTAAGAGCCATGGAGATTTTTTTCCATGGCTTATACTTTATTTGATCAATGCGGATCTTTATCAGCATATGACGACGGCAAAGGTCAAGGTTGTCATAGTAGAAGAGCATTCGATTGTTGGAGGCTGGGAAACGAGTATATTCTGGCGCTGTATAAAAATAATAAATCTGTGGAAAAATAATCCATAAAAAATGAGGAAAGAAGAGGAATGATATGGATTATTTAGAAATTGAAAAAGTGGTAGGAAGGGAAATCTTAGATTCCAGAGGAAATCCAACTGTTGAGGCGGAAGTACATCTTATGGATGGAACGGTAGCTCGCGCAGCAGCACCGAGTGGCGCTTCTACTGGGGAATTTGAGGCATTAGAACTGCGTGATGGTGATGAAAAGCGATATAGTGGCAAAGGTGTTTTGCAGGCGGTAGGACACATTAACGATGAAATTAACGATACCATAAAGGGTATGGATGCTTCGGACATTTATGCGATTGATCGTGCCATGATGGAGGCGGACGGCACGGAGGACAAGTCTCGTTTTGGGGCAAATGCTATTCTTGCCGTATCGATTGCCTGCTGTCGTGCAGCGGCAAAAGCACAGGCTATTCCGCTGTATCGTTTCTTAGGGGGCGCTTATGGCAGACGTATGCCGGTGCCGATGATGAATATTGTAAATGGGGGCGTACATGCGCCGACCTCAGGGCTGGATGTGCAGGAATTCATGATCATGCCGGTGGGGGCAGATTCTTTTCGTGAGGGTCTGCGCTGGTGTGCAGAGGTCTTTCATGCACTGGCATCCCTTTTGCGGGAAAAAGGCATGACGACTTCTGTGGGCGATGAAGGTGGTTTTGCGCCGGAATTGTCATCGGACGAGGAAGCAATCGAAACGATCATGGAGGCAGTGGAGCGTGCCGGATATGAGATGGGCGCGCATTTTAAGATAGCCATGGATGCGGCATCCTCCGAATGGAAATGCACAGCAGACTGCTTTCATGAAGATACCGTTGTCAGCAGCAGTGGGCAGATATTGTATCATTTGCCGAAGACAGGTGTGGATTATACCACAGATCAGTTGATCGCGCATTGGAAGGAACTGGTAGAAAAATATCCGATCGTATCTATAGAGGATCCCTTGGACGAGGAAGATTGGGAAGGCTGGCAGAAATTGACCATAGAACTTGGGGATAAGGTACAACTGGTGGGGGATGATCTCTTTGTGACCAATACCAACCGCCTGCAAAAAGGAATTGCCGGGGGATGCGGCAATGCCATCCTGATAAAATTGAACCAGATTGGAAGCGTCTCAGAGACACTGGATGCAATCCGGCTGGCACAGGAAGCGGGTTATCGGGCGATTGCATCGCACCGGTCCGGAGAAACAGAGGACACAACGATCGCAGATCTGGCGGTTGCCATGAATACCGGGCAGATCAAGACAGGTGCGCCAAGCAGAAGTGAACGTGTGGCAAAATATAATCGTCTGCTCCGCATAGAGGAAGAACTGCATGGATAGAGCAACATGGCATAAAACGTGACATCGGCTGTGCTTAGTCATGTTGGAAAAGTGTATAAGGATTCTACAATGAAGTCACAAAAAAGCAACACGTGTATTAAAACACGCAGAAGGAGGAGAACAAATGCGATTAGAAAAGAAAGCGACTATGGAGAATGCAAAGGAACTTCGTATCGAAGCGATGGAAAAAGACACCATACTTGGAAAGAATGCAGAAAGAATTTTGAAGATATAAAAAAATCCCAGACGTGTCGTGCGTCTGGGATTTTTCACATAATAGGCACATTCTTTTTATGCATCCATACGGCGGATATACTGCATGAAGAAAGAAACACCCGGAAGGATCTGGTCAATCGGGAACCGCTCATTGGTAGAATGCGGTGTATGTGTCAGTTCTGATGGCAATGAAAACGGCGAAAAACGATAAAGATTTTCACAAACGCACTCATAATGGTAAGAGTCTGTGCAGGCTGTCAGCAAGTATGGTGTGCAAAAAGCATTTTCTTGGCCTTCGGCAAAAATAGCGTCGATGGTATGGAAAGCCTGCGTGTCGATCGGGGAAACGGCACTTGCTTCTTTTCCCTTGATCAGGCGGATGCTTGCGTCGTAATCTTTTGCCAGATCCTCCAAATGCGCTTGTACGGAAGCCAGCGTATCCCCCTGCAAAAGGCGGAAATTGATCACACAACTTGCGGATTCCGGAAGTACATTCGGCGCTGGAGACGCAGATGCCATGGTTACAGCAGTGGATGTCTGTACCATGGATGCCGTAAAGGAATTGCCCTTCATGGCTTTTGCAAGGATTGATTTTAATATGCCCGGATGTTTTAAAATTGTCCCGATTGGGGAAGTCATATGGCTTCCGATGGTGGAAAACATAGACAGGACCGGACTGGTAAAGCGCGCCTCAAACGGATGATTTTCAATCTTGGTGATAAGTTCTGCCAAGAGACCGAGTGCGGTATGCTTTGGCGGGAAAGAGGAATGTCCGCCCTGCCCTTTGACCGTGATCTCATAGTCGGCATAGCCTTTTTCTGCGACACCAACCATGGTCACATGGGCATCCAGCAGTTTTTTGGCATGCACATCCATAGAGCCGCCGCCTTCATCCAGGATGCTGTCAAAGTGGATGCCACGCTCGTGGAGAAGTGCTGCAATTTTTTTGGCCCCATTGTCCTTGCCTGCAACAATTTCCTCGTTGTAGTCGAGGCATACATAGACGTCACGCTTTGGCGCATAGCCTTCTTCCAGCAGAGTCTCGATAGCCTCGATGATGCAGAGCAGATGACTTTTCATATCCAGTGCGCCTCTGCCCCAGATAAAAGTCCCGTCGTTAGCACCGGAAAATGGTGGATTTGTCCAGTCGTTCTCAGTTCCCGGAGCAATGGGAACAACATCCTGATGCGCCAGAAATCCAATCGGATCCAAGGAAGCATCGCTGCCTTTCCAGTGCAGGATCAGTCCGGCACGACCGACTTCTTCTACCTCCAAGGTCGAAAAAGTCTTAGGATATGCGTCGCGCAGGAATTGATGAAATTCTGCAAAAGCAGACCAATCCGTATCATCTTCATTTTCATGGGAGACCGTAGCGATCTGAATGGCGCGGCTGAGATTTTGGGCAAAACGCGCTTCATTAATATTCTCAAACTTCATATCTATCACCTCATTTATTGATATTTACAACAAGCCTTTATAGTATTTCTGGATAATAGGACAATTATAGCACAGAAGAAGAATTTGGGGCGGTAAATTCTGTGTTTTCAGTGTATAATAATATGAACAAGACAGAGGAGAAACTTACCAATGAAATATTACATGGCACCCATGGAAGGGCTGACGGGCTATGTCTACCGCAATGCCTATCATAAGTTCTTTTCGCCTATGGATCGCTATTTTGCACCATTTATCGCCAATAAAAAGATGAGTAGCCGGGAACGGAACGATATTTTGCCTGACCACAATCAGGGACTGTGTCTGATCCCGCAGATCCTGACCAACCGGAGTGCGGATTTTCTGGCAGTCGCAAAGGAACTGAAAAACTACGGCTATGATATCATCAATCTCAATGTGGGCTGTCCGTCTGGAACGGTCGTTGCAAAAGGGCGGGGCGCGGGTCTTTTGGAAGACCCGGAGACCTTGGATCGCTTCTTGTATGAAATTTTTGCCGCTTATGATGGCAGGATATCGGTTAAGACGCGGATCGGTATGGAAGATGAGGACGAGTGGCAGGAAATTCTGGCGGTCTATGAGAAATATCCCTTGGAAGAACTCATCATCCATCCCAGAGTGCGCAGGGATTTTTATAAGGGAAAGCCGCGGCTCGATGCCTTTTCTTATGCGGTGAAAGAAAGCGGGCACAGGCTTTGCTATAATGGGGACATCTGCTCGGCAGAGGATTTACAAAATGTAACAGAGGATTTCCCAAAACTGGATTGCGTCATGTTTGGGCGGGGGCTTTTGAGCAATCCTTTTTTGACGGAAATGTGTCAGGCGGTGGGAAATGCAGAGAAACAGGCTGGTAATGCGGTGCGCGATCATATGCAGGAGAACAAAGAGCGCCTCTATGCCTTTCATCAGGAGATCTTACAAAACTATATGCAGATCATGTCGGGAGACCGCAATACCCTCTTTCGGATGAAGGAATTATGGTTCTATCTGGGGGCATCCTTTACGAACTCAGACAAATATTTAAAAAAGATCAAAAAGGCAGAGCGGATCGCCCTTTATCAATCGGTCGTAGATGCTCTGTTTCGTGAGCAGGAATTGCTTATAGAATGATTTCAATAAAAGAAAAATGGTGTACAATATAAAAAACAGGATGTGCCGGTCAAGGGCGCATCATAGGGAGGTCAAAATGGTAAAACATGTGATTTTGTGGACACTGAAGGAAGAGTTTTCAGAGAAAGAAAAGCAGCAGATCAAGGCAGGGATCAAGGAAGGCTTGGAAGGTCTGGCGGGGCAGATCCCGGGCTTGCTTGAGATTCATGTGCAGACAGAGAGTCTGCCAAGTTCTAATGTGGATATCATGTTGGATACGACATTTGAAAGCGCGGAGGCATTGCAGGGGTATAGTGTGCATCCGGCGCATGTAGCAGTTGCAGACGGCAAGGTGCGTCCATACACGGCGACGCGTTCTTGCATGGACTTTGAGGTGTAAAAGACACCGGAAAGGGGAAGGCATGAAAGAAAAGAAACAGGGGGCAAAATTTTGGTTTTTAGTCTGGGGGCTGGGAATTGCAGGACAGATCTGTTGGAACATGGAAAATCAATGGTTCAACACCTTTGTCTATGCAAAGATCGCAAAAGACCCGACGATCATTTCGTGGATGGTCGCCATATCGGCGATCGCAACGACCATATCGACATTTTTGTTTGGATGTGTGTCGGATCGTAAGGGAAAGCGAAAGATCTTTATCGCTCTGGGCTATATTTTGTGGGGGATTTTTACCATTGTGTTTGGACTGACCCAGTACATGACGGATGGCAGTGGAAATAGCACGGGAAGCGTCCTTATCGTGGCAGGAACGGCTGTCGTGATCGCGGATGCAATCATGAGTTTCTTTGGATCCATGGGAAATGATGTCGGATTCAATACCTGGATCAACGATCACATGAATGATGATAACAGAGGGCAATTAGGCGGAGCGCTTGCAACGCAGCCGGTCATAGGAACGATTGCGGGAACAGTGCTCGGGGGTATGCTTGTCGGTGCAGATGACAATTATATGCGGCTCTTTCTTGTCATGGGGATCCTTGTGATCCTGTTTGGCATTTATTGTCTCTTTGCCATGAAAGATGCACCGGGACTCAAAGAGAGTAAACGTGGCAGTTTCGGACAGCAGTTCTTTTCCATCTTTAATGTAAAAGAGTATGTAAAGTTAAAAGAACTGGTCTGGGTAAACTGGTCACTGGCGGTCTATTTTATCGCTTTTAACATGTATTTTACCCATTTGGGAAATTATATGATCTATTATCTGGGCTTTACAGCGGATATGATGGGCTATATGGAAGGCATTGGACTTGTGCTTGCCATGTTGGCAGTTATCCCGTCAACGAAGATCATCAATCAGGGAAAAATTCCGGGCTTGTGTCAGGTAGCAGTCTTTTTAAATTGCATTGGCGTTGGTATGTTGGGGCTTTTTGTACGACCGGAAAATGTAAATACGCAGACGCTTTGGAACCCGGTTCTTCTCTTAGGTATCTTTGTTTTGGGACTTGGTTATATGCTCTTTTTACAGGCGATTACCGTCTGGGGCAAACAGTTGTATCCGGAGGATGCCAGAGGACAATTTGAGGGCATTCGTATCGTATTCTTTGTCCTAATCCCGATGATCGTTGCACCGATGATCTCCAATCCGATTATCATGCGCAGCGGAAAGTTCGTAGATTCCTATGGATTTACGGAGTATCTGCCGACCCATACCCTGCTCATCGTAGGAGCTGTGCTGGTGCTTCTGACCTTGATACCTCTGGCATTTGCCAAGAAATATTACATAAAACGTATAAAATAAGATATGATATCCCGCCTATGATTATGGGGATGTCAAAAGAAACGTTCAAAGCGTAGCAGTCTAAAGGCTGCTGCGCTTTTTTGTGGCGTCAAGGTACATTTTTACATAATTTTTCCATAGCTCTTGACATATAACTGCATATACTGTATATATAACATATAAACAGTTATATAACAGTTAAAAAACAGGTAGGTGATGTCTATGAAATTAATACAAAATTCAGGGATACCGATTTATCAACAGATTGCAGATGCATTTCGCCAGGATATTCTTGCTGGTAAGGTGAAACAGGGGGAATATTTGCCATCCATTCGCGGCTTGGCAAAAGAACTCAAGATTAGCGTTATTACGACAATGAAGGCATACGAGCAGCTGGAAGAAGAAGGGCTTGTGACCGCCATTCAGGGCAAAGGTTTCTGCGTCAATGCACAGGACAGCCAGATGCTACAAGAACAACATCTGCGTCGTGTGGAGGATAGTCTGACAGAGGCCATCAAGGCTGCACGGATGGCGGGAATTTCAAAAACAGAGGTAATGAAGACATTTGATTTGCTATGGAACATGCAGGAATAGGAGCAGAATATGGAACAGGTAAAAACAGCAGTTGCAGTTAACAATCTTAGTAAAAAATTTAAGGGATTTACACTTGATATCCCATGTTTAAAGATTCCACAGGGGTTTGCGACAGCTCTGATTGGAGAAAATGGTGCAGGAAAGACAACGCTTCTTAACGCATTGGCGGGCGTACGACTTGATTATAAGGGTAACATAGATTTTTTTGGAAAGTGGGATGATAAAGACCGTGAAGAGGCAGATTGTCCGGTGAAAGAAATGATAGGATATGTTGGACCGAATAATTATTACCTTCCACAATGGACGGTGAAGCAAGTCGAGGAAATTACAGATTTGTTATATGACAAATTTGACCGGACGAAGTTTGAGCGATATCTGCAGCAGTTACAGATTGTGACGACAGATCACAAAGGAGGCGGGAAAAAGGTCAACGATTTATCGGATGGAAATCGTATGAAACTTATGCTTTCCGGCGTTTTTGCCAGAGAGACACAGATGCTTCTTTTGGATGAACCGGCATCTCCACTGGATCCATTGATGCGTGATGTTTTATGCGATATGATCCGTGGCTATTTGGAGGAAGGTGCTGGAGAAAAGACGGTTCTTTTTTCCACACACAATATTGCAGATATGGAAAACGTAACGGACTATGCTATTATCGTGGAGCATGGACAGGTGGTAGAAAAAGGCTTTGTGGAAGACTTAAAAGAAAAATATGTCTATGTCAAGGGCGAACTGAAAGATATCTCTACGGCAGAGAAATTTATGTACAGCATGACAAAAAACAATTACGGCTACGAAGGTATTTGTCTGGCAGAGGATATGGATAAACTGGCCGGACTGGATATTGCGGTAGAGACACCGACACTATCCCAGATTAGTGTTGCTGTGATGAAGAAAAGCAGCAGAGTACAGTTAGCATAGAGGGGGCATGTACATGAAAGCATTAAAAATGTATTGGAATAATCTGACATTGCTTTACAAAATCATTGGTCTTTTTGCAGTTCCTTTGCTTATTGTGGTAAGCACGATTTTTTCGCAGGCATTATTCAATGAAATGGCTGATCCTGAGTTTAGTCTTGTGGGATATAGTTTACTCACGGTCTACATTTTATTAGAAGTCTTAATTGATGGATGGAATTTTGGCGGTATTTATGGGAAAAATTTTCAGGGTATAGCATTGGTAAAGGCATCGAACACAGGTATGAAATTATATGGTCAGATGATTGTTACAGACAGTCTGCGACGTATCGTATACTTTGGACTATTAGCAGGCATTTGTATGAAATCGGTTGCCTCAGGTGTCATTATGGGAGCTGTTGTAACCTTGGCGGTTATGGTGAGTCGTTTTTTCCCGGGCTATATGAGCAGTTTGTTGTTATCCTACATTGCGCCAATTGTTTCTGTATGTCTGGTGTTTATGTTATATGAAGTCAATCCGGTCGTACACTGGATGGCTGCGCTGGGAATAGCCGTATTTGCAACAATACTGACTGTAAAATTTGCAGTACGTAGTATGGAAAGGAGCTATTATGATCGAGAACGTTAAACTTATATTTGCTTTACAAAAATTTGGATTTCAAAGAAGACTGCAGTTGGGAAGTATGGTGATTTTTTATCTGATTGGAGTTGTGATAGAACTAGCTACCCGCGGTACTTTTTGGTTGGGTATGTTTTTTATGATGATGGCACCAATGTATATGGTGCAGGTGATATATAGTATGTGTATGTCAACGCTTGTTACAGCAAGTCCATATGGAAAACGAATTCAGACTTCTATTGCATCTTGTGGTGATTTGATTTTTTCTCTTGTATCAACGACAATCATAGTCATTATGAAGGCAGTTGAGGTTGCGTTATACCCGCAGCAGAAAGATGTGTTGATTAGCGTATTTGTGATTCTTTCCGTTATGATGCTGGTGCTACATATTTATACAGCATTTGTATACAAATTTTATGTGTTATCTATCGTTCTGTTGTTTGTGATCATCTGGCCGATTTCATTTTATATGGGATATAGTGTGTCGGGCCCTAGCTCTTTCTCATTGCCGACCATTCCGGTATCTTTTGCCGGTGCTGTTTTGATTGCGTATGCAAGTACACTGATAGGTGTTGGTTTGCAGTGTGTTTTGGCAAAACTTATATACCGGGCGCCACTTTCAAAGTATGCGCAAGGTGCGGCAATGCGAAAATATCTGAAAAATTAATCGTGTAAAAAGAAAAATCCCCGGGATGCATGATAGTCAGAAGTCTGATTATCGAGTCGTCCCGGGGATTTTTAGATAATTATACTGTCGTAAATTTGTAAACGGTAGAAGTCTTGACCGTCTCTCCTGCCTTTTCTAGCGGCTGCGGGAAAGATGGGATGTTGATGGCATTTGGAAAATACTGTGTCTCAAAGGCTACGCCATAGCGTTTGCCATAAGTACAGCCGCCCTTGCCGACTAGTCCCTCATTGATATAATTGCCGCCATATAACTGCATGCCCGGCAGATCTGTGTAGACTTCCATCTTGCGACCGGATGCCGGATCATAGAAGGAAGCAGCAATTCCCATTTGACCCAATGGTTTGTCGAGTACGAAGTTGTGATCGTATCCGCCTGCCCATGCAAGTTGCTCGTAAGCATCATCCATCTCCGGTGCCATAGGCTTAGGTGTTGTAAAGTCCATTGGTGTGCCTGCAACATCGAGAAGTACGCCGTCTGGGATAGAAGCGTCGTCTGTCTGGGTAAAACGGCTGGCGTTGATCCAGATCTTCTGCTCCATAGCGGAAAGTCCGGCATCGTGTCCGGCAAGGTTAAAGTAAGAGTGGTTGGTAGGATTGAAGATTGTGTCTGCATCAGAAAGTCCGGTGTAGTCCAGACGCAGTTCCCTATCTTCTGTCAGTGTATAAGTCACGGTATAGGTTGCGTTTCCCGGAAATCCCATATCCATATCCTTCTTCTTATAAGAAAAAGTGATGCTGTTTTCGGATACGGCATCGACATCCCAGATACGGCGACAAAGAGGATGGAAGCCGCTATGTAAATTGTTGACACCGTCATTTTTATCCAGTTCGTAGGTCTTGCCATTCAAGGTAAATTTGGCATCACCGATGCGGTTGCCGCATGGAACGACGCTGCATCCAAAGAAAGCATCGTTGGTAAAATAGTCTTCTAAATGTTCATAGCCAAGTACAATGTCCTTGCAATCCCTATTTTTATCAGGAACAAAGAGTGTCAAAAGATTGGCACCGTAATTCATCACGCTTGCCCGCATGCCATTGGTTCCGGTCAGTTCGTAAACTACAACATCTTCTCCATCGGGTGTCTGTCCCCATACATGTTTTTCCAAAGTAAATACCTCCTGTCAAATCGGTTTTTGGCAGTATTCTGCCAAGTTAGATTTATTATAGCAAAAGATACCTGCATTACCATGTAAAGTAGTTGATTTTTTTGTATCAGTTTTTTGCCAAGAAAGATCAGATGCAAAAAGATATATAAAAATTTGTAAAAAAAGCAAAATTTTGATATCGAAAAAAGAAAGGCTGCCTTATGATACAAAATAAGAATAGATAATTTCGCGCTGGAATGTGCATATAAGAAGGAGGAAAAGGAATATGAAGTATTTTTGTAATCCGTTAAATGTGGATTACCGTTACCAGTTCAACCAGCAGGTTATGCCGGGATTGGGTGAGGGTGCGATCGAAGTATCGCGTGAAGCGGCAGATCCATCTATGATTTATTTTAAAGGAAAGTATTATATCTTTGCATCTATGACACTGGGTGTCTGGGTATCTGAAGATATGGCAAATTGGGAAGCAAAGCGTTTGCCGGACAATCTGCCATTTTATGACTATGCACCGGATGTACGCGTCTTAGGTGACTATGTTTATTTCTCTGCTTCCAAAAGAGGAGAGCCTTGTAATTTTTATCGTACCAAGAATATTGAGGAAGGACCTTATGAGGAGATCAAGGGAAGTTTTGATTTCTGGGATCCAAACCTTTTTGTAGATGATGACGGAAAAGTATATTTCTACTGGGGATGTGCCAATATGACGCCAATCTGGGGCGTTGAGATGGATCCTGAGACCATGCAGCCAAAGACGGAGCGAATCGAACTTGTGCATGGTAATTGGAGTGAAAATGGTTATGAAGTCTGTGGAGAAGACCATTGCGACCTGCCTTTGGAAGACGATGCTTTGGAAGCAAAATATCGTGGATTCATGCAGATGCAAGGAATGGATCCGGATAATCTGCCACCGCAGATGCAGGGTATGGCTATCATGTTAAAGGGTTATGTCAGCGGTCGCCCATACATCGAGGGTGCCTGGATGGATAAGCATGATGGCAAATATTATCTCCAGTATGCCTGCCCTGGTGCACAGTATAATGTGTATGCGGATGGTGTTTATGTATCGGATTCTCCGCTGGGACCTTTCAAATTGGCACAGAATAATCCGTATTCTTACAAGCCAGGCGGATTTATCCCGGGAGCAGGACATGGTTCGACTATGCGCGATCAGAAGGATAACCTTTGGCATACTTCTACCATGCGTATCAGCATCAATCATAATTTTGAACGTCGTGTCGGTGTATGGCCGGCGGGCTTTGATGCAGACGGCGAATTATTCTGTAATCAGAGATATGGTGACTGGCCACAGGCTGTCAGCGGTGATAAGCAGGACCCATGGAAGAATCCGGAGTGGATGCTCTTAAGTTATGGAAAGAACGCGACCGCATCTTCTGCAGAAGAAGGAAAAGGTGCGGATAAGGTTACAGAGGAAAATGTCCGTACATGGTGGCGTGCTGCAAGCGAAAAGCCGGGTGAATGGGTACAAGTAGACCTGGGCGAGACTATGGATGTACATGCGATCCAGGTCAACTTTGCAGACGACAAGATCGAAATCCCAACACCGGGAGAACTTCGTGGAAATCAGACCGGAAAGCGTTATATTGAGGAGCGCGATCTGATCACACGCTGGACATTGGAAGGATCCGTGGATGGCAAAGATTACTTTATGATTGAGGATAAGTCAGAAGTTACAACAAACCTGCCACACGATCTTGTGGTAAGAGAAGATGGCATGCAGGTACGTTTCCTGAAACTGACTGTTTTGGAAGTGCCTTATGATCAGAAAGCCTGCGTCAGCGGACTTCGTGTCTTTGGTAGGGGGAATGGACAGGCGCCAAAGACTCCTACATTTGCAGCAAAACGTGAGGCTGACCGCAGATACATGAAAGTTACGATCGAGAGTCCTAGTGATGATGTCGTAGGTTACAACATCCTCTGGGGACATAAGGCAGACAAGTTATATCATAGTTATATGGTATTTGGCGTGACCGAGAAAGAGATTAAGGCACTTGTTACCACACAGAATTACTTTGTCCGCGTGGATGCTTTCAATGAAAATGGCATTACGGAAGGTCAGGTTATTGCATTATCATAATACCTGCAAAAACTTTATAAATAAGAAAACTCCTGCTGTCTCTGAATTACGTGAGATAGCAGGAGTTTTGTTACATATATAAGTATTTAATTTTTTTCAGTTAAAAAGATCAGCTTGATATCACAAATCCATAAAATCAGTGACATTGCATTAACAAGGGTGGAGACAGATTTTGATACACTTTTTATAGAATTTACAGAGGAATACATGATAAAACAGTTGCCTTTTTGGAACAAGTGATATACAACTATATTGGAGTATGAGCGAATTTGATTTGCTAGGAGGAGTTAAAAGTGAAAGTTATCATTGCTGGTGCCGGAAAAGTTGGCTGTATGCTGACCAAAAAACTGCTGGCAGAAGGTTATGAGGTCACGCTGATTGATAATAATCAACAGGTGATGGAAGTATGTTCTGACCGTTTTGATGTTATGAGTGTACAGGGAAACTGTGCTTCTATGGAGGTCTTAGAGCAGGCAAATATACGAAAGGCGGATCTTTTGATCGCTGTTGCGGGAAAGGATGAGTTCAACCTCTTATGTTGCATGACTGCACATGGCATGAATCCTGATATTCATACGATCGCCCGTATTCGTAACCCAGAGTATGGAGATCAGATCTATAAAATGAGAGATACTTTTGCGCTTTCTATGACGGTAAATCCGGAGAGACAGGCTGCACTTGAGATTGACCGTCTCTTGAATTATCCGGGTTTCCTGCGAAGAGACACCTTTGCGCGTGGCAGAGCAGAGATCGTAGAATTGAAGATAAAAGAAAATTCCAAACTTTGCAACATTGCACTGAATGACCTGAACTCGATCGTAAAGAGTAAGGTCTTGGTGTGTGCTGTGCGAAGAAACGGCGTGGTCAGTGCACCGGATGGTAATTTCGTCTTAAAAGAGGGCGACCGTATCTATGTAACGGCGGCAGCCAAGGAACTGACAAGCCTTTTGAAAAATCTTGGCATCATCACCCATAAGGCAAAACGTGTGATCCTGTGTGGCGGCGGAAAAGTCAGTTTTTATCTGGCACAGATGTTGTCGCGCGCCGATATTGATGTACATTTGATCGAGAAGGACAGAGACCGTTGCGTGGAACTGGCAAAATATCTGCCGGACGTATCCGTGATCTGGGGCGATGCCAGCAATCAGACATTCTTGGAGAGCGAAGGCTTAGAGCAGTGTGACGCTCTGGTTACCATGACAAGTTATGATGAGATGAACATGATCATTTCGCTTTATGCACAAAATTGTAACGTGGAACAGGTGATTACCAAGGTGGATCATACCGAGAATTCCATGATCCAGGATATCTTGAACCTGGGAAGCGTTGTCTGTCCGAAGGAGTTGTGCTGTAACCAGATCGTGCGTTATGTGCGTGCTATGGAAAATACCACAGGTGCGGCGTTATCCGTACATTCTTTTGCAGAGGGACAGATGGAAGCCTTGGAATTTCGCGTGGATGAAAAGACGAGAAACTGTGGCAAGCCGTTAAAGGAATTGCAGTTGCGCAAAAATGTGCTGATCGCGTGTATCACGCGTGGAAAGATGCCGGTCATCCCGGATGGAGAATCGACCTTTGACGTTGGCGATACCTTAGTGGTTGTAACGAACGGCGATGTGGTTCTTCACACATTAAATGATATGTTTGCATAATATAAATTAGAGTAACGAGGTTTGGTATGAACTATAAGATGGTGGGACGTTTCATGTCCCTCGTGATCATTACGGAAGCGGTCTTTATGGTGCCGGCATGGATCATTAGTCTGATCCACGGCGAGGCGACTTCCATTACGGCATTTGCAACAACGATCATAGGATCGATCCTTGTAGGACTGCTTATGTTTATGCTCTGTCGTAGGGCAGAGATGCGTTTTTATGCCAGAGAAGGATTGGTCAGTGCGGGTCTGGGCTGGGCGATCATGAGTCTGGTCGGCTGTATGCCGTTTTTTATTTCCGGTGAGATCCCGGCATTTATTGATGCATATTTTGAGACGGTTTCCGGCTTTACCACAACGGGAGCATCCATTCTTACCAATGTGGAGGCAATGTCCTATGGCATGCTCTACTGGCGTAGTTTCACCCATTGGCTGGGCGGTATGGGGGTTATGGTCTTTCTTCTGGCGGTCATTCCTGCCAGTGGCAAGGGCAACGGCTTTACCATGCATTTGCTTCGAGCAGAAAGTCCGGGACCAAATGTCGGCAAACTGGTGCCACGTATGCGCCAGACAGCGACGATCTTATATACCCTGTATGTGGCCTTGACGATCTTATGTTTTGTGTTTCTGCTTTTTGGCGGTATGTCACCCTTTGAGGCGATCTGTACTGCATACGGAACCGCCGGCACGGGTGGATTCGGTATAAAAAATGACAGTATGGCAGGTTACAGCGTCTACATCCAGAATGTCTGTACGGTATTTATGATCCTCTTTGGGGTCAATTTTACCTGTTACTATATGCTCCTTTTAGGCAAGGTGAAGGATGTCTTAAAGGACGAAGAACTGAAACTGTATCTTGGGCTTATTTTTGCCAGCGTGGTCCTGATCTCCATCAATACCAGATCTATGTTCCACAGTCTGGGAGAGACTGTTCAGCAGGTATTTTTCCAGGTGGCGACCATCATCACGACGACCGGTTTTGCAACCACGGACTTTGACCTCTGGCCGACCTTTTCCAAGGCGATCCTGATTATCCTCATGTTCTGTGGAGCGAGTGCGGGCAGTACCGGCGGTGGTTTTAAGTGCGGTCGTATCCTGCTTTTGTTCAAGAACCTGCACCGCAATCTGCAAAAGACCCTAAATCCGCAAAAGGTCTTAGTTGTAAGAAATAATGGTCAGGTCGTCAGCGAGAAGGTGCTGGATAATCTGAACACTTATCTGATCGCCTATGTGATGATCACCATCGTCAGTTTCCTTGTGATTTGTCTGGATGGTAAGAGTTTGACAACAACCATGACATCGGTCATTGCCTGCTTTAACAATATCGGACCGGGCTTGGATGGCGTCGGACCGACTTGCAATTACCATGATTTCAGCATTCTGTCAAAGATCATCCTGATCTTTGATATGTTGGCGGGCAGACTGGAAATTTTCCCGATCATGATCCTGCTTTCCAAAAATACCTGGAAGAAGTTGGGATAATGGTTGAAATCTGAGAGGAAAATGCCGATAAATTCAGTATAAAACGCACAGGATTGACATATATTTCAAGGGCAGAATTCTTGAAATATGGGCATATAGAGGGTATAATGTTTTACTATAAAAGATGTTAGTGTAGTTTTTTATGATAAGAGGATGAGGTGCATGAAGGGCAAGAAAATAATTTCATTATTATTAGCAGGAAGTATGGCTGTTGCATCGGCAGTCTGTCTGTTGCCGGATCAGGCAAGGGATGTACTGGCATCGGACAGTGTCGTATGCGATGGCAATAGCGCGGATTGGGGCAGTATCGCCAGCCGTGGTTCCGCAGATGGCTCTGTCAGCGATTGGAAGACCTGTGTATCGGGCAGTTATCTGTATTTATATGCAGCGCAGAATCCGACCGGGGCATATGGCGAGGCGATCGGCAATACCAAGGTGAGCCTTACATACAATGACAGTCAACTTTACAATGCCAATTACAGCACCATTCAATTTGTACAAGACTGGTCAGACGGCAGTGGATCTTATGTTGTCAAGGATGGCTGGAACAACAATATATCCGGGGCGCAGTTGGTCTTTGAGGGCGGCAATACAGATTACAATGTAGATTCTGCCTTCGCTGAAGTTGCTATTCCAAGATCCTGGTTCCCATCTGAGGACTTTACTTTAACCTATGCCGGTGTTTCCGTTTCCGGCAGTGATATTGCAACGATCGATGGTGCGTCTGTACTGGAAAAGCCGAAGGATGAGACGGGCTACGGCAATGGTAATTCTTCCGAAGCATCCACAGAGGAGACCGTGGAAGCCATTGATGAGAATGAAGAAGATACTACAGAGGACGCAAATGCTGATCTGGCAGTGACTACAGCAAACGGCATTACGATCGATGGAAATTTCTCGGATTGGAATAATGTGCAAAAAACGCAGAACCCGGCAAGCGCCTTGAAGGAAGGTGCGGCTGTATGGATCGGCGATTACGTTTACCTCTATTTGCGTGAGCAGGACTGGTGGGATGGCTGTGCAACACAGGTAGGCCCATGGAATAATGGTACTTACTGCATTGAACTGAGTGATGGTACCAAGACCAATATCATGATCAGCAATGCAGTTGCCTATGTCAGATCCGGCAAAGAGTTGCGTGAGTTGGACTTCCGCTATAGCAATCATGAGTATGAGATTGCCGTGCCGGTATCCAGCCTGCAAGGTTTTAATGACAAGATCACATCCCTCAATTTCGGTATTATGACGGATACGACACCGATCTATATCACACAGGGCTGTGTCAACCAGTCACCAAGCATTGATACAGATGATACGACGACAGGAACGCTCAAAAAGATTTCCTATGACTATGATTTTTCTGATTGGGAAGGCTATCAGAAGACATCCATCGGTTACAATACCAAGGCAGATGCTTCCGGGGCTTTGTATTCGGACGGTGATATTCTCTTTGGCTATGTAGATTATTATGGTGCTTACTACCGCGATGCATTTAATTTCATTACTTTGAGTGTAAACGGTCAAAACAGCAGAAATACCATGTATTTCACCCTGCGTGGCGTAGATGCCAATGGCAATGTGCAGCAGTGGAAGGATGCAACCAATCTTGGACCCGGAGATTATGAATTTTATCTTTTTGATACAGCATATATAGGATCTGCTAGCAACATCAATAATCCATGGACTTATACATATGGCAGAGCCTATATCCATGTCGATAAGACCGGCAGGGCACAGATGGAATACTACATTGATATTCCAACTTTGGTAGAGGTTGTGAATAAGGCACCGGAGCAATGGGGTGCTTATGACTGGAATCTCAAGCAGTCCGACATGAAGACATTCCATGTGAACTATGTTCGTATCGGACCGCAGTGGATATCCTGTGGCGGTACATCTACAGGACCGATCTTAGGTATTCTCCTGTGTCTGGCAGTTGTTGTGATCGCACAGGTATATCGTAAAAAACGCACCGGAAGGTTAGCATGAAAAATATCATTGGATTCGTTTTAATCGGAGTTTGGATTTATATTTACTATCTGATGCATAAAGCGCAACTCAAAGCCTGGAAGTATTTCTGGGGAGCCTGCGGACTTTTTATCATCATGATGGTATGGGTAAGACCTATTATGACCCAGCCACTGGCAGAAGTAGTTGCTGCAGTGGCTGGTGTTTTTGGTGATATCACAGGTATGTATACGGCATTCTTCAAGTATGGCGTATTATTTGTCAATGCCGCCGACGGAGCCATCACGCTCCAGATCGACTTTGAATGTTCCGGTATTCTGGAGATCATGGCATATCTGGCATTGCTTGTCTTTTTTGAGGCATACAACATTTTTGAACGTATCATTGTAAGTGTAGTTGGCATTTTTTACATTATCCTTGCCAATGCACTGCGTATTGCCGTCATCTGTACCATTATCTATTTCAATGGTATCGGTGCCTATCATATAGCACATACCATTGTGGGCAGATTGGTGTTCTATGCACTGACTGTAATATTGTATTTCTTTGTATTTACCAAGGCACAGATTATCCGGCAAAAAGTGGGAGGATTTGCGTATGGTCACGATAAATAGCGTGTTAAATTCCTTTCTTTTCTGGGCTGCGTGGATCATCATTCCATTTATCATGGAAATGGTCCCGGCGATTGGTAACATCTTTATATTATTTCGCAAACACAAACGTATCAAACAAAAAACAAAGGAGTCAGAGGAGCAGAACTTGGGATTTTATCCTGAGATCACTCTGATGATCCCTGTGTATAATTCTGCGGGCACACTGGAAGCCTGCATCCGATCGATCTATGAGAGCGATTATCCAAATGACCGCATCAATGTCTATCTGATCAATAATCAGGGCAAGGATAACAGTTTTCAGGTATTTTGCCGGTGTCAGTCCAAGTATCCGGAACTGATCATGCAGTGGCTCAATGCAGAACAAGGTAAGTCCAAGGCGCTGAACATGGCGCTTTTTAACAGCAAGGGCAAATACATCATAAATATTGACAGTGACGGTATTTTGGAAAGGTCGGCATTGAAAAATCTGATCGCCAAGTTTGAGGCAGACCCGGAGATCCAGGTCATGACCGGGGCTATTTTGATCGAGCCGCGCTTGATCGAGGAGTATCCTTGGGTATTTCCAAAGTTATTGCGCAAGACAGAGTTCATGGAATATGCGCAGGCATTTTTGGCAGGGCGAAACTATGCATCCGAGACAAATTCGGTCTATACCTTATCGGGGGCTTTTTCTGCCTTTCGTAAGTCGGCCGTGTTAAACTCGCATATGTATAATACGGATACCATTTGTGAAGATACGGAACTGACTTTCCAGATGCGCTACAATAAAAAAGAAAAGGTGCAGATCTGTGAGAATGCCATCTTTTTTGTTGACCCGATCGATGATATGAACAAGTTATATACGCAGAGACAGCGCTGGCAGCGCGGAAGTCTGGAAGTTTCTTCCATGTTCTTAAAGGACAAATTGAAGGTCAACCGCATGTTTTCTGACCCGACCGTGCGCACCCTGGTCTACGATCATACTTTTGCTTTCCCGCGCATGATCTGGTATCTGGCATTGATCTGCCTGCTGTTTATGAATTACTCCATGCAGATGGTTTTGTTTTCGGTAGCGATCCTGTTTTTGGGCTACTTTGTCGTGGGATTTTTCTATTTCTTTTCGACAGTGGTATTCCTAAAGCCATTTAAGGAATTGCAGAAGTATTATAGGAAGCAGTGGTATGTGGTGTTCCTTTTGCCATTCTTTAACCTTTTGGTATTTTTCATCCGCTTTGCAGGGATCATCAACAGTATCAATACCAGCAGTGCATGGAAAACACGTAATTTTACCGAAGAAAAGCAGGCATTTAAAGATGAGTTTTTAGGCAATACATCCGGTATTCGGGGAGCCATCCAGAAGTTCCGTGCATTTGTCAATGTGCCGGGGATGGAAGACGAATGACCGTAAGATATGATGATAAACGGAGGCAGGATTTTGAAAAAGAAAGAACTGCGACAGACAGCAGAATGGCAGAATAAAAAGACAGATATCAGGAAACTGGAAAGAAAATTCCGGAATATACTGATCCTTACCCTGGTCGTGGTGGCAGCCATGTCGGCGATGGGACATTATCTGATGAAGCGCTATACGACTACAATTATGAATGTTTATGCGACCCAGCAGGATAACTATGTGCAGTTGGTGCTGGATCAGATCAATTTACAGGAAAATGGAACCGAGGAAAGCATCATTTCTGATATTATAGAGACTCTGGATAGTGGAAATACACATTACTGGACCCTGTCAAAAGAGGAGAATATCCTTTTTGTCAAAAATGTTACAGAGACAGACAGATATCAGGGGACTTCACTGGATAAGTTTTATGACACAAGTTCGGCAGATGAATTTGTAAAATCCCTGCGCTTGAACCATGTGACCCATGAACTGATCAAGATGGACGGATCCCGTTATGTGGCATCCGGTGTGATCTTTTCCTACAATGACACACAATATACCCTGTGTCTTTTGACGGATGAGACCGTTATCTTAGATAACAACGAATTTTTGTCAACACGTATCAGTATGTATATTTATGTCATCATCATTATGGTACTCATGCTTTTGGTAGCCATGGGAGCAGAAATGACGGTAAAGAAGCGGGAACTTGATAACAATCTTTTGCATAGCCGTCTGGAGATCCAGAACCAGCACATCGAGCGCTTGGAGCGCGAAGCAAAGGAGAGGGATGCCTACGATACGAGATTAAATCTTTATCAGGAGGCAGTGCTTCCTGCATTTGCCCGCAAATTGGATGAGAAAAATGTGGATCAGGCAGTGCTTGCGGTGCTGCGTTTTGCAACAGAGGCGGACACCAAACAGTTTTTGGCAGATTCTATGACCAAATTAGATGATGAGATCCTGCGATTTAAGAAAGATGACACAGGGATCATTCTCCTCATGTGTCACTATACTTATGAAATGGCGTGGCGCGTGATCCATAATGTGGGAGCGGTCGATCAGATCCGCCACATGGAAGATATTAAGGAAAGCAAAAAGACCATTACAGAGGCATGCGCGGAAGCGGAAGAAAAGGAGTGGTAATTCATGGCATTACAGTTGAACCGTACCTATCGTTTTAAATTTTATCTCAATGCGAATCATTATATCATCATCAACGGTGTGGAGGGCGAGACACATCCCCACACTTGGGAATTTACCATTGACATCATGATCAAAAATGATGAATTCGTGGAATTTAATACTTACGAGAAATCTATCAGCGAGTATTTTGCCAAGTATCAAAACGGGATCATGAACAATTTTGAACCTTTTGACACTGTGATTCCGACCCTGGAAAACATGTCCGAAAAGTTTATCTTAGATATCCGCGATATTGTAGAGGCTGGCGATGCCAAACTGATCAAGATGGAGAGCAGCGAAACGCCGACCAGAAGTTACATCATCAGTTTCGAGGAAGACGAGGATTTCAAGGAAACGATCAGAAACAGACGCAAGGAAAGCATGGATGCGGAAATTGATGCAGTCGTTGACCGGATCGCGCAGAAAAAGGAAGACTGACCATGAAAAAAAGAGGTAAGACGATATGCACGATCGCTGTTATGCTGGTGCTTTATGTCCTGATCGCAGTTGGTCTTGTATATATGCTTTATCGCGGTGGAAACTATCCCGCAGGAACAAATACATTACAATATATCTATCGTGCAAAGATGCTTCTCAAAGGCATAGGTGAGGGAAACGGGTTTCCTCTCTATGATCCTTATTGGTTTAATGGGGAGCAGTTACTCCGTTATGTGGAGCCTCTGCCGATCTATCTTATAGCAGCGTGTCAGGCTCTTGTGGGCGGCGATGCCAATACAGGATATCTCCTTTTTGTGGGATTGCTCTATTTTGCAGGCGCGGTCGGCTGGATCTTTATCGGAAAGAAGATCGGACGCCTGAAGACCGGATTTCTGGTCGGCACGCTTTGGTTCTTTATGCCCAATAATATGCATACCCTCTTTTTATTGGGAAATTTGGCAGAAGCATGTGCCATGATCTTTTTGCCGGTATTGATCGGCTTTACCTATGAGTGGTTTTTTACGGAGGTCAAAAAGAGCAGAACTTTAGCTGGTATGATCGTCAGCCAGTTTTTGATCGTGGCATGCAGTGTGCGCTACAGTATTTTTGTGGCGATCACGGTCCTGCTGTTTGGCATTTTGGTACATTTTATGTATAAAAAGAAGCCGGGTATCCTACCTGCAGTTGCAGCCATGGTGCTTGGCATCCTGCTTCTGGGCGTATGGCTTTATCCATCCTTGCAGGGGGACGGATCGGATACCTACAATGTCACAGTCATGAAAAATTACTTCCAGAGCGCCTTGCAGTCTTTAAATCCGGTCTATCGTTTGCAGGGAAATGACCAGCATTATTATTTTGGGCTGGCTGCCTTTTTACTGACAGTCTTTGGCGTGCTTGCAGGTTCCAAAAAGTCACGTGTTGGCTATGTGGCAGGCATTATCCTCTTTCTGGGAACGACCAGCAGTGCCTATATTGTTTTATCCAATATGCCGGGCAAACGATATTTCTGGATGACAGAGTATATCTCCATAGCCCTGTGTATGATCCTGCTTAGTTTTGTTTATTGGAAATCTTTGAAAAAGATCTTTTATCTTGCCTGTGTGGCGGTGCTTGTCATAGATGCCTATCCATCGATCAAGGTAAATCAGGGGCAGGCATACTATGATGCGACAGGCCAGTTGGATGTTTTTGAAAAGACGACTTTGCTGGATCAGGCACGACAGATCACAAAGCAGCGCATGTATTTTCTGGATGGTGATATTTATGGCGCAAGTGCAGCCTATGTGGCAACGGTAGCGGATGACGGACAGGGCATAGTGGCACAGAGCGGAGGCAATGGCTGGCAGTATGCGGCAACATCCGAGAATATCATGGATGTGAACGAAGCGGTTGGAGCCAGACACTACACCTATTTATTTGACCGGCTCCTTTTACTTGGAAATGATACGGTGTTGATCTATACGGATGCGACCAAGTATCTCGCAAAAGATATGGAGGATGTGATCGCGGCGGCGAAAAGTTGTGGCTATGATCTGGTTGCCAGCAAGGGCAAATATTATCTTTTCCATCAGGACACACCGGAAACCTTTGGTGTTGTCAGCCGGTATGATGCTATCAGTATCGGCACGTCGGGGAAACTTTTGACCTATTCCTATGCGGATATGATCCAAGGGAAATCAAATAATTTAAACGATTATTCTTTTGCTGATTTAAAGGGCTATAAACTGGTCTATCTGTCCGGTTTTACCTATGACGATCAGACCAGCGCGGAAAATCTGGTCATGAAACTGGCAAAGGCAGGGGTTAAAGTCGTGGTCGATGCCAGCAGTATTCCAACCGATACCTACACGGGTATCCAGGAATTTTTAGGTGTGGATTGCCAGAGTGTCAAGTTTGAAAATGGTTATCCTATCCTTTATTACAACGATCAGGAAGTTCTGTGCGAACTCTTCCCGAAAGACGAGACAGAGTGGAAGACCGTCTGTATGAACGGTCTGACCAACGTCAAGGGTTATTTGTATGAAAACGGCGTACAGATGGCGTTTGCCGGAACAGCCAAGAATGAAAATATTACTTTTATCGGTATCAGTCTGGCATATCATTATTACCGGACACTGGATGAGGATGGCAGCAAAAAGATCATAGACGATCTGATCGGTTCTTATGTGACCAAGGAGCCGGATCATAAGATCGTGCCGCTGACCGTAGATGTGCAGAATAAGGAAGTGACGATCACATCCCAATATGACAATGTCAACACGACACTTGCCGACACGGATAATATGCTTGCATCTGACGATTATGACATCAATGGGCATCAGGTTTATGTCAACAAAGGTACGACGACGATCATCCTGTATTATCCATATTTTACGCAGGGTATGCTCTTGTCTGCGGGAGCACTTGTGTCAGCGATACTGTTATTGATCGGTGTAAGAAAGCACGGAAAAAAGCAATTAGAACGAGTTTAGAGGCTTATGAAACAAAAAAACAAAGAACAGAACCAAAATAAAAAATATATTGCCATTGAAATTTTGGTCGGCATACTGGTTTCTCTCGGGATCTTTTTGTTCTTGTATCTGAGAGGATATCAGCCGGCAGGAGAAGATGTCTATGGACACTTGTATAAGGTGGAATTCTTAGGAGAAAACATCAAAAAAGGTGTGCTTTTTCCCCTCTATACAGAGGACTGGTACAATGGATTTCAGATGTTCCGCTATTGGCCGATCTTTGCTTATTATGTGATGGCGATCGGCTATCTGCTGACAGGTAGTCTGCTCTTATCTTACTATCTGCTCTTTGTGACCATTTTTGCGGTTGGTTATATCGGATTTTGTCTGATCGCCAATCGTGAGCAACGGTTTTTCTTTATCGTGATCGGCATTTGTTATTTCTTTTTGCCGGATAACGTGCGTCTGATGTTTGGTGAGGGAAATCTTGCCCGTGCCTTTATGTCGGGTATGCTGCCGCTTTTCTTTTATTTTTATACGAATCTGATCGAAAAGAAAAAATCTTTGATTCCGACAGTGATCATGGTATTTTTGTTTGTTGCGACTCATATCATGTTGACTGCTATGTGTGCCATTATTTTTTCACTGTATAGTATTTTTGCCGGAGCAAAAAAAGGAACATGGTATTTAGGACCTTTAGCTTTTGTACTGGGAATCCTGACTTCCGGGATTGTTCTCCTGCCAGCGCTTTTGGGTGACGTTGTGACGGGATCCTCTTCTTCGACGGCAAACCGTATGTCGGATTGGAGCCAGAACCTGCTCTTGTCTTTAAGTGTGACAACCAGACAGCAGGGCGAGACATCCTGTACCTTTGGGCTGGCGATGTTTGCGATCGCCATTGTCATTATCATCTTTGGTAAGCGAAAGGCGGGCGCGATCATCGGTCTGATCTTCTTTGTCTTATCGGCAGATGCATTTTTGCCATTGGTGAGTCATATGCCTTTGCCGCAGGCATGGTGGATGCTACGTTATGTGCAGATGTGCTATGTTTTGATCTGCTATGAGTGGGGCTTTCTGGAATTTAAGAAGAAGGGGCTGATCTGGCTGACACTGGTTGCGGTGCTTTTAGATACGGTGCCGTCCTATTTCTATTTTACCCAGATCGAGGAGCCGGTATCCGGGGAAAACCTCTTGGACGAGGCGGCAGACCTGACTTCAAACCGTATGGGCCTTGTGGATGAAAGTACGCTGAAATCCTATGTTTCCTATTTTGTACTGGAAAAGAATGTGGATTATGTGCAGGGCTGGGATATTCAGGGTGCGACGACCAATGTGCGGATCGTGCATATGACGGAGGCAGCGCGCTATGGATATTATGATTATACTTTCCAGGAATTGCTGGAATTGGGCTGTGACAGTGCGCTTTTGAAAAAATCTATCCTGCCAAAGGGATTTTCGACAGAGGACATTGTAGCGGCGGCAAAGAGATATGGCTATACCTTTGTGGACGAAAATGCAGATGTGATCCTCTTTGATCTGGAGGGGGTAGACGGACAGTTCGGTGTGAATATATCGGCTGACAATCTGGCGATCGGATCGTCTGCCTTGTATGTTTCCTACATGTATCCGTCCTTTGTGGCTGGTGCAAGTGAGGATCTGGATGACTATTCTCTGGATGATCTCAAACAGTACAAAAAGATCTATCTGTCCGGATTTACCTATAGTGATCAACAAAAGTTCGAGGAATTGTTGACATCTTTGGCAGATGCCGGGACAGAGGTGTATATCGATGCCAGAAGTATTCCGAAGAATCGTTATGGTATAGGAAATCTCTTTGGTATTGAGGTTCAGGATATCACTTTGACAAAGGTTTCCGAGTGGCGGTATGGGGATGATACTTATACATTTGATCTGCCATATAAGTGGGTTTCCCAATATCTGACGAGCAGCAATGATGACGTGGCGATGGAAAATTTTGTGACAGATGGCTTGGAACTGGGATATTTTGCGACCTACGACAAGAATATTCATGTCGTGGGCATGAGCCTGCCTTATATGCTGGCAGAGGACCCACAGGCAGACCTGCGGACCCTGGTGGAAAAGATGTTTGCCATGAAAGAGGCAGATACCAATGTTTCTTATGAGATCGTTCCGCTGACGATCACTTATGATGCAAATGGCATGACGATCAAGACGGACCAGGATGTATGCACCAATGTAGCATACCAGGACAATTTTGTGTCTGACCGGAAATTCGGTGTAAAGAATGAACTGATCACGGTTAAGGCTGGAACAACACGGATCCATTACGTTTACGCATATTTTAAAGAGGGCATGATCGTCACACTTATTGGCGTTTTTGCAACGATCTTCCTATGGATCCTGCTCTTTAAGAAGAAATGGGATCCTCTTGTGCCACTGCGCAAACTGACAGATAAACTATTGGAGATGAACTGAGTATGGATGAGTTGACGGCTCACTATAATAAATTTAATGAGGATAAGCGCCTGATGCGCAGGCACGGGCAGGTGGAGTATATTACTTCCATGAAATATATCCATAAGTATCTGGAGATTCTGCAAGGGGAAAACGCAAAGGATACAACATTACAGATTCTGGATATCGGTGCCGGAACCGGACGCTATGCGGTGGAACTGGCAAAAGAGGGCTATGATGTGACGGCGCTAGAGTATGTCAGATACAATCTGGGGCGCTTGAAGCAAAATGCTGATCGGGCAGAAAAGGAGTGCTGTGCGGTGGGCAAGAAATTTTTCCTGCAAGCCTATCAGGGAGACGCTAGAAAGTTAAAGCGTTTTGCGGATGCAAGTTTTGATCTGACGCTTTTGTTTGGACCCATGTACCATTTGTATTCCTTCGAGGATAAGTTGCAGGCGCTGACAGAGGCAAAACGTGTGACAAGACCGGGGGGTTATATTCTGGTCGCCTATCTGATGAACGAATACGGCGTACTCACCTATGGTTTTAAAGAGGGGCATGCGTTGGAGTGTATGGCAGATGGGAGATTGGACGAGGATTATCACTGCCATTCTAAGGAAGAAGATCTATACGATTATGTGCGTCTGGAGGATATGGAGGCATTGCGTCATGCAGCAGGACTGGAACATGTGCAGACAATCTCTGCGGATGGACCTGCAGACTATATGCGCAGGGAATTAAATGCTATGTCGGAAGAGATGTTTGCGAAATTTATCGAGTATCACTTGTCAACATGTGAACGTCCGGAGCTGCTTGGCGCCGGGGCGCACACAGTGGATATATTAAGATGTAAAAAGAGTCATCTGGGTTAAACCGGATGGCTTTTTTCATCTTTATACAATCTTTATATCAGAAAAAAACAATTTATGGCACCTTATTTTTTATGACGTAAAATATTTGTAGAAAAAGAAAGAACGGAGGAAGTATAGGTGTCAGATCTTGTAAGAATAAAAGAAGAGTTAACATCTTTCCGAATTATAACATTAGGATTTGTGGGGGTAATTTTATTAGGTGCAATGTTATTGATGTTGCCTATTTCGTCGCAAAGAGGTGAGATTACTACCTTTGGAAACGCTTTATTTACAGCCACATCTGCGGTTTGTGTTACAGGATTAGTGGTATATGATACGGCTACATATTGGTCATATTTTGGACAAACAGTGATTTTAATACTGATACAAGTTGGCGGATTAGGAGTTATCTCTGTAGCCTCTTTTTTTTCTATGATTGCAGGAAGAAAAATTAGTTTAATGCAACGTCAGACCATGCAAAATGCACTCTCAGCACCACAGGTTGGTGGTATTGTCAAGCTGACGCGATTTATTTTTTTGACTTCATTTACAATTGAGGGGATCGGCGCATTATTGTTATTTCCAGTATTCGTGCCACGATATGGGCTAAAAGGAATATGGCTATCCGTCTTTCATTCTATATCTGCGTTCTGCAATGCAGGATTTGACCTTATGGGAGATAAGACAGGGAAGTTTAGTTCGTTAACCTCATTTTCAGGAAATGTATATCTAAATATGGTGGTATGTATTTTGATTATTCTGGGAGGAATGGGATTTCTTACATGGAGGGATATTGCAACGAAGAAAACACGCCTTAAGGAATATAAAATGCAGACGAAAGTGATTCTGGTAACGACAATAATATTGATTTTCGTACCCGCGATTTTATTCTTTTTTGTAGAATTTTATGACAATCCTTTGGAAAAACGTATTTGTATGTCTATCTTTCAGGCTGTAACGCCAAGAACGGCGGGATTTAATACAGCAGATTTATCAAAAATGTCTGATGCAGGAAAAACTATGACAATGATTCTAATGTTAATAGGTGGATCTCCGGGTTCTACAGCAGGAGGAATGAAAACAACAACGGTTGCTGTTTTATTTGCAAATGCCGTTGCAGTATTTCGGAGAAGGCAGAATGCAAATTTTTATGGACGAAGAATAGACGATTCCATTGTAAAAAGTGCAACAACTATTATGTTTATGTATCAGTTTTTTGCAGTGTCAGCTGCTGTTATCATCAGTATGGTTGAAAGATTGCCGATATTGGATTGCATGTTTGAAAGCTTTTCAGCTATTGGTACCGTGGGGCTTACTCTTGGAATCACGACAAGCCTTTCAGAAGTCTCGCGTATCATATTGATTTTGCTGATGTTTTTTGGACGTGTGGGAGGCTTGACAATTATATATGCAGCTTTTTCACATAAGGATACAAGTACATTAAAGTATCCAATAGAAAATATTACAGTAGGATAAGGAGAGAAAAAATGAAATCAGTATTGGTAATAGGTCTTGGCAATTTTGGGATGTTGATTGTGAAACAAATTCATGAATTGGGACATCAAGTAATGGCGATAGATAAAAACGAGAGCAGAGTAAATGAGGCGTTGCCATATGTAACAAATGCGTTGATAGGAGATAGTACAAATGCTAACTTTTTGGAATCTTTAGGAATTAATAATTACGATGTATGTATTGAAACTATTGGAAGTGATTTTCAAAGTTCTCTAGAAACAACATCGTTATTAAAAGAACTTGGTGGAAAGATGGTTGTTTCAAGGGCAAATCGTGAAGTTCAGGAAAAATTTCTTTTACGAAATGGCGCGGATGAAGTGGTGAATCCGGAGAAACAAATTGCAAAGTGGACAGCAATAAGGTATACATCAAATTACATTTTGGACTATGTAAAGCTAGATGATAATTATGCGATTTTCGAAGTGGAACTGCCAGATGCCTGGATTGGAAAGAATATACAAGAAGTCAATCTCAGACAGAGATATGGGATTAATATTATGGCAATTAAGGAGAAGGGGAGTATGAAATTGGCTATATCGCCAGACGATATTTTGAACGAGGGACAAACACTTCTTGTGGTTGGCGAACATAAAGCAATTCAAAAATGTTTTCACATATGAAATGAGGCGATTTGATTGGAAAATATCATAGTAGTATTGGTAATTATGGCAGTCTTTGTTTTTGGATATTATGTGATGAGGGCTGTAGATCGTTTTCTATTAGAAAATGAGAGAAGAATGACAAAAGAAATGGAAAAAAGGAAGCCAGTGGTCGTTCGTTTATCTGGAAATATGTCACTTGAGGAGATTGACAAGGAAATTGACAAGTTTAGAAAGGATCATATAAATTTTGAGATTATCTTAATAGAAAAAAGTGGTATGATGTAAGAAAAAATTGGAGCATAAACTGAATGAGTCAAAATGATAGTATAGTAAGAGAAAAACAGCAACATATCTTGGTATGTCTGTCATCGTCACCTTCTAACAAAAGGATTATTGATGAAGCGGCAAATCTTGCAAATGCATTTCATGCAGAATTTACAGCTTTATATGTATCAAATGTAAGGCAGAATTCACTCAATGAGGTGGATCGGGAGAGATTACAAAATAACATAAGATATGCAGAGGATAAAGGAGCGGAAATTACGACTGTTATTGGGGAAAATATCTCATTTCAGATAGCGGAATTTGCCAGAATCTCTGGTGTCACAAAAATTGTGATTGGTAGAAGCAACACAAAAAAATTTTATTTTTGGGAGAAGCAGACTTTAACCGAGCAACTCATTATGACTGCTCCTAATGTAGACATCTATATTATCCCGGATTCAAAAATGGACATAAAGGAAAACCGAAAGATAAGACTGACGGAGTATATTATACCAACCAAAAAGGATATTTTGATTACCGTAACACTGTTGCTGGTTACGACAGTGTTGGGATTGTGTTTTAGTCGTAGCGGATTTACAGAGGCTAACATTATTACGGTGTATATCTTTGGGGTTTTGCTTAATGCTGTCTTAACAAAAAGTCATTTTTGCAGCTTAATTAGTTCGTTGTGTAGTGTACTTCTTTTTAATTATATTTTTACGGAGCCGAGATATACCTTTCATGCATATGAACCAGGATATTATGTGACGTTTATTATCATGCTACTTGCCGCATTACTCACAGGCTCATTGGCATATCGCCTGAAAGACAGCGCAAGAGAGTCTGCTCGCGCTGCTTATCGGACAAAAGTATTATTTGACACAAATCAACTTCTACAGAAAAGTAGAACGTATGATGATGTATTACAGGTAATGGCAAACCAAGTGGTTCTATTATTGGACAAAGATATCGTTATTTATCCCGTTAAAAATGGAAGGATTGATAAAGGTTATATTTATGAAAAAGAAGTATATGGAAACAGTGCTATATATATGGATGATTCAGAAGATGAAGTGGTGCAGTGGGTGTTGAAAAATAAAAAGAGAGCAGGTGCTACAACAGAAAAATTTTCAGAAGCCAAACATTTATATCTGGCAGTTCGGAACAATGACATTGTATATGGAATCCTAGGGATTTTAGTGGAACATGAATCGCTGAGTTCTTTTGAATATAGCGTGTTGTTATCAATTTTGGGTGAATGTGCATTGGCTTTCGTAAATCTTGATAATGAGAAAGCTAAGGAAGAGGCATCCATGATTGCCCGTAAGGAAAAGCTCAGAGCAAATCTTTTGCGTACGATATCACATGATTTAAGAACGCCTCTTACCTCTATATCAGGTAATGCATGTAACTTGTGTAACCATTATGAAATGTTAGATAATGAAACCAGGAAACAAATATTTTCGGATATATATGACGATTCGGAATGGTTGATACAACTTGTAGAAAATCTTTTATCTGTCACTCGCATTGAAAATGGTGAAATGAAATTGAATCAATCAATAGAGATTATGGATGATGTCATAGACGAGGCACTAAAACACATTGATAGAAATAAGGTGGAGCATGATATAGAAGTTTGTCGTCCAGAGGAGTTGATTATTGCTAATATCGATGCGAAGTTGATTATGCAGGTTGTTATAAATATTGTGAATAATGCAATAAAATATACACAAGCAGGTTCGATTATTAAGATTGCATATGGAAATAAAAATGACATGGTTTATGTTAATATATCAGATAATGGACCAGGAATGGATGATACAATAAAGGAACATGTATTTGATATGTTCTATACGGGACAAAATAAAATTGCTGATAGTAAGAGAAGCATGGGCCTGGGACTTGCATTGTGTAAATCTGTAGTAGAGGCACATGGTGGAAGTATAGAAGTAAAAGATAATATTCCATTTGGCTGTATATTTACTTTTTACTTAAAAAAAGGAGAGGTAATAATAAATGAATAAGTTTCAGATACTTGTAGTTGAAGATGATTCTCCTATTAGAAATTTAATTGCAACTACCTTGAAAACACATAATTATAAATATTTGCTGGCGCAAAATGGAGAAGAAGCTATTATACAGGCATCAACGCATGATCCTGATGTGGTCTTTTTGGATTTGGGGCTCCCTGATATGGATGGAGTTGAAATTATAAAAAAGATTCGGGAATGGTCAAATATGCCTATTATTGTTATTAGCGCAAGGAGTGAAGATGAAGATAAAATAGAGGCTTTAGATGCAGGAGCAGATGATTATCTTACAAAACCATTTTCTGTCGAAGAGTTGTTGGCAAGACTAAGAGTTATGCAACGCAGAATTGCGTTACTTCAAGTAGACAATAATGTAAACAAAAGTTCAATATATACGAATGGAAAGCTTAAAATTGATTATGTGGCAGGATGTGCATACAAAGATGATGAAGAATTAAAGCTTACGCCGATAGAATATAAATTGTTATGTATTCTTGCAAAAAATACAGGGAAAGTACTTACACACAAATATATAACGCAGAAAATTTGGGGAAGTGCATGGGATAGCAATGTTGCGTCTCTTAGAGTATTCATGGCAACTTTGAGAAAAAAACTGGGAAATGATTCAAATTCTTATATTCAGACCCACGTAGGGATTGGATATCGCATGTTGAAGGTTGAAACTAATATAGAAGATGAAATGTTACCATAATAAAAAGGCGGGAGCAAATGTGCTCTCGCCTTTTTGTCATTTCTTATTTGGTTACGGTTACGTTCATAACGATTGGATTATGATCAGAGTTCTTAAATCCAAGATCTCTTGTCTCAACTGTGTTGATGGTAAGATTATCAGAAACGATAAATCCATCGATCATGTAATACTGGAATACGCTTGGATCACTGTCGTTGCCGGCAAGTGGACGATCCAGAGAGCGGCAGGACGGTGTGGAGTTGTCGGTTACAAAAGTCAGATTGTCGTCAAATTCATCGACATCAATGACACCTGGTGTCCACATATCTTCGCTGACAAGCGGATAAGCGCTGTTGTCATAGTTTGAGAATGCCTGGTTGAAATCACCACCGGCAATGACATAGTTGCCCTTTTCTGCTTCTTCCTGTAAGAGTTCGCGCAACTGCTTGGTCTGTGCAGCCTTGCCTTCGCCATCGTCATAGGCCTCCAGGTGCAGGTTGACCAGCACCAGTTCTTTGTCACTGCCCTCAATGGCAACGCGATCGACCATGAGACAACGCTTGAGGTTGCCGAGGCGGATCGGGTACTTGAACGGACATGGCAGAGAGATACGCTGGGAATCATCTACGCTAAAAGCAGATAAAGTGGAGATACCACAATCGACCTTGCCAATGGTAGGAAGCGGATAAGGAACGTAGGCTACCTTGTAGTTTCTGGCAAAGGTAGAATTGTAACCATCCAGAGAAGAAGTGATCTTTTCTAATTCATCAATGCCGTAAGATCTCTTGGAATCACGATCGACCTCCTGTAAAAAGACAACATCGGCATTCTCCTTCTGGATCTGTGCCACAACAGCATCGATATTGTCATTGACCTGTGACTCGGTGCAGGAGCGGACGTGTTCACCGCCATCCATAAAGAAATCAGCGTTTTCGCCAAGTCCGGCATAGCCCATATTCCATGTCATAATGGTAAAGTCATCACCTGCGGCGAGTGTCTCGGAAGAAGATCCGTCAATGTCCAGAGACTCGGTATCCTTCGGCTTGTACTCCGTGATGGTCAGATACCCGATAAAAAGAATGACTGCGGCTACCAAGACCAAAAGAATGATGAGGATGGTCTTAAGAACCTTTTTGAGTGTTTTGTTCATGTAAAATACCCCCTATTGATAAATGTAAGAAGATGCCCTCCCCAGAGCATCTCGACCTTGCTCTATTTTAGCATAAAAAGAGAGGCAATAGAACCATTGATCCTTGGAAACTTTACATAAATTTTATATAAGAAATTTGTTTAAATTGATAGGAAAAAGCAGAAACGATAGCGGCCTACACCGAAAAACGCTTAATGAGCGATGTGGAGATCTGCAATTTGACGGTATGACTGGCAGGATCTTCCATCTGGCGGATCAACTGGTCGACGGCGGTCTGACCCATGAAACGTCTTGGAATATCAATGGTCGTCAGTGAAGGATCTAAAATACGTCCCTCGGAAATATTGTCAAATCCGATAATGGCCATATCATCCGGGATCTTGTATCCACGCAGTTTGAGAGCCTTGATGGCGCCGATGGCGATCAGATCATTGTCCGCAAAATAGCATTTGGCAAGCGGTGTGCCACTGTCAATGATCTCCAGCATATCCGAAAAGGCACCCTCGATGGATGGGGCTAATTCATGGGAAAGGGACTTGCTGACGGACATGCCGTGTTCGCGCACTGCCTTTTGAAAACCGGTCTTGCGTTCGGAAAAATTGGCAATCGAATAGGAGGAGCAAAGGTGACCGGGCTGTTCGTTGCAACGGTCGATCAGATAGCCGGTGGCAAGGTAAGCCCCCTGCACGTTGTTGATAAGGACGCTGCTACAGTCGATGGCATCGAAACTGGCGTCCAAAAGCACCATAGGCAGGGATGCTTCGAGAAAGCGACGGCAGATGCCTGCTGAGAGTTCGGTGCCGAGCAGGATCATGCCGACACAACCGCAAATGCGCAGTTCCTCCACAACCTGTGTCAGGTCATCCGTATTTTCATAGACCTGCAAAGTTTTCAGACCATAGCCCTTATGGCGGCACTCTGCTTCGATCCCTTCCGTCAGTTCGGAAAAGATAGGCGTGTAATTTAGGATGGCGTTGTGGGCGCGGTAAATGATGCAGTAGATATCCCCCGAATGATTTTTCTTTAATTGCAGTCGGCTAAAGTCATAGCCGGCTTTTTCTGCCTCTGCGATAATGCGTTTGCGCATCTCGGTAGAAACGCCCGGTTTTCCATTCAAAGCCATTGAAACGGCGGTAGCCGAGATATTTAATTTTTCAGCCAGTTCTTTTCCTGTGATCCCCATATATTTTACCTTCTTTGATCGATTTCATAAATAAAGTAAAAATAAAGTTATATTTACTTTATTTTACGTTTCAATAAAGAAAGAGACAAGGTATTTTATAGAAAAAGTCGTAAATCGGAGGAAAGGAGCATTTTTATGGATCATATTAAATTGGGTTACGCGCCGACCAGACGCAGTATTTTCAGTGCACCGGACGCGATCAAGTACCGGGGACTGACCGCACAGAGTCTGACAGAACTTGGCGTAGATTTTGTAGATATCACGGACATCAATGAGGAGGGGCTTCTTTATAATGATGCCGATATGCTTAAGATCGCTGAAAAGTTTAAGGCAGAAAAAATAGATGGTCTGTTTTTACCACACTGCAATTTTGGGACGGAATACGAATGTGCAAGGCTGGCAAAGGAACTGGGGGTGCCGGTTCTTTTATGGGGACCATTGGATGAGCGCCCGGAGCCGGATGGTACACGACTTCGGGATACCCAGTGCGGGCTATTTGCAACCGGAAAGGTATTAAGACGCTTTGGCGTGCCATTTACCTACATGACAAATTGCCGTCTGGAAGATCCGGTATTTGAGCGCGGACTTCGTGACTTTATGGCGGTCTGCAACGTAGTCAAGACCTTCCGCCATATCCGTATCTTACAGATTTCGACCAGACCTTTTGATTTCTGGTCGACCATGTGTAATGAAGGCGAACTTCTGGAAAAATTCAATATCCAACTGGCACCCATTCCTATGGGCGAATTGGTGGACGAAGTCAGGAAAAATCTGAGAAATGTCGCCGAGACACAAGAAGTCATGACTTATTGCAGAGCCAATATGAATATTGCCATCAAGGACGATGAACTGGAAAAAGTGGCAGCCATGAAGGTAGCCATGAAACATCTTGCAGAAAAATATGGCTGCAATGCCATTGCTATCCAGTGTTGGAATCAGTTGCAGACGGAACTTGGGATCATGCCATGTGCGGCAAGTGCGCTTTTAAACGAAGAGGGTATTCCGACGGTCTGTGAGACGGACATTCACGGAGCCATTACAGCACTTCTGGTAGAGGCAGCAGGCATGGGGCAGGTGCGGTCTTTCTTTGCGGATTGGACCATCCGTCATCCGGATTGTCCGAACGGAGAACTCTTGCAGCACTGTGGACCATGGCCGATCTCTGTGGCAGGCGAAAAGCCGACCATTACCTATCCTTTGGCATTTGACCATCCGGGAAGTATTACCGCGGAGGCAAAACACGGAGATGTCTCACTGGTGCGTTTTGACGGAGATCTGGGGCAGTATTCTTTGTTACTTGGACATGCCAAGGGCATTGACGGACCAAAGGGTATGGGTACCTATCTTTGGGTAGAGGTGGATAACATCAAGCGTCTGGAAGCAAAACTGGTGGAAGGACCATATATCCATCACTGCGTGGGTATTCATAAGGATGTTGTTCCGGTGCTTTATGAAGCATGCAAATACATTGGCGTCAAACCGGATCTGTACGATCCAATCGAGGAAGAAGTCAAAGCCTACTTGCGTGGGGAATGAAAGAAGGGCAGGGAAATGAAAAATAAAGAATTAAAAAAACTCGCCTATGAACTGCGTCAGGATACTGTGGATATCATTATGGCAGGGGGCGGCGGTCATATCGGCGGCGATATGTCTATTATGGAAATTCTGGTGGAACTTTACTTTGACCAGATGAATATTTCTCCGGAAAACCAGAACGACCCGGATCGGGATCTCTTTGTCCTTAGCAAAGGACATTCGGTGGAAGCCTATTACAGTGTTCTGGCAAAAAAGGGATTTTTCCCTTTACAGGAGGTAAAAGATCAGTTTTCTAAATTCGGCTCCCCATATATCGGACATCCCAACAACAAATTGCCGGGAATTGAGATGAATTCCGGTTCTCTGGGACATGGGCTTCCGGTCTGTGTCGGCATGGCTTTGGCAGGGAAACGTGATGGCAGAGACTACCGCGTTTACACGGTCATGGGTGACGGAGAACTGGCAGAGGGCTCCATCTGGGAAGCAGCCATGGCGGCACACCAGTATCATCTGGACAATCTTTGTGCAGTCATCGACCGTAATCACTTGCAGATCTCCGGTAATACGGAAGATGTCATGGGTCATGAAAACCTGCATGACCGTTTCGCAAGTTTCGGCTGGCATGTCATAGATGTTTCCGATGGAAATGATATTGATGCTTTGCAAAAGGCATTTATAGAAGCAAAAAATACCAAGAACCAGCCGACGGTCATCATTGCCAATACCATTAAGGGCAAGGGGTCGCCGGTCATGGAAAATAAGGCATCCTGGCATCATCATGTGCCGAGTCAGGAAGAATATGCGACGATCATGGCAGATCTAAAAAAGAGAGAGGAGGCGGTTTAAATGACAGCAGATAAGAATACTGTGGCAAATCGAAAGGTCATTTGCAATGTATTGTTAGAACATGCAAAAATGGATAAGCAGATCACGGTGCTTTGCAGTGATTCCAGAGGCTCTGCTTCCATGACACCTTTTGCGGATGCCTACCCGGACCAGTTTGTGGAGATGGGGATCGCGGAGCAGGATCTGGTTTCGGTGGCAGCCGGCATGGCGCACTGTGGAAAGAAGCCTTACGCTTTTTCGCCTGCCTGCTTTCTTTCTACCAGATCCTATGAGCAGTGCAAGATCGATGTGGCATATTCCCATACCAACGTAAAACTCATTGGGATCAGTGGAGGCATTTCCTATGGCGCGCTTGGCATGAGTCATCATTCTGTGCAGGACATTGCCGCTATGAGTGCTATCCCGGGGATGCGCGTCTATCTGCCGAGCGACCGTTTCCAGACAAAAAAACTTATGGAGCATCTGTTACAGGATAAAGAACCGGCTTATGTTCGTGTAGGGAGAAATCCGGTTGGGGATATTTACGATGAGAAAAATTGCCCCTTTACCATGGATCAGGCTGTGATTTTACAAAAGGGAAGCGATGTGACCCTGATCGCCTGTGGTGAAATGGTAAAAAAAGCAGTGGATGCAGCAGAAATCCTTGCAAAAGAGGGTATCAGTGCAAGTGTCATTGATATGTACTGTGTGAAACCGCTGGATAAAAAGGCAGTCGTTGAGGCGGCACAGAATACAAAACTTGTAGTTACCGTGGAAGAACATGCGCCATTTGGCGGGCTTGGATCTATGGTGAGCCAGGTGGTTGCTGCGGAATGCCCAAAGAAAGTCATCAACATTGCCTTGCCGGATGCACCTGTCATTACCGGTAACTCCCAAGAGGTATTTTCCTACTATGGCATGGATGGCGAAGGTATTGCAAAGACAGCAAGACAGGCACTTTTTGCTGAGTAAAGAGGGAATAGCATGGCGGAGAAAAAATATGTATTGGCAATCGATCAGAGTACACAGGGAACCAAAGGTATTCTGTTTGATGCAGAAGGGCAATTGATCTGTCGGCGTGATGTTGCGCATGAGCAGATCGTAAATGAAAAAGGCTGGGTTTCCCATGATCTCGATGAGATTTATCGAAATACGCTTCAGGTCGTGCAAGATGTGGTGACAGAGGCTGGCATTGCAAAAGAAGAAATAGCCTGTCTTGGCATCAGCAACCAGCGTGAAACATCAGCTGCGTGGGATCGCAAGACAAAAGAGCCGCTGGCGAAAGCAATCGTCTGGCAATGTTCGCGTGCGGAGGATATTTGTAAACGAATAGAAAATAACGTTATTCTGGATACCAAGCAGGAGCAGAAGGCATCCGGTGGTGTCGGCGAAGCCATTCGACAAAAGACCGGCATGCAGTTATCTCCTTATTTTCCGGCGGCAAAATATGCATGGCTGCAGGAAAATGAGCCGGAGGTAGCGCGTGCCAAACAGGAAAATCGTCTTTGTCTGGGTACGATCGACTCTTGGCTGGTATTTAAACTGACAAAAGGAGAAGCCTTTGCAACCGATGTATCAAATGCATCACGCACACAACTTTTTAACATCACGGATTTAAAGTGGGATGAAGAGATATGCGGTTGGTTTTCCGTGGATGCCAAAACACTTCCGGAAGTAAGAGACAGCAATGCTTTTTATGGCAAGACGGACTTTGAAGGATTTTTTGCGGAGCCGATCCCGATTCTGGGAGTGATCGGTGATTCGCAGGGAGCCTTATATGGGCAGAATTGTCGGGAAAAGGGATTGGTAAAAGCGACATATGGGACGGGTTCTTCTGTCATGATGCATGCGGGAGATAAGCCGATCGTCTTGGATAATGGTATGGTAACATCGATCGCCTGGGGCGTGGATGGAAAGGTATCTTATGTTTTGGAAGGCAATATCAATTATGCCGGGGCAACGGTCAGTTGGTTAAAGGACAATCTGGGGATAATCACAAGTGCAGGTGAGACAGAGGCGATGGCATTTGCTGCAAATCCGACCGATGAGACATATCTCATCCCGGCGTTCAGCGGTCTGGGCGCACCTTATTGGAAAGCAGATGCTAAGGCGATGCTATATGGCATGAGCCGTACAACCGGAAAAAATGAGATCGTGTGTGCGGCATTGGAATCCATCGCTTATCAGATTGCAGACATTGTGGAAGGAATGCAGTATGATAAAGGTATGTCAAAGTCAGTGCTTCGGGTCGATGGAGGAGCCACAGAGAATGCCTATCTCATGCAGTTTCAGAGCGATATTTTGCAGAAAAAGGTGGAAGTATCTTCCTGTCAGGAGGCATCGGCTTATGGAGCAGCACTTTTGTCAGGAGAAAAAGCCGAAATTTATGATGACAAGGTGCTTTCTGATTTAAGAGCGTGCCAGGTTTATGAGCCTAAAATGCCGGAAAGCAAGCGACAGGAAAAATGGCAGGGCTGGCGCAATGCCATGGAGAAAATCTTGCGTTAAAAAGTAGTGTGGTAAATGTGTATATGAATGAATTTCAAAAGGAGGATGAGACAATGAAACAATTTGAAATGTATGAACTGACCATCAAAGGAGAGGAGCCACAGGGCTCGCAGGCTCTGGTAGATGTGACGGCAGAATTTACCTGCGGCGGTCAGACTACCAAGGTCAAGGGCTTTTATGCCGGGGATGGAAACTACAAGGTGCGCTTTTACCCAAGTCTGGCAGGCACTTATACCTATCGTGTGAGCGGTCTGATGCAGGCAGAGGGCAGTCTGGTATGTCTGCCGAATGAGGATAAAAAGGCCGGTATCGTGCGTGCCGAGGGGACACATTTTGTCTATGATGGCGGTGGGCTGTTCAAACCATTTGGAACGACCATTTATGCTTTGAGTCATCAGGAAGAAGAAAGAATCGCACAGACCATGGAAACTTTATCGACTGCACCATTTAACAAGGTGCGCCACTGCGTATTCCCGAAGCATTATGATTACAACCACAATGATCCGGAATTATATGCATTTGAAAAGGATGCCGATGGCAAGTGGGATGTCAACCGTCCTTGTTTTGCTTTCTGGGAGCATCTGGAAAAACAGATCTTTGCGCTGGCAGACATGGGGATCCAGTCAGACCTGATCCTTTTTCATCCATATGATAAATGGGGCTTCTCTCATATGACCATGGAGGAAAATCTCATCTATCTGGATTACCTGCTCCGTCGTTTTGCAGCCATTCCGCAGATCTGGTGGTCTATGGCAAATGAGTATGATCTTGTTATGGATCGGACGATGGAAGACTGGTACGATATAGAGTCCTTTATTGTGGAAAATGATCCATACCATCATTTACTCAGCAACCATAACTGTTTTGGATTCTATGATTTCTCCAGAGAGAATATTACCCACCAGTGCGTGCAGACCATCCTGGTACAAAAGGCGGCTGATTGGATGAAGGAATTTGAAAAACCGCTCTGCTATGACGAGTGCTGTTATGAGGGAAACCTGCCTTTGACCTGGGGCAATATTTCCGGCTGGGAAATGGCAAACCGTTTTTGGATGGCTGTCTGTCAAGGGGCATATGCAACACATGGTGAAGTATTCTTATCCGATGATGAAGTGCTCTGGTGGGCAAAGGGTGGTGTCCTCAAGGGAGAAAGCCCAAAGCGTATTGCCTATCTGAAGGAGATCGTAGATGCCATTCCGGGAGCAATCGAGCCGTGGCAGGAATATCATGATTTTGATATTCAGGCATACATGGAAAAACATCATCTGGAGAGCATGGAAGAATTACAGAATAGTCCCCTGATAAGTCGATTTATGAATCCGAATGAGGTTGATGACATTGTTTCTAAGATGAAAGACTACAATGCCTTTGGTCACGTGGGTGAGGATTATTACATCGGTTACTATGGCAGACATTGTAATGGTATTGCCCCATGGAAACTGCCGGAAGACCATCAGTATAAGATAGAGATTATCGATATGTGGAATATGACGCGCGATGTAACTATGACCGGCGTCAGTGGAAGATTTGACGTTAAAATGCCGGGCAAAGAAGGTATCGCAGTTCTGGCAAGCAGAATAGATTAGCATATCCTGCATAGCATAAAGAAGATCGCTTAAGCCTGTAAAAACAAGCCTAAGCGATCTTTTTATTGGTAGTTTTCTTTTCTTTCTTTCGCTTGTTTTGCAGTATCCATAACATAGGAAAAAGCATCCTCTTCGCAGTGTTTTTCGATAATTCCTATGGAGTACAAAAAAACGTGACAAAGTGCTTCCTCCATGTGAGGGATGGGGAGCGTGACGTTTGAACCGGAAAAAGAGTAATAATGGGCAATGGCATTGTAGACGGAAGCATAGATCTCAGCTTCCAGTTCCAGGTTGCGCTCCGGATTTTGTCTGGTCTGGTTGCTTGGGGCGCAAAGATAGCGTTCCCGGAAAAGTTGGGAAACAAACTGATCCATATCTACTTTATCTGTTTTGATCTTATTGAGTGCATAAATGAGATCCTTATGTTCCTGATAGAACTGAAAAAACAGGCGGGCAGGAAGATCGGAAAATTCTTGGAACTGACTGGTGCCTGCCCATTCCTTTCCGATATCTGTATAAGATTCTTTTAGAAGTTTCAGAAAATCTTCTTTATATTTTTTAAATAATTGCTCTGCAATGTCGTATTTATCACGATAATGCGCGTAAAAGGTATTGCGGCTGACAAGTGCCTCATCCAAAATCTCCTGTACTGTCAGTTTTTCAAAAGAACCTTGATTGACCAATTTGATAAATGCATTCATGATGGCGCGGTCTGTGCGCCGGTATTGTAAGCCTTTTTCCATTTTATTCCTCCTAAAATCACATGAATTTCTTCTCAAACCATGTTGTTCATTCAGTGCCGAATTTTTCGTATATTATAACACGAACCGAACACAATGTATAGTTGTGGGATGATATATCATGTATGTATGGTGATGGGACAGCATCGTGATAGTGTACATTTGTTTTTGGCGCAGAGCATGCAACAATATGACCAAAGAAAAAGGAGGAGGTAGGCAAAAATTGTATGAGACAAAGGCAAAAGAGATAGTAAAAACGTTGACTCTGGAAGAAAAAGCGTCACTGACATCCGGGGCAGAGATGTTTGCAACTAGCTGTTTAGAGGAAAAGGGGATTGCGTCCGTTTTCATGTCGGATGGACCGCACGGACTGCGTAAGCAGGAAGGAAAGCAGGATTTCATGGGGAAAAACGAGAGTGTGACGGCGACCTGTTTTCCGGCAGCCTGCTGTGTGGCGAGTTCTTTTGATGTGGAAGTAGCAGAGAAACTGGGGCGGGGACTTGCAAAAAATTGTCAGGCAGAGTCTGTTGATGTGCTCTTAGGACCGGGCATCAATATCAAGAGAAGTCCTTTGTGTGGTCGAAATTTTGAATATTTTTCAGAAGACCCTTATCTGGCTGGCAGTATGGGATCTGCCTATGTCAAAGCCTTACAGGCAGAAGGAATCGGCGCATCCCTTAAGCATTATGTGGCGAACAATCAGGAGACACGAAGAAGAACCAGCAATAGCAAGGTATCTGAGCGCGCCATGCGTGAGATTTATCTGTCCGCTTTTGAAAAGGTTGTCAAAGAGGCAAAGCCTTGGACGGTCATGGCTTCCTATAACAAGGTAGAGGGCACCTATCTGACAGAAAACCGAAAATATCTTGTCGATATCTTGCGCAAAGAGTGGGGATTTGATGGTATGGTGGTCAGTGACTGGGCGGCTGTGCATGACCGGATTGCTGCTGTCAAAGGGGGCTGCGCGCTGACTATGCCGGGAGATTCTCTGCACGATCATGTCATTGTGGATGCGGTCAAAAGCGGGGCATTAGAGGAAAGACTTTTGGACGAGGCCTGTGAGCAGATCGTTGCGCTGTCACTGAAAGCGCAGGCAAACCGTAAAAAAACTTCCTATGACATGGAAGAAGGACACAGACTTGCAGTAGAACTGGCAAAGGAGTCTCTTGTCCTTTTGAAAAACGAAGGAGATCTTCTTCCGTTGGATGCGGATAAGAAAGTGCTTGTAGTTGGTGCCTTTGCAGAGAAAGCAAGATATCAAGGGGCAGGGTCGTCCCATGTAAATGCCTATAAAGTGCCAACTTTACAGGAAGTCGTTGGAAATTGTCCAAATGTTTCTTTTGTGGAAGGTTTTGGTATGGAAGATTCCTACGATGAAAAAAAGGCGCAGGAAGCCGTAAATGCAGCAAAGAAGGCGGATGTTGTTGTGGTTATGGCGGGATTGCCGCCGATCATGGAGTCCGAGGGGTTTGACCGTTATACCATGAAACTCCCAAGATGTCAGAATCGTCTGATTACAGAACTTGCATCTGTGCAGAAAAACATAACGGTGGTATTGGAAAACGGCGGTGTCGTGGAGATGCCATGGGCAGATGAAGTCCCGGCTATCGTAGAAGCCTATTTGGCGGGAGAAGGAGTAAATGAGGCTATCTGGTCAGTCCTTACCGGTCAGACCAATCCGTCAGGGCATCTGGCAGAATCTTTCCCACTGTGTTATGAAGACTCTTCTGCATATCTGACCTGGCCGGGCGAGGGAAATGAGGTGACCTATGGTGAGGACATCTTTGTTGGGTATCGCAATTACAGCAGCCGGAAGCAGAGAGTGAGATTCCCATTTGGACACGGATTGTCATACACGACATTTTCCTATCGTGATCTGTTTGTGGAAAGGAATCGTTATGTAGCCGGACAAACGCTGGAGGCTAGGGTTACAGTGGAAAATACTGGAAAACGTGCCGGAAAGGCTTTGGTGCAGCTGTATGTCGGTTGTAAAAAGGGCGCGACGGCTATCAACCGGCCTGTGCGTGAACTTCGTCGCTTTGAAAAGGTTAGTTTACAGCCGGGTGAGAGTAAGACCGTGATATTTACCTTGGATCAGAGATGTTTTTCTTATTGGGATGAGGGCGCGCATGCTTTCCGTGTTCCGGGCGGAGATTATACGATCGAGATCTGTCAGGATGCAGCGACAGTCTTGTTGCAGCAGGAGATCACGGTAGAAGATGAGTACATAGCAAGTGGACAAAAGTATGATCTGATGACACCGATCGTGGATGTGCAGAAACATCCGCTGGGCAAGGAATTTATGGAAGAAGTTCAGCCGATGATCGATGCTGTTATCGCCAGAATGGATATGGGAAAAGCGTCAGCGCAGATGCCGTATGCAGAGGAAATGCCAAAAGAATTAGGACTTTTGTCGGAACCATTACAGACGATAAAACGAATGTTGCCAATGCTTCCCGAGGAACGTTGGGAAAACTTATTTCAAGAAATGAACGAAGAGTAGGAGGAAAAGTATGAGAGGGTTAAAAGAGAAAATGAAAATGCAGGATGCCAGTGTGACGGATGGGGTCCAATACCGTAAGGCATCTTTATTTGACATGATTGCCAGTGTGGCAACAAATGGAGGTCAGATGTGTTTTTACATCCTGATCATGTATGCGAGTTATATAGGAACGGAAGGGTATGGGATTGCTGTCGCAACTGTCGGAGTCATCCTATCCATCACTAAGGTCTTTGATGGAGTTACAGATGCATTGGCGGCAGCACTGATAGAGAAGATGCCGGGCACGCATGGAAAGATAAGGATCTGTGTTGCCGCAGGATTTATCATTGAATCGCTTGCCGTGCTTTGCCTGTACAACTGGTGTGTAGGTAAATTTAGCGGTATTGCCGGAATTGTCGTGTTTACGATTACCTATGTGATGTACACGCTGGGCTATACTTTGTGTTCTACAGCTGCAGCAGTCGGACCGACCATCCTTACAAACGATCCACATCAGCGGCCAATGATGGGTTTTATTGGTACTGTTTACAGTTATATTACACCGATGGTATTCAATACGGTAATTGCATTTGCAATTTTGCCAAAATATGATAACCAGTACAACGCAGCAATGCTCAAAAATTCTTGTTTCTTCTTTGTGGCTTTTGCAGGAGTTTTGACCCTTCTTGCTATCATTGGTCTGCGTCATGCGGATGTAAAGGAATCTTATGAATCTATTGGCAGCAAGAAAAAGGACGACAAGATCAAGTGGAGCGACATGTGGCATGTACTTCGTGACAATCGACCGGCGCAGATGTATATTGTTTCCTGTGCAACGGACAAACTGGCGCAGACCGCAGCAAGTCAGTCTATCATTCTTACTTTGTTAAATGGTATTCTGATCGGCAGTTACAAGACAACGACCATGATCAATAATTTTACTATGATTGTAGGTATTGCATTTGCCTTCCTGGGCGGTATGTATGTATCCAAGCATGGTGTTAAGAAGTCAACTACTTTCTGGTCATGGGTTTCCATTGGCGTTGCTGCTATGACTTGTGGTTTCTGTATTATTTTAGGAAAAGATGGTATGAGTCAGATTTCTGTGGCTGTTGTTCCAACAGTTATTTATTGTATCTTTATGTTGGCAACGACTGCAACGCGTATGATTTTGACGACCACAGCAGGTGCCATGCGTTCGGATGTTGTTGACTATGAGTTGGAGCGTTCCGGAAAGTATATGCCGGCAGTGGTAGGTGGTGTCTATTCTTTTATTGATAAGTTGATGGCAGCACTTGCTACGACCATTGCGACCCTTTGTGTGGCAGCCATCGGTTATAAGAATACCATGCCGCAGATGGGCGATAAGGCTACAAGTGGTGTTTTCTGGATGGCAATGTTTCTAAGTTTTGGACTTCCGATTATCGGTTGGTTGTGTAATATCGTTGCCATGAAGTTCTATGAACTGGACAAAGACCGTATGGTTCAGGTACAGAAGAATATTGCAGAAATGAAAGAGCAGTAAAGTAGTTATGCCTTTGTGCGCTAAAACCACAGTGACAAAGACAATAATAATTGACTTTTCATCTGTCTGAGATCCGGCTTGTTCTGGGTGGCAACAGACTGCATAAAAGATAGGCAGGCATCTGTGGCAAAGGAGAGAAAGTCCGAATTATCACGCGAAAGAGCGCAGACTTCCGGCGGCAGAGTCTCTTGCAGATATTGCAAGAAAGGCTCTGCCGGCAGGATCTCTGTTACCGGATCGGCAGGATAGATGTAGAGCCCAAGGGTCATGACCAGACGAAAATCCTCCCGGCGGCAGATCATGTCGTCAAGAATCAGGGAAATATACTCCAAAGCCAGATCTTCTGGCTTTTTTTGTGTGGGAAAAAGATCCGGGAACCGGAATAAGGTGCCGGTGGTTGTCTGGTAAAGGTCTTCAATGATCGCAATACTATTCTTATAATATTTATACAATGTGACCGTAGATACATCCAGCGTCTGTGCCAATCCCTGCATAGAGAATGAAAAAAGTCCCTGATCCAGTATCATCCGGCGTGCCGTTTCTAAGATTTCACTGCGCCGTTTCTGGCGCATCTGTTCAAAATAAGCAGTTTGATCCATATATAATATCCCCTTTTAACTTTTGGAAAATGTTTGATTTTGTATAAAATTACTACAATGCTACATTAGTATAACACGTTACTTGTGAAAAAAACAAATATATCTTGCAACACAGTGTAAAACGAGTTAATATAATGTTAATTCATTTTATAAAACGAAAAGGAGAAGATAATGGACGTAGAGAAAATCGTATTGAATGGGGAAAGAAATGTGACGCTGACAGCATACACACAGCCGGTGGAAGGAGAATTTAATCATATCAGTAAGCGGCCTGCTGTGTTGATTTTGCCGGGCGGGGGCTATTCTATGTGTTCTGACAGAGAGGCAGATCCGGTAGCCTTTCCTTATCTTGAGGCAGGCTATCAGGCTTTTATCCTGCGCTATTCGGTGGGAGAGGATTCTGTCTGGCCGAATCCATTAGATGATTATGAGCAGGCCATGGCTTTGATTGAGGAGCGGGCAGATGAGTGGAAAGTCCTGACGGATAAGATCGTGGTAATCGGGTTCTCCGCCGGTGGACATCTGGCGGCCAGTGCGGCAACGATGAGTCAGCATCGTCCATATGCGGCGATTCTGGGCTATCCCGTTATTGAAGGAGATTGTGCTAAGATTTATGAGAAGACGGCACCGGATGTTATTGCAGCCGTGGATGATAATACCTGTCCTTGCTTTGTGTTTGCAACGAGAACAGACAATGTGGTACCGGTTAAGAATACTATTCATTTGCTTGATGCGCTGGAGAAGCATGAGATCATGTTTGAAAGTCATATTTATTCCCATGGAGCGCATGGCTATAGCGTATGTAATACATCGGTAGTTCCAAATCCGGAGGAATACTGCAATCGCGTGCCACACTGGGTGGCAGATTCGATTGAGTGGCTTAAGGATATTATGGGAGATTTTGCGAATGGGCAGATGAAGCAGCCACGTTTTTCAAAAAGTATCAATGGAAATCGTGAGCCATTCTTAAATGTTGACTGTACCATGGCCTATTTGTCCGGAAAGCCGGAAGCGATGAAGATCATTGAGCCAATTATGCATATGAGTGCAGGACAAGGTCAGGAGCAGGCAGCCCAGGTAGATGGAGCAGCCATGATGGAGGCGTTAAAACTTATGACCCTGCGACATTTGTTATCCTATGCTGTTACTTATGCGGGAATGTCGCAAGATTTGATCGATCAGGTGGATGAGCAATTGCGTCAGATTCCGAACAAGTAAAGATCAGTATTGTATGATTAAGGTGGAGATACCACACAAATAGAGTCAGATGGAGGTAGGAAATGAAACTTGCAAAAGTATTTTCAAATGGGATGGTTTTACAGAGACAAAAACCAGTATATATCTGGGGAGAGAGTCAGCCAAATCAGATGGTAAGGGCTGAGATTCAGGGAAAGAGCGCTGAGGTAATGGCAGATGAAACAGGTCATTTTTGCCTGAAAATCGAGCCCCTCGAGGCTTCTGCGTCAGAGATGCTGCAGGTGAGTGATGGGATAGAGACAATGACTCTGGAAGATATAGCAATCGGTGAGGTTTACATTGCCGGCGGACAGTCTAATATGGAATTCCCTCTGCGCTATGAAAAATATCATGAGCAGGTCATGGGGCTGGATGATCATGAGTTGCGCTTTTTTGATGTACCAAAGAAGTTTTATGAGGAACAGGATAGCGACTTTGATTACAGTGCAGTAGGCAGATGGCGCAGAGCCACATCCGAGGAGAATCTGGGATATTTTTCTGCGGTTGCTTTTTACTTTGCCAAGGAGATCAGAGAAAAGGTCGGCGTTCCGGTCGGTATTATAGGATGCAACTGGGGCGGTACCTACAGTTGTGCATGGATGGACCAGGATACTGTGGAACGTGTAGGAAAACCATGGATGGAAAAGTGGGAAAAGTCAGTGGAAGGCAAGGATATGGAGCAGTTCTGGGCGGAGAGGAAGGCAGATCCGCAGAGCGATGCAGGAAAGCCTTGCCTGAGTCCTTTTGATCAGGTGGTTCTTCCGAGAACACCATCCATGGAAGAAATCGGAAAAGCCATGATGGATATGGCACAAAAGGGGCTGGAAAGTATGTCACCTGAGGCACTGGCAGAGCAGAAAAAGGCATTGGGACTCGATGAGAATGCATCGCTGCAGGAGATGATGGCAAAAACAATGGAAGCCTATCGTATAGAATATGTAGACGCCAGAACTATGCCGGGAATTTTATATGAGCATATGGTAAAGCAGATTGCCCCATTTTCTGCACGTGGGGTACTTTGGTATCAGGGCGAGAGCGATGATGTGCCGGGCTTGCAGTCGCTTTATACCGATATGATGAAGGGACTGGTCAGTGATTGGCGCAAATTATGGAAGGACGAAGCACTTCCGTTTTTTGAGGTGCAGTTGCCGGGCTGGAGAGACTGGATGATGCAGACCAATCTGGATTATGCGACAATCCGTCGCTGTCAGGAAGAAGCAGCAAAAACAGTCGATGGCCTATATATGGCATCTATTGCTGATGTCGGCGAAGAACATGATATTCATCCGAAAGATAAGCGCACGGTGGGACATCGCTTGGCGCTTTTGGCAAGAAAATATCTATATGGAGAGGATATCCTCTGCGAGGCACCGAGACCGGAAGGGATAAAACGTGAGGGTGATACGATCCGTATAAAGATGGCATATGCAAAAGAAGGGCTTGAGATCGCAGGAGATTCCATCAATGCCTTGTCAGTGCTTGAGAATGGCAGAGAAATTTCTTATCAGGCTTTGGTAGACGGAGACAGTCTGGTTTTGAGATTGGAAGAAATGACAGAGGGTTCTTTACAGATTCGTTTTGCAAGAGATGCCTGGTATCAGGTGAATTTGTTTAATGCAGCAGGAATTCCTGCTATTCCGTTTGAAACGCGTTGTTAAGAAGTTGTGGCTGTAAGAAAGTCCGGGATGACCGTAAGAAAAAAGGTTATCCCGGACTTTTTAGCACATTTTTGATATTTAGGAAGTCTGAAGACTTACTGAAAACTTGTAGCGCCATCCCGCAAACGACTTTCGATATATTCCATGATATAAACATTGTCGTCAGGCATCTGGCAGCCAACGATGTAGGTGCCATCGTGATCGGAACAGCGAATGATCCGTCCGTCTAACACGTTGTGGGATGCCAGTGCAAAGTCATTGATCGTGATGGTAAGGGATTGTCCCTTGGCATCGGTAAAGACCGGATCGCTGGACAGGAAAGCAAAGCCATTGGCACTGATGTTGTCCAGTTTGCCGGAATAGGTCTTTCCGCTGTCAGCCATGGTGATCGTACAGGTGTTGTTGGCATCAATACGCGGATATTTACGGCGATTGTTGATGCGTGGGCGACCTGTGATGTGGATGCTGTAATTGCGGTTGTGGTCGGTATTTGGATCCAGACTTGCCTTGTTCCAGCAATAGAGGACATTGCCGACAACGACCTGAACCTCGCAACCGGTAACCCCATGCAGGCTAAGGATCTCGCTTGTCTTAATAAGGAGTCCGTCCTGTGTCTGCTCTACCAATTCGCCGTGATGCGGCTCAGTCTCTCCCTCTAAGGTAAAGAGAACTTTCATTCCGGCTTCCACATCCTCGATTCCCATAAATCCGCCAAAACCGAGTTCACACATGAGGCTTTCAATGACGGACTCGATGGAATTGATATTGTTGGCACTTTCTTCGTATTTACTGAGCATACGCTTGCTGGTCTCATCGGAGTCATTGATGCAGTTGGTCATATGGCTCATGATGTCAGAAACCTGCTCCATATTCTCTACCAGTTGTGAGTTGGATGTCTCGACCTCACGCATAGCAGAATCGATATCCTGGATATGATCGCCCAACTGGGAAGAATCTTCGTTGATCTTTTTGACATTCTCGCCGGTCTGTGTCACCTTTTCCATGGTCTGCTGGATGAGTTCCAGTGTCTTTTCCATGGAGGTCATCATCTTGGCAGAGGTCTCTTCCAGACGGACCAGAGCATTCTGGATCTGACCGGAAGATGCGCTGGTTTCGGAACTCAACTTGCGGATCTCCTCGGCAACAACGGCAAAACCTTTGCCTGCTTCTCCGGCTCTGGCTGCTTCGATGGAAGCGTTGAGAGCCAACAGGTTGGTCTGGCTGGAAATATTGTCAATGGTACCGGTCTCTTCCTTTACCATCTCAAATTCACTTTTGAAATCATGTAATATATGGTCTACTTCGTTTGATAAGTTGGACATGACTTGCGTTGTCTCGATCAAACTATCCAGGTCGGAAGAACTGCTTTGTGCATGGACACCGGACTCGCGGGTCAGTTCCACCATTTCCTCGATCATGGCGGCAACATGTTGTACCTGTGCATTGATGTCGGTCGTCATATCCATAGAGGAAGTCGTGCGATCCTGCAACTGTGTGTTGTTGCCGGTTAATTCGTTCATGCCCAGCATAACGACATCAGCGCCGTGCTTATTCTCGGAAGCAAGTTCGCGGACAACCGTCACGCCGTCCAAGATAGAGTTGCTGGCAGACTTTACCTTGTCCACTGTGGTAACAACGCGGTGCAGATCTGACTTGATGCTGTCGGTCATAGCTCCGTCTGACTCATTCAGATGCTGGATAGAACGGACATAGCATATATAGCAGAGGATGATGCAGGCAATCTGCAATTGGTAGTTCTTGGTGTCTGCTGCGGAGTTAAAACCGTGCAGATAATGATATGCGCAACTGAAGATGACCATGCCGGTATTGATGATACCGCAGTATTTCATAAATTGTTTGTCTTTATAGAGTACTAAAAGGCTGGTCACCGGAAGGGCATAGGTAAAGGCGATCGGTGACTCTGTAGTACAGATAACAAAGAGATAAAAAATGCCATAACCGATCGCAAGATCATAGCGATAGAGGTCGGTGTCGGCACCCTTTACTTTCATAAGGATCTGACCGGATAAAAATGGCACCCAGCAGAGAAGTAAGAACATCAGATAATAGATCGGTGTGTTCAGACCGTTAGCAACATCAGCACCATAGTTGGCAGTCAGCAAGAGAGAAAAAACAAGCCAGATGTTGCGTGCTCGTCGATTCGCTTTTGCTTTAAAAAGGTTTTCGTCGTATTCCATATATTTATTCTCCTTTGTGGACCAAAAACGTGGAGTTGGCACGGTCTCTGGATCAACTTATACTTATGTATATTTTAATGAATATATGAAATGGATGCAATACCTGACTTGCTATTTTGCCATAGATTTATGAGGGCAGAGACTGCCAGAATGCCAGAGCATCTTCCAGCCATCCTTCTACGGCAAGTCCCTTTCCCAGTCCGAAACTGTGTCCGCCTGCTTTTCCAAATCTGCATTTGTGCGGAATGCCTAATCTTTGACAGGTTTCTTCCATGAGCAGACTGTTGGAAAAGGGGACGGTGCCGTCATCTTCATTTGCCGTCAGATAGACCGGCGGATAAGAGGCATCCATATGATCGACCAGTTGGTATGGCGCCAGGCTTTCCCAGGTAAATTCCGGTCCACCAATGCGGCGCAGAAAATCGCCCATGCCATCGTGCGCCGGGTGACCGGCAGGAAATGCCTGATAGGTGTCAAAAAAGGCATGCATATCAATGGCGGTATAGCCTAAGAAGATCATTTCCGGTTTTGGAAGGCTTGCAGATCTCCAGCCAAGGTTGTCAGAGCCCATTTCCCCGGCAAGGGTCGCTCCGGCAGAAAAACCACCTAAAATATAGTGTCCCTTTTGTACCTGAAAATCACCGGCATGTGCTTCGATAAAACGAATAGCAGTATGCATGTCTTCAATCGCGTTTGGGATGACCGGTTGGTTTTTGGTGCGGTAGTACAAGACAAAGGCAGTGTAACCGTGATGGTTCAGTTCTGCCGCGATCGCCATGCCCTCGATCAAGCCCCACTGCCGGTTAAAACCGCCACCCGGGATGACGACGGCGTATGGCAGATCTGCCTTAGGACCCGGAAAATGTAAAAGATATGATTTGGCTTTGTCCCACTGGCTCAGGCGGGTTTCCTCATCATAGATGGGATAAACATATTTTTTGCCGGAGGCAGCCAGTTCCTCCATACGGTGTAAGGTTGGTACAAAACCGACTTTATCAAAGCCGTAATCCCTTAGCGGGCAATTCCAGTGGTCCGGTGTCATGTCGGTAAAGATGAAGTTGGCAAAGTCGCCGTAAACACCGGATTTGACCAGATCACCGATGGTCATGTCCGGTGTGATCTCATGATATTGCATTGTACGTCACTCCTTTTTCTTATGATCTATTCATGTTTTGGGTTTGCCTTGCGGTAGGCGGATGGTGAGGTTCCCACGACGGATTTAAAGGTCCGGTTAAAATGTGTCAGGGAAGAAAATCCGGTCTGCTCGGCAATCTTGGTAAAATTCAGGTCACTTTCTGTGATCAGGCGCTGGGCGTGCAGGATGCGCAGGGCATTGATGTACTGGACGATGGTGCGGTTGGTGTACTTCTTGAATTCATGGCAGAGATAATATTCGCTCACATAAAATTCAGCCGCGATATCTTGTAAACGCAATTCGTGCTGATAGTTTTTCTCAATATAAGAGATCACCTTTGCCATGCGGCTCTGGGTCTCCGGCTTTGGCGATACCTGGGTGCTGCGCATGATGGTAAGCAGCAGAGTATTGAGCAGATTTTCCATAGCTGTTTCATGCAAAGGATCATCCCTTTCCTGCTCTTTTTGCAGTTCATTTAATAAAAAATGAATGGAGGAGGAGATCTTCTGCTCCGGTTCATACAAGCCGCTTCCATTTTTTAAAAGATCCAGAAGCACCGGGGATGCGACTGCCTCATCTTTAAAATAGAGGACTGTCCGCTTGAAAGATACATCATGATCGGAAAAAGAATAATGCATGATATAAGGTGCAAAGATCATAAAAGAGCCGACCTTGGTCTCATACTGTTGATCCTGCATGACGTGGTGACGCTCGCCTCCCTCTAAAAAATAGAGTTCAAAGTAAGTATGGTAATGGGAATGTGACATATTGTCATTCATGCCCTCCACGCGATGACAGGCAATGGAGGCACCCTGTTCCATTAAGATAGCGGCACGATCGATCATTTTTGACCTCCTTTTTACCCAAATTTTTACCCAAAAACTTGGCATCATCATAAGAAAAATTGTTAGTTTTATCTACAGATCTGTCGCGAAACAACAAGATTTGTAAAAAAATGTCACGCACAAAACAAAAATGGTGTAGTTTTGCTATTGCCATTTTGCTACCATTTTCCCAGAAACGCAAGAGACAAGAAAAAGAAATTGCGATAAAAATAGAGGAGGTGAAAAAAATGGCATTGATGGAAACACATTATTATAGTTTCTCATTAGGAAGCAACATTACATTAAATGTATTTGTTCCAACGCCGGGAAGCAGTGAGGAAATTACAGAAATCAATCATACAGAAAAATATGATTATGAAGCAGGACTTCCTGTACTTTATCTGCTCCATGGTGCCTACGGCGATGCCTTTTCATGGATTCGTTACAGTAACATTGACAGGTATGCACAAGATCGAGGGATTGTTGTTGTTATGGCATCCGCAGAAAATTCTTTTTATCAGGATCTAAAGAGCGGTAAAAAGTATAAGACATTCTTTACAGAGGAATTACCGGTTTTCATACAGAGTGTATTCCCGGTCACAAAGGATCGTGAAAAGACCTATATTGCCGGATTTTCCATGGGAGGATACGGTGCCTGGTATTTAGGCTTAAGCCGACCAGATCTTTATGCAAAAGCAGCAAGTATGTCGGGAGCACTTGATATTGCCGGTTTGTATCAGAGTTCAACCATCCAAGAAAATGAAAACAATCCGTTTTCATGGGAAGATTCTTTTGGTGATCCGAAAAAATTAGCCGGAAGTAACTATGATTTATTTGCACTGTATGATCAGGATGTGGCAAAGGGTTGTGTTCCAAAGCTGTATCAGGCCGTTGGAACAGATGACTTTTTATATCAGTCCAATCTGCATGTAAGAGACACTTTACAGAAGAAAAATGCAGATCTCGTATATAAAGAAGACGCAGGCGGTCATGACTGGACATTTTGGGACAAATATATTCAGGATATTTTAGATTGGCTTTTACAGTAATTTGGAGGGAAAGAAACAATGAGTAAAAACAAAAATGATGCGGCAGTAATGGCGCAATTTGAAGAAAATGCAAAAAGACCATTTGGTCTGAGAGATAAGATTGGTTATGCAGCAGGCGATTTTGCAAACGATTTAACTTTTGTTATCGCAGCACTGTTTATGATGAAATTTTACACAGATATCATGGGTGTTAGTGCAGCACTTGTGGGAACACTGATGATGGCAGCAAAAGTAGTGGATGCTTTTACGGACGTAGCTATGGGACAGGTAGTAGACCGTTCCGGATATACTGCAAAGGGAAAATTTGCTCCATGGGTACGTCGTTTCGCAGGTCCGGTTGCAGTGGCATCTTTTCTGATTTTCGCACCATACTTTGCAGATAAGCCAATGGGATTTAAGGTATTCTGGATGTTCTTTACTTATATCCTTTGGGGTTCTGTATGTTATACCGGTGTAAACATTCCATATGGTTCTATGGCATCTGCAATGAGCGACAAGCCAGAAGAAAGAGCAATGCTTTCTAACTGGAGAACCATTGGTGCTACAGTGGCACAGATTGTTATTGTTGTAATTCTGCCAATGGTTGTATATACGACAGATGCAGAAGGACATCAGGTGTTAAGTGGAAGCAAGACAATGCTGGCTTCCGGTGTATGCTCTATTTTGGCTGTTCTGGTATACCTCATCTGCTATCATCTTTCTACGGAGCGTGTAAAGATGGAAGCACCGGAAGAGAAGAAAAATGTATTTGAACTCTTCGGCGTATTGTTTACAAACCGTGCATTCGTAGGTATTGTTGTATCAGCACTTGTTTTCCTTTTGGTGCAGATGACACTTTCCGGAATGAACAACTACATTTATCCAAACTACTTTAACAGTGCAAAAGCACTTTCTATGAGTGGTCTACTTGGTTGTGGTGTTGTGCTTGTTATGTCAACTTTCGTAACAAAACTTGCTGCTAAATTTGGTAAGAAAGAATTGGCTGTTGTTGGTGCTTTTATAGGTGCAGGTTCTATGTTCATTGCATACTTTGTGCATACAACCAGCGTAGCCGTATTTATCGCACTTTATATGTTGGCATATGCGGGAATGTCATTCTTTAACATCATGTGCTGGGCAATGATTATTGATGTAATCGATGATATTGAAGTAAAGAAAAATATTCGTAGTGATGGAACCGTTTACTCTGTATATTCTTTTGCAAGAAAATTAGGACAGGCTGCTGCGAATGGATTAACAGGTCTTCTTCTTTCTATCGTAGGATATAGCAGTGCAACAGCATTTGATCCTGACGTTGTCAATGGAATTTATGATGTGACCACACTTTTCCCTGCAATTGGATTCCTGGTTCTTGCAGCATCACTTGCATTCCTCTATCCATTGTCAAAGAAGGCAGTGCAGGCAAACGTAGATGCTATTGCTGAGAAAAAAGCACAGTAGAGCTGATATTAAAAAAATATTATAGCAAGATATGTAAAAGAATGAAGTGAGAGACAGCAGAATTGGTGTAGATTTGCTGTCTCTTCTTTGTTAGTATGACAATATAAGAAAGAAATTGACAAAGGCTTAATATAATATGTAGAAGGGGATTTACCATGAAGATTGTAGAAAGATTGCTTGGAGTGGAAAAAAGAGCGCAGACGTTTGTACTATCGACCAACGTGATAGAGATGCGTATCTTGTTTTTGACCGACGATATTGTGCGTATTCGCGCAGGCTTTACAGGGGATTTTGCGGAGGAATCGTATTCGCTTGTGATGACAGCCTGGGAAGACCGCATGGATGAGGTTTTAAAAGGATATCGTCATAGAATTACGCCAGCGGATGCTGTGATGACAGAAGATGCATCCAAGGTGGTATTGCAGGGGACAAAGTTAAAAGTTGTGGTACAAAAAGATCCATTTCTTTTGCAGATTTACGATGAAGAGGGAACACTTTTGCACGAGGATATCCCATATCGCGGTTGGCTCTGTGACAGCAACGGACGGCGTATCCATACCTGTGTCATGGAAGCAGAAGATGATTACTATGGCTTTGGCGAGCGTACGGGGCAGATCAACAAGCGAGAAGCATTTATGCAGACGGCACCGGGAGACTGCATGGGCTATAATCCGGAAAAAACAGATGCCCTTTATAAGCACATCCCATTCTATCTGAAACTGAATGAAAAGACGAAAAAGGCAGTCGGTTATTTTTATCATACGACCTGGGAATGTGATTTTAACATGGGAAGATCCCACAGCAATTATACCAAGCACCACAGCACCGTTCGCATAGATGGCGGTGACATTGATCTTTTCTTTATTGCAGGACCGTCCATGAAAGAGATCGTATCACGCTATACCGATCTGACCGGAAAGTCTGTTATGCTGCCAAAGACAGCCTTAGGTTATCTGGGTTCTTCCATGTATTACCCGGAACTGCCAAAGGATGCAGATGATGCGATCGTTGGATTTATCGACACCGCAAAGGCAGAAGAAATCCCGATCGATGGATTCCAGTTGTCCTCCGGCTATTGCGAGATTGATGCCGGGGAGGGCATGAAGCGTTATACCTTCACCTGGAATAAGGACAAGTTCAAGGATCCGGCAGATCATTTCAAAAAAATGACAGAGCGCGGGATCACGGTTTCTCCGAATGTAAAGCCTGGAATGCTATTATCCCATCCTTATAAAAAGGATATGGAAGAAAAGGGCATGTTTGTCAAAGACTCTCAGGAAGATAAGCCGGCAGTCGGACTCTGGTGGGGCGGTATGGGAAATTATATCGACTATACCAAGGAGAGTGTGCGTCAGGACTGGAAGCAATATTTAAAGGAAAATCTCTTGTCTTACGGTGTGACTTCCGTCTGGAATGACAACTGCGAATACGAAGGGCTTGTGGATAAGGATGCCCGCGTGTTCTTTGAGGGAAAAGGGGCTACGATCGGGCAGGTCAAGCCGGTCATGAGCAACCTCATGTGCCAGTTGACCCAGGAAGCCGTCCATGAGACTTTTCCAAATACCAGAGCCTTTGCTGTGTGCCGTTCCGGTCATGCAGGCATCCAGCGCTATGCGCAGACCTGGGCAGGGGACAATCTGACCTGCTGGGAAAGCCTGAAATACAACATCGCGACCATTCTTGGCATGGGACTTTCCGGTGTGGCAAATCAGGGCTGTGACATTGGCGGATTTTACGGCACGGCACCGGAGGAAGAACTTTTTGTGCGCTGGGTACAAAATGGCATTTTCCAGCCGCGTTTTTCTATTCATTCGACCAATACGGACAACACGGTAACGGAGCCTTGGATGTATAGTGGCACCAAGCATCTGATCCGCGATGCTATCCAGTTCCGCTATCGCCTGTCTCCTTATATGTATGCGCTCATGGCAAGAGCGGCAAGGACGGGCGCGCCGATCATGGAGCCGCTGGTCTATGCCTTCCAGGAGGACGAGCATTGTTATAATGAAGGAACTACCTTTATGCTGGGCGATTCGCTTTTGGTGGCAAATGTGGTGGAAAAAGGTGCTACAGAGCGTGAGGTTTATCTGCCAAAGGGTACCATCTTTTACGATTTTGAGACGAGAGAAGCCTATGAGGGCGGACAGACCATCAGCATTCCGGTTACACTGGAAAGTATTCCAATGTTTTTAAAGAGCGGATCCATCCTGCCAATGGCAGAAAATCAGATCTATAATCTGGCGACGGAAAAGGTGACAGGCTTAAAGATCCTCTGCGTGCCGGATCAGGATGCAGCCTTTGATCTCTATGATGATGACGGCGCAAGCATGGACTATGAGCAGGGCGTCTACGTTAATATACATATTGAGATGAAAGCGGGAGAGCAGACCATACTTAACTTTGTAAAGACAGGAAGTTATGAAAGTCCGGTCGAGCGTATGCATATTGATATGGTGCATCGTGAAAAGTCGCCTTACTGGGTTAGGGTCGATGGTATGGAGGTGCCACATTTTCTCAATCGTTCGGACTATGAGGCGGTAGAGAGTGGCTGGTACTATAGCCAGACCTTAAAATCTGTCCAGATCAAGTATCCGAATATCCACAGGGATTATCAGGTTGTAGTTTCCTTTGAAGCATTTGATCTGATTGGCATGTGAAAAGTTGGAAAAGTTGAAAAAAATCGCAAAATCCGGTTGGAAAAGTTGAAAAAAACAATGTATTATTAGGGTGAAAATGTCCATTTTAAATAAGGATAAAGCCACCAACAATGGCGCTTTGTTTGAGAATGTGGTGGCGCAGGAATTGTTGGCAAAAGGATTTAAGGAGCATTACTTTAATAGCAAAAAGCAGGGAGAAAGGTGTATTTGCCTATCTATATGATTATGTTTCTGGAAGAGGAAACACTGGAACAGACCATATATCGTTTGGATTTGCATGGATTGGAGGATCACTCATGAATACAAATTATGAACACATCGTACATCCCTTTCCGCCCTTATATGACGAAGCATCAAAGATTTTGATTTTGGGAAGTCTTCCCTCAGTGAAATCCAGAGAGCAGATGTTTTTCTATGGGCATCCGCAGAACCGTTTCTGGAAAGTGATGGCTGCGGTATTACAGGTGGAAGTCCCAATCAGCATAGACGAAAAAAAGAAAATGCTGCATGAAAATCACATTGCACTTTGGGATACCATCTATAGTTGCGATATCATTGGATCGAGCGACAGCAGTATCCGCAATGTCACGCCGACAGACCTGCAGCCCATCATTGAGCAATCGCAGATCAAAAGGGTTTACTGTAATGGTGCAATCTCGGGAAAATATTTTAAGAAGTACCAGCAGAATGTGCTTGGTATGGAGGCGGTTACGCTTCCCTCCACCAGCCCGGCAAATGCGGCATACTCCGTGGAACGCTTGGTTTCTATCTGGAAGCAGATGCTGGAATGATCAGATCTGTATTTTTTAGTATGCGCGATGCATGGATGATCATATAAAATGCCATGCCAAGTACGATAAGACTGATAACGCCACCGCTAAGAGAAAGCATAAGATGGCAAAAAGCAGGCCTCCGAGTGTTCCCAACAGCATAGTTATAAATGTACTTTTTTTCATTATCATAAACCTTCCTTTCCATATTTCAACAATTTTTGTGTGTGATTACACGGTTGTTTGATGATGAAAGAATACACACTTCCTGTTTCACAAATATTTTTCTGATGTTAAAGTTTTGTTAAAGCGTATGGATCATAAACACAGGGCAATAGCGGAAAAAATTGCACTCAGGATGATTTTGTGGTATCTTCCTATTCAGAAGAATGAAAGATAATGAAGGAGGACGACATGGGAGAGATTCATAGTGTTGATGTAGAGGATGATCAGTTTGCTTATCGGTATGATACGCAACTTCTGATCGATCGTAGAGATGAAGATCTTGATGAAGATGAGATCGCAGATTATATAACTGATCATTTTGAAGGAAATTGTTTGATCGCAGCAGGAGACGAAGATCTGATCAAGATACATTTTCACACAAATGAGCCGTGGAAGGTTTTGGAATACTGTAATAGTATCGGGGAAATCTACGATATCGTAGTCGAGGATATGATCCGTCAGTCCGCAGGATTGCACGGATAAACATTTGTAAAAAATATTCATTTCAAGAGGAAAATACTTACAATAGTAATTGACATATGCCATAAATGAGAGTAGAGTAAGAATGGAAATATTAACTGGCATATGCCAATAACAAAGGAGCCGTAGCATGCCAAGACCGAGAAAGTGCAGAAAAGTATGCCACATGCCAAAGGTATGTAACTTTGTGCCTGTAGGACAGGATGAAAATCAGGCAACAGTCGTTTTGACGGTTGATGAGTTTGAAGCAATCCGCTTGATTGATGAGCAGGGTTTTTCACAGGAAGAATGCAGTAGTTATATGCAGGTGGCAAGGACAACAGCGCAGGCGATTTACAATACTGCCAGAGCAAAAATTGCGACAGCACTCGTAGAAGGCATGCCCCTTCGTATTGAGGGAGGAGACTACCGCCTTTGTGAAGGCAAGGAAGACGTATGTCATTGTGGCGGTTGCCAGAGACATAAGTATGGTGCCCGGTTTCAAGAGAAGGGAGAAAAGCAAATGAGAATCGCAGTTACATATGAGGATGGAAATATTTTTCAGCATTTTGGACATTCCGAGCAGTTTAAACTTTACGATGTAGAAGATGGTAAGATTGTAAATACCCAGGTTGTGGATACAAACGGACAGGGACATGGAGCACTTGCAGGATTTCTTACAGGTGCAAAGGTAGATGTGCTCATCTGTGGAGGTATTGGTGGCGGTGCACAGAATGCATTGGCACAGGCTGGTATCCAGTTGTACGGTGGAGTGGCAGGATCTTGTGATGCAGCAGTAGAGGCACTTTTGGCAAATAATCTGGGATACAACCCAAATGTAGAGTGCTCACATCATGGTCATGGAGAAGGTCATTCTTGTGGTGGTCATTCTTGTGGCGAAGATAAGCACGGATGTAGTGGAAATTAACGGAAATTAAGGAAGAAATTCCTAGGCACAACAGAATATTCTTGCTATAATATAACCACTGTGTATTTTTACGCAGTGGTTATTTTCTATTTCGGAAAAATACAAAATAACGATAAAAACAGGAGAAATTAAAAAGATGAAAAAGAAGAGTAATTTTAGCGGTCAGATCGGGTTTGTTCTGGCAGCAGCAGGAAGTGCCGTAGGCGTAGGAAACTTATGGCGCTTTCCTTATTTAGTGGCAAAAGACGGTGGCGGTCTGTTTCTGATCATCTATATCGTTTTGGTGCTGACCTTTGGATTTACCCTGCTGACGACAGATATTGCGATCGGACGAAAGACAGGACAGTCCGCCATAGCGGCTTATGAGACTATGCGGCCGGGATGGAAAAAACTGGGTATTCTGACTTTCTGCGTCCCAATGCTCATTATGACTTATTATGCCGTGATCGGAGGATGGATCCTCAAATATTTTACGGTCTATCTGACAGGCGATTTTGCGGCTGCAGCAAAGGATGATTATTTTACAGATTTTATCACAGACCCATCATCGGTCTGGTTTGGCTTGATCTTCATGCTGCTTACCGGCTTTATCGTTTATAATGGTGTTGAGGGCGGCATTGAACGATGCTCCAAATTTGTTATGCCGATCTTGCTTGTGCTGGTCATTGGTATTGCCATCTTCTCCCTGACTTTAAGATCAGGGGATGAGAGTGGAGCCGTGCGGACAGGTCTGGATGGACTCAAAGTCTATCTGATGCCGGATATGTCTGGGTTGACGCTATCGCGTTTCCTGCAGATTACCTTGGATGCTATGAGCCAGTTGTTCTTTTCCCTTAGCGTTTCCATGGGCATCATGATCACCTATGGTTCCTATGTAAAAAAGGAAGTGGATATCAATAAATCGGTTGCACAGATCGAGATCGTGGATACCGGCGTTGCTATTCTTGCCGGTATGATGATCATTCCTGCCATCTTTGTCTTTTCCGGTATTGATGGCATGTCTGCCGGACCTAGCCTTATGTTCGTGGCACTGCCAAAGACCTTTTACGCCATGGGAAAAGCGGGCTATGTGATCGGATTGGTATTTTTCCTTTTGACAGCATTTGCGGCGCTGACTTCCTGCATTTCCGTTTTGGAAGCCATCACGGCAAACTGCATGGAAGTATTTCACACTGAGAGAAAGAAAACGACAGGCGTCCTTACCATCATTTACCTGATTGCAACAGCAGTGATCGCACTGGGCTACAGTGTATTTTATGTCGAAGTCAAATTGCCGAATGGCTCGACCGGACAGTTACTTGATATTATGGATTACATCAGCAACAGTTTCCTAATGCCGCTCATTTCGGTATTTTCTACCATATTGGTCGGCTGGATCGTCGGTCCAAAATGGATCGCAGAGGAGATGGAGCACCCGAACGGCAAGTTTTCCAGAAAGCATTTATACAACATTATGATCAAGTATGTGGCACCGGTCATCATGGTAATTCTCTTCCTACAGTCAACCGGGCTTTTGGATCGCCTACTTGCTGTGGTTGCTTAAACGAAGCATAGGAGAAAGTGGGTATGGCGAAGATTATCTATTTTGATATTGATGGGACGACCGGTTTCTCTGGCAACAAAAGACCGGGATCTGGTAGATTATTATGCCATTGCCAATATGGAAGTGGAGGTTGCCCAAGATTTTGCGGAAGTGCAGAAGCAGGAGATCTATCACTATTGCAAAGAAAAGCATTTCATATAAAATCTGTTCATTTGGAAAATACAGGTGTACAATTATTTGCAGATAGTAAGAAACTGAAAGGCAAGTAAGAGGAGATGATTTTTGTGTGGGCAGTATTTGCAGTTCTTTCGGCAGTGTTCGCAGCTTTGACGTCTATTTTGGCTAAGATCGGTATTGATGGAGTCAATTCCAATCTGGCGACGGCAATCCGTACCATGGTGGTTGTTGCTATGGCATGGGGGATGGTATTTTTGACCCATACACAGAGTGGGATCACGGAGATCAGCAAGAAGTCCTGGCTGTTTTTGATCTTATCCGGTCTGGCAACCGGTGCATCCTGGCTGTGCTATTACAGGGCTTTGCAGATGGGAGAGGCATCTAAGGTTGTACCGATCGATAAGTTGAGCGTCGTTATCACCTTGGTACTGGCATTTGTATTTCTGCACGAGGAATTTACAGCCAAATCTTTGATCGGTTGTATCCTGATCGGCGTGGGCACACTGGTTATGGTCTTATAATCTGGACTGAAAAGTGATGGCAGATGTCCTGCTTTAGAAACATTCTAAGGTGTCATCCTCATCAATGTGCGTCGCCACATGTTTGATGTAGTAGATGGCATCTGCTACTTTTGGGACACATAAGAGGAGCAGGGAAAAACTGCCCTCGATCAAAAGATAACTGCTATCATAGACGATATTGTAAAATAAGTTGCTGAAAAATCCATCGCGGTAAGGCGGATAGAAAAGTTCTGCGGAAATGACATAGCAGGCGAGCATGGCGGCTACGCCGATGACATATCCCATGCGTAATTTATATGGTTCCGCCTGGATCCGTTCGTGATCGTCAATCGTATAATCGTTCTTTTGCCCTCGTTCCTGTAGAAATCCACCCAGACAGAAAACCCCATGTGCGATCGGGTATTCTAATAGGATAGACCAGATGTTGGGATTGATATATTCTCCGGTCAGATGGGTGATGCCCAAGCGGACAAAGCCAAATAAAACGGAGGCGATCAGACCATAGCGTGGTCCGTAGATAAAGGTCATAAGCCAAAGGATCATGAGGCTGAAATAGGTCAGACTTCCGCCCTGTGGCAGGACCAAAACTTTGATACTGGAACAAAGGACAGCCAGTCCGAATAAAAGGATGCACCAGAAGGGCTTATTGTTCCAAATTCCTTTTTCTTTAGCTGTCATAGTCTTTTAACTCCTTTATATGCATGCTGCCTTTACGCATCTTGCTGCGCATACGGTTGATGATGATGAGTACCAGAACAAAGGAAAAGGTACCGCAGATGATCAGGGTAGAAAAGGTGCTGCCGGCGTATGTAACGTCAATTCCGGCTTTTTTGTAAAAACCTTCCAAGAGTTCTACAACAAAATCCTGTACCTGGATTACGGCAAGGATGGTGGCAACGATGTTTAAGATGGTGCCGTTACGTTCTTCTGTCTGCGCACCCTTTAACTCAACGATATGTTCCAAAAATTCCTGATGTTCGTAGTAGGTTTCTTTTAGTTCTTTATTGCCAAAGGCTTCCACGATACACTGGGCTTCCTGTTGTGTCCCCCAATACTTATAGTTGTTCTTTTCCCAGAAACGGACAGTCTTTCCGAAATTGCGGTAGAGTCCCAGGATTTCCTGGTGGGAAATGTCGCCGTCATTGGCCAGAGCATTGGAGATCTGCATATTGACCTTTTCGATCGAAGTATTCTGGAACATGGCGAGGATTACGATAAAGGCATAAGTTGCCGTGATATCAATTCTTTCTTCCATGTTTTCAGAAAAGTTTTCCATGATACATGCGACGACCATTTCTGACATATAGACCTGATAATAGTCATACTGTGCATGATTGGTCTGACAGATCTGGGAAATATTGTCGCTGGCGATATGGAAATCCTGATGCTGGCTGTCGTAGGTTTCGCCCGCCATCATACAGCGAAATTCGTCTTCCTTTTCCGGGCGATCGGAAAGCAGGAGAAAAGCCTTGCCGGAACCGCATTTGAGCAGTCCATATTTATACTTGAGGTAGTCGTATAGATCGACGTAGTCCGGGATGGCTGCATATTTTTTTGTGTTGATGCCTAAATATTGCCCGGCATCCTTGGGACAGGCGATCCACAGGCTTTCGTGGCTCAACTGATCCAGCACCTGTGTGGTGGAAAAATCTTTGACAGTATCTTTTGGCAGAACCACAGTAAGAATATACATATGGGTTGGCTGGTGTGCCGTCAGTATCAACTGGCAAGTAGATGTCCCGACCACATCTGGATCTTCCCCGTGCTTGGGATAGTCATCCGTAGAATGTAAAAATTCGTACTGTCCCAGATATGCCATTCGCAACTCATCCACAACCACGTTGTTGCATTCATATTCCAGATAAGATTGTAAATTGTTTAAAAGGCTTCGGGAGAAGTCATCAGGCACGCTTGCATATGCTGTCTGCTTATCTAAGGATGCCTGTTTTAAGACCCCGAGTTCGTCCAAACGCCAGTTTTTCTGATTGTCCGCCAGCGGGAGCATCAGATAAATATCATTTTCGTAATTGGCCATGTAATCGTAATTCCTTTTTCTTTAGTTTTTGGAGGTTTTGTCCCTCACAGACGTAAACAATGTTGCCATCCTCTCTTAAGATGCGCTCCTGTTCAAACTGCATGCGGTGCAGCGCCTTGCGCCCATCGGGCGATACGGCGGTTGCGGTGATGCTTGTGATCGGATAGCCGGAAGTTTCCAAGCGGTTCAGATAGTCGATCCAGCCGTTGGACAGATCCTTGATGGCATCGGTATCCTTGAAATCCGGGTGCAGGGCAATGGATATGATAAAAAGATCATTGCCGGTCTGTTTCAGGGGTTCTAACTCCTGCGGTCTGATATCGTCATCGCGGATATGCTCGCTTTGGTAGCGGATATCTTCGTAGAGCGCCTTGGTACAGGGGATAAAATTGATATAGCCCGCCAGACGTCCGCTCTCGGTATCTTCAATACATACAAACTGTCGGGGATCGACCAGATAACGGGCAACCATGTTTTTCAGTTCGCCGACATAACCATCTTCTGCATAGACGATCTCGTCGATCTCCATGATGCGTTTCAGGTAATTTTCGTCAAAATCTTCGCCATATTGTAATTTAAAATTCATAAGGTCATGACCTTTCTGTTATTTTCTATTCATATCATAGCATATATTCTCATTTTTTCCACATACTAACGCAAAAGTGATAACACAGAAAATTTGGATGTTGGAGGAAGATGTTGATGAAAGCCACAGGTATTGTTCGGCGTATAGATGAACTGGGGAGAATTGTTGTGCCAAAAGAGATCAGAAGAACGCTGCGAATCCGGGAGGGCGATCCGCTGGAAGTTTATACGGACCGTGAGGGTGAGATCATTTTGAAAAAGTATTCTCCGGTGGGAGAACTGGCAAATTTTGCAGCCCAGTATGCAAAGGTGCTGGCGGAGACGACCGGTAAACTGGTCTGTATCACAGACATGGATCATGTGATCGCGGCTGCTGGCAATGGCAAGAAGGCATATGAGAACCAGCCCATCACGGGAGAGTTGGAAAGCCTGATCGCAGGACGGCAGGATTATCATGCAAAAAAAGCAGAGGATGTCATTCCACTGGTTGACAAAGCCCAGACGGAATATGCCGAGCAGGCGATTGCCGTTGTCAATGTGCACGGGGATATCATGGGTGCCGTTGTCCTTTTGGGGCAGGATGAGATTTCTTCCCTGGAGATCACTTTGGTACGCACGACTGCCGAATTTTTGGGCAGTATTATGGAAGATTAGGACGGACATATAGAAAAATTCGTAGCCTTGTTATCCTATAGTTGTGGTATAGTATAAAGTGCTGATAAAATAGCAGGCAAACCTATATAGGTAAGGAACAGAGGAGGTTTACGATGAAGTACGATTTTGATCAAGTGGTAGACAGACGAAATACCAATAGTTATAAATGGAATGTAAAAGAAAATGAACTGCCGATGTGGGTCGCAGATATGGACTTTCCGGCAGCACCGGAGATCCGCAAGGCTTTGCAGGAACGCCTGGATCATGGAGTGTTTGGCTATGCCGATCTGCCGGAGGAGTGGTATGATGCTTATATCAACTGGTGGGGCAGACGCCATGGCTTTACGATCGAAAAGGACTGGCTGCTTTTTTCTACAGGAGTCCTGCCATCCCTTTCGTCCATTGTGCGCAAATTGACGACACCGGCGGAGAATGTTCTCGTCATGACACCGGTTTATAATCATTTCTTTTCTTCTATATTAAATAATGGAAGAAATGCGCTGGAGAGCCTTCTGGTTTATGAAGATGGAGCCTATCATATTGACTTTGCAGATCTGGAGGCAAAACTTGCAGATCCGCAGACGTCCATGATGATCCTTTGCAATCCGCAAAATCCGGCAGGCATCATCTGGGATCGTGCGACCTTGGCGCGTATCGGAGAACTTTGTACCAAGCACGGTGTGCTTGTGGTTTCCGATGAGATCCACTGCGATCTGACCGATCCGGGCAAGGAATACATTCCTTTTGCGTCCGTAAATGAGACATGCCGGGATAATAGCATTACCTGTATCGCACCGACCAAGACCTTCAATCTGGCAGGCTTGCAGACATCTGCTATCGTCGTGCCAAATCCTTGGATCCGTCATAAGGTATGGCGTGGCATCAATACGGATGAAGTCGCTGAGCCAAATGTATTTGCGGTGACAGGGGCTGTAGCAGCATTTGACCAGGGGGCAGACTGGTTGGATCAGTTGCGGAATTACATTTATGAAAATAAGAAAACAGTCGCAGAATTTGTGGAAAATCAGATACCGGATCTGTATCTGCTGCCATCGGAGGCAACCTATCTTTTGTGGCTGGATTGCAGTAAGATCGCGGCAGACAGTCAGGAATTTGCAGATTATCTGCGCGAGAAGACCGGACTTTTTGTTTCCCACGGTGTCCAGTACCGCGGGGACGGAAGATCCTTCCTGCGTCTTAATATCGCCTGCCCGAAAGCGACGCTTCTGGATGGACTGGCACGTTTAAAAGCAGGTGTCCTATCCTATAAAGAGCAAAGATAAGAAAGATAGAAATAAGAAGATAGAAAAGACAAAAGAGGTAGAAAGAATGAGTGATGTAAAAGAGATCAGACAGGCATATTATGAGGGCGAACGTTCTTTATTCGGTTCCCATCATGTCAACATATACGATACGGTATTCGGTGAAGGTGAATCGCCGCTCAAGGAGAGTTCCGACCTGTATTTAGAGCATGTATTGTTCCAGTGGAAATACCCGCTCTGGTATTGTAAAAATGTCGAAGTCAAGGACTGTACCTGGTATGACATGGCAAGAGCAGGCATCTGGTATACCGATCATATCAGCATGACCAATACGACCATTGAGGCACCGAAGAATTTGCGCCGCGCCAATGACGTGACCTTAAATAATGTATTTTTCCCACATGCGGAGGAGACACTTTGGAACTGCGATCATGTTGTCATGAACCAGGTCAGCGCCAAAGGCGATTATTTTGCCATGGGAACCGACAATATGGAGATCGATGGCTTGCATCTGGTCGGAAATTATAGTTTTGACGGCTGTCACAATGTGACTATCCGTAATTCTAATATCCTGTCTAAGGATGCTTTTTGGAACAGTGAAAATATCACGGTCTATGACTCCTTTATCTCAGGAGAATATCTGGGCTGGAATGCCAAAAATCTGACACTGATCAACTGTACGATCGAGAGTTTACAGGGTATGTGTTATATTGACAATCTGGTCATGAAGAACTGCAAACTTCTGCATACGACGCTTGCTTTTGAATATTCTACGGTGGACGCAGAGATCACCAGCAAGATCGACAGTGTGATCAACCCGACATCAGGGCAGATCACAGCAGAATCCATCGACGAACTGATTCTGGAAAAAGATAAGGTCGACCCATCAAAGACAAAGATCATCTGTAAAAAAGACTAATTTTAATGCCTTGTGTCGTTTGGGGCTAACGTGTAAAATAAGAGCATGAAAAAACGCAGGAAAAAAACACGTTCCCAAAAGATATGGGGCTTTTTAAAATTTCAAATGATATTGATGCTGCTGGTGGTAGCGGCAGTGGCTTATTATTATGCGGGAGGCTATGCTGCCAAGGTCAGTGCCATGAAAACGGAGGCGGTCAGCCTGGTTTCCCATTCCTCCAAGGATACTTTCCGCAAGAACCAGACCAGTATTGCCTACGATGTCAATGGTACTACCCTGTCGGTGCTCAAAGGGGAAAAGGATGTCTACTACATAGAATACGAAGACATTCCTGTCTACATCAAGCAGGCAATCATCAGTACCGAGGATAAGCGCTTTTACAAGCACAAGGGAATTGATTACCGGGGCATTATGCGTGCCATGATCGCCATGATCCAGGACGGTGAGGTGACCCAGGGCGGAAGTACCATTACCCAGCAGTTGGCGCGTACGGTCTTTCTTTCCAACGAAAAGACCTGGGAACGAAAGATCGAGGAAATGTATATTGCGGTAGAACTGGAAAAGAAATATACCAAAGAGGATATTTTGGAGTTCTACCTCAATAATGTGTATTTTGCCAATGGTTACTATGGGATCGAGGCGGCGGCGCAGGGCTATTTTGGCACAGATGTCAGCCATCTGTCCCTTTCACAGATGATCTATCTGTGCGCCATTCCCAACAATCCGACCTTATACAATCCTTTGACCAACCCGGATAAGACGGAAGCAAGACGGGATCGTATCTTAAAATCCATGCTGGAAGACAAGGTCATCTCGGAAAATTCCTACGAGACGGCAAAGGCGGAAAAGATCGAGACGGTGCAAAAGGATGAGATCAAGAATAACTACGCGGAGACCTTTACCTATTATTGTGCGACCCGCGCGCTGATGGAACTGGAGGGCTTTGAGTTTCAGACGGTATTTTCGGATGATGCGGAAAAAGAAGCCTACGACCGCGAGTATCAGACGCTCTATGATGAATGTAATGCCAAATTATTTACCGGAGGCTACCGCATTTATACCTCACTGGATCTGGAGGCGCAGAGCCGGCTGCAGGCATCGATCGACTATATTTTAGGTGGCTTTGATGAAAAAAATGATGAGGGTATCTATACCTTGCAGGGGGCATCGGTCTGCATTGACAATACGACCGGCATGGTGCGTGCCATTGTGGGCGGGCGCAGTCAGGATGATGTCGAGGGCTATACATTAAACCGCGCTTTTCAGAGTTTCCGACAGCCGGGAAGTGCGATCAAGCCTTTGATTGTTTATACGCCGGCATTGGAGCGGGGCTATACACCGGATACCATTGTGGTCGACGAACCGATCGAGAATGGACCGGTCAATGGCGATGGTACTTATTCCGGGGCAATGACCCTCCGGCAGGCGGTTGCCCTTTCCAAGAATACGATTGCCTGGAAGATCTTTGAAGAGATCACACCGGAAGTGGGGATCTCCTATCTGGAATCCATGCAGTTTTCCAATCTGGATGCCAATGACAAGCGTCTACCGGCATCTGTGGGCGGTTTTACCAATGGGGTATCTGCGCTGGAAATGGCAAAGGGATATGCAACGATCAAAAATGATGGCGGCTACCGCAATCCGACCTGTATCATCAAGATCACGGATGCGGATGGACAGGTGCTCTATCAGGCAGACCAGACCGCCAGTGTCGTTTATAAAGAAAACGCCTGCCGTCAGATGACGGATATGCTGCAGACGGTCATCACTTCCGGCACCGGACGGGGCTATTCACTTGGCAATATGCCATGCGCCGGTAAGACGGGAACGACCAACGATAACAAGGATGGCTGGTTCGTCGGCTACACGCCATACTATACGACCAGTGTTTGGGTGGGCTATGACATCCCAAAAGAAGTGCCGGGACTGGGCGGCGGCACCTATCCGGGCAAGATCTGGTACGCCTTTATGTCCTGGCTGCATGAGGGATTGGAGCCGATCGACTTTGTGCATCCGCTGGATCAGACCCTGACCGATCTGGGACAGACGGATACAACAGAAAATGCCTTGCCAGAGACGGGCGAATGACATACAATGAAAGGCATGAGTGAGAAAGACGGAGGAAGATAGCATGAAAAAATACGGATTTGGCGCAGACGTAGGCGGAACTACGATCAAAATGGGACTTTTCGAGATGGATGGCACCTTAGTGGAAAAGTGGGAGATCCCGACAGATACGACAGAAAAAGGCGCACACATCTTACAGGATATCGCAGCCACAGTACATGGCAAGATGGTAGAAAATGATCTGACAAAGGATATGGTTGAGGGTATCGGTATCGGTGTACCGGGAGCCGTAGACAAGGATGGCGTGGTCAACCGTGCCGTCAATCTTGGCTGGGATATCGTACCGCTGGCTGAGGAACTGGGCAAGTTGTCCGGTATGAAAGTAAAAGTTGGAAATGATGCCAATGTGGCAGCCCTGGGTGAAAACTGGATGGGCAGTGGAAAAGGCTACAACAGCATTGTTATGGTAACACTGGGAACCGGTATTGGCGGTGGTATCATCATCGACGGCAATATCCTTACCGGAGCAAACGGAGCCGCAGGAGAGATCGGTCATATCGTTGTCAATGAGCAGGAGATCGAGGCGTGCAACTGCGGTCATTACGGTTGTATTGAGCAGTATGCATCTGCAACCGGTATCGTACGTATGGCAAAGCGTGCCCTTGCCGGAACGTCAGAAGACAGTAAACTTCGCACTTTTGGGGAAGCTGTTTCCGCAAAGGATGTTTTTGACTGTGCAAGAGCAGGAGATAAGGTGGCTTGCGACGTGGTTGACCAGGTCTGCGGTATGCTTGGCGCAACGCTGGCAAAGATCGGTTGCGTTGTCAACCCGGATGCCTTTATCATCGGAGGCGGTGTATCCCGCGCAGGACAGATTCTGATCGACGCTTTGCAGGAGCCGTTTAAGGCACAGGTCTTCCATGCCTGCAAGGACACACCGATCGTACTTGCAACGCTTGGAAATGACGCCGGTATCTATGGAGCCGTTCGTATGCTTTTATCTTAATGAAAAAAATTAGGAAAAAGGCTGGAAATTTATTTTTAGATGTATTATAATAGCAAGGCAGTTCGCGATAAGGACTGTCTTGCATATACAAGACGGCGCGTGGCTCAGTTTGGTAGAGCGCTGCGTTCGGGACGCAGAGGTCGCAGGTTCAAATCCTGTCGCGCCGATTTTAAAAACCCCACAGATTGTATCAGATCTGTGGGGTTTCGTTTGTCTATGTAAGAATTTTAGGCTTCTTTTTCGATGATGCCGCTGTAGCCTTTGGCAATGATCATGCTGGCGTATTCGATGAGTTCGTCGAGCGGAATCGGTCTGCCGTTCTTTAACCAGTTACGGTAGATAAAGGTAATACAGATTGAATAAGAACGAACGATATCCGGGTGCTTTGTCATCTCAAAGAACCTGGAAAAGGCATTGCTCTTTAACACAGCATCTGTGACATCCTCATAGAAGAAATAATAATGGGAATCACAGAGGAGTTTCTGCTGTACCTCATCACATTCATCTAGATAGTGATAAAAATTGTCGACACAGCCTGCAACATCCATCTGCTCTGCACTCATGCGGACATTCTGTAAAATGTGGTCTACGATCTCCTGCTCTACTTCTTTGACCAGATCGTCCAAAGAAGAATAGTGTAAATAAAATGTCTTGCGGTTGATCTCAGCCAGATCTGTCAACTCGGTAATGGAAATGTCAGAATAGTTCTTGGTCAATACCAACTCGTAAAATGCACTACGAATGGCTTTCAGTGTTCTGCGGACACGTAAGTCCTTGCTTGTGTGTTCCATTGGTACCCCTCCTGCATTTTGCAAATAATAATATAGGCATTATACATTATTTTGCCCAAATATACAACAAGTGAGTAGAAAGTATCATAAGAAAAAGAAATGTATAGAATCCGACAGGGGCTTATGGCAATTTGACCAAGAGACAAGGGAGAAAAAATAAGTTTTTGTAGAAATTATCCTCTTGCAAAGAAAAGGCAATCGCTCTATAATAGTTCGAAACCGAACAGTTCAGAAACGAACAGTTTGGTGTAGAACTATTAACAAAGATTAAGAAACGGGTGCTTGGCATCAAGGAGGAGAAAGTGAGAAATGAAGAACAGATAGGCTATCAGATCAAAGAATTAAGTCGTCTTTTGGATAAGAATATCTGGCAGAAAAGCATCCTGAATGCCGGTGTGGATACGGTCACAGCCACACATGGCTGGATGATCGGTTATCTTTATCATCACAGGGATCGGGAGATTTTTCAAAAGGATATGGAGGCTGATTTTCATATGGCAAAGTCCTCTGTGACAGCAGCCTTACAGAGTCTTGAGAAGAACGGTTACATCAAGCGTGTTTCTGTGGAGCGGGATGCCCGTCTGAAAAAGATTGAACTGACCGAGGCCGGGATTAAGTTCCATGACAATATTGAGATCAGTATTGACAGCATGGAAGAAAGACTGGTGGTCGGGCTGAGCAAACAACAAAAGAAAGATCTCTTTGCCATGTTGAGCCAGATTAAGAAACAACTGGAGGTGGAGATCGCTTCCGATGGAGAAAAAATAGGAAAGGAAAGGGAAAAATAATGCATGTATTAAAAACATTACTTGCACAGGTAAAAGAATTTACCAGAGATTCGATACTGACACCGATCTTTATGCTTGTGGAAGTGGCAATGGAAATGGTCATCCCGCTATTGATGGCATCCATCATTGATGAAGGTGTCAACAAGGGAGATATGCACCATATCTTTGTCATCGGTGCTTACATGATCTTAGCAGCCCTCGTTGGACTCTGGGCTGGTATGATGGGGGGAAAATACGGAGCAAGGGCGTCTGCCGGATTTGCCAGAAACCTGCGTAAATCCATGTTTGCCAATATCCAGACCTTCTCCTTTGAGAATATCGATAAATATTCTACGGCGGGTCTGGTCACCAGACTGACAACCGATGTGACAAACTTACAGAACTCTTATCAGATGATCCTGCGTATGGGTATGCGTGCACCTGCAAGTCTGATCGTTGCCATGATCATGTCCTTTTACATCAGCCCGCGTCTGGCAAGTGTATATCTGATCGCAGTTTTGATTCTTGCTTGTGTCCTCTTTTTGATCATTTCACGCGTGACCAAGATCTTCGATTATGTATTTAAGAAATATGATGACTTGAATGCCAGCGTGCAGGAAAATATTTCCGGTATCCGTGTTGTTAAGGCATATGTGCGAGAAGATTTTGAAAAAGAAAAATTTCAGAAGGCAAGTGGAAATATCTACAAGTTCTTATTAAAAGCAGAACGTATCCTTGCCTGCAATGCACCGGTCATGATGACAACGGTTTATACCTGTATCCTGCTTATCAGTTGGCTGGGAGCAAAGATGATCGTGACCTCTACCTTTACCACAGGTGAACTCATGAGTATGCTTACCTATTGTATGAATATCCTAGGCAGTCTGATGATGCTCTCTATGGTATTTGTTATGATCACCATGAGTGTGGCAAATGCCAACCGTGTGGCAGAAGTCTTAAATGAAAAAGCAACGATCGTGAATCCGGAAAATCCGGTCATGGAAGTGCCAAACGGAGATATTGATTTCGATCATGTCAATTTTGCATACAAAAAGGATGCAGAAGAATTTGTGTTGGAAGATATCGACCTTCATATTAAACGTGGTGAGACCATCGGCGTTTTGGGTGGAACCGGTAGTGCCAAATCTACACTGGTCAACCTGATCTCGCGTCTGTATGATGTGACGGAAGGAAAAGTCCGGGTCGGCGATATTGATGTGCGCGACTACGATCTGGAAGTCATCCGTAATCAGGTATCTGTTGTTTTACAGAACAATGTCCTTTTCTCAGGAACCATCTATGAGAACCTGCGCTGGGGAAGTGAAAATGCGACGGACGAGGAGTGCCAAAAGGCTTGTAAACTTGCCTGTGCAGACGAGTTTATCGAGCGTTTCCCGGACGGCTATGATACATATATCGAGCAGGGAGGCAGCAATGTTTCCGGTGGACAGCGTCAGAGACTTTGTATTGCCAGAGCCTTGTTGAAGCAGCCCAAGGTATTGATCTTGGATGACAGTACCAGTGCGGTCGATACGGCGACAGATGCCAAGATTCGTAAGGCTTTCCGTGAGGAGATCCCGGGTACGACCAAACTGATCATCGCACAGCGTATCTCCTCCGTACAGGATGCAGACCGTATCGTTGTGATGGATAATGGCCGCATTGATGGCATTGGCACCCATGAGGAATTACTGGAAAGCAATGCGATCTATCGTGATGTATATGAATCCCAGACCGGCGGCGGTTCGGGCGATTTTGATGAGAAGGAGGGTGAGTAATATGCCAAGACAACAGGCGGCTCCGAGAGGCAAGGGAAGCTTCAAGGCAAACAAACATATTATGGGCAGACTGGCACACTACATCTTTAAGATGTACGGCATCCATTTGATCATTGTTTTAGTATGTATTCTGGCAAGTGTGCTCTGTTCTTTGCAGGGAACCATGTTCATGCAGAATTTGATCGATGATTACATTACACCGATGGTCGAAGCACACAGTGTGGACTTTGGACCACTTTTGGCAGCAATCGGACGCGTGGCAGGCTTTTACGCACTGGGCGTGGTATGTGCCTTCCTTTACAACTTTATCATGGCACAGGTGACACAGGGTACACTGCGCGCCCTGCGTGATGAGATGTTCGTTCATATGGAAGAATTACCGATTCGCTATTTTGATACCCATCAGCACGGTGATATCATGTCCATCTATACCAACGATATTGATGCCCTGCGTCAGATGATCAGCCAGAGTATTCCGCAGATGGTCAACTCCGGCGTCACCATTATCGGTGTTATCGTCTGCATGATCAGACTGAGTATCCCGCTGACCCTGGTCACACTTGGCATGGTAGCCATCATGCTTTTGGTGACAAAGTTCTTGGCAGGAAATTCCGGCAAATATTTTGGCAAGCAGCAGAGAAACCTGGGACGTGTCAATGGTAACATCGAGGAAATGATGAACGGCCAGAAGGTTGTCAAGGTATTCTGCCACGAGGAAGAAGCAATCGAAGAATTTAATGCCTTGAATGATGAACTTTTTGACAGTGCTTATCAGGCAAATATGTATTCTAATATGTTGGGACCTGCCAATGCACAGATTGGTAATGTCAGTTATGTGATCGTTGCCGTTGTCGGCGGTATCCTTGCTATCGGTGGATTTGGCGGCTTTACCCTGGGTGGTCTGGCAAGTTTCCTTACCTTTAATAAGAGTCTGAATATGCCGATCATGCAGGTCAGCCAGCAGTTGAACTTTATCGTTATGGCTATGGCGGGTGCAGAACGTGTCTTTGGACTTTTGGATGAAAAGCCGGAAGATGACGAAGGTTATGTTACTCTGGTCAATGCCAAGGAAGAAAACGGACAGATCGTTGAGACAAGCGAGCGTACCGGTATGTGGGCTTGGAAACATTACCATCAGGCAGACGGCACGACATCTTATGTAAAATTGGAAGGCGATGTGGTCTTTGATGATGTTGATTTTGCCTATGAACCGGGCAAGACGGTATTGCACAATATCAAGATGTTTGCGACACCGGGACAGAAGATCGCCTTTGTCGGTGCGACCGGTGCCGGAAAGACGACGATCACCAATCTGATCAACCGTTTCTACGATATTGCAGACGGCAAGATCCGCTACGATGGTATCAATATCAATAAGATCAAAAAAGATGATCTGCGTCATTCACTTGGTATCGTATTGCAGGATACCCACCTCTTTACCGGTACGGTGGCGGATAATATCCGCTACGGTAAACTGGATGCAACGGATGAGGAAGTGCATGCAGCAGCAAAACTTGCCAATGCAGACAGTTTTATTCACAAACTGCCGAATGGCTATGATACGGTACTGACCGGTGACGGTGCTAACTTGAGTCAGGGGCAGAGACAGCTTTTGGCGATCGCTAGAGCAGCTATTGCAGATCCGCCGGTACTGATCCTTGATGAGGCGACAAGTTCGATCGATACGAGAACAGAGAAGATCGTACAGGATGGTATGGATAAATTGATGGCAGGCAGAACGACCTTTGTCATTGCCCATCGTCTGTCAACGATCCGAAACAGTGATTGTATCATGGTCTTAGACCAGGGACGTATCATTGAGCGCGGTAACCACGACGAATTGATCGCCGAGGGCGGTAAATACTACCAGTTATATACCGGAAAGATCGTGAACGCATAATAGAAATGACCATAGGAACCATGTCAGGGGCTTTGTGCTCCCGGCATGGTTTTTATTTGCTGTGGAAGATAATTTTACAGAAAAAGGTAAAGTTTTGAATAGGATAGGTCGATATGGAAATAGAATAAGTCTAACTATGCCCGAAAAAGGGCGTGAAAAATAGAGAAGAACTTGGTGAAAGGGGCTCTATGAGTATGTACAAGGATGTAAAGAAAAGAATTTTAGCAGGAGTGCTGGCGGCGCTGATGGTTGTCTCGACACTGTCGATCGGAAGCAATCTGTTCGCGGACTACACGTCAAATATTGGCGAAACATTGCTGGAAGAAGGACAATATGCACAGATTGGCAGCGCGACAAAAGATTATCAGAGGCTGGATCGTGCAGCCATGAAAGTGGACATGGATGTGGCGCAGAGCGTAGATTATACCGTTTCGGTCTATCAAAATCTGGCAGATGCCAGTGATCCGACCAGTGGAGTCTTACGCTATACCAGTGCCCAGCAGCACATGGATGGAACATCGGAGAGCGCATCTGCAAGAGAACTTTCTCTGGATCTGAGCGGAGCGGGAATTTATTTATCTTCCGGTGAGACCTATGCGGTTGTCTTTAACTTCACCAGTGTCAGCGATGCTATCTATTACTATACGGCATCCGGTAGCGGCTATTATTATGAAAGCGCCTGGGATGGACGTGACGGTATGATAGAGACCGGGCTTTCTGATGTAGGCGCGGATGCAGTTTCAGATAACACCACTGTCACCGCCGGTCAATCTACCATCGCCATAGACGCAACGGACACACAGACAGCGGTTCAGGCAAGCCTTTCACCAGCCTTGAAACGTACACTTACCTATACAGCAGATGCAGGTGCGCCATTTACGGTAAATGCAGATGGAACGATTTCTCTTAATGCCGATGTGACCAGTGGCAGCGGAAATGTGACAGTATCAGCAGTCGGAACAAGCAGTACTGCAAGTATCAAGGTCAATATCTTAGAGGCATCCATCGCAGAAGGAACTTATACTTATACAGGAGAAGCGGTAGAACCGGCAGTTACTGTAAAATGCGGTAGTACAGTTTTAACACAGGGAAGTCAGTATAATGTGACCTATAATGGCAGTACCAGCGCAGGGGAAGCAGTCGCAAAGATCACAGGTATTGGTGATTATGCAGGCTATAGCAAGGAACTGACCTATACGATCGGTACAAAGGCTCTGCCCAAGGATGCGGGTGCACAGTTTAGTGTAGATATTGCATCCAACACGGTCACTAACGGTATCTATTCCGATGAGGGCAAGACTCTTACTTTTGGAACGGACTATACAGCGGAAGCAGTATTAAAAGGAAATCAGGTAGAAAGCGGACAACTGGTTTATCTGTACGATATTACCGTAACCGGTATTGGCAATTATACAGGAGCACAGATTTACAATAATTATGAGATCAAGGCAGGATCTGACAATAAGTTTGATATCAGCCAGATCGTAAGCGCTGAGTTGTCACAGACTTCTTTTACTTATGACGGCTTGACAAAGGAACCGGCGGTTACCTTTAAGAATGCCACAACAAACGAAGCGATCGAAGGCTTTGGCGATAATTGTAATGTTGAATATACCAACAATGTAGAAGTTGGCAGGGCAACTGTGACCATCACCGGTAAGGAAGCAAACGGCTATACCGGAACGATCGTTTTAGGCTTTGACATCAACCGTTGTGATCTGGAGCAGGCACAGAATGATGATAAACTGGATATTACGGCAAGCATCGATGGCGTGGCTGCTACTACATTTGCCTATACCGGTAAGAAGATCGAGCCGGTCATGACAGTTACTTTAACACGTGACAACTCTGTTTATACCCTGGTTCAGGATCAGGATTATACAGTAACCTATAGCAAGAATACAGCCATTGGTACCATGAGTGTGGAAATCTCAGGTGCCGGAAATAACTTCCAGGGTACTGTGACAAAGCAGTATCAGATCCTTGGTGATTTTGAGACGGCTGCGGTTGTCAGCATTGGAAATAACAGCGTCACATATGATGATGGTTATGCCAGTGATTATACAGCAACCTACACAGGTTCTGAGATCCAGCCAACGGTCTCCGTAAAAATGGGCAGCAGTTGGCTAAAAGCAAAAACAGACTATACCGTTTCCTATGAGAATAATATCAATGCAAGCACAGATGACCAGAAGGCGGTTGCCGTCATCAAGGGTGCAGGCAATTACAGTGGTAAAGAGATCCGCGTGACCTTTACCATCAAGCCACAGACTATCAGTGGTACTTTGAATGTTTCTACAAAGAAGACCTATACAGGAAAAGAGATTACCTTATCTTCCGGTGAATATACTCTGACCAAGATAGGTAAGACCTATGTCGAAGGACAGGATTTTGAACTTTCCTACGAGGATAACACCAATGCCGGAACAGCAACTGTTTATGCAAATGGTATTGGCAATTATACCGGTAGTGTAAAGGCTACCTTTACCATCCAAAAACTGAGTCTGACAGATAGTCATGTGGTTGTAGAACCGGAAAAGATCGCAGATCAGATTTATACCGGAAATCAGATCAAACCGGATATTACCTTATATTATCAGGATGATGATGGAACGAAGCGTGAAATTTCAAACGCAAACTATTCCTTGTCTTACAGTAATAATAAGAACATTGGTCAGGCAACCATCACCATCACAGGTGAGAAGAACCTGACGGAGGAACGAGACGAGTATTTCTCCATTGTTGCCAAGTCGCTTTCAAATCTGACCTTTATCCTGGGCGGACAGGAGGTCAAGCAGATTGCAGAGAATACTTATCTGGCAACCTATGTTGCAGAATATACAGGAAGAACGATCTCGCCAAGTCTGACCGTTAAGGATGGGGACGCTACAGTCGCTAAGAGCGGAAACTATAAGACAAGTTCCGTGAATGCGATCAACGCGGCAGGTTATGATGAGAATAACACATCCAAGACACCGGCAATCGTGGTGACCGGAAAAGGAAATTATGGTGGTTCTACTGTGACCATTTACTACACGATCGCACCAAAGGACATTACATCCGAAGCAAGCGGTGTTACGATCACAGATACACAGAAACTGGTTAAGAATGGTGACTATCGCCTGCCGGTTGTAAATGTAGTAAACACCAACTTAAATAATAAGGTTCTGACACAGGATACCGATTACACTGTATCCGTAGGTGAGGACAGTAAGACTTCCGGCGAGGGAAAGATTGCAACCATCACAGGTATTGGCAATTATACCGGAAGCAGAAATATCACCTATACGATCGGAAGCAATCTGGCACTGGGCGGAGTAGTAGAACTGCATAACCCTTATGATGACTCTACCCTAAAACCGGCATCTTCCGGGGACTACTATGTACCATATTGGGGCAGAGATACAGATGGCAACAGCATCAAACCGGTATCGAAACTGACCTACACGGATGCAGACGGCAAGGAAACAGATCTGGAAGAAGATACCGATTACACCGTCACCTATACGACCGAGGCCGGTGGTATGGGATCTACAGAGAGCGTTGTTATCACTTATACAGGTATTGGCGACTACTATGGAACCATTACCAAGCGCTACTATGTGACCATGGTTGTTTTGGATAATGAGTCTTCCGTAACCGTTACAAACATTGATCCGAACCATCCGGAGGCAGGCTTTGAGTATGTCTATGATGGAAATAAGATCACACCACAGATCCAGGTGACCTACAATGCATCCGGCAAGACCATTCAGTTGGTTGAGGGGACCGATTATCAGTTCACGGCGACGGAGGTAGGACCAAATGTTGGTACATATACCGTACAGGCAAAGGGTATCGGACATTACAGCGGAACCCTGAGCCAGACCTATACGATCGTGGCAAGTGACCTGAGCGCATGTACACCGTCCGCAACCACCCTGCCGGATTATACATACACCGGAAAAGAGATCAAGCCGGATATCAGTGGCATTACAATCACAAATACCGCAGGAACGGTCTTGAAACAGGATGCGGATTACAAGGTACAGGGCTACAAGAACAATATCAACATTGCAGATAAGAGCGATGCAGATGCACCTACCGTTATGATTGTGGGTATTGGTAACTACAGCGGAACGATCAACTTGAAGTTCTCTATTGTTACCAAGAGTATTTCTGATAATGTGACAGTAGAGGCGATCCCGGATCAGATGTATACCGGAGATAAGATCACGCCAAGCCTTTCCCTTATGTATGGGGATGTGGTATTAAAAGAAAATACAGATTATACATTGACTTATAGTAACAATGTCAATCCGGGTAGAGCGACCATTGCGATTGAAGGAATAGGTGCTTACAGCGGAACCCTGACGGCGCGATTTAATATCATTGGTAATTTGAGCAATACCAGTCAGTTTACCATTGGCGGATATCAGACCACCTATAGTTTACAGGCAAACGGAACCTTACAGTTCTCCGATGCCGGTATCAGCATTACCTATCAGAACCAGTCTAATGTAGACAGTTCGGGAAATATGAATACCATGTATCTGGATTCTTCCAATTATGAGATCCAGCAGTATAACTGTGACAGACCGGGTGAGGGACAACTGATCTTTGTCGGAAAGAACTACTGCATCGGAAGTCAGACGATCCCGATCAGGGTTGTTGGAGATCTGAAAAATGTGGAAGTGATCAATGTCAATGATCAGTATGACTATACCGGAAAGCAGATCAAGCCGACACCGATCGTCCAGTTTGGTTCACAGGTATTGGAAGAGGGCGAAGATTATACCATAGAGTACGGCAACAATGTAGATGTTGGTACGAATAGTGGTAGTATTGTGATCCGCCAGGTTTCCGGTACAGATACTTACTATACCGGCTCCAAGACAGCACGTTTTAATATTTATTATAATCTGTCCAAGGCGACGGTTACCGGTTTGAATGATACCTATTCTTATACCGGCAGCGAGGTCAAGCCGATACCACAGGTAACATGTGCAGGAAAAGTCTTGCAGAAAGGCGTTGACTATAGTCTTACCTATACCAATAATATCGACGCGGGTACAGCATCCGTGGTTATCAATAGCATAGATGGCGCATCTATCGGCAATCAGGTTGTAAACTTCGAGATCAAGGGTATCAATCTGGCAGATCCGGGCATGAACATTACCTTAGACGGTCAGTTGTCCGGTCTGACTACGACTTACACCGGAGATTACATCCAGCCCAATGTAGTTGTGACCTATGGTGGCAAGACACTGACACTGACCAAGGACTATAATGTAAGTTATGCAGAGAACCTCAATGTAGGAACCGCATCTGTGACCATCAGTGGTGCAGGAAGTTATTATGGTGCCGTGACAAAATACTTTACGATCACACAGAAAGATCTTTCTGCAAGTGACATTAATGTCAAGGTTTCAGACACCGGTTATGCCGGGGGACATCCGGTAGTTCCGCAGATGAGCCTGACTTATAACGGACATACCTTGCAGGAAGGCGTGGATTACACTTATACACTTTCCAACAATGAGCAGGTTTCTGTTGACAGCAAAGCATCTGTTATATTTACAGGAATTGGCAATTACACAGGATCCAGAAGTGCACAGTTTGAAGTTACCAAGGTAAATCTTGCCGGCGGAACCGTCAAACTGGATAAGACATCAGCAGTCTATACCGGAAGCGTGATCACACCGGAAATTGAAGTTTCTTGTCCGGTTGGTGATGGTACGACCTATATCTTACAGGAAGGTACCGATTACACGATCTCCTATGGAAATGGTATCCGCGATGCCGGAAAGTACAATATTTCGATCGTTGGAAAAGATAACTTCTATGGCTCTTTAAATCCTACCTTTACGGTAGAACCGAAGCCGATCACAGAAGATGATATTACCGTGACGGTACCGGATATGGACTACAGTGGTTCTGCGGTAGAACCGGCAGTAGTTGTGACGGATACGACAAGGGGCGTGGAGTTGACCAAGGGTACAGACTATGACCTGACCTTCAAGAATAATATCAATTCCGCATCTAAGGATGATACAGACGCAGCGCCGACGGTAACGATCACCGGTAAGGGCAACTATACAGACAGCAGAACGGCGACTTTCAATATCGGTAGATCACTCGCAGATGCACAGGTGCGTATTGCACAGGATCAGCAGGAATTTACCTATGACGGTAAGTCTCACGTACCGACCTATGCAGTCTATCTTTCAGACGGCACTTTATTACAGGAAGGTACCGATTATGAAATGATCGACATTGAGGATAGTGTCAACGCCGGTACAAAGACCTTGGCGGTCAAGGGAATTGGCAATTACTATGGCAAGCCGTTTACTTATTACCGCATTAACCAAAAGGTCGCAAAGGCATCCGAGATCAATGTGGTATTAGACCTGCCACAGGACGAGGATGGCAATTATGTGACGACTTACACCGGTAGTGCCATCACACCGGGCGTAAAGGTATATGATACCGCGATCTCCACAAAGACAGAGATTGATCCGGTCAACTATAGTATTACTTATGTCAACAATGAGAATATCGGAAATATCAACAGTCCGGCATTTGTTGTGGTTTCTCTGAAAGGCAACTATGCATTGGGATCTGAGACTAAGAGCCAGGCATTCATCATTGGGGCAAAAGATATTTCAGACTTTAAAATGGTATTAAATGATAAACGCGTTACCTACACCGGAAGTGCTATCACACCGGACGTATCCGTGATCTATGACAATGGTGTGGATCCGGTATGGACCTTGGTGGCAGGCGTTGATTATGATCTGAAACTGACAGATAATACCAAGGCTGGTCATGCGACGGTAACAGCCGTAGCAAAGGGCAATTACACAGGTCAGGTGACCGAGGAATTTGACATTGTAGCATCCTTAAAAGATGCCATTGTCACCATTGAACCGCAGTTTTACACCGGAAAGGCAGTAGAGCCACCGGTTACCGTAGAATGTGGCGGCAACGTATTGGAGCAGGATGTAGATTACAAGGTAGACTACTATTCTGATGATAATTACACGACAGGCGGTTATGTCATTATCACACCGCTGGTATCTTACTATAGTGATAGTGCAAGATGTGCTTACACCATCAGCGCAGATATGTCACTGCTTCGTGTCAAAGGTTATGCAAACCAGTACACCTACACCGGAAAAGCGATCCGACCGGACTTTGTCATCGAGGATCCGAGCGGCAATCAGGTGGCTTATGATGCAGACCAGATCGTCTATGGACGTATGAGTGCAGAAGAGGCGGAGACGACCGATATTGCGGATGTTACAAATGATGATTGCATTGCGGTCGGAACGATCACAGCCTTTATTCCGGTAGAACTTGCCGGCAATAAAGAAGTCTTACAGGCAACTTATGAGATCATTCCAAAGAATATCAACGCATGCAATATCATTCAGTTGAACAAGAATACCTACACCGGAAAAGCCATTGAACCAAAAGCAACCTTGTTGTATGATGGTAAAGAGTTGATCCAGGGAAAAGAATACAGTGTTACTTACAACAACAATGTAAATCCTGGCGTTGCTACAGCAACCGTACAGGGACTTGGCAACTACACAGGAACCAGCGTATTGAAATTCAATATCATCGCCCCGGTCATGGTAGGATTAAAGGCTCAGGCAGCCAGTGAGACAGGTATTCAGATCTCATGGCTGAAAAACGGAAGGGCTACCGGTTATGAGATCTACAGTGAGGACAACCGTACCAAGTACGGCTCAACATCGGCTACATCCTTTGTGGCAAATGGCTTGAAGAACTCAACAACCTATACCTTCCATGTGAGATCTTATGTGACCGCAGGTGGAAATACGACCTATGGCGAAATGCAGTCGGTAACGGCTTATACCAAGGTGGCGTCTACCAATGATCTTGTCGGCACATCAACGGCAAAGAGAAGTGCGACGCTTACATGGAACCGCAGCAACACGGTAGCAGGTTATGAGATCTATCGTAGTTCAAGTGCAGACGGTACTTACAAGAAGATCGCCGTTGTACCAAATGGCAAGGGTGCCTATACCGATACCAAGGTAGGCAGCAACAAGACTTACTATTACAAGGTACGTGCATACAAGCCGGTGGATGGTTCTTATGTTTATGGAGATTACTCAAAGACAATAGCGATCACTATAAAGTAGGAATATTTCATGCAGGAACAAGGAAAATATAAGATCGGCGAATACACCTTCCAGACCTTTCACGAATATCGTGATGGTCAGGAAGATGTTCGCAAGATCGAATGTATCAACAAAGAATTAAATATACAGGATCCCGAGGTGGCAGTGCGTCTTTACAATGACATTCGAAGCGGCAAGATTGTATTCAAGTCACCGATCGGCGATCAGTTTTTTGCGCATCTGGCAGATATCGTTGCGGATAAGTCCGTAGATCTGTTGGAGGACAAAGCCGTTGTAGAAGAGGCAGAGGGCAAGGTAAAATACCAGAAGATACTTGGTGTTGCATTTATTATCTTGGCACTTGTCTCTTTTGCTGTGTTTGGAATTGCTGAGATCCGGGACATTGTGACGACAAGGCAGATGCAGAAACTGGCAGATCAGGTGGAAACACCAAAGAGTCAGGATAATGCTTCCAAAAATGACGATGCCAAGAAGGAAGATACTTCTATAGAAAATGGAGATACGTCATCCGATCAGGAAGAGCAGACGCAGAATTTAAGTGTTTTGCCAGAATATGCGGAACTCTTACAGCAGAACCCGGAAATGGTAGGCTGGCTCTCCATTGACGATACCGAGATCAATTATCCGGTCGTACAGAAGGATAACACCTACTATCTGACCCATGGATTTGACCAGGCGACCAACTCCAACGGCAGTATTTTCATGGACGAGCGGTGCAGTATCTTAAAACCGACAATCAATACCATTATCTATGGGCATAACATGAAAAGCGGGATGATGTTTGGTGGGCTGAAAAATTATCTGCAAGAGGGTTATCTGGATGCTCATAAATACATCAATTTTAATACCATCTACGAGAAAAGAACCTATGAGATCGTTGCGGTAGGGCTGTCCAAAGTCCAATACCAGGATGAAGATGCTTACCGTTATTATGATTTCATCACCTCGACTTCCGCACAGGATCTGGAAGATTTTATCCAAAATGTAGATTCCCTTGCCGTATATGGAAATGCGGATGGTCTGACACTACAGGATAAACTTTTGACCTTGTCGACCTGTAACAGTTATACCGAGGATGGACGATTATTTGTAGTAGCCAAACAAGTACAATAGGTGTATAATATACTAGATGTTGTAGATTTTTATTTCGAAATAGAGTTATACGGAGATAAGAGAATGAAAAGAGGTACAAAAATTGGATGGTTTCTGATCGCACTGTCTGTGATCTTATCCGTTTGGGTGATCGTCAGTCAGAGTTCAGATGCAAGCCAGGCGACAGAATCCGGATTGGTGCTGAGTGATGATGGCACAGTTCTGGAAGATTACACGGGAAATGGCGGAGCCGTTACGATCCCGGATGGTGTGACTACAATCAATGCCGGAGTCTTTGCATCAAAAGACATTACATCGGTTGTTATGCCGAGTTCGGTGACCAGTATGGGAACAGGTGTATTTAGCGGATGTACTTCTCTTGCGTCAGTATCCCTCAGTTCTTCTTTGAATGGGATCCCGGAAGAGACCTTCCGTGAGTGTTTATCCCTTGGATCTGTTACGATCCCGGATAGTGCAACCTCGATCGGCAGCAATGCTTTTTACGGATGTGCATCGCTTAGTTCTGTCAGCATTCCGGCAAGTGTCAGCAGTATTTCTACGGATGCTTTCAGCGGATGCGGCAATCTTTCCAATATCTCAGTGGCATCCGGCAATGGTGCTTATGCATCTTCGGATGGATGTTTATACAATGCGTCAAAGACCCGCCTTTTGTTAGTTCCGGAAGGCAAGACTTCTTTGGCGATAGCAGCAGGCACGACAACGATCGGCACAGGCGCGCTTCAGGACTGCACCGGTATTTCTACCGTGTCCCTTCCAAATAGTGTGACCACGATCGAAGCTAATGCTTTTACTGACAGTGGTGTTGAGACTATCACCATCCCTGCATCCGTGACATCGATCGCGGCGCAGAGTTCGTGGACACCATCTACTATTTATGGTGTTTCCGGTTCCGCAGCAGAAAAGTATGCTAAGGATAACAATATTGTCTTTGTTGTCTTGGGAGATAACCAGGATGATGATAACAACGATGACAATAATGACGATAATAATAACAATAATAACGGTGGTAACACCAACGGCGATAATAATGGCAACAACAATGGTGCCAATAATGGAGACAACGGCAGCAATAATGGTACTTCCGACGGCGATGTTGTGAACCCGGACGGATCCATTACCCACGCAGACGGTTCTGTGACAACCGCAGACGGCAGAGTGATCAAGAGCGCGACAAACGGGGGCACTGCATCCCATACAAAAGATGCGACACCAACGACCGCAGATGGTATTGATCCGAGATACTTCCTTTGCATTGCAATCTTTGCCGGTGGTATTGGGGTTATTCTATACAGCCGTTTCAACAAGATGAAATATTTAAGCCAGAATCATAAGGATAGATCATAAACATGTTTACAAGAATGATGGCACAAGGGATTGTGACAATAATCTATACGCTGGAATTTGCCGGGCTTTTGGTAGCGGCTTTGCCGCGCTACAAGCAGAAATACTATGTACCGGTCAAGATGTTGTGTAGTGTATCCTTTGTTGTGATCGCAGTCATGTTTGCCTTTGTCAGCGACCATATGCAGTATTTTTATATGATGCTGGCGCCATTGGTTCTGTGTGCGGTCGGAGATCTCTTTATGGGGCTATACCAGATCAGGAGCAGGCGCAAGCATATGCTGGCAGGCATGATTGTCTTTCTTCTGGCACATATGGGATTTTTGATCTGCTTCTTCCGTATAGATGCAAGGCTCACATGGTGGAACATCTTCCTGCCGGTCGTATCGCTGGCAGCCTTCTTCTTTGTGAAGCGTCTGATGCATCTGCACATGGGAAGACTGGCGATTCCGGCAGCGATATATTGCGTCTTTCTGTCGCTCATGCTATCCAAGAGCACACAATATATGGCACTCTGCCCGGGACTTGCTTCCGGCTGGATCGGCTTTGGAGGTATCGCTTTTTTTATCTCCGATTTTACGATCATCTTTTTGTACTTTTACAAGTTCCGTAAGCCGGAAAATCGTGGCAAGATCCACTATTTAAATCTGGCAACTTATTATTATGGTATTTTGGCATTTGATATCAGCATTTTATATTTTGCAGCTTTTTAAGAGAATAGAACACAAGCAAAAGAACTTCCCATATTGTGGGAAGTTCTTTTTTCAGAGTCTTTATAGAAAACATATTAAGAAATGGCTTGTTTTTTCACGGTTTCCAATGCCTTTGCAACCGGTGGGATAGCGATCACGATCAAAGTGATGATTGCCTCTGCTCCCAGATAAGAACCATTGTAAACCAGTGAGTAAACAACGGCATTTGGGAAGGTATCCGGTGCATACATGCCAAAGAAGATCCAGCCGGACAGGAAAGCGAAGAAGTAACGTCCTAATACGGCGACGATATAACCCTTGATGAGCCCGTGCTTGGAATTGTGGAAAAGACCTGCAAGACCAAGAGCACCAAATGCTAAGATGTAATCAACCAGCATCTGTGGGAAACTCAGAATATACGGATCGATCAGAAGTTGTAATACGCCGTAAGCCAGGGCTGCTGTAAGACCGCCGCCAAATCCATACCAGTAACCGATCAGGACGATAAAGAGCATGGAAAAGAGTGTGACAGAGCCGCCCATAGGCAGGTCAAATAATTTGATCATAGAGGTAACTACAGCAAGTGCAATCGCCATAGCGGAAAATACCAACTGCTTGGTGCTCATCTTCTTCTTGGTGCCAAAGACAGCAGCACCTGCGAGAAGAAGTGCAATGAATACTAAGATCAGTGCGGTGTAGCCGGCAGTGGTGAGATCATAAGCACCATCTGCGTTTGCTGTTACAAAAAAACTCATAAAAAAATCTCCCTTCATTTGTACATGCTAGGAGATCAGTCAGGAACTAAGCTTCCTTACGCCGGTATTACCCGGTTCAAGTAATAAGGGTCGATGTCAAGACATCTCTCAGCCCCAAAGGCACCCCTAGCATAGATTTTGTATTGATTTGTTTTTTGTCGTTTGTTAGTATAGCAGTAGTTCATTAGAAAGTCAACCGACGCAATAGGAGATGCAGGATGGATAAACAGGCATATCCTATAGAAAAGAGGAAAATATATGGTCAGACTATTGGCAAAGATGTTTATCAAAGATTATAAAAACTACGAAGATATAAATGTGCGGGAACGTTATGGCATACTGAGTGGCTGTGTAGGTATCCTGCTCAATGCCATGCTCTTTGGGATTAAATTTTTTGCAGGATTGATGAGCCACTCGATTGCGATCACAGCAGATGCCTTTAATAACTTATCTGATGCCGGGTCTTCCGTGATCACTCTGCTTGGCTTTAAATTATCGTCTGCGGATCCGGATCCCGAGCATCCTTTTGGACATGGCAGACTCGAATATCTGTCAGGCCTATTGGTATCAGCCATTATTGTGATCATGGGCTTTGAACTTTTGAGGGATTCTGTAGAGAAGATTATCCATCCACAAGACATGGATTTTTCACCGCTGGTGATCATTATCCTGCTTGTGTCCATTGCTGTAAAACTCTATATGGCGTATTATAATCGATCCTTGGCAGATAAATTGGATTCTGCTGCCATGAGAGCAACGGCAACTGACAGTATGAGTGATACTCTGGCAACTTTTATTGTCCTGGTATCTACGATCTTTTGTGAATTCAGTTCCTTACATATTGATGGTTATTGCGGCTTGATTGTTGCCCTGATCGTTATCTGGGCAGGTTTATCTGCCGGGAAGGAGACCGTAGACCCACTTTTAGGGCAGGCGCCGGAAGCAGGCTTTGTTGATCGCATAGAGGAGATTGTAATGGCGCAAGATGGAATCATAGGTGTGCATGACCTTGTGGTACATGATTATGGACCGGGACGCCTTATGATCTCTCTACATGCAGAAGTTCCGGCAAGCGTAGATGTTATGATCTCGCATGATGTGATCGATCGGACAGAACACATTTTGAAAGAAGAATTGCATTGCGAGGCAGTTATCCATATGGATCCGGTAGTGACCGATGATCCTCGTTTGGATCGGTTACGCGAGTCGGTAAAAAAGATCGTGGAGGACTGGAATGAAAAGGCTTCTATTCATGATTTTCGAGTTGTTTTCGGACATACGCATACGAATCTGGTCTTTGATGTGGTCGTGCCTTATCAGGTCAAGATGACAGAACATGAGATCACAGTGCAACTGCAAAAGAGAGTCTTGGAGCAAATCGGCAAAGAGTACTTTATAGCAATCAATATCGATCGTAAATATATATAAAATACAAAGAAGGTTTGACAAAGTTTTTATTTGCCAAACCTTCTCTTTTAATCTACATAACTAATAAATACATTTCCTGCGCTTTCAAAGACCTGAGATGCATTGTCTGTCGACATCTTGGTGTATTGATCGGTATCGGAATGATAAACGATGATATTGGCGGCATCATAGCCAATGATCAGCAGGGCGGCGTCATCCCCGGTTCTCGCATAGACCGGCGTTCCCTGACTGACATAATACAATGCTTGGCTCAAGGTACATCCGGTCAGGTCTAAGACCAGTTTATCCTTGAGGGAAGTCTGCAATACGGACATTGGTGTTTCGCCTCGGTCTAAAAGAGCGTGTACTTCGCCGCTGATGCCTTCGCTTTGCAGGATGGCGCTGATACAGCCGGCGGATGTGCTTGCCTTTCGGTCGGATGCGCTGGCTTCAATGTCGTTGAAAGCGTTGACGTAGGATTTCTTGCCACGGTTCCAGATATAGCGCTGCTGGTTGTCAACGACCAGTCCCATATCCGCATCTGCAGCCATAATGGCTTTGTTCAGGTTCTGCGTTGTCAGAGTAACACGGTTGCCGACATACACAAAGTAGGTTTCCTGTTCCTCGGTCGTAGAAATAGAAATGCTCTTGGTGTCGTTGATGGTCGCCAGGCTTGCATCCCCGGCTGCCAGACTATGGATAGACTGTCCATCTTCCAGATCTGCCATGACATAGGTTGTAGCCAGCCCCTGCGTATCGCTGGCAGTCTTTACCAGGGATACCGTCTTATTCTGCTCGCCTGCAGTATCTTTTATAGTATCCTGGGTGGTTGTCACATATGTGCCATCCTGTTTTGTTACGCGATCCAGATAAAGGGTATAGGAGGACTTGGTCGCACCGGTCACATAGATACCGTCCTTGGCATATTCTTTTAACTGTGTGAAATTGTCACTGGACGTATCGATGATCTCGACTTTTGCCATTGGATAGACGGCACTTCCGGCTGCATCTGTTGAAATATCACTTTCGTTTGCAATCCCATATACAAAATCTTCTGTCATAAATGCCAGTGGCTTGATCTTGGTTCCCTTGGCAGCATCGATCGTGCGTACTTTTTCTGTTTCCAGATCCATGATGGAGATCTGGTCTGCTACATCATTTTCTGTCATCCATGCTACATAACGGCCGGAGGAAGACACGGCATACTGGTCGGATTTCAGGTTTGTGATCAGTTCCTTGGTGGACAGGTCATCCAGACCGACTTTGGCAAGGGTGCCGCCCATCATGATATAAAAGTCACCATCAGCATTTTCGTAAAGCAGATCACTGAAATCTGCGTTTAAGATCTGATAAGAATGTGTGGTCGCAATAAATACCTGTTCAATGGCTTCCTGCTTGATGCTGTCATAATGGTAGAGATCAATGCCGCTTTCGCCTTCGTGTTGACCGCGGTTCATATAGCCGTAAACAACAAAGTCCATATTTCCGGTCTCATCAATATTTAAGATGCGGATATCGTGTTGTCCGTAACTTTGTCTGGCATCTGTCGGATCATCAATAAAGCCATAGACTTTGGTAAAGGTCTGCTTGTTCTGGTTGTATTCAAAGAGTTGACCGGACTGCACAAAACTAACGATCGTGCCGGTCTCATTGGACAGGTACCCGGTAGTATCACTGGTCACGCCGACCGATAAGATATTGCCGCTCACGTTCACAGATGCCGTATCGATGATCTGCTCCATGCTTCGCTGATAATCCAGCAGGTAGATCTGCTGGTCGGTATAGCGGACTTTATAATATTCTTCTACCTTATAATAATTGGTCGCGCCGTCAGCCTCCTCAGCCATCTGGTAGGTATAGACAAGGGAAGCGTAGGTGTCGTTGATGTCGGTAAAGGATACCAGCGGATCGCCCACCTGTTTGCCTGCAAATCCACGCCAGCCGATCTGATCGATGGAAGAATTGATATTGACGTTACCCAGATCGTTTTTGTCTGTATAGTCTGCTGGCTCTATATAAGATGCCAGGAGTTCGTATTGGTCGCTCATGGACACGTTATGGAAACTATCGGTAAATTCCAGACATTTCTTGGCGTAGGTCTCCTCAGGCAGCGTGATACGGGTATAATAGTAAAGATCATCACTCTTACAGTGTAATTTTAGGATAAAGAGGTATTCCTGCCCCTCATCCACCAGATTTTCAATCTGTAAAGATTTGGTCCAGGTATTGCCATCCTTGTTCCAATCGGAAACCTTGGTGTCTGCGATCTTGCGCTGGGTATCTAGACTGCGCACTTCATAGGAGACGCTGTCCACATCATAGCCATAGGTGTTGATGGTCAGATCCATTTTTCGCTTGGAGTCAAGCGGAATCAGGGCATCACGCATATAGCAGGCGTCCATCTGGGTACGGTAGCCATGCAGTTCCCCCATGGTGTGATCGTAAGTCTGCACACCAACAAGAGGAAGTGTAGCTTCTGCCATCGTGACCTTTTTTTCTTCCTCGCCCAAATTCAGGAGGATCTGGAAAACGACCAGTGCTCCTGTAAATATAAGAAATAATACCAACAATCTATGACGAATCCATTTTGGTATACCTTTTTCTCTAAAATTTAATTTCATAATTCCTTATCCCTATTTTATGCTCTATGACCCGGGGGCCAATGTTCTAGTTTCGCTGGCTTCCTTGCAAATGACAAGCCAACATGCTATAATTTTATCACTCTTTGCGAAATGTGTCTTGTTCGATTTTGGACTTTCACATTTTTGTCACATTTTTAACTATACTTAAAAGATGTGACGCAAAAGAGTATTTTTGTTTGGAGGCAATATGAAAGCAGTATTTTCAAAAATCGGAGGTTTCTTTAAATCTCTTGGCAATAAGTGGTCGGCAGTCAAGTCCAGGATACCGACACCGAAATTCGTACAAAAGATCCGTGAAAACGAGCGGTTGCAAAAGATAAACGATTGGTTGAACCGCTATTCTCTGATCGAGCACATCCCATTATCTTTGATCATGTGTTTTGTCATGGAATGGTTGTCTCGTCACTCTTTTATAGAAGCGTGGGGATTTGTCACTAATCATACCGGAGCCTATCTGTATAACTCCTATCTGATCTTTGTGTGTTATTCTCTATGTTACCTTATCAGCAGACAGACCTTTATGCGTATGTGTATCAGTGCCGTATTTGTTGCACTGGGTATCACCAACTGCATTATCCTGCTCAACCGTGTAACACCATTTGGATTTACGGATATTTCCATGATCGGTGATCTGCTTACCATGCAGAATACCAATTATTTTACCTCGCAGCAGGCAGCCATTTCGGTAGTAGCACTTTTATTATATACACTTTGGATGGTCCGCATCTTTATCAAAGGCAAAAAGTTAAAGCCGCGTTTTCCGTATTGGGTCAAATTGCTCTTTATCGTGGGATGTTTTGCCAGTGTTCCGGTGACGACTTCTACTTTGCAGGGACAGGGCGTACTTTCCTGTTATTTTGGTAACTTAGCACAGGGCTATCTGGATTATGGATATCTGTATGGATTTTCTACCAGTATCTTCAATCGTGGTATGTCCGAGCCTAAGAATTATGATCAGGAGTCCATTTCTGCGATCGTAGACGAGACCAATCAGGGCGCATCCACGATCAAGGAAGAAGACCGACCGAATATCGTCGTTATCCTTCTGGAGTCTTTCTTTGATGTCAGTGAGGCAAACTTTATCGAGACTTCCGAGGACCCGATCCCATATGTGCATTATCTGGAACAGAATTTCTCGACCGGGCATCTGACAGTGCCAGTTGTTGGTGCCGGCACCTGCAATTCCGAGTTTGAAGTTCTGACCGGTATGTCCTGCCGCTTCTTTGGACCTGGTGAATATCCGCAAAAGACGATCTTAAAGAAGACAGACTGTGAAAGTTTTGCAGGCGATCTGCGCAACCTTGGTTACAGCAGCCATGTCGTACACAATAACGGTGGTAATTTCTACAGCCGTGCCAATGCCTTTTCCATGATGGGCTTTGACACTTTCCAGAGTAAGGAAATGTTGGATATTACCGATTATACACCGCTGGGCTCCTGGCCGACCGATGATATCTTAACACCTGCCACCACAGAGGCAATGGACTCTACCGAGGGACCGGATTTCGTCTATACCATTACCGTAGAGGCGCATGGTGATTATCCGACCTACAAGGTCATTGAAAATCCTGCCATTGGTGTTACCTGCGAGGGTAAAACCCAGGAACAGACCTATGCTTGGGAATATTACATCAACCAGATTCACAACGTAGATGAATTTATCCAGTCCTATATCGAGGAACTGAGTAAACGTGATGAAGATACATTGGTCATCATGTTTGGCGATCATCTGCCGACCATGGGATTGACTGAGAGCGAAGTGGCTACCGGAGATCTTTTCCAGACCAAATATTTCACCTGGAACAACTTTGGCATGTCAAAAGAGGATCAGGATCTGACTTCTTATCAGTTGGTTTCTGAATATCTCAATCGTCTGGGTATCCATGAAGGTACCATGACCAATTATCATCAGAGCAAGATAGCAGCAGGTGTCAAAGCCGGAACACCGGAATATATGACAGATCTGGAAGCCCTGCAGTATGATATCTTATACGGAAAGCGCTACGCTTATAACGGCGAGGATAAATATCCTGCCACCGATCTGGAAATGGGTGTATCTGATGTTGTGATCGACCGTGCATACTTCTTTGACGGCAAGTTGCACATTTATGGTTCCAACTTTAGCAAGTGGAGTAAAGTCTATGTCAATGGAGAAAAGGTTACGACCAATTACGAGAGTGGGCAGTGCCTGACGATCAAGGCATCTGCGGTACAAAATGGCGATACCATCACGGTATGCCAGGTAGGATCCAGCAATACAATCTTCCGTGAATCCAATGAGTTCACGGTCGTAGATCCGAATTATGTATCCGATACGCCGGGAAGCGCAGAGCAGCCGGATGAGGATGATCTGGAAGCAGACGATGAATCTTCACAGAATTAAAGAATATAAATGCAGACAAAAAGAAGGCATCCCATATCCGGGATGCCTTCTTTATTTGCCTTATAAGGACGAATCTTACAGTTCGCCATTGTTGTATTTGTTTACGACCTTGTGGATACGCTCGTATGGATCTAACAATCCGGAGATAGAGCAGTCATGGTTCAAAGTATCAATGATATAAGCGATGTACTTGCTCATATCGCAGTTGATATAGTAAGGACGGCTCAAAAGTTCCGGTGTCTGATAGGTCAGGTTTGTAGTTACAACACGATAGATGATGCCTTTTTCTACGGCTTCATCGAATTTCTCCAGACCATTGGTGAAAAGACCAAAGGTTGCCACAACGAAGATTCTCTTTGCTTTACGCTTCTTTAATTCGGTTGCTACATCGATCATACTCTCGCCGGAAGAGATCATATCATCAACGATGATGACGTCCTTTCCTTCTACGGAAGATCCCAGGAATTCATGAGCAACGATTGGGTTACGTCCGTCTACGATCATGCTGTAATCACGTCTCTTGTAGAACATGCCCATATCTACACCAAGCACGCCAGCCATGTAAACGGCACGGTTGGTACCACCTTCATCCGGGCTGATGATCATTAGGTGGTCGTTGTCGATCTGGATATCCTTGACGTTCTTTAAGATGTTCTTGATAAACTGGTATGCAGGCTGTACTGTCTCAAATCCATGAAGCGGGATAGCGTTCTGCACACGAGGATCATGTGCATCAAAGGTAATGATATTGTCAACACCCATGTTGATCAGTTCCTGCAATGCGATAGCACAGTCGAGGGACTCACGGGAAGAACGCTTATGCTGACGACTCTCATAGAGGAATGGCATGATAACGGTAATTCTCTTTGCCTTACCTTCGATAGCAGCGATGATACGCTTTAAGTCAGAATAGTGATCATCCGGTGACATGTGATTGGTCTGACCACAGAGAGAATAGGTCAGGCTGTAGTTGGTTACATCAACGATCAAAAAGATGTCCAGTCCACGGACAGACTGTAAGATGGAACCCTTGGCCTCGCCGGAACCGAATCTCGGAACAGCAGCCTTTACAATGTAAGAATCACTCTTGTATCCGGCAAGTGTGATGTGATCGTAATGCTCAGCATCGCGATCCTGTCTCCAATTCACCAGGTAATTGTTGACTTTGGCACCGAGTTCCTTACAACTCTCCAGTGGGATGATACCCAAAGTACCTACAGGTGTGCTTTCTTTTAAGCAGATTTCTTCGTTTGGCATGAATCTTTTACTCCTTTGTTTGTTATGATTTATTGGATAATTTTTTCTTGATGCGAATATCGTCACCAAAAAGTTTACAAGGTTGATAATTGCTGAAAATGCGGGAAGATGTACGTTCTGAGTAGATCTCACGCAGTTGTTTCATGGAAAGATTGGTGGAGATCACAGTGGATTTGCCACGCAATAGTCTCTCATTTAAACATAGGAATAACTGGGATGTCGTAAAGGAATTGGAAAATTCCGTACCCAGATCGTCAATGATCAGCAAGTCACATTGGAATATTTGCTCATGAGCCTCCATTGCGTCTTCATCTTTCTGGAAGACATCTTTTTCAAAGATATCGAAAAACTGGAAGGCTGTAAAATAAATCACAGAATGTCCCTGATCTAACAGAGACTTAGCGATACAGTTGGAAAGAAAGGTCTTGCCTGTCCCCGTATCGCCATACAGAAGTAGACTACCACCTTCTGTAGAAAAATTCTGCACAAAATTTTGTGCTGTTTCATAAGCATCCTTAGCAAAATCCAAAGAAGACCGCCCGGACTTGGCATCTACGATGTCTTTGGAGTAGTAGTCGAAAGAGAAAACGTCGAAGTTCTCCTGGTCTAAAATGTCGTCTAAATGAGACTGGGAATAGACCAGATCAATGGATGCCTGCACAAAACAGCGACAGCGTTTGCCATCCACAAAGCCGGTATCCTGACAAAGCGGACAATCATATGGCGGTGTCAGATAATCCAGAGGATATCCATGCTCTTGGATAAGAGTTTCACGCTGCTTGCGGATATCGCCTAACTTCTCCTTGAGGGCGGCAGAGCCGGCAGCATCGCCATTTAAAAGCCTGTCTATGCTCTCAACCGATAAGCGGCTGACATCATCATCCAATCGGGACAATTCCGGAACTGCCCGGTAGAGTTCTTCTTCACGCTGTATCACGATCTGGTGATTGCGCATTTGTTTATTGTTGTATTCCCGCATGAGCGAGTCATATTGTGCATTGGTCAGTGCCATGGATCATCCTTCTACTTTCGCAGTAATTGTTGTTCTAATGCTTCGTAATAGTCGTCATCATATTGACGCTGTTCAAAATTGTGGAAGCGGTTGGTCTTGGTGCGTGCGACCGGAGCGGAAGCCACCTTTGCCTGCTTGGCGGAAGCGAATGCCTCGTCTAAGCGGGCGATGTCATCCAACTGGCGGATGCCCTTTTTGCTCCAACTGCCCAGAATGGAGTCGGCGTATTCAAAATTGACTTTGCCGGTGTTGCGGATCGTGCGCTCACAGGCTTCGCGGATGATATCCAGCGAAAAGCCGTAAGAACTTGTCCATTTGTTGATAAAAGCAGTCTCGCGCTCGGTCAGATTACGACCGGAAATACCAAAAGCTTTCATGATCGCATAGTAAGACTGTGAATGGATATTGGTGGAATCCTTGGCTTCCTGCAAAGAGGAGATCCCACTTTCCTTCCAATTCAGGGCAACCTTGTTCATATAATGGAAGTTTGGATGTCCCTTCTCTACACAGCATTCCACAAGATACTCGATCATATCAACCGGAAAATGCAATTCTTCTGCCCAAAAGAGGATTTTTTCTACTTCGGTCAGGTTGAGCGGATGTCCGACATAACGCTCTGAGATATAGAGGAGTTCGGCAACATCATCCTGCTTTTTGAAAGCGGCGATCTGACGTGGCGAATAGTGGCGTGGCTCGTCCGGTGGGATCTGCAAAGCCTTTTCCTCTGTCTTAGGCTGATGCACATTTAGGTCTGCCGCAGACTTGTCCTGTCTGTCAGAAGGAAGCAGCATCATCTTGATGGTGGCAGAGGACTCTGTAGGCGCAGGATCCTTATGCTCATCCTGTCCCGGTTCTAAAAGACAGATGCCTGTCAGTTGATTGGCATCGTTGTATTCTAATTGCAATAAATGCATCTGTTCCCAATAGGAAAGTCCGCGGCGGATGTCATTTTCCGTGTAGTGGAACTTGTCCGCCATGGCAGAAGGATTAAAGTGTCTGTCACCGGAGGAAAGTACCCGAAGCAGGTAAAGATAGATCTTTACGAACTCGCCGCTGGCATCCGGCATAAAACAATCTATAAATGTATTTGACACACAAGTGGATTGATGACTTGTGGCAACATGTATCTGTATGTCTGTCATATCATAACCTCTCTTCATTAGCAATCAGAATTATAGCATATAAAATATGGGTTGAGAAGAAAAAAGTAATCCACAAATCCAGTAAAATCAAGGGCTGGCGGGAACTTGACTTTTGTGGATAAGTACAAAAAGAGCGGGCTTAAGGGCATAAATAATCCACAATTCTGTGGGGATAACTTACCCACAAAAATTGTGGATTATGTGGATAACTCTTATTTTAAGAGGTCTTCTCCAATATTTACAACGTTTCCGGCACCCATAGTTATCAACAAATCGCCGTTCATACATTTTTCTCTTAAAAAGTCCTCGATCTCCGCAAAAGAAGGGAAGTAATAGGCTTCTACCTGTTTTTCTTCCAGCAGGCGCAGGATATCCTTGGAACTTACGCCGTAAATGTCCTGCTCTCTTGCAGCATAGATATCAGCCAGTACGACTACATCTGCAAGGGAAAGTGCATCTGCAAAATCAGATAAGAATGCCTTGGTACGTGTATAGGTATGCGGCTGGAATACGCAGATGATACGCTCGTGCGGATAGTTCTGCGCTGCACTCAAAGATGCGCGGATCTCTGTCGGATGATGTGCATAGTCGTCAATGACGGTCGCTCCATGGAATTTGCCCTTGTACTGGAAACGACGATCAGCACCACCGAAACGATGCAGTCCTTCTGCAATCTGCTCCCAAGGAAGATCCATATCCTGACAAAGCGCGATGCAGGAAAGGGCATTGCCGACATTGTGCAGACCCGGAACGGAAAGGGCCACGCGAGGAAGATCCTCGCCCTTGTGTACTGGTGTAAAAGTGGCACAACCCAGTTCATTATAAGTAATGTCCTTTGGATAATAATCACAGGCATCGGTAAAGCCAAAGGTGATGACCTGGCAGGAAAGACCTTCTGTGATCTCCTGATAGTCCGGAATCTCACCGTTGATGATCAAAGCACCGTCTGCCTTGGTATTGCCTGCAAACTTGTGGAAAGAGGAACGCACATCTGCCAGATCTTTGAAGAAATCCAGATGTTCTGCTTCTATATTTAAAATAATGCTGTATTTCGGGAAGAAAGAGTGGTAACTGTTGGTGTACTCGCATGCCTCTGTGATAAAGAGGTCAGAGTTGCCAACATGGATGTTGCTGCCGATCGCCTTTAGGATACCGCCGACAGAGATCGTAGGATCTTCCTGTCCGCACAGGAGTACCTGACTGATCATAGAGGTCGTTGTTGTCTTGCCATGGGTTCCGGCAACCGCGATCGAGCGGGCATAGTGAGCCATGATCTGTCCGAGCAACTGCGCGCGTGTCAGCATAGGCACGTCTAATTCCTTGGCGCGGATAAACTCCGGATTGTCCGGATGGATGGCAGCCGTGTAGACGATGATCCTGGTATCGTCCGGGATATTGGCAGCCGCCTGCGGATAAGCGATCTGTGCGCCCAGTTCTGTCAGATGCTGAGTTAGAGGAGACTCCTTGCTGTCAGAACCGGATACACGAAAGCCCTCTTTTAAAAGGATCTCTGCAAGTCCGCTCATGCTGATACCGCCGATACCGATAAAGTGTACTGAAGTTGGTTTTGAAAAATCTATTGTATACATAATTTTGACCGTCCGTTTTCTTTGATTTCTTATTTATATTGCTCTTATATTATAACTTTCTCTCTTTAATTTGCAACAACCTATCATTTTTTTGACAGGATCAACATATTTTAGGAGAGATATATGGAATGATGTTCCTGTAATTGTATAAATTATCCAAAAAATTTCAGAAAATTACAAGAATTTAGGAATATTGTTGCAGAAAAAATAGTCAATATGCTATACTTTATATACAAATTACACCTGTAGTTTAGGGAAGGCTATAAAGTGAGCTGACAGACATGAGGAAAGACGTGAGGTGACAGACTATGATTCGCAAAGAGATGATTGCCATGCTTCTGGCAGGTGGACAAGGAAGCAGATTAGGAGTGCTGACTTCTGACGTGGCAAAACCTGCGGTGTCCTTTGGGGGGAAGTACCGCATAATTGATTTTCCGCTGAGTAATTGTATCAATTCGGGGATTGATACCGTTGGTGTTTTGACCCAGTACCAGCCGTTGGTGCTGAATTCACATATCGGTATCGGTATTCCGTGGGATCTGGATCGTAACAATGGTGGCGTGGCAGTGCTGCCGCCATATGAGAGGAGCGATACGAGTGAATGGTACACAGGAACGGCAAATGCCATTTACCAGAACCTCAAATACATGGAGCGTTACAATCCGGAATATGTTCTGATCTTATCCGGCGATCATATTTACAAGATGGATTATGAGGCTATGCTGGATTTCCACAAGCAAAAGAATGCGGATGTGACGATCGCAGCCATACCGGTTCCTATGGAGGAGGCAAGCCGCTTTGGAGTTGTCTTGACGGACGAGGATAAGCAGATCACAGAGTTTGAGGAAAAGCCGGAGCATCCGAGAAGCAATCTGGCATCTATGGGTATCTACATATTTAGTTGGCCGGTCTTACGGGATTCTTTGATCGCCATGAAAGATCAGTGCAACTGTGATTTTGGCAAGCACATCATTCCTTATTGTCATGAGGGCGGCAAGCGACTGTTTGCATATGAATTTAATGATTATTGGAAAGATGTCGGAACACTTGGATCTTATTGGGAAGCCAATATGGAATTGATCGATCTGATCCCGGAGTTCAACTTATATGAAGAATATTGGAAGATCTACACCAAGCAGGACATCATCGAGCCACAGTATATTGCAAAGGATGCAGTGGTGGAACGCTCGATCATCGGTGCAGGAGCGCAGATTTACGGACAGGTATCCAACTGTGTGCTTGGTGCCGGCGTTACCGTAGAAGAGGGAGCCGTGTTAAAGGATTCCATCATCATGAAAAATACCTATATCGGTAAGGACGCCTATGTGGAAAAGGCGATCATCGCAGAGAACTGTACAATCGGTGAGGGCGATGAGATCGGTGTGGGAGAAGAAGCCGAGAGCAAGTTAAATGCAAAGATCTATGCCTTTGGACTGGCGACGATCGGGGAGCATTCTGTGATTCCGCCGCATGTAAAGATCGGAAAGAATACAGCCATCAAGGGTAAGACAACAATGGACGATTATCCGGACGCAGCACTTCCAAGCGGCGGATACATCATTAAGGCAGGTGAAACATCATGAAAGCATTAGGAATTATTTTAGCGGGCGGCAATAGCAGCAGAATGCAGAACCTTTCAGAAAAGAGAGCCATTTCTGCAATGTCGGTAGCATGCAGTTATCGCTGTATTGATTTTGTACTCAGTAACATGACCAATTCCAACATTCAGACGGTGGCAGTCCTGAGCCAGTATAATGCCCGGTCTTTGAATGAGCATCTCAATTCCTCTAAGTGGTGGAATTTTGGTAGAAAACAGGGAGGGCTTTTCCTCTTTACACCGACCGTCACCTCAGACAACTCTTGGTGGTATCGCGGCACGGCAGATGCTATGTGGCAGAATATTGATTTCCTCAAGAAACGCCATGAGCCATATGTAGTCATCGCCAGCGGTGATTGTGTATCCAAGATGGATTTCAATGAGATCCTGGAATATCACATCGCAAAGCAGTCAGACATTACCGTTGTCTGTGCAAAACTGCCGGAGTGGGAAGATCCAAAGCGTTTCGGCCTGGTCAAGTTGGATATGGAAGGCAGGATCATGGAGTTTGACGAAAAGCCTATGGTTGCAGACTCCGATATCGTATCTACCGGTGTTTATGTGATCCGCCGCAGAACCCTGATCGAGTTGTTAGAGCAGAGCAATGAGGAGGGACGTTACAATTTCGTTACCGATGTCTTGATCCGCCAGAAGGGCTTGAAAAAGATCTATGGATACATGCTGGACGGTTATTGGAGCAATATCGCATCTGTGGAGAGTTACTATCGCACCAATATGGACTTTTTGAAAAAGGATATCCGCGATTACTTCTTCCATCAGGAACCGCAGATCTACTCCAAGGCATATGATCTGCCGCCAGCCAAATACAATGCAGGCTCCAAGGTCAGCAACAGTCTGATCGCGAGTGGCTGTATCATTAATAGTACAGTGGAGGATTCCGTACTGTTCAAGAAAGTCTTTGTGGGCAACAACAGTGTCATCAAGAACTCCATCATTATGAATGGAGCCTATATCGGTGACAATGTATATATTGAGAATTGTATTGTGGAGAGTTCGGAGACCCTGCTGAGTGGCAGCAAGTATGTCGGTGAAGGTCAGATCAGGATCGTTTCCGAAAAGAAAAAACGTTACGAAGCACACCAGGCAAATGGGGAGGGGTAAGATATGCAGATTACAGATGTACGAATTCGTAAGATTGAAAAAGAAGGCAAGATGAAGGCTGTGGTATCCATTACGATTGACGAGGAATTTGTGATCCATGATATCAAGATCATTGAGGGCGAAAAAGGCATGTTTATCGCCATGCCAAGCCGCAAGACAGCTGAGGGCGAGTACAAAGACATTGCCCATCCGATCAAGTCCTCTACGAGAGAACTGATCCAGAATCTGATCTTGCAAAAGTACAACGAGGAGTTGTTACATAGCGAAGCAGTATAGAAGATCCGCATAGGAATGTATATGGGGATGAACGCAGGTCGAGGGCAGCCTTGACCTGCGTTTTTGTATTTTTGTCATCTTGCAATTTTTGGCACGGTCAGCTAAATTGTATATCAGTAGAAATCACGTTATCAGGCAGGAAATGAGGATGATCGTATGTATGTAATAGTTGGATTGGGAAATCCGGGAGATAAATATGCAAGAACCAGACATAATGTTGGCTTTGATGTCATAGACTTATTGGCAGAACAGAATGGTATTTCTGTGACGGAACGAAAACACAAAGCTCTGATCGGAAAGGGCAGGATCGCAGGACAGGCGGTCATTCTGGTCAAACCGCAGACCTTTATGAATTTAAGTGGCGAGAGTGTGGGCGATATCCTGCATTTTTACAAGTTGGATCCGGCACAGGATCTGATCGTGATCTCAGATGATGTGGCACTGGATCCGGGAGCCTTGCGTATCCGCAAAAAAGGAAGTGCGGGCGGTCACAACGGCTTGAAGAATATCATCGCCCACTGTCATACCGAGGAATTTATGCGCGTGCGCATCGGTGTAGGCAAATTGCCGCCAAACGGAGATATGATCGCACATGTGCTGGGGCGTTTTGCACCGGAGGACAGACGTCTGGTGGAATTGTCCTATGAGCGCGCGGCGCAGGCGATCGACTGTATCTTGTCGGAAGACGTGGATAAGGCGATGAGCCGCTATAATGGAAAAGTGGAAGTATCATGAAAACATTTTTAAAACCTTTTGAGGAGATGCCGCAGATCGAGGAACTGCGGGAACATCTAAAAAAAGATAAACGCATCTACGAGGTATCGGGGCTGATCGACAGTCTGAAACCGCATCTGATCTATGGCATCGGTTATGATGTGCCGATCAAACTGATCGTTACCTTTGACGAGATGCGGGCAAAGCAGATCTATGAGGGTTATCAGTTTTTTGATGAAAACACTCTGTATTATCCGGCAAGAGATCTGCTCTTTTATCAGTCGGACATTCACAGCAACGCTCTTACCAGAGAGCGTCTTTCTGTCGTACAGGCACTCATTGAGCATAGACCGGTCACGGTCGTAACGACTATGGATGCCCTGATGAACCGTGTGCCGCCCCTTTCCTCTTATGAACGGGGCATTTTTACCATTGATCTGGAAGAGACGGTGGATCTGGATGAAATGCGAAAGAAACTGGTCATGCTGGGCTATGAAAATGTGACCCAGGTGGAACATCCGGGAGAGTTTGCCGTGCGTGGAGGGATCGTGGATATCTTTCCTTTGACAGAAGAACATCCCATCCGTATGGAGTTGTGGGGCGATGAGATCGATTCGCTCCGTTATTTTGATGTCGCAACGCAAAAGTCCATCGACTCCGTAGAACATGTGACGGTCTATCCGGCGATGGAACTTGTGCTGACCCAGGAGGAGATCGAGACCGGTTTAAAGCGTATGGAGGCGGATGCGGAAGAAATGTATCAGAAGTATCGCAGTCAGATGCGCACGGAAGAAGCACACCGGATCAAGACTGGTGTGGAACAACTGGCGACCGAGACCAGAGAATGGGGACTGGGGCTTGGTCTGGAGACACATCTGAATTACTTTGTCAGCCAGACGGAAAGTCTGCTTTCCTATTTTCCGCCGGAGACTCTGGTCTTTTTAGATGAACTGGTGCATCTGGACGAAAAGGGAAAGGTTATTGAACAGGAGTTTTCGGACAGTATGACCAGCCGTCTGGAAAAGGGCTACTGCCTGCCGGGACAACTGGAAATGCTGCTGACTACCAAGAGCGTCTTTGCTATGCTGCAAAAACATCCGGGTGTGGTCTTGTCAACTTTGGATAGCCGCGAGGGACTGCTTTCCATTGCAGGGCATACCGGCGTGCGTGCGGTCTCTGTGGGCGCCTACAACAATCAGTTTGAACTTCTGGTCAAAGACCTGAAAAGATTTAAAGACCGCAAATACCGTATCCTTTTGCTCAGCCCATCGCGGACCCGTGGTAATCATCTGGCAGAAAACCTCATGGATCAGGATCTGAATGCCTTTTTCTCGGAAGACTACGACCATGAAATCTATCCGGGTGAGATTATGGTATCTGTGGGAAATCTGGCGCGGGGCTATGAGTTCCCGGAGTCATCTTTTGTCATTTTGTCGGAGCAGGACATTTTTGGCAGCAGGGCACGACGGAAAAAGAAGAAAACCCGCAAATATGAGGGGGAACAGATCGCCGGTCTGTCAGATCTGACGATTGGGGACTATGTTGTTCATGAAAATCATGGCTTGGGTATCTATCAGGGATTTGAAAAGATCGAAGTGGATAAGGTCGTCAAGGATTATATCAAGATTTCTTATGCCAAGGGCGGCAATCTCTATATTCCGGCGACCCAGTTGGATGCTATTCAAAAATACGGCAGCCAGGATGGCAAAAAGCCAAAATTAAATACACTGGGAACCCAGGACTGGGTCAACACTAAAAATCGTGTGCGTGCAGCAGTCGGCGTGGTTGCCAAGGAATTGGTGGATCTTTATGCCCTGCGCGAGCAGAATCAGGGCTATGTCTATGGACCGGATACCGTCTGGCAGCAGGAATTTGAGGAAACTTTCCCTTACGAGGAGACTGACGGACAGTTGGAGGCGATCGCGGCAGTCAAGCAGGACATGATGAGCAGCAAGATCATGGACCGCCTGATCTGTGGGGACGTCGGCTATGGCAAGACGGAGATCGCTATCCGTGCAGCCTTTAAGGCAGTGCAGGACGGCAAGCAGGTCGTTTATCTGGTGCCGACGACCATCCTGGCGCAGCAGCATTACAATACCTTTTTAAAGCGTATGTCCCACTATCCGGTCAATATTGGACTGCTTTGCCGCTTTGTCGGTGCAGCAGAACAGAAAAAGACGATCGAAGGTCTAAAGACCGGACAGATCGATATTGTCATCGGAACCCACCGCCTGCTCTCCAAAGATGTTTCCTATAAGGATCTGGGACTTTTGATCATTGACGAGGAACAGCGTTTTGGTGTCAACCACAAAGAGCAGATCAAGCAGATGAAAAAGACGGTCGACGTGCTCTCCTTATCAGCGACACCGATACCGCGAACCTTGCATATGAGCCTGATCGGCATCCGGGATATGAGTGTCTTGGAAGAGGCACCTATGGAGCGCCAGCCCATCCAGACTTTTGTTTTTGAATACAATGAAGAAATGATCCGGGAAGCCATCGTCCGTGAAATGGCGCGTGGCGGGCAGGTCTACTATGTCTTTAACCGGGTAAAGCAGATCGCGGATGTTGCGGCAAAGATCGAAGAACTGGTGCCGGAAGCCAATGTGGCATATGCGCATGGCAAGATGACGGAGAGCCGTCTGGAAAAGATCATGTATGGCTTTATCAATCAGGAGATCGATGTTCTGGTATCAACGACTATCATAGAGATCGGGTTGGATATTTCCAATGTCAATACTATTATCATCCATGATGCCGACCAGTTGGGACTGTCCCAGTTGTATCAGCTGCGCGGTCGTGTGGGAAGAAGTAATCGCAGTGCCTATGCATTTTTGATGTATAAAAGGGACAAAATGTTAAAAGAAGTGGCAGAGAAACGTCTGGCTGCCATCAAGGAATTTACGGATCTGGGAAGCGGCTTCAAGATCGCTATGCGGGATCTGGAGATCCGCGGGGCAGGCAACCTTCTGGGACAGGAACAGCACGGACACATGGCGGCGGTCGGCTATGACCTCTACTGTAAGATGCTGGGCGAGGCTGTGAAAAAAGAAAAAGGCGGCATGGTGGAGGAGCACTTTGACACGACGATCGATCTGGATATCGATGCCTATCTGCCGGAGACTTATGTTGCCAGTGAGGAACAGCGCCTGGATCTTTATAAGAGGATCGCACTCATCGATTCCGAGGAAGGACGCGATGAGATGTTAGATGAGTTGATCGACCGTTTCGGAGAACCATCCCGGTCTGTGCAAAACCTTTTGTTTATTGCCATGCTCCGTATGGAGGCTCACAAGGCATTTGTCACAGACATTGTACAAAGACCGGAGGAGATCGTTTTTACCCTCTTTGAACGCGCGGCGATCGATGCCAGCGGGATCCCGGCAGTCATTGAGAAGAATAAACCTTATGTGACCTTTACGGCGGATGCCAAACATCCGGCTTTCCATTATTTTTACAAGAAAAATTCAAGGATCAAGCCCAAGGATCTGCCGGATCTGGTCATGACATTTGTAAAAGAATTGCAGGGCTTGGCATTAAATCAAAAATCGGAGAATTAGGCGACACAAAATATTCAAAGGTTTAGAGGTTGCCCCTTACCTGCAAAATGGCTATAATAGCAAGGTAAGCCGAAAACAAGGAGATAAAGTCAGTATGAAAAAAAGAAATATTCTTGTTGCTGCAATGACGTTGACGCTTGCGGGAGCGACCCTGCTTTCCGGATGCGGTCTGAATGCAGATGCAACACTTGTAAATATCAATAAAGGAGAGGACAGCATATCATTGGGTTACGGCAATTTCGTTGCCAGATATACACAGTCCTTGTATGATGCCACATATTTACAGTATATGGGTACGGATATGTGGACAAAGGAAGATGATGGCACGACGCTTGAGGATAACGTCAAGAAAAATGTCATGAAGTCCATGAAGGAAGATTACCTCTTGGAACAGCATGCCTCTGATTATGATGTGACCCTTTCCGATGATGAGAAAAAGTCCATCAAAAAGGCAGCTAAGGCATTTATCAAGAACAATTCGGAAGATACACTGGACGCTATGACGGCGACCGAGGAGATCGTAGAAAAGTATCTGACTAATCAGACGATCGCATCCAAGGTATCCGAAGCCATCAAGGAGTCGGCAGATGTGACAGTGACCGAGGAGGAGGCTGCACAGCGCACGATCACTTATGCTTATTTCGGATCCGTGACTTATAAAGATTCCTCTGGCAATACCGGATATTATACCGATGACCAGAAAAAGGAATTAAAGGCAAAGGCAGAAGCCCTTACGACTTCAACCGATCTGGAGACAGACGGTGAGGCAGCGGGCGCGACCATCAAGACAGCATCCTACGGAAAGGATGACACTTCTTTGGATGAAGCCGTGATCGCAGCCGCAGATGCTCTTTCCGAGGGACAGATCTCATCTGTTGTAGATGTAGGAAACGATGGTTACTATGTCATCCGCTTAGATAGCGCGTATGATGAAGAAGCAACCCAAAAAGCGATGACAACGCTTGAGGAGAAAAAGCGCAGTGACTATTTAGAGTCTGTCTTGAAGGGCTGGAAAAAGGAAATTACCTGGACGACCGATAAGAAGCAATGGAAGAAAGTACAGTTCGATACTTTCTTTGAAAAGGTAACGGCAGCAGACACAACGGCAGAATAATGACAGGCAAAAGCAAGGCGCAGTCCTTGCTTTTGCTTTTTTTGAAGTAAGGGATAGAAAATGAAGTTCTTGGGAAAATATTTAAAAGATTATAAAAAAGAAAGTATATTTGCACCGCTCTTTAAGATGCTGGAGGCAATTTTTGAACTCCTGGTTCCGCTGGTAATGGCATCCATTATCGACGTAGGAATCGCAAACCGGGATAGGGACTATGTGATCCATATGTGCCTGCTTTTGATCTTGTTTGCCATCTTGGGCCTGGCATTTGCCATCACGGCACAGTATTTTGCGGCAAAAGCAGCCATCTACACGGCTTCTAAGATGCGTGCAGATCTTTTTCACCGCATCATGGATATGTCAGCGGCAAGCCATGGCAGTGTGGGAACATCGGCACTTACAACACGTATCACATCGGATATCAACCAGATACAGAGTGGTATCAATATGTTCCTGCGTCTTTTCCTGCGCTCTCCGTTTATCGTGTTTGGTGCGATGATCATGGCACTGATCGTTGATGTCAAGTCGACCCTGATCTTTGTGATCGTGATCGCCCTCTTAGGGCTGGTCGTCTATGGTATCACCAAGTCGACCCTGCCGATCTTTAGCCGGATCCAAAAGAAGATGGAACGCGTCTTTTTGGCAGTCGGTGAAAACTTAGAGGGAGCCCGTGTGATCCGTGCCTTTGGTAATCAGGATCAGCAGAAGCAGGCATTTGGGACGCAGACAGAAGACCTGTATGCCGACCAGATGCGTGCCGGCAAGGTTTCTGCACTTCTGAACCCGATCACCTATGTGATCGTCAATCTTGGTGTTGTGGCAGTCATATGGTTTGGCTCTACCCAGGTCGATATGGGGATCCTTGCCAAGGGACAGGTCGTAGCACTTGTCAACTACATGTCACAGATTTTGGTAGAACTGATCAAATTGGCAAACCTGATCGTGGTACTTATGCGTGCCTACGCTTCGGTTACCAGAGTGGAGCAGATCATGGAAATGCCATATGATGAGCGGACTTATGTGACAGAGACACAAAAGGCGTCGGAGGCGGATGCAGTATCTTATGAGCAGGTATCCTTTGCTTATCCACAGGCGGGCGAGATGGCGATCCGGGATATTGATTTTAAGGTGCCGGATCATGGAACCGTTGGTATCATCGGCGGCACCGGCTCCGGTAAGTCTACCGTTTTGCACCTGCTCAACCATATGTATGATGCCAGCAAGGGAAAAGTATTGATCTACGGCAAGGATGTACGCAGTTACAAGGAAAAAGAACTGACAAAGATCGTAGGTCTGGTACCGCAGCGCGGTGTGCTTTTCCATGGAAGCATCCGGGACAATATCCGTTTCGGACGGGAGGATATTACAGATGATATGATCGCGACAGCCGTCCATGCAGCCCAGGCAGACAACGTCATCGAAAGCAAAGAGCATGGTCTGGATGAGGAGATCCTACAGGATGCCAGAAATCTTTCCGGCGGACAGAGACAGAGACTGACGATTGCCAGAGCCCTGGCGGGACAGCCGAAGATCCTGGTCCTGGACGATTCGGCTTCTGCACTGGATGTGGCAACGGACGCAGCACTGCGCAAGGCGATCCGCGGGCTGCCTTGGCATCCGACGACCTTTATCGTATCGCAGCGTGCTTCCTCTGTGATGGAAGCGGATCAGATCTTAGTCATGGAAGATGGCTGTATCGTAGGCAAGGGCAAACACGAAGACCTGCTGCGGGACAATGCCATTTATCAGGAAATATACTATTCACAGTTTCCAAAAGACGAAAAAGAGCAAAACTCGTAAGAGGAAGGGTCAGCAATCATGAGTACAAAAAATGAAATCAAACAATCTCAAGTAATCAAACGTGTTCTGGTGGAATTAAAGACCTACCGTTTACAGATCGTTCTCAGCCTGATCTGTGCGGTACTGACAGTCATCTTCACCCTGCTGGTTCCGGTACTTACGGGAAAGGCGGTCGATTGTATGATCGGCAGCGGGCAGATCCAATGGGATGGACTGTATCAGATTTTAGAAAAGATGGCACTGGCGATCGTGGGTACTTGCTTTTTCCAGTGGCTTATGAACCGTATCAATAATTACATTACCTATGACATTACAAAAAACATGCGGCAAAAGGCTTTCAAGAAGATGTTAGTCATGCCGATCAAAAATATTGATTCCCATTCCCATGGTGATTATATGAGTCGTATCGCTACGGATGCGGATGTCTTTTCCGATGGTCTTTTGATGGGATTTACCCAGTTGTTTACCGGTGTACTGACCATTCTGGGAACGATCTTTTTTATGGTGCGTGTCAGCTTGCCGATCGCATTGGTAGTTATTGTCCTGACTCCGGTATCCCTTCTGGTGGCAAAGTTTGTCGCAAGCAGGACTTATGCTATGTTCCAGTTGCAGGCGAAGCACCGCGGCGAACAGACTGCATATGCAGATGAAATGATCGAAAACCAGTCGGTTGTATCTGCTTTTTCTTATAATGAGAAGGCAAAAGAGGAATTTGATGTCTTGAATGACCGCCTGGCAGACAGTTCCTTAAAGGCGACTTTTTATTCTTCCATCACCAACCCGACAACACGTTTTGTCAACAGTCTGATCTACAGTGGTGTGGGTGTCGCAGGTGCCATTCTTGCGATCTTCGGCGGCATCACGGTCGGTGGACTGACCAGTTTCTTAGGCTATGCAAGCCAGTATGCCAAGCCTTTCAATGAAATCTCCGGCGTTGTCACGGAATTACAGAACGCCATTGCCTGCGCGGCACGTATTTTTGAGATCATTGATGCACCGGCAGTGGAGGAGAGCCGGGTAAATCATCTGTCAGATGTGGAAGGAAAGATCGTATTTGAGGATGTGGCGTTTTCCTATGATCCGAGCAAACCGCTCATTGAGCACTTAAATCTGACCGTAGAGCCGGGACAGCGTATTGCTATTGTCGGACCGACCGGAAGCGGTAAGACGACGCTTATCAACCTGCTTATGCGCTTCTATGATACGACACATGGCAAGATCACCATTGATGGTGTCGATATCCGGTCTATTCCGCGTGCCAACCTGCGTGAAAAATTCGGCATGGTTTTACAGGAGACCTGGCTGAAAGAGGGCACTATCCGGGAAAACCTTTTGTTTGCCAACCCGGATGCGACAGAAGAAGAGATGGTGCAGGCAGCCAGAACTTCCCATGCGCATGAATTTATCAAACGTTTGCCAAATGGGTATGATACTTATATCAAGGGCGATGACGGCAGTCTTTCGCAGGGAGAAAGGCAACTTCTTTGTATTGCCCGCCTGATGCTGGCATTGCCGCCTATGCTGATCTTGGATGAGGCGACATCTTCCATTGATACGCGTACGGAGATGAAGATACAGGAGGCTTTCCAGACCATGATGGAAGGCAGAACAACCTTTGTCGTAGCACACAGACTTTCCACGATCCGCGAAGCAGATGTGATCCTCTATATGCAGGACGGTAAGGTCTTAGAACAGGGAAATCATCAGGAATTGTTGGAGAAGAACGGATATTATGCGAAATTGTATCGCAGTCAGTTTGTATGTGGCAAATAGATTGACTTTTTCAAGTGACGCAAGATTTACTGGTGCATATGATGTAGTATGTGCTATAATGTCTTTTATCAATGGGTAAATATAGGCGAGAGCCTTTGGAATAAATGAGTAACGAGGTGTTATATGGAACAATTCGTAATCAAGGGGGGAAATCCGATCGTAGGGGAAGTAGAGATCGGTGGTGCCAAGAATGCAGCGCTCGCAATTCTTGCAGCGTCCATTATGACGGATGAGACAGTGACCATAGATAATCTGCCGGATGTGCGGGATATCAACATCATGCTGGATGCTTTGAGCGATATCGGCGCAGTGGTAGAGCGCGTAGACCGACACACAGCGCGCATCAACGGATCAACCATCGGACAGTTGAACGTAGATTATGAATACATCAAAAAGATCCGTGCTTCCTATTATCTTCTGGGAGCCTTACTTGGAAAATACAAAAGAGCAGAAGTAGCATTGCCGGGTGGCTGCGTGATCGGCAGCCGACCGATCGACCTGCATGTCAAAGGATTCAAGGCACTGGGCGCTGATGTGGACATCAGTTATGGCTTGATCTCTGCAAAGGCAGACCATCTGGTAGGCAGCCATATCTACATGGATAAGGTATCTGTCGGTGCTACGATCAATGTACTTATGGCAGCGGCACTTGCCGAGGGCAAGACCGTGATCGAAAATGCCGCTAAGGAGCCGCATGTCGTAGATGTTGCCAACTTCTTAAACAGCATGGGTGCCAATATACGTGGTGCAGGTACGGATGTGATCCGTATCGTAGGTGTGGAAAAGTTACACAAGACATCTTATTCTGTCATTCCGGATCAGATCGAGGCGGGAACCTTTATGTGCGCGGCAGCAGCGACCAAGGGTGATGTCCTGATCAAAAATGTTATTCCAAAGCATTTGGAAGCTACATCTGCCAAGTTGATCGAGGCAGGCTGTATGATCGAGGAATTTGATGATGCTGTTCGTATTGTTGCCAACAAGGGCTTGACTCATACCCAGATCACGACGCTTCCGTATCCGGGATTTCCGACAGATATGCAGCCGCAGATGACGGTTGTGCTTGGTATGGCGGATGGTACGTCTACCGTTACCGAGAGCATTTTTGAGAACCGCTTCAAGTACGTGGATGAACTTTCCCGCATGGGAGCAGATATCAAGGTGGAGAGCAATATTGCCATTATCCGTGGCATTAAGGAATACACAGGTGCGCGCGTGAGTGCACCGGATCTGCGTGCAGGTGCAGCCCTTGTGATCGCCGGGCTTGCAGCAGATGGCATTACCATCGTGGAAGATATTCATTTCATCCAGCGCGGTTATGAGGATTTCGAGATCAAGTTGCGCAGTCTGGGCGCACAGATCGAACGGACAAATTGCGAAAAAGAGATCCAGAAGTTTATGCTTCGGGTTTCCTAGATCAAAAGATAAAAAGACGGCTATCTTTGTCATGTATGTGATAAAGATAGCCGTTTTTGATTTTATAAGAAATGTTAAAGGATTGCCTTGATGAACAGATCCTTGTTGGCAGACTGGGATAAGTCAATCAAGCCATGCTCGACAGTGTCGACGATCGGACGGGATAAGGTATTTTTGTTGAGATACACGATCTGTCCGGCGGTGCCGTCACTTAGAAGGACACGGCTGTTGTTGTAGCAGGCTGCCACACGCTGCAAAAAGGTAAAGATGACTTTTGGGTTGTACTTCTGGAAACCGTCATCTTCAAAAGCGGCAATGACCTGAAAAGCACATTTGGGAGCACGGTAAGAGCGTGCTGCCGTCATGGCATCATATACATCAGCGATGGCAACGATGGAAGCAAAAGTATCGATTTCATCGGATTCCAGACCGCGTGGATAACCGGATCCGTCATAACGTTCGTGATGTTGTAAGGCTGCCAACTTGATACGAAGATCCAGGTCGGTGTCCTTTAAGATCTTGTGTCCCAGTTTGGCATGGGAACGGATGATGTCAAATTCCTCATCGGTCAGTTTGCCCTGTTTATTTAAGATCTCAGAAGGGATCTGGGTCTTGCCGATATCATGTAAAAGCCCTGCCAAGGTCAGGGTGTTCAAATCTTCCTTGGAGAACTGCATCCATTTACCGATGGCTCTGGAGATCAAAGCGACATTCAAAGAATGGGCGTAGACGGAATCATCGACAGAACGCATGGTATGTATCATGTCAAAAAGTTCCAAGGAAGTCTTGGAAGCAAATAAGGATGCTGCCTCGGACAGAAGATGGTCACATGCACCGTCAACCTGTCCTGCAATGATGAGATCAAAATCCTCTTTCAGAGAGATCATATTGCGTGTATAAGAGGTCTGAAATGCCTGAAACTGCGGCGTGGACTGTATGCGCTGTCTATGCGACGTTGTCTCGAGCGGATGGACCTGCGGGTGCGGAGTCTCTGTCTTTTGCTCTGTGACCGGTTTTGCGACCAGCTTTTGGGCAGGAGCCTCTGGCTTTGGCTCGGCAACTTCCAGTGTGACTGCCTGTTCGCGGATCTCCTGTGGGATCGAATTTTCATCGATCATAACGGTCTGGATCCGGTAAAAGGATAACTTGGCGATCAACTGTGATGTCAGACTGGCCCCGGCAGATGCGATGGTCTGTCCTCTTTTTGTAACGATCGGCTTGGCAACGACCATGCCGGCTTGTAATCGGTTTACGCTTACTTTTATCATATTATGTTCTTCCCCCAAAGGTGTGTAATTGCCTCGTAAATGAAAGAAAATTATACACACAGAAATATTATATATGTAATATCTCCCATCTGGCAATAGTTTTCTGACGATTTGCGTCGAAAGCCAAAGAAAAATGCCAAAATGGGCAAATATATACAGATTGCGGGGTAAGACTAGGGGACGACTACAAAATGCAGGAATTGTATAGGGGGATTTCTTGACAAATACCCATATGGGGTGTAAAGTCATCACTGATGAAAGTCACAGATTTGAAAATTCCATATCGTATTTTCTCTTATTCAGAGTGGCGGAGATACATAGGATCGATGAAACCACGGCAACCCCGGAAGATGGAAGGTGCCTACCTGAGCGAGTAACTCGAACAATAAGGGATTTGATTATCTTAGACAATTAAATCCGCTTATGGCGGATTTTTTTAATGCTTCTTTTAAGGCGTTAAAAAGGAACAAAAGGGTAATACAGAAAGGAAGAAGAAAATGGAAAAATTATTATTTACTTCAGAGTCTGTTACAGAAGGACATCCGGACAAGGTCTGTGATGCTGTATCAGATGCAATCTTAGATGCTTGTATGGAACAGGATCCGATGAGCCGTGTTGCCTGCGAGACAGCAGCATGTACCGGATTTGTACTTGTAACAGGCGAGATAACCACAAAGGCACAACTTGATATTCCTGCAATCGTTCGTAAGACGGTTCTTGATATCGGTTATGATGATGGTAAGAAGGGTATCGATGGCAATTCCTGTGCTGTTATGGTTGCATTAGACCAGCAGTCAGCAGATATTGCTATGGGTGTTGATAAGGCTTTAGAGGCAAAGAAGGGTTCTTTGACAGATGATCTGGATACCGGTGCCGGAGATCAGGGTATGATGTTTGGTTATGCTACCAACGAGACAGAAGATTACATGCCTTATCCGATTTCTTTGGCTCATAAGTTGGCACTTCAACTTACTAAGGTACGTAAAGATGGTACACTTTCTTACTTAAGACCAGACGGAAAGACACAGGTTTCTGTAGAATATGATGAGGCTGGTAAGCCAAAGAGACTTGAGGCGGTTGTCCTTTCTACACAGCATGACGAAGATGTAACACAAGAACAGATCCATGAAGACATCAAGAAATATGTCTTTGACCCGATCCTGCCGGCTGAACTGGTAGATGATGAGACAAAGTTCTTTATCAACCCGACCGGACGTTTCGTTATCGGTGGACCTCACGGTGATGCAGGTCTTACCGGACGTAAGATCATTGTAGATACCTACGGTGGAATGGCTCGTCACGGCGGCGGTGCTTTCTCCGGAAAGGACTGCACAAAGGTTGACCGTTCCGCAGCATATGCAGCACGTTACGTTGCAAAGAACATCGTTGCAGCAGGTCTGGCTGACAGGTGCGAGATCCAGTTGTCTTATGCGATCGGTGTTGCACAGCCTACATCTATCATGGTAGATACTTTCGGTACAGGCAAGTTATCTGATGAGAAGTTAGTTGAGATCGTTCGTAATCATTTCGATCTTCGTCCGGCTGGTATCATCAAGATGCTGGATTTGAGAAGACCGATCTACAAGCAGACAGCAGCATACGGTCACTTTGGACGTAATGATCTGAACCTTCCTTGGGAAGCTTTGGACAAAGTTGAAGATTTGAAAAAATATCTTTAAGATTCTAAAAAAAGTATAAAACTTTGATGGAATGCTTTTTTTGAGGGGATGAAGTGATATAATGAAGTCGTGGGATGAATGAGACATCCCACGACTTTTTTCTATATAAAGGATGGAATGGTTTATGAAGTTACGGACGCGACTTGTCATATCCTTTTGCATTATCATATTTGTACCGATTATCATGGCAGCCATAGGGCTATATGCCATCAATACGATCTTGCCAACGCTGAACATCCAATGGTCCAGTACCAGTTATGAGTATATCGCCCATTTGCCGGATTTTAAGAATCTGGTGGTCGATGTTATGATCTCTGTGATCCTGATCCTCTTTTTTACAGCGGCGATCTTAGTGATCTGGACATACAGCGGTATCATTTCCCGTCTGCGCCAACTCAATAAGGCGGCAGAGAATATCCGGGACGGCAATCTGGATTTTTCCATTGATACCAAGGGACATGATGAGATCAGTGAACTCAGTGAGAGTTTTGAGGCCATGCGCAAGCGCTTGCAGATGAATGCGCAGGAGAAACTGGATGCGGAGCAGGAACACCGTATGCTGATCTCCAATATCGCCCATGACCTAAAGACGCCGATCACGGCGATCAAGGGTTATTCGGAGGGGATCTTAGATGGGGTGGCGGACACACCGGAGAAGCAGGAACGCTATCTAAAGACCATCTACAACAAGGCAAATGAGATGAACACCCTCATCAATGAACTGACCTTATACAGCAATATCGATACCAATAAGATCCCATACAATTTCCACAAACTAAACGTCAAGGACTACTTCACCGACTGTATGGAAGAGTTGGAAATGGATCTGGAAAATCAGCACATGCAGCTGACTTTCTTTAATTATGTAGATGAAGATACCCTGATGATCGCTGACCCGGAGCAGCTTGGCAGGGTCATCCACAATATCATCGGCAATGCCATCAAGTATATGCGGGCAGAGGAGCCGTCCTTTATTAGTATGCGGATCAAGGATGTGGGCGACTTTATACAGGTCGAGATCGAGGACAACGGCAAGGGTATTTCCAACAAAGACCTGCCATATATTTTTGACCGCTTTTACCGGGCAGATGCTTCGCGCAATTCTGCGGCAGGCGGAAGCGGTATCGGACTTTCCATTGTCAAAAAGATCATTGAGGATCATGGTGGAAAAATCTGGGCAACCAGCAAAGAGAATGTAGGTACAGTCATGTACTTTGTTTTACGAAAATATCAGGAGGTACCAAATGAGTAGAGTACTTATTATCGAGGATGAACTAGCGATCGCGGAACTGGAAAAGGACTATCTGGAGTTATCGGATTTTGAGGTCGTGATCGAGGAGAATGGCGTCAAGGGATGCGAGCGTGCCCTAGCAGAAGATTTTGATATCTTTGTGCTGGATCTCATGCTGCCGGATATGGATGGCTTTGAGATCTGCCGCAGGATCCGTCAGGTCAAGAATACGCCGATCCTTATGGTTTCTGCCAAGAAAGAGGATATCGACAAGATCCGTGGATTGGGACTGGGCGCGGATGACTATATCACCAAGCCGTTTTCACCGAGCGAATTAGTTGCAAGGGTAAAGGCTCATCTGGCACGCTATGACCGTCTGGTGGGCAGCAATCAGCAGACCCAGGGCGATACCTTCCAGATCCGTGATATCAAGATCGACAAGTCGGCAAGACGTGTATGGATCCGGGGCGAGGAAACACAGTTTACGACCAAGGAGTTCGAACTTCTGGCATTTCTGGCAGAGCATCCAAATCATGTCTTTAGCAAGCAGGAATTGTTCAAGGAGATCTGGGATATGGATTCGGTCGGAGACATCGCGACGGTCACCGTTCATATCAAGAAGATCCGTGAAAAGATAGAATTGAATACCAATAAACCACAATACATCGAGACGATCTGGGGCGTGGGATATCGGTTCAAGGTATAAAGAAAGCGCAGCCGCCTATGGGGGCATAGCGGCTTGGCGCGGAAGGAGAAAGTATGGAGTTAGAGGTATTATTTGAGGATGAGGATGTGCTGGTCTGCTATAAGCCGGCAGGGGTCGCAACGCAGACCGCCAAGATGACAGAGCCGGATATGGTCAGCATGATCCGCAATTATCGTGTGGCAAAGGGCGAGAGCGACTATGTAGGGGTGATCCACCGTCTGGATCAGCCGGTCGAGGGAGTATTGGTCTTTGCAAAAAATGCGGCGGCGGCAGCCATTCTTGGCAAAGAATTAAAGGCAAGGCAGTTTGCCAAATATTATTACGCCATCGTGACCAGAGAGAATATACCGGAGACAGGCGTTTTGGAAGATTATGTTGTAAAAGATGGGAGAAAGAACCGTGCCATGGTGGTTACGGAAAGTAACCCAAGGGCAAAGAAAGCGCGCCTTTCCTATGAAGTGGTCAAGCGTCTGGATGATCGCAGCCTCTTGGATATCCATCTGGATACCGGTCGTTTCCACCAGATCCGCGTACAACTGGCAAGCCGTACGGCACCGATCTTAGGCGATGTCAAATACGGTGGCAGCCGTACCGGAGAACCGCTTTGTCTCTGCTCCTACCGCCTGCAGTTTACGCATCCGGTCAGCGAGGAGGGCATGGATTTTTCCATCAAGCCTCGTGGCAGAGAGTTCGGTGACTTTTTTGCATAAAAAGGAAGAATTTGCTACATACTGATCCTATGGAGCAGAATTATCATTTTATCAGAAATACAATTAAACTACTGGGAATCACCCTCTTGGTATATGCCTTTATGAAGTGGCTGCTGCCGATGGTGCTTCCCTTTTTTGTAGCCTTTTATCTGGCGGGCGCTTTTCGGCGGTCGGCATGCAGGAAAAAAGAGCATAAGACTCTTCTGATCCTGCGCAATCTCTTGATCGTGGGCGGTGTCTGCCTGCTGCTCTGGTATCTGGTAAAGGAATTTATGGATCTGTGGGGGCGGCGGGAAGAACTCTTGTATTGGGAGGGGGCAAAGGAGTCCGGTCTGTTCGGGGAAGCCTACGAAAAACTCATGGCAAAATTTAACACAGAACAGATGCTTGACCATTTTGTAGACAACGTGGCGTCACCTTTCGGCGGCATGCAGGATACCTTGGGCGGCATGGTGGCTCTGGCGGTGACCTTGGTGGCGACCATCCTTATGACCAAGGATTATGCCCTTTTACAGGAGCAGATTAAAAAGAATACCTTCGGGCAGGTGGTTGTGTCTCTGGCAAAAGATCTGTCCGTGGTAGGCGGCGATTATCTGCGCGCCCAGGGGATCATCATGCTGATCATCACGGCGATCTGTATTGTTGCCCTGCTCTTGACGGGCAACCCCTATGCGGTTTTGGTGGGCGTTTTTATCGGTTTTTGTGATGCCCTGCCTTTTATCGGAACATCACTGATCTTTTTGCCCTGGGCGGTCGTCATGTTCCTGCAAAAGAAGATCGGGCTTGGCATCTATTATCTTTTTTTGGCAGGGGGCACCAGCCTGCTCCGTCAGTATCTGGAACCAAAACTCATCGGCAGGAGCGTCGGTGCTGATCCTCTCATTGTTCTGGCATGTATTTATCTGGGACTGGAGATCTATGGGATCTGGGGTGTGATCTTAGGACCGGCAAGTGCATTTTTGATCTGGGAGATCTACCGTTTTACCTAAAAAATAAGGCAAAGTCCGCTGATGTCAAGCCTTGACAAGACTTGTGGATTTTTTTAGAATAAATGGTATTGATGAAAGATGAAGGAGGCCATGATGGCAAAGGATAAAAAATTAGTAGAAGCCATTACATCTATGGATGTTGACTTCGCACAGTGGTATACGGATGTTGTAAAAAAAGCAGAATTGATGGGCTATTCCAGTGTCAAGGGATGTATGATCTTCAAACCTGCCGGTTATGCGATCTGGGAGAATATCCAGCATGAACTGGATCGTAGATTTAAGGAGACGGGTGTAGAGAATGTCTACATGCCAATGTTCATCCCGGAGAGTCTGTTAGAGAGAGAAAAGGATCATGTCGAGGGATTTGCACCGGAAGTTGCATGGGTCACCTATGGAGGACTCAATCCATTACAGGAAAGACTTTGTGTCAGACCGACCTCAGAGACTTTGTTCTGCGATTTCTATAAGGATGAGATCCAGTCATACAGAGACCTGCCAAAGGTATATAACCAGTGGTGCTCTGTTGTCCGTTGGGAAAAGGAGACCAGACCTTTCCTTCGTTCCAGAGAGTTCTTGTGGCAGGAAGGTCACACAGCACATGCAACAGCAGAGGAGGCTGAGGAGCGTACACAGCAGATGCTGAACCTCTATGCAGACTTCTGTGAAGAAGTTCTGGCTATGCCGGTCATCCGCGGACGTAAGACAGACAAGGAAAAGTTCGCAGGTGCAGAGGCAACTTATACGATCGAGGCACTCATGCATGACGGCAAGGCTTTACAGTCCGGTACCAGCCACAACTTTGGGGATGGTTTTGCCAAGGCATTTGAGATCCAATATACCGATAAGGACAACCAGTTAAAGTATGTACATCAGACTTCCTGGGGTATGACCACCCGTCTGATCGGTGCTATCATCATGGTACATGGGGATGATTCCGGTCTGGTACTGCCACCAAGGATCGCTCCGGTTCAGGTGGATGTCATTCCAATCATGCAGAATAAAGAAGGCGTGCTGGATAAGGCACACGAAGTATTGGAGACCTTGCGTGCAGCAGGACTCCGTGCCAAGTTAGATGATACGGACAAGTCTCCGGGATGGAAGTTCTCTGAGCAGGAGATGCGCGGTATTCCGGTAAGAGTAGAGATGGGACCTCGTGATATCGAGGCAAATCAGGCGATCCTTGTTCGTCGTGATACCAGAGAAAAGATCACGGTATCTCTGGATACATTGGCAGAAAAGATCACAGAGATCTTGGATACCATGCAAACAGAGATGTTAGAGCGTGCAAGAGCACACAGAGATGCGCATACCTACGACGCACACAACTACGAGGAGTTCAAGGACATCGTAGCCAACAAGCCGGGATTTATCCGCGGAATGTGGTGTGGTGAGCAGGCTTGTGAAGACAAGATCAAAGAAGAGACAACAGCGACCAGCAGATGTATGCCATTTACACAGGAAAAGATTTCAGATGTCTGTGTATGTTGTGGAAAACCGGCTAAGAAGTTAGTTTATTGGGGCAAAGCATATTAATGAAGATCGTATTACCACAGGACGTAATCACAATTATAGATCGTTTGGAAAGTTGCGGACACGAAGCCTACGCGGGAGGTGGCTGTGTCCGCGACAGCATTTTAGGGAAAGAACCGGCGGATTGGGATATCACGACCTCGGCATCCCCCCAGGAAGTCAAGGACTTGTTTTCTCATACCATCGATACCGGTATTGCACACGGGACTGTGACGATCATGTGTGGAAAGACCGGCTATGAGGTGACGACCTATCGCATTGACGGCGAATACAAGGACGGCAGACACCCAGAGAGTGTCGCCTTTACCAATCTCTTATCCGAAGATCTCAAGCGGCGCGATTTTACCATCAATGCCATGGCTTACAATGACAGTCAGGGCTTGGTAGATCTCTTTGACGGCGTGGGCGATCTGAAACGTGGTCTTATACGCTGTGTGGGATGTGCGAGTGAGCGATTTTCTGAGGATGCCCTGCGGATGCTCCGTGCCGTGCGTTTTGCAGCACAGTTGGGATTTACGATCGAGCGACAGACCTACGAAGCGATCTGCACTCTGGCATCGACCATTGCCAAGGTGAGTACAGAGCGCATTATGGTAGAACTGGTCAAACTATTAACATCAGACCACCCGGAGGAGATGCGGGCTGTCTATGAGAGTGGACTCAGCCGCGTATTTCTGCCAGAGTTTGATGCAATGATGCAGACACCCCAGCATACCATCCACCATCAGTATTCGGTGGGAGAACATACCATACATGCCATCATGGGGGTTCCGCCAGACCGTATCTTACGACTGACCATGCTTTTTCATGATATCGGAAAGCCCCAGTGCCGTACGACCGATGCGGATGGCATCGATCATTTCCACGGACACCCGGAAGTGGGGGCGGAGATGACAGGGCAGATTTTGCACCGACTCAAGTTTGATAATGATACGATCCGCGCGGTCAAGCGCCTGGTCCGTTTTCATGATCTGCGTCCGGCGCTGACCAAAAAGAGCATCCGGCGCAGTATGGTAAAGATGGGGCTGGAATGTTTCCCACAGATTTTTACGGTCAAGCGTGCAGACGCTCTGGCGCAGAGTACCTATATGCGGGCGGAAAAATTAGAGGCGATCGACCGTTTTGAAGAACTCTACGAGGAGATCTTAGCAGACCATGCCTGCATACAGAAAAAGGATCTAGCTATCAACGGCAAGGAACTTTTGGCATTGGGTCTGCCCCAGGGAAAACAGATCGGTCAGGTCCTGGATAAACTCTTTGCCAAGGTGGTCGAAGACCCGGCATGTAATACCAAAGAGATCCTGCTTGCAGAGGCAAGAAAAGAGTTGGAACAGCAGGGATAGATAGGTATAATCTGAAGGATTCCTTCATAAGATGAACAGATATCGAAGCATCATGTTCGTCTTATGGAGGATTTTTTTATGTGTGAAAATATAGAGAAAACACAGGTTGTTATTCCGCGTCTGGGGCAGGGAGAAAATTTGCTGGGAGCCTATGCTCTGGAAGTTACGGGCGTGACAAAAGGAAGGGGGAGTCTTTTTATACATACGGCAGGGGCGGTCTATATGTTAAAGTCTTTTACCGGATCCATGGAAAAAGCACAAGGACTGGCGCAGGTGCTGGCAGAACTAAAGGCCTGGGATCCTGCGGTGGAGCAGATCCTGCCGACACAGGAGGGGGCATATGCGGTCCGGGAAGAAGGCGGACCGACCTATGTTTTAAAGTCTTACCAGCCCGGGCGGGAGTGTGACGTCAAAAATGCCTTTGAGGTCTTGGAGGGGGCAAGAAAACTGGCAGATCTGCACTTGCAGTTGGAAACGATAGAGACAGACAAAAAGGAGGTCTTTTTTGCGCCGCAGCATCTGCTGGCGGAGGAAGTCAGACGGCATAACCGGGAACTTAAGAACCTGCGGAATTATATCCGCAAGAAGAAAAAGAAGACGGGATTTGAAGACTTGTACGAGCAGGCATACGGGACTTTTTACGGACAGGGGGAGCAAGTGGAAGAAGAGATACTTTCCCTAAAGGAAGAATTACAGTTATGCCATGGCGATTATCACCATCACAATGTCTTGGATTGCAGCGGAACTTCGCACATACAGCATTTTGAGAGCATGCGCATGGACAGCGCCATGAGCGATCTGGCAAAATATACGAGAAAAGCCCTGGAAAAGAACCGCTGGAACGCGGAACTGGGCAGGCAGATGCTCATGACCTACCAGAGAGTCCGCCCTTTCCGCACGGGGGAATTGCAGCAACTCTATCTGCGCCTTTTGTATCCGGAAAAATTCTGGAAGATCGCCAATCATTACAATAACAACAAAAAGACATGGTCGTCCAAGCGTGACGGTGACAAATTGCGGCAGATCCTGGCGCAGGAGAAGGCACGTCAGGAATTTCTGGTCTTATTGTATAATCTGGCGGAATAGTTTATAATCGACCTATGAAAAACATAAGAAAAACAAGCGGTATTCTGCTGTGTCTGCTTGCTTGTCTTGGCGCTCTGAGTGCCTGTGGGAAAGAGGAATCGAACGAACCTTTTACCTATCGTGCGCCTGCCGCAAAGCAAGAGGAGGAGAAGGCAGACACGGAAGAAGATACGCAGGATTTTGTTATTGAACAAATGGATATGGTGGGAGAGACGATGACCCTGTATGCGCCGGAGTCTGAACGTCAGGTGCGCTATGCTTATACGCTGGGAACCCGTTTTATGGATAAGTATGGGGATTCTTATAGTTCGATCCATTTTACACCAGGGCAGGTTGTACAAATCGGGGACATTACGGCGGCATCTGCCCTGAGTAGCGTGAAGATGTCTGATCAGGTCTGGAATCAGACAGATGTCACCAATTACAAGATCGACATGGAAAAAGGGATCTTTACGATCGGGCAGACCCAGTACCGGATCACTTCCAATACTATGGCTTTTTCTCAGGATGCAAGCATTAGTTTGGATATGATCGGGACGGATGACACCTTGCAGGTTATCGGCAAGGACAAAGAGGTCTGGTCCGTCATTGTGACGACTGGGCATGGGTATATCCAATTGCAGAATTCTTCCATCTTTGTGGATAGTATGATCTGTATCGGCAACCGGATCTTTACTAAGATCACTGGGGATATGCTTCTGGAGGTGCCGGAAGGAACCTATGCCATCACGGTTGCCAACAAGGGCTATGGCGGAACCGGGACATATACCGTGGCACGCGGAGAGACAACGTTAGTTGATCTTGATCAGTTAAAAGGCAGTGGACCAAAAGTATGTCAGTTGACGGTTACATCTGAAGTGGCAGGTGCATCGGTCTACATTGACGGACAGCAGATCACGGTCGGACAGGCAGTGCCGGTTACCTATGGATCTCATACCCTAAAGGTTGTGGCAGAGGGATATGATGACTGGCAAAAGACACTGATCGTCAATTCCGAAAGTGCGACGATCTCACTGGATCTGGCAGAAAGTGAGAGCACGACAGGGGATAAGCAGAGTGAAGAAGATACATCAACATCTTCCGATACCGGTAAGAGCAGCGGTTCATCAAACAGCAGTACCAATAGTAACAAGTCTACCGGATCGACCAGCAAGAGTTCATCAAGTAGGAGCAGTTCGTCCAAGACTTCGGACAGCAGTTCTTCCAGTCTTACGGATACGGACTACCTGACGACCATTTCAAAGATGTTATCTACATTGCTTGACGAAAATTAGTCTGGCAATTATCATAAAAACAGAACACATATAAGGAGGATACTATGGGTTACAAAGAGCAGTATATGCAGTGGCTGGAAAGCGACTACATGGATGAGGCTACCAAGGAAGAACTGCGTCAGATCGCAGGAGATGAGAAGGAGATCGAGGAGAGATTCTACACGGAATTGGAATTTGGCACCGCGGGTCTCCGTGGTATTATCGGTGCAGGCTGTAATCGTATGAATGAATATACCGTGCGCAAGGCAACACAGGGGCTTGCCAACTACATCTTAAAGGTCGGCGGTCAGGATCGCGGCGTAGCGATCGCCTACGATTCCAGACATATGTCACCGGAATTCGCAGATGTAGCAGCACTTTGCTTAGCAGCAAACGGCATTAAGGCATATGTGTTTGAATCCCTTCGTCCAACACCGGAATTATCTTATGCTGTACGTAAATTACATACAATTGCTGGTATTAATATTACTGCAAGTCATAATCCACCAGAGTACAATGGCTACAAAGTATATTGGGAAGATGGTGCGCAGATCACACCGCCACATGACAGCGGCATCATGAACGAGGTTAAGGCGATCTCAGACTACGCTGTATGCAAGAAGATGGACAAGGATGCAGCCATTGCAGCAGGTCTGTATCAGACGATCGGTGCGGATATCGACGATCCTTATATCGAAGAGTTAAAGAAATTAGTCGTACATCAGGATGCCATTGATGCAGTGGGATCTCAGATCAAGGTCGTTTACACACCACTGCATGGTACCGGAAACATCCCGGTGCGACGTGTCTTAAAAGAACTTGGCTTTACCAATGTCTATGTGGTACCGGAGCAGGAATTGCCGGATGGAGATTTCCCTACCGTTTCCTATCCGAACCCGGAGGCAAAGGAAGCCTTCACTTTGGGACTGGCATTGGCAAAGAAAGTGGATGCTGATCTTGTTCTTGCGACAGACCCGGATGCTGACCGACTTGGCGTATATGTCAAGGATGCCAAGACCGGCGAGTATCATCCTCTGACCGGTAATATGTCAGGCTGTCTGATCGGCGATTATCTGATCGGACAAAAGAAAGAGTTACAGGGACTGCCGGAAGATGGTGTCTTTGTGCGTTCAATCGTCTCTACCAACATGGCAGATGCGATCGCAGACTACTACGGCATCGAATTGGTTGAAGTTTTGACCGGATTTAAGTTCATCGGTCAGAAGATCTTAGAAATGGAAAAGACAGGCAAGGGAACTTACCTCTTTGGTATGGAAGAAAGTTACGGCTGTCTGACAGGCACCTATGCAAGAGATAAGGATGCGGTTGTGGCTTCTATGGCTCTTTGTGAGGCTGCCGCATATTACAAGACCAAGAATATGACCCTCTGGGATGCTATGATCGCTATGTATGAGCGTTATGGTTATTATCAGGATGGCATTACAGCCATTACCTTAAAGGGCATCGAGGGCTTGGAAAAGATCGGACAGATCATGAATACCCTGCGTGCAGAGGCACCAAAGGAGATCGGTGCTTATCAGGTGACAGCCGTCCGCGATTATAAGAACGATACGATCACTGATATTGCTACCGGTGCCGTACGCCCGACCGGACTTCCAAGTTCCAATGTGCTTTATTATGAACTGACGGATGATGCATGGGTATGCGTCCGTCCTTCCGGTACAGAGCCAAAGGTTAAATTCTATTTTGGTATCAAGGGAAGTTCCCTGGCGGATGCAGATGCTAAGGCAGAGGCTATGAAAGCGGCTGTCAATGCCTTGGTAGAAAAGATGTTGTAGTATTCTTACACAAAGATTATTTATTATTTTGTATAATATGGCAAAACGTCGGGAAACCTTGAAAATATAAGGGCTTTGCCTTGACAAAAATAGGTAAAACCTTTATAAATATTTTTGTAGTTATTTTGGAGGCAGACCTCTGACATAATATTTTATTTTATATTCCATAGGAGGAAGTTAATATGAACAAAACAGAATTAGTTGCAGCTATGGCTAGCAAGGCAGATCTTTCAAAAAAGGATGCAGAAGCAGCATTAAAGGCATTTACAGATGTTGTTGCAGAAGAACTCAAGAAGGGTGAGAAGATCCAGTTAGTTGGATTCGGTACTTTTGAAGTATCTGAGAGAGCTGCTAGAACAGGAAGAAATCCTCAGACTGGCGCTGAGATGAAGATCCCGGCTTCTAAGGCTCCTAAGTTCAAGGCTGGTAAGGCTTTAAAGGATATGATGAACTAATTCATATTGTTTTATGAACATCTGGCTCAAAACTTCGGTTTTGAGCCTTTTTTGTATAAGCAGGAAGGAAGTAAGGACAATGCGCTTAGATAAGTTTTTGAAGGTGTCCCGTCTGATCAAACGCCGCACTGTGGCAAACGAGGCGTGTGATGCAGGGCGTGTCATGGTCAATGGCAAAGAGGCAAAGGCTTCGGTCAAGGTCAAGGTAGGAGACATCATTGAGATCGCCTTTGGCAACAAGCCGGTCAAGGTCGAGGTGCTGGCACTCTTAGATACGACCAAAAAGGAAGAGGCAAAGGACATGTTCCGTTACCTATAGGAATTGCTGTCATAAAGTTGGATTTCTGACATAGGATAGAGATATAAGAATGTATCAGGAGGAGATCCTATGGAAGAAAAACAGGTCATGACCAACCACAAATTATTGATGACGAACCGGAAAGGGATCAGCCTTACCGGGATTTTAGATGTGATCTCCTTTGATCTGCGGGAGATCTTATTGGAAACCTCGGAGGGGATGCTTACCATCAAGGGCAATGATCTCCATATCAACCGCCTGTCTGTGGAAAAAGGCGATCTGGAAGTAGAAGGCAGGGTAGACGCCTTGCTCTATTCCGAAGTTGTCTCCGCTAAGGCGATGGGCGAGAGTTTTTTAGGACGGATGTTTAAATAATGCATTTGTATTCTTTTGTGACGGAACAGGGACATATCCTCTGGGTCATGTTTCTTCTGGGCATAAGTCTGGGATTGGGATACGATCTGATCCGCACCCTGCGACGCATCAGCAAAATTACCAAAGAGGGGGCGGCTCTGGGCGATTTTTTCTATTGGATCGTTGCAGGTCTTGTTATTTGGCAGGTACAAAATGCAGAAACGGAGGGAATTTTACGTTTTTGTCAATTATTTATAGGTGCAGCCGGGATGATTTTGTATTATGCTATAGGTAGTAAGTTGGTAAGACGGATATTGTATGTCCCACTTGCTGTCATCTGTAAATTTTTTTCAAGCCTTTACCGCTATATGGGGAAAGGCTGTGATCGTCTGTTTGCCTTTCTGGCAAAATGGACAGAACAAAAAGAAAAAAGGGACGATATATGAGTAGAAGACCGAGAAAGAAAAAGAAAAATAAAAATAGCGCAGGAAGGATCTCTTTTCTCTGCATTGGTATATTCTTAGTGCTGGTGCTCTCCGTGCAGATGGTGCGCCTATACCAGAAGAATGAGGCCTTGGTGCAGACGGAGCAGACCAAGCAGAATGAACTGAGCGAGCAAGAGGACAAGCAAAAGGAACTGGAGGAACAGGAACAGTATATCCAGTCGGATGAATACAAAGAAAAAGTTGCCAAGGATAAATTGGGCTTGGTTTATGATAATGAGACGATTTTTCGCGAAAAATAGAACATAAAGATGATAGAAAAAAGATAAGCAGGACTTCCTTTGACAAATAATGCAGGGAAGTCCTTTTATAATAGCCTCTGCAAGTGAAATAGGAGGCACATTATGAAAGACAAGATTGCAAGAACTTTGATTTATCTGCTTCTGGGGCTGTTGGCCTGCCATATTAAGATGCTGGGATGCTATCCTTTTGTGGCAGTCATATTTGGGGCGTGTTATCTGAACGAGGAGAACAGGCGATTGTGTGTGCCGTTTTCCTATTTGTGGATGGTACTCTTTTTGCCGATCGCAGCCCTCTTTCGCTACGGCGTGACATTTTTAGTCTGGATGGTGGTACTTGCGATCTTCTGGCATATGCATATATTGGTGCGTCGCATGGGGCAGACAAGCCTTTTGGGCATGATCCTGGTGGCGATCACCTATGGCGGACGCGTGATGACGGCGACACAGACCATGACCTTTCCCTATGGGATCCTGCCAGTGCTGGAGGGGCTTTTGGTGGCTGGTGGAGCCTATTTTACCTGTCGGGGGATGGATCTTTTGGAGGAGGTCTGGCACAGTATGCAAAAAAAGACCGGTACCCGTGTCCTTCCCCTCCAGGCAAGAGAATATTCCAGAGCCATGAGTGGGCTGGCACAGAGCATGGAGGCGCTGGTAAGACCGAAAGAAGGGGAAGCAGGCATGGGATTTGTCGCCATGCAGCAGGAGTTGCGGGGACGGATCTGCGGAGATTGTGGACGCTACGAGACATGTCTGGCACAGGGGAGTGCCATGTCACTTGCCATGGAGCAGTTGTTTGCCCAGGCAGAAAAAGGACAAAAGATCGATCCGGTCTTACAGGAGAAGATCGGGCGGCAGTGCGAGCGGGCGGAACTTTTGATCCGGGAAGCACTGGGAATCTTTGAGCGTACCGAGTTAAATCTGGCATGGTATCGCCGCCTGTGTGAGCATAGGGAAATGATCGCCGGACAGATCGATGCCATGGCATATGTGATGGAAGACTGTATGGAGGCGGACAGGCTTTGCGATGACAAAGAACGCTGGCTTTTGGCAAAGATCCGTTTCCATTTGCGCGAGGTCGGGCTTAGGGTATGGAGTCTGCATTTTTACCGGCGGAAAAACGGAACCTGTCGGATCCTTATGGAACTGGCGGCGCGCGCCGGTGTCTGCATGACCAGCAAGGAGGTGCTGGCGATCATAGAGACCTGTACCGGACAAACTCTTATGATGGTTGAACAGAACCGCAGTATTGTGGGGCGCGAGCGGGCAGACTATGTCTTTGTGACAAGACCGAAACTGGAGTGCACCTATGGCGTTGCCAAGATGTTACAGCGGGGGCAGACGATCTCCGGGGACAGTTTCGGCACCAGACGCTTGGAGCAGGGAGTCTTTGTTATGGCACTATCCGATGGGATGGGCAGCGGAAGACAGGCACACGAGGAGAGTGATACGGTCGTCAGCCTTTTTTTGCAGTTTGCCGAAGCCGGTTTTACCATAGATATGGCATTGCGCCTGATGAATGCGGCAATGATCTTTGGCGCGGAGGCAGAACGATTTTCGACGCTGGATGCCTGTCTGGTGGACGAATATACCGGGATCGTGGATTGTTATAAGGTGGGGGCACATGTCTCCTTTGTGCGCCATAAAAGGCGGACGGAAGTGATCGAGGCGGACAGCCTGCCTATGGGAGCCAGTGCTTCCCTGGAGGCACTGCCTTTTCGGTCCTATCTGGAAGCAGGGGACTATCTTGTACTCGTTACGGATGGTGTGTTAGAATATTTGCAGGTTGAGGACGCGGTAGAGATGCTGCGTCAGTTGATCGAAGAACTGGCAGATACAGATGCCGTGACATTTGCACGAAAGATCATAGAGCGTGTCCTGCTCTTTACCGGAGGGACAGCGGCGGATGATATGACCGTGCTGGTCTTGAAGGCGTTGGAAAGGTAAGAAATGCAGCAGGCAAAATGGGAAGAAAGTGTTTGCAGATTCATAGAGCAGGAAGACCTCATACATCCGGGTGACGGTGTCTTGGTCGGCGTGTCGGGTGGGGCAGATTCTGTGGCGCTCTTACGCTTTCTATGGCAGATGCGTGACCGTCTGGGGATCTGTCTGCGCTGTATTCATGTAGAACATGGCATCCGGGGACAGGAGAGCCTGCGGGATCAATATTTCGTAGAAGAACTGTGCCGGGATCTGGGAATAGAGGAGCGGACCATATCGGTCAAAGACCGCCTGCAGGATGCGGTTTTAGCGCAGACGGCTGTGGAGGAAGCAGCGCGGGAGGCGCGTTATGCGGTTCTTACGCAGGAAGCCGAGGCTTGGGAAAAAGAACTGGGGCACCCGGTGCGCATTGCCTTAGCCCATCATGCCGGAGACAACGGAGAGACCATGCTTTTTCATCTGGTGCGGGGTACGGGACTGGAGGGCATGCGGGGCATGCCGGTCAAAAGGGGACGTATCATCCGTCCTTTCCTATCCTCAAGCCGGGCACAAGTGGAAGCCTATCTGGCGGGTCTGGGGCAGACCTACTGCCAGGACAGCACGAATACGGATATCCATTATGACAGGAACCGCCTGCGTCATCAGGTCATGCCGGAACTGCAAAAGATCAATGCTCAGGCAGGCGATCATCTGGGCAGGGAAGCCTTATATCTGGGGCAGGTGGCAGATTATATCCGACAGGTGGCAAAAGACCTGCTTGCCCAGTCTAGGCAGGGAGATCTGCTCTTGGCAGAACCTTTGAAAGACCAGCCTTCCTTTTTGCGGTGTCAGGTCCTATACCTGTGGCTGGCGGCTTATGTAGCCGGTCTGCGGGACATCAGCACGGCACATTTGGAAGCCTTGGATCAACTCTTTGCGGCGCAGACGGGGCGCAGAGTGGAACTGCCTTATGGCTTGAGCGTTGCCCGCACATACGAAGGCTTGGAAATGCGATATGGGGACAGTGGCCTTGAAAAAGAGGATCTTTGCCATACTTTTTCGGCGGAGGAGATCCAAGAAGGAATCCGTATCCCTTTGCCGGAGACAGGAAAATATATAGAGGTATCGAGTTTTTCCTATGATCCCAAGATGGAAATTCCTAGAAAATTCTATACGAAATGGTTCGATTATGATAAGATAAAGAATGCTATTCAATTACGCTATAGGCGTAAGGGAGACTATCTGACCGTGACGGCGTCTGGTGGTCGCAAGTCATTACAGGATTATTTTGTCAACGAAAAGGTATCCAGGTGGGAACGTGATCGGGTTCCGCTTTTATGCGATGGCGACCATGTGATCTGGGCGGTTGGTTATCGGATCAGTACGTATTATAAAGTAGACGATCATACAAAAAGAATATTAAAAATACAGATTTTGGAGGAAAATGAAAATGAGTGAGACAATCAGAGAGATGATCCCTGAGGCGGATCTGGCAGCAAGAATTGCAGAGTTAGGAGCACAGATCAGCAAAGACTATGAAGGAGAGAGCGTATATGTGATCTGTATTCTGCGCGGCGCATCTTTCTTTGCCTGCGAACTGGCAAAAAGGATCACCGTTCCGGTAACGATCGATTTTATGACAACTTCCAGTTATGGTTCCGGTACCGTATCTACCGGTGAGGTCAAGATCAAGAATGATGTCGAGATTCCGGTAGATGGACGCAATGTCCTGATCGTGGAGGATATCATCGACAGCGGCAACACTCTGCACTTTTTACAGGATGTATTTAAGGAGCGCAATGCCAAGAGCGTTCGTCTGTGCACCATGTTAGATAAGCCGGATCGCCGTGAGGTAGATGTGGACGTTGATTATGTCGGATTCACGATTCCGGATGAGTTTGTTGTAGGCTATGGTCTGGATTATGACCAGAAGTATCGTAATCTGCCATATATCGGGGTTGTAGAGTTATAAAGGAGGCAATCATTGAAAAAGAATAGAGTGGGTCTGGGCTTATATGTTGTGCTGATCCTGATCGTGGTATTTATCTGGTATTCCATTTCCAATCCACAGACGGCAACTTATACTTCCAGCCAGTTTGACAAGGCATTGGCAAAGGGCGAAGTGGCATCCGCAGTCATTCACCAGAATGAACAGGTGCCGACCGGATCGGTGACGATCACAACGACTGCCGGTGGGAAATTTACCGTCTATGTGTCTGATGTAGGCGAGTTGCAGGATACCCTGGATGAGGCAGGCGTTGACTACAGTTTAAATGATGTTCCCAACAGCGGCTTCATGGAGAGCCTGCTCCCAATGCTGATCGTTGTTGCGGTCGTATTCATCCTCTTTATGATGATGATGAATGCACAGGCACAGGTGGGTGGCGGAGCCAATACCAAGATGATGAATTTTGGCAAGAGCCGTGCTACGATGACAACGCAGGACAAGATGCCGGTGCGTTTTGCACAGGTAGCAGGTCTGAGAGAAGAAAAAGAAGAGTTAGAAGAGATTGTAGATTTTCTGAAAGATCCGGCAAAATACACCAAGGTGGGTGCCCGTATTCCTAAGGGACTGATCTTAGTCGGACCTCCGGGAACCGGTAAGACTTTGCTTGCCAAGGCAGTTGCCGGAGAGGCAGGCGTGCCGTTTTTCAGTATTTCGGGATCTGATTTTGTTGAAATGTTTGTAGGTGTCGGTGCATCCCGTGTGCGTGACCTTTTTGCAGAGGCAAAGAAGAATGCGCCTTGTATCGTCTTTATCGACGAGATCGATGCCGTGGCAAGACGACGCGGAACCGGTATGGGCGGCGGACATGACGAGCGTGAGCAGACCTTGAACCAGATGCTGGTCGAGATGGATGGTTTTGGTGTCAACGAGGGTATTATCGTGATGGCAGCGACCAACCGTGTTGATATTCTGGATCCGGCGATCATGCGTCCGGGACGATTTGACCGCAAAGTCTTTGTTGGACGACCGGATGTTGGCGGACGTGAGGAGATCCTGCATGTGCATGCCAAGAATAAGCCTTTGGGGGATGATGTGGATCTCAAGCAGATCGCACAGACGACCGCAGGCTTTACCGGAGCCGATCTGGAAAATCTCTTAAATGAGGCGGCAATCTTAGCGGCAAAAGAGGGCAGAGTTTATATCTGCCAGAATGATATCAAGAGATCTTTTGTCAAAGTAGGTCTGGGTACGGAGAAAAAGAGCCGTATCATTTCCGAAAAAGAGAAGAAGATCACGGCATACCACGAGGCTGGACATGCCATTCTCTTCCATGTCCTCCCGGATGTCGGACCGGTCTATTCGGTATCCATCATTCCGACCGGACAGGGAGCAGCGGGTTATACTATGCCGCTGCCGGAAAAGGATGAAATGTTCAACACCAAGGGTAAGATGTTACAGGATATCATCGTTTCTCTGGGCGGTCGTGTGGCGGAGGAGATCATTTTTGACGACATCACGACAGGGGCATCTTCGGATATCAAGAAGGCGACCCAGACAGCCAAGGATATGGTCACCAAGTATGGTTTCTCCGCAGAAGTCGGACCGATCAACTACGATAATGATGAGGATGAAGTTTTTATCGGCAGGGACTTGGCACATACCAGAGGCTATGGTGAGCAGGTTGCATCGACCATTGATGGCGAAGTCAAGCGCATCATTCAGGAATGTTATGCCAAGGCAACTGAACTGATCAAAGAGCATGAGGATGTTTTACACAAGTGTGCAGAACTCCTTCTGGAAAAAGAAAAGATCGGACGTGCAGAGTTTGAGGCTCTCTTTGGCGGTGATCCGATCCCGCAGCCGGAAGAAGAAGGCGTGGTTGTGGAAGGAATTTAAGTTGGGAAAAGGGCTTATGATTGTTATTTGAAAGACATTTTTGTACATGTTGCACAAAAACATCTATGCAAAATTAGTAACTTTGTGAACACTTATGGGTGGACGCATTATATAATAACAATCGTAAAAACCCCCCAATACATTATATAAATATTTTTGCTAACCCCATAGTAAAAATACCTTCTCCTAAAAAGACAGCGTTCGATAGCTGTCTTTTTTACTTTCTATTTTATTTTTTCTGTATTTGAGAAAAATCTAAAAAAATCCCTAGAAAAGACAAGATAAACTGAGTATGATAAAAGAAGATAACATGCGAGATAAGAGGATAAGAGTATGAATACAGAAGCAATTTACAGCGATGAGACAGGACAGTATGTGATCCCTATGGAGGCAAATCCGGGCGACCGGGTCACCATTCGTCTGCGTGTCGCACATGGGCATGCAAGGGAGATCTATCTGCTGGCGCAGGATACGCATTACCTGATGCGCCCGGCACAGGCAGGCGAGCGTTTTGATTACTATGAGACACAGGTGCAGTTGGGAGACCAGTCATTTTCCTATTGTTTTTCAATTCGGGAGAATGAGCAGGAGCAATGCTATTTTGATAAATACGGCGTGAGTCAGGAGATCCGACCGGAGTATGCCTTTCGCATCCTGCCGGGCTTTGCGACGCCGGATTGGGCAAAGGGCGCTATCATGTATCAGATCCTGGTGGACCGTTTTGCCAACGGAGATCCGACCAATGATGTGCTGGACAATGAGTACCATTACATTAAGACTATGAGCCGACAGATCAAGGATTGGAACCAGCTGCCAAATGCCGATTTTGGTGTGGCTGAGTTCTATGGCGGAGATCTGGAAGGGGTGCGGCAGAAATTATACTATCTGAAAAGTCTGGGAGTAGAGGTTATCTACTTCAACCCGTTGTTTGTCTCTCCTTCCAACCACAAATATGATATTGCAGATTATGACCATATCGATCCCCATTATGGCAAGATTGTCTTAGACCAAGGGCAGACCCTGCCGGAAGGTGCAAGGGACAATGCCGGGGCAAGTCGTTTTATCAATCGTGTGACGGCAAAGGAAAATCTGGAGGCATCCAATCAGTTCTTTGCGGATTTTATCGCAGAGGCACATGCCAGAGGCATCCGTGTGATCCTGGATGGTGTCTTTAATCACTGCGGATCTTTTAACAAATGGCTCAACCGGGAAAAGATCTATCGTCCTGACAAGGGCTATGCACCGGGAGCCTATGAAGCAGCAGACAGCCCATATCACGATTATTTTCATTTTTATGATGAAAACCAGTGGCCGGATAATGGTACTTACGAAGGCTGGTGGGGGCATGATACACTGCCGAAACTCAATTACGAGGGCTCGGAGGATCTCTACCGCTATATCTTGGAGATCGGGAAAAAATGGGTATCTCCACCTTACAATGCAGATGGCTGGCGACTTGATGTTGCAGCAGATCTGGGGCACAGCCCAGAATTCAACCATCAGTTCTGGCGTGATTTCCGTAAAGCAGTCAAGAGTGCAAACCCGGATGCCATCATTTTGGCAGAGCATTATGGGGATGCGTCTTCATGGTTACAGGGCGATGCCTGGGATACGGTCATGAATTATGATGCTTTTATGGAGCCGATCTCTTATTTTGTGACTGGAATGGAGAAACACAGTGATGCCTATGAGCCGGGAGCACAGGGCGACAGTGAGCGGTTTGAAAATGCCATGCGTTATTATATGACCAAATTTACAGGTTCCTCTCTTTATACAGCCATGAACCAGTTGTCAAATCACGACCATTCTCGCTTTTTGACCAGAACCAATCATAAGGTGGGCAGAGCCTCTGCGCTGGGGGTGGCGGCAGCATCCGAGGATATCAATATACCGCTTTATAAGGTGGCAGTCCTGATGCAGATGACCTGGCCTGGAGCACCGACCTTATACTATGGGGACGAGGCAGGCGTGTGTGGCTTTACCGACCCGGATAACCGTCGTACCTATCCGTGGGGGAACGCTGATTATCCTCTGGTTGATTATCATCGGGATATGATCATGGTGCATAAGTGCAGCAGTGCCTTGCGGCGCGGCTCCTTTAAATTCCTAAAGCGGATGAAGAACTTTATCTCCTATGGACGTTTTAACGAGCAGGAACGCTATGTGGTGGCTGTCAATGTAGGCGCGGAGACCCTAGAGGCAGATGTACCGGTCTATCTGGCTGAGGTGGCAGATGGTTTTATGGTACAGGCGATGCTCACCAACGAAAAAGGATATTCGATCATGCCAACCAAGTATGCCGTCAAGGACGGTATGATGCATGTTAGTCTAACGGCAAACAGCGGTATGGTCTTTAAGCAGGAAGTATAGAGAAGAAAGTGCAGGTGGCGAAGTGAGGACAAGAGAAGAAGCCTTAGTCTATGGGCTGTCATTTCCGGGAACTTATCAGGAAGCACCCTTCCATGATACGAATTGGCAGTTGGTGCGGGTGCAGGGCAGTAAAAAGGCGTTTCTATGGACTTATGAAATGGATGGACTCATCCATTTGAATGTCAAGGTGGATCCCCAGTGGCGGGATTTCTGGCGGGATGCTTACGAGGCTGTCCTGCCCGGCTATCATCAGAATAAAGAGCACTGGAATACCATACGGCTGGATGGAACCATACCAGATGACGATATCAAGCGAATGATCGCTGAAAGTTATGATCTGGTGACGGACAGTCCGACCAAGCGTATATATGAAGCCGTCAAGCGGATCCCAAAGGGGCATGTGGCAACTTATGCACAGGTGGCAAAGATGGCTGGCAATGAGAAAATGTGCCGGGCGGTCGGAAATGCCCTGCACAAGAACCCGGATCCGGACCATATTCCCTGTTTTCGTGTTGTCAATGCCAAAGGACAACTCTCCGGTGCATTTGCTTTTGATGGACCAGAGGAGCAGGCAAGGAGACTTCGGGCGGATGGTATTGTGGTAGAAAATGGCAGAGTCGATCTGGAAAAATATGGGATGAAAGACCCACAAGACGAATAAAAAAATTCTTGCGTGCGTAAAAAGCCTGTGCTATAATCTTATTTTGTCAGGACATGAATTTGTTTTGAAATGGGTGGTTTCCCGAGTGGCCAAAGGGGACAGACTGTAAATCTGCTGCATCTTGCTTCGGTGGTTCGAATCCACCACCACCCATTGCACGTAAGATGCTAACTTCGTCTGACGACTCGTTACCATCTAAGTGCTCGTAACAACACTTGACTACTAAGTTCGGACTTCACTTGCGTTCGTTCTCACTAAGGGTCAAGTACGTATCGCACGTAAGATGCCAACGGCGTTTCACTTGTTGTCATCTAAGTGCTCTAACAGGCCGCAGTGGCGGAACTGGCAGACGCGCAGGACTTAAAATCCTGTGGTGGTGACATCGTACCGGTTCGATTCCGGTCTGCGGCAGTTTCTGTAAGGAGGACTTCTTTCTGAATAGAAAGAGGTCCTCTTTTGTATAATAGGCAATTTATAGCAATAGGAGGGATCGGCGCATGGCAGAAAAAGGCGCAGACAATCGGAAAGAAAAAACTTCCCATCGGATACGCTACGGAAGCCTTATCGTCATGCTGGCGGTACTGATTTTGGGCATCGTATATCTGCACGGAATGGTGCAAAGGTCGGAAGAAAAAGCACCGGCAAGTCAGAGTGAAACGCCCGGAGCGGGGCAGGAGACGACCATCTTAGAGAGCATCGAGGATCTGAAAGCAGGGCAGATTCTAGATGCGGCAAGCCTTGATCTGAATGATCCGGACAAATATTTTACTTCAAGTCAGCTTACTGAGGAACAAAAAGAAGATATGAAGGGAAAATCTTATATAGATAACCCGGATATTTCTTACGACGACCTGTCTTGCCTTAAGGTCTTACATTATAATTATGAGCATGAGATACAGGTGGGAGAGATCGTTGTGAATACAAAGGTCGCAGAGGATTGCCGACAGATCTTTTTAGAACTTTTTCAGGAGGGATATGAGATCCATTCCATGTATCGGATCGATCGGTTTTACGGAGACGATACGACGCGTGATGCCGAGCAGGCTGATATCGACTCTATCAATCAGGATAATACCTCCGCTTTTCATTATCGTAAGATCGCAGGGACAAATGTCACATCTGAGCATGCATATGGCATGGCGATCGATATCAACCCTCTGGAAAATCCTTATGTGCCTGCAAATGATGTGACGGCGGCGGGAGCCAGCCCTTACTTGCAGTATGATCTTTATAAGGATCGAAGCAATCTTCGTCCGCACATGATCACGCATGAGGATATCTGCTATCAGATTTTTACAAGGCATGGTTTTACCTGGGGCGGCGATTGGAAGGGAACAAAAGATTATCAACATTTTGAAAAGGAAATGTAGCGAATGAAACGATTGACCATAGGTATTCTGGCACATGTGGATGCCGGAAAGACAACCTTATCGGAAGCCCTTTTGTATGAGACGGGGGCGATCCGTAGCATGGGACGGGTAGATCATGGGGATGCCCATCTGGATACCGATGCCATGGAGAAAGCGCGTGGAATCACCATTTTTTCAAAAATGGCACGCTTTGCGTATGGAGATGCGGAATATGTACTTTTAGACACACCGGGACATGCGGATTTTACAGCGGAGATGGAGCGTACCCTGTCGGTACTGGACTATGCCATTCTCGTGATCAGTGGGATTGATGGTGTGCAGGGACATACGCGTACCCTGTGGAAACTTTTGCAAAATTATAATGTTCCATGCATCCTTTTTATCAATAAAATGGATGTGAGTCACAGAGGCAAGGAAGAATTACTTTCTCATTTGCAGGAAAAATTAGCGGATGCCTGCATGGACTTTGGGGCTTTTTATGGGAATGCGCCTATGAGCGATCGAGACAAGGAACATATCGCCCTGTGCAGTGAACCGCTCTTGGATGCTTTTTTAAATACCGGTGACCTGGATCAGAAACTCCTGGTGGAGGCGATCGCAAAAAGACAGATCTTTCCGGTTTTATTTGGGTCTGCCCTCAAAGTGCAGGGAGTAAAGGAACTTTTGCGCCTCATGCAGGACTATATGCGTCAGCCGTCCTGGGGGCAGGATTTTGCTGCCAGATGCTTTAAGATTGGACGGGACGAAAAGGGCAACCGTCTGACTTATCTCAAGATACTGGGCGGGGCAATGCAGATCAAAGATAACCTGTCATATACCATTCCTTTTGCGGGGACAGACGGAGATACCGAGGAAGAAGGAGCAGAGGAGAACTGTTTGGAAAAGGTAAACCAGATCCGCCTGTATTCCGGGGAACGTTACGAGTGTGTAGATCGGGTGGAGGCAGGCGAGGTTTGCGTTATTTTAGGCTTGATCCGGTCTTATGCAGGTATGACACTGGGTGACTGCGCGCGGGAAGAACATGCGATCATAGAACCGGTACTTTCCTATGAAGTGATTCCGCCGGAAGGTTGTGCGCCTCATGTCCTGCTATCTTATATGCGGCAGTTGGAGGAGGAAGATCCGACCCTTCGTGTGACCTGGCAGGAGAGGGCAAGACAGGTGCATGTGCATCTTATGGGACCGGTTCAGACGGAAGTCCTGCAGCAGCAGTTGAAAAAGAGATACGGTATTCTGGTTACCTTTGGTGCAGGAAAAGTGCGTTATAAGGAGACGATACGCGGTGCGGTAGAGGGTGTGGGGCATTTTGAACCCCTGCGTCATTATGCGGAGGCGCATATACTGATCGAGGAACTGCCGCAGGGAAGCGGCATGGAATACGCCATGGACTGCCCACCGGATGTCCTGGATCTGAACTGGCAGCGCCTGATCTATACACACCTTGCGGAGCGAACACACCGGGGCGTTTTGACCGGATCTCCTCTTACAGATGTGCGCCTGACTGTTGTGAGTGGCAAGGCACACAAAAAACACACGGAGGGCGGAGATTTTAGACAGGCAACCTATCGGGCAGTTCGACAGGGACTGCGCAAGGCGCAGAGCGTGCTCTTAGAGCCATATTACCGGGTGCGGATCGAGATGCCGCAGCAGGCGCTGGGACGTGTTATGACGGATATGAGCAGGATGTATGGCAAGTTCGACGCACCAATCTTAGAAAATGAGACAGCCGTCTTGCAGGGAATCGCGCCGGTAGCCCTCATGCGGGACTACGGTGCAGTGCTGGCGCAGGTAACCGGTGGTCTAGGGCAGATGACACTTGCTTCGGAAGGCTATTTTCCGTGCCACAATCAGGATGAGGTGGTAGCAGAGATTGCCTATGACCCGGATAAGGATCTGCGCAATACCTGTGATTCGGTATTTTGTGGTCACGGGGCAGGCTATCTGGTGCCTTGGTATGAGGTCGAGGACAAGATGCATATGCCGATGGCGTCCTATCTGTATGAGAAAAAGCAGGAAGCGAGCATGGATCAGGTCATTGCGGCAGCCAAGGCGAGGGCGGAAGCCATGCGGCAGGGACAGCCCCAGGGCTATGACGGTTACGGCGGACTGGAGTCGGATTTGGAAGAGATCTTTGTCCGTGAATTTGGGGAGATCAAGCGGCGATTGCCGGGCGCAGAGAAGCGTGTGATCGATGCAGACAAAAAAGACCGGATGCAGGAAGCACGCGAAGCCTATCAAAAGGCACACGCCAGGGACAAGAAGGTTGCGATCAGAAAGAAATATCTTCTGGTCGATGGATATAATGTCATTTTTGCATGGAAAGAGTTAGATGAGATCGCCAAGACCAGCATTGACGGAGCCAGAGGCAGACTGCTGGATATCATGTGCAATTATCAGGGGCATGTGGGACAGGAAGTGATCGTTGTTTTCGATGCCTATCGGGTGCGTGGTCATGTGGAAGAAGTGGTGGATTATCATAATATCCATGTAGTCTACACCAGGGAGGCGGAGACGGCAGATGCCTATATTGAGCGCACGACCCATGATATGGCGGATAAATACGAGGTGACGGTGGCAACATCGGATCGTCGAGAGCAGATGATCGTCATTGGCGAAGGGGCAAGGCGATTTTCGGCAAGGGATCTGGAAAAGGAAGTAGAACGCGTCAATCGGGAGGCTATGGAAGCATTCAAACCGCTGGAATGAGACAATTTTTGACAGACAAGCCATAGGAGTATGTGGTATACTAATCTACATGGTATGAGACGTTTATAAATGAGGTAGCAATATGAAAATAATTCATTGTGCAGATCTGCATCTGGATTCCAAGATGGAAAGCAATCTGGATCGGGAAGCCGCCGGCATGCGACGGGATGAATTGCTGGATACTTTTGAGCGTATGGTGGCGTATGCAGCAGAGCAGAACGTGCGTGTGATCCTGATCGCCGGAGATCTGTTTGATAAGCCCAATGTACGAAAGACGGCAAAGACCCGTGTGATCGAGCAGATCAAGGGGCATCCGCAGATCGATTTTTGCTATATCAGGGGCAACCACGATCAATTGGATTTTGTGGAGGAATTATCCGAGCAGGAGGATATCACCAACTTAAAACTCTTTGGTACGGACGAATGGACATCCTATGATTATGGGGATGTGGTCATTACCGGCATGGAACTGGTCAAGGAAAACAGTCAGACCTTGGGCATGAATCTGGTGCTGGATCAGAACCGTGTCAATATTGTCGCTTTGCATGGGCAGGAATCGGACTATCAGGGCAATGACCGGACAGAGGTCGTAAACCTATCTATGCTGCGGGGCAAGTATATCGATTATCTTGCTTTGGGACATATCCATTCCTACAAAAAGGAAAGGCTGGATGACCGCGGCGTTTATTGTTACAGTGGTTGTCTGGAAGGGCGTGGCTTTGATGAGTGCGGAGAGAAGGGCTTTGTCCTTTTGGATATCACCGAGGGCAAGATCCATACGGAATTTGTGCCAATCGCAAAAAGGATGCTGCATGAAGTCAAAGTAGAGGTCGATCCGACGATGGATATGGCGGCGATCATCCGTGCTGCCAAGGAATGTGTGAAAGATATCTCATCGGAGGATCTGATCAAGATCATCGTGACCGGTGAGACAAATATAGATACCGATATTGATTGCGAGCGCCTGCGCCGCAGTCTGGATCAGGACTTCTTTTTTATCAAGGTCTATGATCGCACATCGGTACAGATCGATTATGAAAGTTTCCGTAATGACAAGTCTCTCAAAGGAGAGTTTGTCCGTCTGATGGAAAGACAGCATATGTCGGAAGATGAGAGAGCAGCCATTATTGAGTTGGGCATGAAAGCAATTATGGGCGAGGACATAGAAGTATGAAGTTAATTTCCTGTTATATTACCGGATTTGGGACAATCAAAGAATGGTCTTACGATTTTTCTGACGGCATGAATGCCCTGTGTCAGGAAAATGGCTGGGGAAAGACGACCTTTAGTGTGTTTTTGAAAGCCATGTTCTACGGCATGGACTATTCGGCACGCACCAAGATGCTGACCGAGCGCAAGCATTATATGCCTTGGGATGGCGGTGTCTGTGGCGGTTATCTGATCTTTGAGGCAGAAGGCAAGCGCTATCGGGTCGAGCGTAGTTTTGGCAAGACGGATAAGGATGACACCTTTACTCTGATCGATACCAATACCGGGGCAGCTTGTGACGATTTTTCACAGAATTTGGGTGAGGAACTCTTTCAGGTAGATCGGGATTCTTTTGAAAAAAGTATCTTTATCCCGCAGGCATCGGTATCAACGGCGATGACGGACAGTCTGAATGCCAAGATGGGAAATCTGGCATCGGCAAAGGACGATATCAACAATTTTGATGAGGCTTTGAACCGTGTCAGTGAAGTGCGTAAAAATTATACCAGGCGGAGTAAGGTCAACAACGGCAAGATCAATGTCATCAAGGAAGAGATCAGCAGATGCAGTGAAGTGATCGATAAGAAGGCGGCGATCTTAGACGGCTACCGCAAGCAGTTTGACAAGTTAGAGGAAAAGAAAAAGTCCTTAAATTGGATGGAGGCAGAAAAGAACCGTATCACGGAAGCCATCCGCACGCAGAGCAAGCGCGAGCAGGATATGGGGGCATATCGCCAGCAAAAAGAATTTTTGGAAAAACAGCAGGAAGAAATGAATGTCCTGGATGATTTCTTTGCGACCGGATTGCCAAGTGAGGAAGAACACGCAAAACTGGAAGATGTGGAGCGTCAGTATGACATGAGCCGGCGGACAGAGAAAGACTTAGCGATCAAATTGCCGCCGGAGCAGCAGATCAAGAAGTGGGAAGACCTCTTTGGGGACCAAGTACCGGATGAGGAGGATCTTTCCAAGTGGAAGGATATGTCTGTCCGCGTGCAGGAATTGCGGATGCAGGGAGAACACTCCAAGTTGTCTGAGGAGGCAACGGCACAGTTAGATCAGTTAAAATACTTCTTTGCCAATAAGGTTCCGACGGAGGAAGAATTATCCCAGATAGAAAAGGACGTTGTGGAACTGTCGCGTCTGGATGGTCGTATCGTGGAGCAGGATGAGAATTATCGAAACATCAAGGCACGTGTGGATATGGCACAAAAGACCGGCAGGACAGCGGGCAAGACGGCAGGGGTTCTAGTGCTTTTTATTTTATTTGCAGCCTTACTCCTGGGAGGATTTTCTTTCCGGATCCTTGCCCCGGAAGCAGACGGCAGTACGATCTATCAGATTCTTTGCTTTGTCGGCGCAGCAGCGACAGGAGTAGCCGCTATTATGCAGATCGGCAGAATACGATCTTTACATCGCAACAAGCAGGAAGACTTGCAGGGACAACTCGCAGAGGCTGCGGAGGCACTGGCACAGAGCCGGGAAACAAGAGAAGTCTTAGCAATCCGTTGTAAAGCATTTTTGGCTGATTTTAAACTGACACCGGCAGACAGCATGCAGCAGATGGTTTATGAGATACGTGTTAATCTGGATCATTATGTGCGCCTGCGGGATGAGGAGCATCAGGCGACAGCGCAGACAACAGATGCCGTAGAGGAAATGGCTGATCTGCGCATGGAACTTTATACTATATTAGACCGATATGCCCAGGTATATCACATGGATCTTTACCATGAGGGCAATGAGGCAGACCTTTTAGAACAGTTGAAGAAAGATAAAAATGCCTATGAGGAATACATTCACTGCCGTAAGCAGTTGGAATTGATCCGTTTGACCATGGAGGAACAGAAGCGGCTTTTGGAAAAATATCTGGGCAGATTTCCGTTGGAAGAAGGAACTTCCCTGCAGGAACAATTGCATCTGATCCGGAGCAAACGGCAGCGTTATGGTCAGTTACAGGAAGAGATCGCTAGTTTGCAGGAAAAGATCCAGGCATTTGCCGAGGATAATCAGGTAGAGGAGATCGCGCTTTCCGTCGAGCAGTTACAGGAGAAACAGGTACAGATCGATGAGGAGATCAAGGATATGCAAAAGGGCATCACACAGGATCGAGAGTCGCTGCACCAGTTGTCAGTCGAGTTGGACGGCATTGAAGATGCGGAGAACCGTCGTGATGTACTTCTGGAGGAAAAGGCAGAGTGCGACCGCAAGGTAGACCTGCTTACCAAGACCGAAGAATATTTAAAGATCGCCAAGGAGCAATTCCTGTCTACTTATATGCGGCCTTTGCGTCAGGGCATGGAACACTATATGGCGATTCTGGATGATAAATATAAGGACTCCGTCAAGGATATGGATTTTGATATTACCATGGATCTGTCCGTGCAGGTGCTGAGTCAGGGAAGCACCCATTCCAGTGATTATTTGAGCCATGGCTATCAGGATCTGGTAGGGCTTTGTGCCAGATTTGCCCTGGTGGATGTCTTGTATCATAAGGAACAGCCGGTGATCGTACTGGATGATCCTTTTACCAATTTAGACCAGCAAAAGATTACGCATGCCTTAAAACTTCTTGCTGACATAGCAAAGGAGCGGCAGATCGTTTACTTTACCTGTCACGAAAGCCGCATGCCATCTTAGTCTGGGATGATGATTTTCCCGCCTGTCAGATACCGAAAAAGTTCTTGACAGGCAGGGGGATTTTCGATAAAATCAACTTGTTGTTGTGAAACGACGAGCCCAGTTAGCTCAGTTGGTAGAGCAGAGGACTGAAAATCCTCGTGTCTCTGGTTCGATTCCGGAACTGGGCATCTGCGGGTGTAGTTCAATGGTAGAACATCAGCCTTCCAAGCTGAATACGTGGGTTCGATTCCCATCACCCGCTCTTAAGAAAAGCCTTGATTCGATATGGATCAAGGCTTTTTACATTTATATCTTGTAGTCTGGGAAACGCAGACAGAAAAGGGGCAGATGATGGATAAAAGAGAAGCACCGATCGCGGTGTTTGACTCTGGCATGGGTGGAGTCAGTGTTTTGCGTGAACTGATCAAAACGATGCCGGAAGAAGATTTTTATTATTTTGGTGATTCTAAGAATGCACCGTATGGGACAAAGAGTACAGAAAAAGTGCGCGAACTCACCATTGCACATACAGAAGATTTTATGAAAATGGGAGCCAAGGGCGTTGTGATCGCCTGCAATACGGCTACCAGTGCGGCGGTGCGCGTCTTGCGCCTCATGTACCCGGAACTGCCGCTGGTAGGGATCGAGCCGGCAGTCAAACCGGCAGCAGAAAAGTATCCTCAGGGCAATATCCTTGTGATGGCGACACCGATCACGATCCGGGAAGAAAAACTGCATCATTTGATTGAAAAATTTGGCGGTCATGCTAACGTGATGCCGCTTGCCTGTCCGGGACTTATGGATTTTGTGGAAGCGGGCAATATTGACAGCCCGGAACTCTATGGTTTCCTGCGCGATCTGTTGGAACCCTATCAAAAGAATCTGGATGCGGTCGTTTTGGGATGCACCCACTATCCTTTTGTGCGCAAGGTCATCGAACGGATCGTTGGCGATCAGGTGGAGATCTTTGACGGCGGTGCCGGGACAGCGCGGGAAATGCGCAGACGGCTTGCTGTGGACGGTCTTTTGCGGGAAGCGACCGGAAGACAAGGAAAAATCGAATTTCACAACAGTGATCTTACCAAAGAAAGAGAAGATTTATTTGAAAAATTATTGCACTACTAGGCAGTAAGATTATGGGAATAAGAGGCGAATTCATCAAGGTGTGGAAAAACCCATAAACGCTTGCATTAGGAATATGATAGGAGTAAAATAATTGCGGTTCAAAGGAAACCATATGGTTTTACAAATATATAAAATGAAAGAAAGAAAAGGTGAGCGTTATGAATTACGAATTTTTACTTTGGATTGCTTTGATTTTAATTTCGACAAAAGTATTGGGACTGCTGTGTAAGGCAGTACATTTGCCGGAGGTTGTAGGAGCACTCTTGGCAGGTGTGATCTTAGGACCTTCTGCACTGGGACTTATGTCTATGGAGGGCGATACCGGTACACTGCTTACATATGTGGCAGAGATGGGCGTTATTTTCCTTATGTTCTCCGCAGGTCTGGATACAGACTTAAAGGAATTAAAGGCCAATATCGGAGCCTCTTTTGTTACGGCATTGATCGGTGTTATTGTACCTCTGATCGGTGGTATGATTGGTTATGCCCTTTACTTTGGAGAAGATCTGAGCAATTACGATCAGATGTTACAGAGTCTTTTCGTCGGTGTTGTACTGACGGCGACTTCCGTTAGTATCACGGTAGAAACTCTGCGAGAGATGGGCAGATTGTCCGGCAAGGTCGGTATGACGATCTTGGGTGCAGCCATTATCGATGATATCCTGGGTATGGTCGTTCTGGCTGTTGTTTCCAGCATGAAGGATACTTCCGTAAAGCCAACAACCGTATTGATCAAGATTGTATTATACTTTGTATTGATCCTGATCCTCTTTATGGTTACCAGCCGTCTGGAGTTTGCGATCGAAAAAAATGACCACAAGAGACGTGTGGCAATCTTTGCCATTGCATTCTGCTTTATCTTAGCCTATGTATCAGAGATCGGTTTTGGTATCGCGGATATTACCGGTGCATACTTTGCCGGTGTTATGTTATGCCAGTCAAAGATCAGAGATTATGTTGATGTCAAGATCCATGATGTATCAACTGTATTCTTCTCATGTATCTTCTTTGCCAGTGTAGGTTTAAAGGTTACCCTTGGTGGTATGACCTTAAAGGTATGGATGTTTGCAGTGATCCTGACACTTATCGCTATCATTTCCAAGATGGTAGGATGCGGACTTGGCGCAAAGATCTGCAAGTTTACATGGAAAGAGTCTTTGCAGACAGGTGTTGGTATGATTTCCCGAGGTGAGGTTGCCCTGATCGTTGCAGAAAAAGGACGTCAGGTCGGACTGATCAGCGAAGATCTGTTTGCACCGATCATTCTGGTCGTTATTGTCACCACACTGATCACACCAATCCTTTTGAAGGTAGTGTTTAAGGGTGATGAGCCGGCAGAAAGTGCAGTAGAGAAAGCATAAGTCTGGGGAATAAATAAGAAATGGAATCCGACAGATGTGGCATGTGATATTGCCCGGCTGTCGGATTTTTTGTATAAAAGGCACATTTTTTTTATGTATTTAAACATACAAAAACAACAAAGTGTATGATAAACACACATAAATGCTTTTTTGATGGTGGGAAGATGTCATAGAACCTATTATATTAATCCTAGAAAAAATAATTTTTAGGAGGTCAATGATGGCAAGTCAAGAAATGGAAACATTAAAAACAGGAATGAAGATGATGATGGAGAAAGGCTTTGCACCAAAATTTGACGGAAAGATGGATCCTTTGAATTTGCGTGAAGTGGTCTTCGCAGCGCAAAAACGCATGCCGGCAGAACCAGGCATAGAGTTCCTTCCGGTTACCTACGGTGGAGTGACCGGAGAGATCAATCGACCGGAGCAAAAGAAAGATGACTATATCATTATCTATATCCATGGCGGCGGGTTGATCTGTGGTAATGCCTTTTCGTCCAGAGGTTATGCCTCTATGCTGGCGGCAGAAACGAAGCGGGATGTCTATACACTGGATTACCGGCTGGCTCCGGAAAATAGATTCCCGGCGGCTGTGGATGATGCCTTTGCTTTTTATCAGGGAGTTTTGGAGGAACACAAGAATACACCGATTTTCCTGATCGGGGAATCAGGAGGTGCCTACCTATGTATTACAACCATGATGAAGTGTCGTGATGAGGAGGTTAAGAAACCTGCAGGCATTGTACCATATTCTGCACCGATTGATTTCGCTGGGCGCATTGATCGTCATTTTGAGGGCAATAAAGACTTTACAGTGACGCCGGACGGCTTGGAAACACTGAAAGATATGCTTTTGGAAGAAAAGGATCTGGATAATGTGTATGCCAACCCGTATCTGGATGATTTGCATGGCTTTTGTCCGGTGCTCTTAGCCTGGGATGAATCGGAGTCTTTGGCAGTGGATCAGAAGATAATTGTGGACAAGTTGGAAAAACAGGGCAGCCCTTGTCAGTATAAGTCTTATCCGGACTGCTTTCATGCCTTTGCAACAGCAGGACGTGGCACGGAAGAAAGCCGTGAAGTTCTGCGCGATACCATAGCTTTTTTTGAAAAATACAAAACACAGGCTTAGACAGGTTTGTCAGCTACAGAAAAGTGACGGGATGAATAGTTCTGTAAAAGATTTTGAAAGGCTTCTTCTGCCTCGGGTGACTCCAGGCGGAAGAAGTTTTTTGCCATATTATAAAAAGTCTGGAAAAAGAGATTGATAAAATCTGTGTCAAGGCTGGAATCCAGATTCAGATAGTAGAGCATATAATCTATGGTCATTCCGGCGAAGAGACTGGCTTCTAAAGGTGAAATCTGATGAAGATTTTTCCCCAACATCTCTTCCAGATATTGACGGATCCGGTCTTTGAGCGGAAGAGAACTAGACTGTATGGAAAAAATCTTTTTTAAAATGGAGCGGTTTTTTTGAAAATAGGCCTGCAGTGCGATAGCATAATCATTGAGATCCGGATTTTCCATGGCGCCGACAGACTGTGCCACAGCGACAAACTCGTCCAGGTACTTGGCCTGCAGACGCTCAACGATCTCGTATTTATCGCTGAAGTGTTGATAAAAGGTAGAACGGTTGATCCCGGCTTCTTCAATAATCTGAGCCACAGTGATTTTTTCAAAACGGTTCTTTTCCAGCAGAAGTAAGAGAGCATTGGTAATATCCCGGTCGGTGCGCTCAAATTGTTTGATTCTTTTCATATGATTCTCCTATCTTATATCTATAAAAACCATACATCCTGATTGGTGGTTGAAATAGCAGTTGCACCGGCATCGATAAGTGCGTAGACGTCTTCCTTTTCACTGATCAGACCGCTGGAGATCAGCGGCTGGTGGTTCATTTTATGGATGCGGCGGACGACACTTGGCATTGGCCCGGGCAAGACTTCTATAACGTCAGGCTTTGTGTTTTTTAATTGTTTCTCAATGCTGTCATATGCCATGGAATCGATAAAAAAGAAACGCATAATGGTACACAAGCCCAAATCCTTGGCTCTGGAAATCAGGGGGGCTTTCGTGGAAATGATGCCGTCAGCTTTGGTAAATTTTGAGATATAGTCAACGGCTGCTTCTTTGGAACTCAGCCCCTGAATCAGATCCATGTGTACAAATGCCAGTTTGCCACTGCCTTTTACCTTTTCTACGATGGAAGGGATGGTAATGATATCGCCGTAAAGAATGAAGATGATCTGGCTGTCACAGTCCAGACAGCGGGTAAGTCCTGCATCATCTTTGATGGCTGCAATGATGGGAGAGTCCTCCAATGCCTCTTTAAATTCCTTTTTCATGTGAATACTCCTTGTAAAATCAACCTACTATTGTCATGATTGTAGCACAAAACAAGTAGAAAAGCCTTATAGCCTGTCTGGACAAAGACAAATAAGTGCATCCTCCATATCCTGTGGCAGAGCTGCGGTAAAGGTCATAGGTTCCTTTGTGATCGGATGAATAAAGGACATGCGATAGGAATGGAGTGCCTGCCGCTTCATATAGCGCATATCGGGATTGTAGAGATAATCGCCGATCAGAGGATACCCGATGTATTTCATATGTACGCGGATCTGGTGTGTGCGACCGGTTTCCAGTTGCAGGGAGACTAGGGCGTGATCGTTTAGTGCCTTTTCGACTTTATAATGGGTGATGGCACGATCGCCACACGAAAAATCGACCTCTCTTGCAAGGATGGTTCCGTCTACCCGGGCAAGGGGAGCATCAATGGTGGCGGTGGTGGGATCCGGGATGCCACTGCAAATGGCAAGATATTCCCGTCGCACCTCCTTTTTTGCCACAGCATCGGACAGGATACTGGATGCTACTAAATGCTTTGCAACGATGGTAAGACCGGATGTGTCGCGATCCAGACGGTTGGTGCATCGGAAAATAAAAGGCTTGCCCTGTTTCTCATAGTAATATGCCAAAGCGTTTGCAAGTGAATTCTCGTAATTTGCCATGGAAGGATGAATGGGCATGCCGGCTGCCTTGTTGAGAACAATGATATCCTCATCCTCATAGATAATATCCAGTGGCAGGTCTACGGGAGGGATCTTTTCAGAAGAAGCCTCCTCATTGATCTGGACGCGCAAGTGGTCGCCGGCATGGACATTGTCCTTCATATAGACAAATTGGCCGTTGAGCAGGATGTTTTGAGGCATGCGCTTGATGAGTGTCAGATTCTGACCGGAGAAGCCCTGCCGCCTTAAAAATTGCTCGATGCGTATACCTTCATCTGCTCTTGTGATCTGATAGTCAATCGTTCGTTTCATGTATCTATGCCTGCCCTAAATTTTTCAATGCCTTTTTGAATTGGACGGTAAAGAGGATGATCGTAAAGGTGACGGCTAAGATGTCAGCAATCGGTTCCGCAGTGTAAACAGCCCTGGTCTTGTCGGCAAGAAAATGTGGCAGAATGTAAATGAGCGGGATCAGGAGCACAAATTTACGCATGATAGCAACAATGATGGAGCAGACTGCATTGCCGGTGGAAACAAAGGTCATCTGGCAGGCGATCTGGATACCCATCATAAAGAGTGCACCACAGTAAATGCGCAGAGCCTTAGCGGAGAAGGCTAAAAGGCTGGCATCGTTTGTAAACATACCGGCAAAAATCTGCGGAAATGCCTGCACGCAGATCCAGAGGATGACAGAGTAGGTCAGGCTGGTGATCAGCAGGAGTTGGAAACTCTTTTTGACACGGGCACTGTTCTTGGCACCGAAATTGTAACTGGTGATCGGCTGGGCACCCTGTGCGACACCCTGCAATGGCAGCATGGCAAACTGCATGACACTGGTCAGGATGGTCATGGCACCGACTGCAACGTCACCGCCGTATTTGAGCAGAGAAGAGTTAAAGCACATGGATATGATACTCTCTGTAGACTGCATGATAAAGGCAGAAAGCCCTAAGGCAACACAAGCCGGCATGAGGGAAAGTCCGCTGCGCAAGTTTGCCTTGCGGATACGTAGTAAGGTCTTTTTCCCGAGCAGAAAATAAATGCACCAGATACAGGAGCATGCCTGGGAAAGAATGGTAGCAAGGGCAGCACCGCGAACACCCATATGCAGGGCAAAAATAAAGATCGGATCCAATATGATATTGATGACGGCACCGATCAGGACAGTCATCATGCCGTCTTTGGCAAAGCCCTGTGCTGTGATAAAGGCATTTAAGCCCAGAGTCATCTGGACAAAGATAGTGCCGAGCGCATAAAGGCTCATATAAGAAGTCGCATAAGAGATCGTGTTCTCGCTGGCTCCAAAGAGTAGGAGAAGATCACGGTTCCAGATGAGGATGACGATGGTAAGTGCCAGTGAGATCATGATCTGTAGTGTAACACAACCGCCGAGGATCTTTTCTGCAGATTCGTGATCGCCTTTTCCCATGGCGATGGATGCACGCGGTGCAGCGCCGGCAGAGACAAGGCATGCAAAGGCAGATACGATCATGATGATAGGCATGCAGACACCTACGCCGGTCAGGGCAAGACTGCCTTCACCCGGGATGTGACCGATATAAATGCGGTCAACGATGTTGTAGAGCATATTTACCAACTGGGCAATGACGGTTGGGATAGCCAGTTTAAATAACAATTTACCGATAGGCTGGGTTCCTAAAAATTCTTTATCCTGATTCATAGTGTTTATCCTTTCCTGTATAAATCCATAAACGCATAAATCTTATTATAGCATAGATACACAGGACGACACCTACATTTTTTACCGGATTTGGACAGTATTTAGATAAAAAAAGGAGAAGCCGTCCCCCAACGGCTTCTCTTTTATCTCCCTTATTAAAACCCCTTACATTTTACTCCGTATCTTCTCAAAAAAGACTTCTTACTTTACGTCTACATTCTTTGTCGCTACGACATCAACACCTGTGTCACAGACATTGGCAAGAACAACATCACCAATGGCAACCGGTGCAGGAACAACTACATTTTCCAGAGCCTTGCAGATATCAAAGATCATGCCTTTTGGAATATCTTCTTTGGTCTTGCAGGAAACCATGTTGATCTTACCACCTTTGACGCGGACAGAAGATGTTACGATTCTGGTAGGATTCGTACATTCTTTTCTGGCATATTTATCGCCGTTTGGACAAGTGTTTCCGGTCACTTCTGTAACTTGACCATTTTCTAATGTAACCTTAAGGCTGCATCCCATAGGACAGCCGATACAAATCAATTCTCTTGTTTCCATCCTTATGCCTCCTCAATCTTGATTGTAATGTTCTCAATGTCAGGGTACTCTGCCAACTGTGATTTCTTCAGAACAACCTGCTCCATTTCACCCGGTGCCATAACCGGACGTTTTCTCTTGGAGATCAAGGTATCTCCAAAGTAGGTAGCGATCGCGCAGCCCTTGAAGACCTGACCTACACGGAAACGAACCGTTAAAGTGTCATCCATTACTTCCGGACGTACATATTTTGGAACGGTATAGCGGACACCGTCAACCGGCAGGATCTCGATCTGCTTTGCAGAAGTAACTTCGCCTTCCTTGATGTATTTTGCAGCATTCTTTCCGGCATTGGTTGCTTCCTGTGAAACAAAGTCAACCAGATCATGTACATGAAGTACGTTACCACAGGCGAATACGCCCGGGATGTTGGTCTCTAAACTGTCATTTACAACAGGACCGGAAGTGATAGGACTGAGGTCTACACCTGCGGTCTTGGAAAGTTCGTTTTCCGGTAAAAGTCCACAAGACAGAAGCAGGGTATCGCAATCGTAGTGGATCTCTGTGCCAGGGATCGGCTTGCGGTCCGGTCCGACCTCGGCGATGGTAATGCCTTCTACACGTTCTTTACCCTGAATGTCAACAACGGTGTGAGATAAGTAAAGCGGAATATCGAAGTCATTTAAGCACTGTACGATATTTCTCTTCAGACCACCGGAATAAGGCATCAGTTCGGCAACAGCGAGAACCTTTGCTCCCTCTAAAGTCATACGACGTGCCATGATCAGACCGATATCACCGGAGCCTAAGATGACAACGCGGCGGCCAGGCATATAGCCTTCGATATTAACAAGACGCTGGGCGGTACCTGCTGAGAAAATACCTGCCGGACGATAGCCCGGGATATTGAGCGCACCACGGGAACGCTCGCGGCATCCCATAGCAAGTACAACAGCCTTTGCCTCTACGGTAAACATACCATCGGTAGAATTCATGGCGGTAACAACCTTGTCATTTGAGATATCCATGACCATGGTGTTCAACTTGTACTCGATGCCACGTTCCTCTACCTGGGCAATGAAACGTGATGCATATTCCGGACCGGTCAATTCTTCTTTAAAAGTGTGAAGTCCGAATCCGTTATGGATACACTGGTTTAAGATACCACCTAATTCACGATCTCTTTCAATAATTAAAATACTGTCAATTCCATTATCTTTTGCAGCGATAGCAGCAGCAAGACCTGCAGGACCACCACCAACAATGACTAAATCATATTTCATTTTCGTGCTCCTCCTTATATCTTCTTGTTGTAACCAAATACGATCTTGGCATCTTTACCATTCTTAGTTACATCAAACATGCTCATTGGAACTTCGCGCTCCAAAATCTCCATTGTTTTCGGTGAGCAGAAGCCTGCCTGACAACGTCCCATGCCGGCTCTTGTTCTACGCTTTACAGCGTCTAAGGATCTGGCACCTAAGGTTCTGTGGATCGCATCTAAGATCTCACCTTCTGTGATCATTTCGCAGCGGCAAATGATGTTTCCGTACGCCGGCTGCTTTTTGATGAGTTCATTTCTTTCTTCGATAGAAAGGGTTGCCGGATTGAGGATGCCCTTGCGGTGTCCGTTGAAAGAAGGATTCTTTTCTAATCCCAACTTTTCTGCAACCTGTGTGGCTACCATTTCGCCGATGGCTGGTGCGGAAGAAAGACCAGGAGACTCAATACCGGCTGCGTTGAAGAAGCCTTCTGCATCTTCTGCTTCGCCAATAACGAAATCACCGCCAATTTCATGAGCACGAAGTCCGGCAAAGGATGTGATGACCTGACGGAGAGGGACGTTCTTGACAGACTGTGCACTGGTTGCTCCCAAAGAACCAAGTCCTTCTGCTGTCGTGTTGATACCTTCTTTATTGTCTACATCTTCTGCGGTAGGTCCGACTAAAAGGTTGCCGTGTACGGTAGGTGTAACCAGAACACCCTTGCCCATCTTGCTAGGCAACTGGAAGATGGTGTGGCTGACATGGTTGCCTGCGCTCTTGTCAAGCAGCATGTACTGACCGCGGCGGGCGATGATCTGTAACTTGTGTTCGCTTACCATATTGTTGAATTTGTCAGCGTAAACACCGGCTGCGTTGACAACGACCTTAGCCTCGATCGTGTCTTTGTCGGTCTTGATCAGGTAATGATCATCAGACTTTGTGATGTCTGTTACTTCTGTATTTAGGAAAAATTCTACGCCGTTGTCGGCTGCATTTTCTGCAAATGCCATGGTCAGATGGAACGGACAAACAATGGCACCGGTAGGAGCGAAAAGTGCTTTGACAACATCATCAGCAAGATTTGGCTCCATCTGGATGAGTTCGTCACGGTCTAAGATGCGAAGATTCGGAACACCGTTTTTCTTTCCTTTTTCTAATAATTCGTCAAGAAGAGCTGGATCCTGATCCTTGGTACAAACAACGAGAGAACCGTTTCTCTTAAATGGGAAATCCAGATCCTTGGACAACTGATCCATCATCTCGTTTCCTCTGACATTGAGTTTTGCCTTTAAGGTTCCCGGGGTAGCATCAAAACCTGCGTGAACGATAGCACTATTGGCTTTTGATGTTCCGTTGCAAACGTCTTCGTCTCTTTCAATGACACATGCGTTTACTTTGTACTTGGATAATTCTCTTGCGATGGCACTGCCGACTACGCCAGCACCAACAATTGCTACATCATACATATGTAACGACTCCTTTCTTTGCATAAAAAAAGCAAGATAAATAAAGCGAATTCTATTCGCCTATCTACCTTGCTCTCATCTCTGGTAATTTATTTATTTTGTGATATGATTATAGCACGTAAAAATGGTGGCTACAATACCCAAATGGAAAAAAATGGGTCATATCTAAAAGTTATTTTTTTAACGAGGTGTCAGATGGCAAATGTAGGAAATCAGAAGCAAAAACTTCTTTATATAATGGAGATTTTTCTGCGGGAGACGGATGAGGAACATCCGATCACGGCGGCGCAGATCATTGAGAAATTAGAGGCAAGGGAGATCGTGGCAGAGCGGAAAAGTATTTATCGCGATATCCGTGCCTTACAGGATTATGGGATGGATATTGAAAAAGCCCCGGAGCAGAATGGCTTTTATCTGGCAGAGCGGACCTTTGAACTGGCAGAATTAAAACTGCTGGTAGATGCGGTGGCGGCGTCAAAGTTCATCACAGAGAAAAAGTCGCGCGAACTGGTGCAAAAGATCGAACATCTGGGAAGCGCCTATCAGGGCAGACACCTTCACCGTCAGGTCGTTGTGTCGGATCGTGTCAAAATGGCAAACGAGCGTATCTACTACACGATCGACGAGATCTATCAGTGTATTGATAACAACCATAAAATGACCTTTCAGTATCTGGAATGGAATGATAAAAAAGAACAGACTCTGCGCCATGGAGGAAAATGGTATGAGGTCAGCCCGGCTTTTTTGCTGTGGGACAATGAATATTATTATCTTGTGGCATGGGATGAGGAGGCATCTGCGGTACGTCATTACCGTGCAGACAAGATCCTGGGCGCAAAAGAGATGGAAGATAAACGCAGCAAAGAAGTCCTGGCGATCGAAGACCAGAAAGCAGACTATGCCAAGAAGCGTTTTAGTATGTTTGCCGGAGCAGCGGAGATCGTGACCCTGCGTGCGCCAAAATACATGGCAGGCGTTATGATCGACCGCTTTGGCACAGAGGTAAGGATGCGCAGAGAGGACGAGGATATCCTGGTGCGTACCGAGGTGGAGGTCAGTCCGCAGTTTTTCGGCTGGATCACAGGTCTGGGACCGGGGGTTCAGATTCTGGGACCGGAGACAGTGCGCAGGTCTTATCAGGAGCATCTGGAACAAATTCTTTCTGCTTATAAATAAGTTATCCTTTACATCAATACTTGCTTATGATACTCTTTTAACATATTAGCACGCTAAAGTATATAGGCTGCTAGGAATAAGTATAGGAAGAAAGAGGACGCAGGTATGAAGATGAAAAAGGTTATGGCAGGACTTTTGGCAGGTTTGATGGCATTTTCTATGGTGGCATGTGGCAATAAGTCTGCAAGTGCAGAAAAAACAGATGCAAAGGACACCAACAATGATGGAAAGTTTGTTGTCGGTTTTGATCAGGATTTCCCGCCTTTTGGATATGTAGGCGATGACGGCGAATATACAGGTTTTGATCTGGAACTGGCAGCGGAGTGCGCAAAGCGTATGGGACAGGAGATCGTTTACCAGCCGATCGATTGGGACGCCAAGGATATGGAACTGGAGTCGGGAACGATCGACTGCATCTGGAATGGCTTTACCATGGATGGACGTGAGGACAAATACACATGGACAGATCCTTATATGGATAATTCACAGGTTGTCGTTGTCCGCAAGGACTCCGGTATTTCCGGTCTGGATGATCTGGCAGGCAAGATCGTGGAAGTGCAAAAAGAGTCCAGCGCACAGTCAGCTCTGGAAGAAAATACAGACTTGTCCGGTTCCTTTGCACAACTTTTGACAGTGGGCGAGTATAATACAGCCATTATGGATCTGGAAAGTGGGGCAGTGGATGCGATCGCCATGGATATTTTTGTTGCCAAGGATCAGTTGGCAGACAAAGGAGACGAACTTGTGATCCTGGATGAGCAGATCTCATCTGAAAAATATGCGGTTGGATTTTTGAAGGGCAATACAGAGTTGCGCGACCAGGTGCAAAAGACTCTGGAAGAAATGGTCGCAGACGGCACTTTTGCCGAGATCTCCAAGAAATGGTTTGACTCCGATGTTTGTATTTTGAAATAATCAGGTGATGAAATGAGTTTACAGTTGATACTATTGCAGTTGTCAGAGGGCATGTTATCGACCATCTGGATCTTCGTGCTGACACTGCTTTTTTCCCTTCCTTTGGGGCTTGTGATCGCGTTTGGACGGATGTCACGCAATGTCATCCTGCGCAATATTACAAGGATCTACATATCGATCATGCGAGGGACACCGCTGATGCTGCAACTTCTGGTGGTCTATTTTGGACCCTACTATATCTTTGGCATCAGTATCTCGTCCTCCTACCGGGCGTATGCGGTCATCATTGCATTTGCCCTAAATTATGCAGCCTATTTTGCGGAGATCTACCGCAGTGGCATTGCCTCTATGCCAAAAGGTCAGTACGAGGCTGCCAAGGTGCTGGGCTATAGCAGGACGCAGACCTTTTTTACCATCATCCTGCCACAGGTGATCAAGCGCATCCTGCCATCTGTGACCAATGAAGTGATCACCCTGGTAAAGGATACGTCACTGGCATTTTCCATTGCCTATGCGGAAATGTTTACGCAGGCAAAGGCACTGGCGGCATCGCAAAAGAGCATGGTGCCGTTTGTGGCTGCAGCCGTTTTTTATTACATTTTCAATTTTGTTGTGGCGGCGATCATGGAATTCTTCGAGAAGAAGATGGCATATTACCAATAGGATAGGAAGGATATCTGGATGAATATATTAGAATTAAAACACGCAAAAAAGTCTTTTGACGGCGTGGAAGTTTTAAAAGACATTGATCTGTCGGTATCCGAGGGACAGGTGGTTTCTATCATAGGACCTTCCGGTTCCGGCAAATCCACCCTGCTTCGCTGTGCGACTTTTCTGGAGACGCTGGATGACGGTAGTCTGTCTTATCAGGGGCAGGAAGTCGTGCACTCAGAAAATGGCAGGGCGGTCTATGGGAACAAGGCACAGATCAAACAGGCAATGGGAAGTTTTGGGTTGGTTTTCCAGAATTTCAACCTTTTTCCGCATTTTTCGGTCTTAAAAAATATCACGGATGCACCGATCCGTGTGCAAAAGCGTCCAAAAGAGCAGGTGGAGGCAGAGGCACGGGAACTGCTGAAAAAGATGGGGCTTGCGGATCGCGCAGATGCATATCCCTGCCAGTTGTCCGGCGGGCAGCAACAGCGCGTTTCCATTGCGCGTGCGCTGGCACTCAAACCGGCGATCCTCTTTTTTGATGAACCGACCAGTGCACTGGATCCGGAACTGACGCTGGAGATCTTAAAAGTCATCAAGGAATTGGCGGCGGAGAAGATGACTATGGTCATTGTGACACATGAGATGAATTTCGCCAAAGATGTCTCTGACCGGATGATCTTTATGGATAAGGGACTTATCGTTGAGGAAACGACACCGGAATTACTCTTTAAATCGGAAAATCAAAGGACGAGGGAATTTTTGGGAAAATATCACGATCTATCATAATAGGGCAAAACAAACAGGCTGCATCACAACCGGATGCAGCCTGAATTACTTGTTCCAACCTTATATATGCGCCTCTGGATCAAACTACTTGGGCTGCTTTTGGTAGTGATGCAGGATCAGTTTGATCTCATCCTTTAGGATGTCCTGTCCCTCCGGTGAAAGATTGCCGCAAGCCTGCAAGATGGCAACGGCATCATCAGACAGGTCCGGCATAGAATTTTGTGGTGGTGTGTAACCGAGCAGATAGTCGCAGGTCGTGTTGAAATAGGCTGCCATACGCATAAGAATATCATAACTTGGCTGACGTTTGCCCGAAAGATATCCGCTGAAAGTTGACGGATGGATATGTAGCGATTCACAAACCTGTTTTTTACTGGTATTTTGCAGTTCCATGAGATTGGTGATACGTTCCCCTAAAAGCATTGATGACATAAGTGCCTCTCCTATCATTTATCATTAGTAACTAAATAAATGATAGAACAGGAGAATTTGAATTTGCCCGGATTTCACATAACGCATAAGGGGAACGCAAAACGCCACGAGCGATTTAGATATATCCTCCATCCATGGAAATGACCTGCCCGGTCAGATAGGTCGGCATCTTTATCACTTGCAGTACAGCCTCGGCGACTTCTTCCGGCTGGGCAAAGCGGCCAGCTGGAATTTCTGCCTCCAGGGCGGTACGTTCTTCTACGCTTAGGAAGCCGTTCATGTCGGTATCGATGACACCGCAGGCAATGGCATTGACGGCGATCCGGGATGGCGCCAGTTCTTTTGCCAGAGCCTTTGTAAAAGCATGGATACCACCCTTGGAAGCGGAGTAAGCGATTTCACAGGAAGCCCCGACATTGCCCCACATGGAAGAAATATTTATGATCCGACCGCTCTGCTTCTGCACCATGGTGGGTACAAATGCCTTGGCAGTGTAGAAGCAGGAGGACAGATTGACGGACAGGATCTGATCCCATTCCTCGACCGACATATCGGTCAGGAGTCCGATATGGGAGATACCTGCATTATTGACAAGCACATCGATCTGCGAAAAATGAGCAAGCATTTCCTCAGCAAGAGCCTTTACAAAAGAGGGATCACCGACATCCCCGGTAAAGGTCAGGACTTCGATATGATAGACGAAGCGCAGATCCTCCGCCAGATCTTCCAGCATCTTTTGATTTTTCCGGCAGACCAGTCCCAGATGATAGCCCTCTTTGGCAAGGCTTGTGGCTATGGCGCGTCCGATCCCGCGGGAGGCACCGGATACAAATGCAACTTTATACATGATCGTTCTCCTTTTGATACTATCTAAATTTATTTTCACTATAACAAAGAGCGGAATAAAGCGCAAATATGGGGATATGTTGCAACTAACTGTATGAACAATTTATAAAATAAATTTTATTTTTTCTGAAAACTACTTGTCCTAAAAACGTAATATGTTATAATTGAACCATGATATTCACACGGTATCAAATATAATGTGAAAAGGGGATGGACATCATGAGAATTACAATCACAGGGAAAAACATTGAACTTACCGATGGACTGAAGGAGGCAGTGACAGAGAGACTCTCCAAACTGGAGAAATATTTTGCACCGGAGACTGAGGCGCATGTGACATTGAGCGTAGAGAAGGAACGCCAGAAGATAGAGGTGACCATACCGGTCAAGGGCAGCGTTATCCGTGCAGAGCAGGTTAGCAATGATATGTACGTTTCCATTGAGGTTGTTGTGGAGACGATCGAACGCCAGTTAAAGAAATACCGTAACAAGATCGTGACAAAGCAGCAGAGTGCTGAGAAGTTCTTTGCACAGGAATATCTGGAAAAAGATACGGATGACGATGATGAGATCCGTATCATCAGAACCAAAAGATTTGGTATTAAGCCAATGTATCCGGAAGATGCCTGCGTGCAGATGGAATTATTGGGACACGACTTCTTTGTATTCTTGAACGCAGAGACAGAGGAAGTAAATGTTGTTTATAAGAGAAAGGGCAATACATACGGCTTGATCGAACCGGAATTTTAAAATCTTGCGGATAGCCGTCTGCTTTTGCAAAATGCCATTAGGTCTGCAGATTCCCGGGATGCTATAATATCCCCATCAGGGGGAGGATGAGCATATGAAAGAACAGTCTATGGGACGGATTCTACGCAGGATCCGCATAGAACAGGGGATGACACAGGAAGCATTGGTGGAGGGTATTTGTACCGCCGGTTATTTATCACGCGTAGAAAATGGAAGCCAGATTCCGTCCAGACAGATCTATCAGTTATTGATGGAGCGTCTGGGGGAGTCTGGCTATTCTTATGCCTATTGGCAGGAAGAGGAGGAAAAAGAGCAGACCTGCCGCGAACTTTTGCACGCTTTGCAGACATGGCAGAAAGAGCATGTGGATGAGAAACTTCTGAAATTACAAAAAATGAAAGGGGCACAGGACATCCGGGAGCGCCAGTTCTATGGCATGGCACATGTGATCTGGCTTTATATGAATGAAGCGATCCCACAGGAAGATTACCTGGGCTGCTGCCGCACCATCTGGGAGAGTGATGCGCAGGGAAAGGCCAGAAGGCGACAGGGGATGGATAAGATAGAATTTGCGGAAATGTCGGAAGTGCAGCTCTGGATCCTTAACAATCTTGCCATCGGACATATGTGGCGTGGGGAATACCGGGAAAGTGCATCCATCTTGCTGCGTCTTTGCCGCTATGGGCAGAAGTCTGCAGAGGATGTGCGCTTGTCCTGGAGTGTGCGGGCAGCGCTCTGCCATAATATGGCGGTCTGTCTGCTGGAGATGGAAAAGCCCAAGGAGGCTCTGTATTTTTGCGACCAGGCGATTGCCATCCTGCAAAAGGAAGGCGGACTTTCTTCCGTATTATATGTGCTCCGCCTGCAGATGGAAGCCTACCGGATGTTGCAGGATATGGATGCTTATTATCGGGCGCAGACCTTGCTGCATCACCTGAACTGTCATCTGGTCAAGGAAAAGGGAAGCCGGGCACAGATCGAAAAAAGACTATGGGATAGAAGAACCTTGTTTGTGATTTTTTGAAATGCTATAATAGGGGCATCATTTTAAGAAAGCAAGGAGTTAAGATATGAATATCGTAGTTTTGGCAGGCGGACTGAGTACTGAGAGAGATGTATCCTTTAAATCAGGAGATATGGTTTGCAAGGCTTTGCGGAGTCTGGGACACAAGGTTTTGCTGTTGGATGTATTTCTGGGTTACCATGATACAGAGGAAGATATTAGTGATATTTTTGAACATACAGAGGAAGCAAGTGTGGAGGTGTCAGATATTCCGGATACGGCACCGGACATCGCGGCGGTCAAGGCTTCCAGAGCAGACCAGTCAGACTGCTTCTTTGGACCGAATGTGATCGCGATCTGCCGTAAAGCGGATGTGGTCTTTATGGCATTGCACGGCGAGAACGGTGAAAATGGTAAGGTGCAGGCAGCCTTTGACCTGTTTGGCATCCGTTATACGGGAAATGGCTATTTGAGCAGTGCGATCGCTATGGATAAGGGAATTTCCAAAGAATTTTTTAAGTCTTACGGTGTTCCTTGTCCCCAGGGATTTTCCCTGAGCGTGGAGGAGGCAGACGCACCGAGACAGCCACTGGCTTATCCGTGTGTGGTAAAGCCGGCTTGTGGCGGATCTTCCATCGGTGTTTCTATCGTGCACAATGAGACGGAGTACAAAAAGGCATTAGCGGATGCTTTTGTCTGGGAAGATCAGGTTGTCATAGAGGATTATATCCAGGGGCGCGAGTTCTCTGTCGGTGTTATCGAGGGTAAGGCACTCCCGGTCATTGAGATTGCACCGATCCAGGGATTTTATGATTATAAGAACAAGTATGCAGCAGGCAGTGCGGTAGAGACCTGTCCGGCAGATTTACCGGCGGATATTACGGCACAGATGCAGCGCTATGCCGAAATGGTTGTGGAAGCCCTGGGCTTGGAGACCTATTCCCGTATGGACTTTTTACTCAATGAGAAGGATCAGATCTTCTGTCTGGAGGCAAATACACTGCCAGGCATGACACCGACCAGCCTTTTACCGCAGGAGGCAGCCGTTATAGGCGTAGACTTCCCGGCACTCTGTCAGCAGATCATTGATATCTCGCTCAAAAGATTTGAAAAGTAGAGGTAGACATAGCATGAGAAATATGACATTAGAAAAGATTGCACAGGCATTGGGCGGCAGGCTTTACGGCGCAGAGGGATCTGATCTATCCGATCGAGAGGTGCAAGGCGTTGTCATTGATAACCGTCAGGTCGAGAAAGATTATCTCTTTATACCGATCCGTGGGGCGCGTGTGGATGGACATTCCTTTATTGGGGATGCCTTTGCCAAGGGGGCGCTTGGCGTCTTATCAGACCGTGTCTTAGAAGATGCAGCAGGACCTTATATTGTAGTAAAAGATACCGAGCAGGCACTGAAAGATCTGGCGGCATATTACCGGGAACAGATCGATGCCTATGTCATTGGCATTATCGGCAGTGTGGGCAAGACCAGTACCAAGGAAATGGTTGCTTCCGTCTTAGGACAGCACTTTTCGGTCTTAAAGACCCAGGGCAATTTTAATAACGAGATCGGTCTACCGCTGACCCTCTTTTGTATCCGTCCATCCCATCAGGTTGCAGTCGTTGAGATGGGAATTTCCGATTTTGGCGAGATGGATCGATTGGGTGTCATGGCAAGACCGGATATGGTCATTATGACCAATATCGGACAGTGCCATCTGGAAAATCTGAAAACCAGGGATGGTATCCTCAAGGCAAAGACAGAAGTTTTTGCCCATATGCCGGCAAGCGGGCGAGTCATTTTAAATGGGGATGACGACAAATTGCAGCAGGCAGATACCTTGGGCATGGAGAAGCATTTCTTTGGTTTGCAGGGGCAGGAGTTTTTTGGATCTGCGATCGCAGGACATGTGGATCATGTGGATGCCTTGCTTCATACACCGCAGTGGGAACATGCTGTCAGCATTCCGATCCCGGGAGAGCACAATGTCTATAATGCACTGGCGGCGACCGCAGCAGGCACACTTCTGGGCTTGTCCGAGCAGGAGATTCTTGCGGGGATAGAGCAGGTGGAGACCATAGCCGGACGCAACCACTTTATCGAGGCACATGGCATGACTGTGATCGATGACTGCTACAATGCCAACCCGGTGTCCATGCGCGCTTCCTTAGAGGTGCTGGGACATGCGGCAGGACGCAAGGTCGCTATCTTAGGCGACATGGGAGAACTCGGTGAGAACCAAGAGATGCTCCATTATCAGGTAGGGCAGGTTGTTGCGGAAAATGGCATTGACCTGCTTTTGACAGCAGGAAAACTTGCTGGACAGATTGTACGCTATGTGCAGGAACATGGAGACAAAACGCAGGCGATCGCCTATGCTGACAAGGAAGCCCTCTTGGCAGACCTGGATCAGCACATAAAAAAAGGAGACACCATTTTGATCAAGGCGTCTCACTTTATGAACTTTACGGAAATCGTAAAAGTAATTACAGAATAAGATCTTTATCTTCAGAAAGCATATCTGCGATAACACTTTGTGTGTAAGCGCCGATGTGCTTTTTTTGATCCGCTTCTAACTGATCCGGATAGATCGGCTTGCCATAGTGAAAGACAACGGTCGTCTTTTTGACAAATGGCATATGGTTGCGCAGGATCTCATCGGTGCCTGTGATGGCAACCGGGATAATGGCACAACCGGTCTTGGTGGAGATCTTGAAAGTGCCCTCCTTGAAAGGTGCCATCTGACCGGTCTTGGTACGCGTTCCCTCCGGGAATACAAAGATGGAGATACCACGCTTGATATCATCGATGGCTGCGAGGATCACACGCAGACCGTCTCTGGGATTGGTACGATCCAGAAAAAGGCAGTGAAGCCTGCGCATCCATACGCGCAGGAGTGGGATTTTCTCAAGATTATCCTTGGCGATAAATCCGGTCAGCCCCGGACAGTGTGTATAACCGATCACGACATCAAAGATGCTACGGTGGTTGCCAACATAGACGACGGCTTCCTCGGCAGGGATATTTTCTGCGCCCTTGACGATGACATCAGTGCCGCAGATGCCGATGATCGTGGAAAAGGCCCACTGCACAATGCGCAGACTGCTCAACTCGGCTCCTTTTTTATTGATCTTGCCATAAAGCCATTCGATGCCAAGCACAGGAATGCCAACGACTAAAAAGAGAAAGGCAAATAATAATGCCATAATGGCTCGTAACATAGTAACCACCCTCCGTGTCAAAAACTTTTTCTTAATCATAAATCATATATTCCAAAATTACAATCTTCATATTCAAAAAGTCACCGCATATAATTTGAAAAAAACCATGGGGTAATTTATGAAGCGAAGATGCTTACTCATTTTTTGCTGCCTTTGTCTCTTGCTGATGGCAAGCGGATGCAGTTTACAGACCAAGGAAAAGAAACTGCGAGATGTGGAATATACGGTTCTGGGAACCGACCATATCCCACAGGAATTGCGGGAAAAGATCGATCAGGTCAAGACGGAGGAATTTCAACTGACCTATGATGACGGACAGTATCTGTATCTGGCGAAGGGGTATGGTACGCGCGAGAGCAGCGGTTATAATATCAGCGTAAAAGATTTATATCTGACGGAACATACCATTGTCTTTGAAACGCAGATCAGCGGCCCGACGGAAGGGGAGGATGTCAGCCGGAGGGAAACAACGCCGTATATCGTGGTAAAGACGGAGATCTTAGACGGTCAGGTGGTCTTTCCATAAGAGGGCAAAGTTATTTGTAAAGATAAATCGTTCGTGATAAGATAAGGGCAATAGAGGGAGACGTACAAGGGAGGATAAGGGATGACAAGAGAAGAAACAAAAGCAGCCGTGAAGGCGTTACTGATCTCGGATGAGGATTTTGCAGCAAGACTGGAAGATACGATCAAGCCATGGGTGGCAGAACATCTGCAAGAGGAATACTTTACCAGTTTTGATGGTACGCGCATACATACGCATTATGCCATCCATCCAAAGGAAAAGGCATCCATCGTGATCTCACATGGATTTTGTGAATTCGCAGGGAAATTTCACGAGGTCATGTATTATATGTATGAAATGGGCTATTCCGTCTTTTTCATCGAGCACCGGGGACATGGATTTTCAGACCGTGCGGACTGCATCCATGAGTGGGATCGCGTCTATGTCAAGGACTATGGGGAATATGTGCAGGACATGCATGAATTTATGGAACAGGTGGTAAAAAAGCACAGCCTGACACATAAGTATTATCTGTATGCACATTCCATGGGCGGTGCCATTGGAACCCTGTTTTTGGAAAAATACCCGGAGGTCTTTGAGAGGGCAGTATTGTCCAGCCCAATGTTACAGGTGAATTTCGGCAAAAACCCGACCTGGCTGGTCAAGGTGCTGATGGTGCTTTCCAAGATCCTGCGCTGGGACTTAAAATATGTGCCGGGCCAAAAGGGCTTTGACCATGTATATGTGTTCGCAACCAGCAGTTCGACTTCGGAACCGCGCTATGCCTATATTTTCAACCAGCGTGAGCAAGTGCCGCAATATACGAGTTATGGCGGTACCTATGCCTGGACCAGGGCATCCATCAAGGCGACCAAGCAGATCGCACGGGATGCAGGAAAGGTACAGATCCCGGTATTACTCTGTCAGGCAGGCAGGGACACCATGGTAAGAGCGGAAGGACAGGAGTATTTTGCAAAAAATAGCGGAAATACCCGGATCGTGCGTTTTCCGGACTCCAAGCATGAACTTTTTACGGCGACCTATGACATCATGTTACCGTATTACGAGGAAGTCTTTGACTTTTACGCTGAGAAGTGATATAATACCACAGATGCGTTTCGCAAGACGAGACCATGTTAGGAGGTACATTGTTCATGGAACATTCAGATTTTGATAAAGTACGCGCTTCTGTTAAGCAGCAGTGTGGCAACAAGGTCGTGATTCAGCTGGATAAGGGACGCAACAAGGTAGACATTCAGGAAGGCATTATTCAGGAAGCCTATCCAAGCGTGTTTACGATCCTGACAGATGATACCGAGGAGAAGCCTTCTCAGTTGTTATCTTTCAGTTATACGGACATCATTACAAAAGAGATTCGCATGAAGTTATGTTAATTTCATAAGAGCAGGGAACCGGGCAGATCTGTCCGGTTCTTTTTTATCAATAAGAAAATAATCATATCCGTCTGTTTTGTCTCATATCTTATATACAAATACGACAAATGGTGGGAATGGTATGGAGTTAGAGACAAAGGTAATACATAAAAATAAAATGCCAATCGAGGTCATGTCGCAGTTGATCGCAGAGGAGGATTACAATCTGCCGGAGTATAAGCCGGACATCAAGTATGTGATCAAGAGCCATGGAAATATCGTGGTAGAGGAGGTCGTGCCGGAGGAGGAATATGTCAGCGTCAAAGGCAAGATGCAGTTTGCCATTTTGTATCAGGGAGAAGGTGGGGAGAGCCTGGTAGACCAGGTAAACGGATCCATCTCTTTTACGGAGCGCCTGCATGTCGAGGGGGCTATGCGGTCGGAAAACGTGACCGTGAGAACACAGATGGAAGATCTGGGCGTGGTTGTGATCAATTCACGCAAGTTGTCTCTGCGGGGACTGGCAAATGTGACTGTCTGCATCTGCGAGGGCGTGGAACTGGAACTGCCGCTTTATTGTGAGTGTCCGGCAGAGTACCAGGTGCAAAAAGAAGAAAGACGTATCTTAAAATACGTGGAAGGACGGGGCGATCGTCTGCGCTTTAAACAGGAAGTGACCCTGCCCAAGGAAAAACCGGATATCCATATGCTTTTGTGGCAGGATGTCCGTTTGGAGCAGATGAGCATACGACAGAATAATGAGGGGGTGGAGATCGCCGGTATGTTATATCTTTTTGCCCTGTATGAGACAGGGCAGGAGGAAAAGTATGCCTGGTATGAGACCAGCCTGCCGGTCTCTGCGCAGATGGAGTGTGACATTCCGCTGACGGATGGCTTCTTTCTGGTAAAACAGGTGCGGACCCAGACCATGCTGGAACCGAGAGAGGATCTGGACGGTGAACTGCGCAATCTGGCGGCAGAGTGCAGTATGGAGGTGGAACTCTTTATCTGGCAGGAGGAGGAGATCGCCCTTTTACAGGATGCCTATTGTATGGCGAGAGAGTTACATGTGCACCGGCATGAGGAAGAACTCTGGCAGGTGGCAATGAAAAATGAGGCACTTTTCACAGCCGAGGGGCGGCAGACGATCAGCGCCGGAAAGGAAGTTCTTTATCTGTGTGATACGCAGAGCCAGGTGCATTTACAGGAAGTGCATCTGCAAGGAGGCAACATTGCAATCAAGGGAGTCTGTGAGGTGGAAGTCCTATATGCGACAGCAGGTGAGACCCCGCCTTTTGCCAATGAGCGCATGACGATCCCTTTTGCCGGAGAGATCGAAGCCGGAAATGTCCGTGAGGGAGATTATATAGATGCCGAGGCCCGGGTTTACCGCACCCAGTCTTCCATGGCTGATGCCATGGCACTGCAATGCCGGGTGGAGATCCAGGTGACCATCATGGCGTTTGAGCGCAACCGCTTGCAGATCCCGGATGATCTGGTGGAAGAACCTCTGGATCTGGAAAAATTACAGAAAGAGCCGGGCATGATCGGTTATGTCGTGCAGGAGGGGGATGATCTGTGGTCGATTGCCAAACATTTTCACACGACCAGACAGGAATTGATGGAAACCAACGATCTGACGCAGGAGACCTTGCAGAAAGGACAAAAACTGCTGGTGATGAAACATATTTATCTGATGTCTTAAGATGGTTTTCTAGTATTTTCCGGTTGCAAATGCTTGCGCTTTTTTCTATTATAATATAAGGAACACTGCGTCTGTAAAAGAAGGGAAAGAGGCGCAAGCATAAGAACAAATGAGGTGCACATGAAAAAAATTACTTTACATAAAGGGGGACGGGGAGTGCTGGCGGTATGTCTGGCAGGATCCATGCTTTTCACACGTCCAATGCAGGTGAGCGCTGTCCGCAGTATCTCCGAGATCGAGGAAGAGCAAAGCAGTATCCAGTCAGAATTGAACGGACTGGATGCAGACATGGTTTCCCTGGTTACAGACATGACCAATCTGGAATCCCAGATCACCAGCAAAACACAGGAGATCGCAGATGCCGAGGCTACCCTTGCCGAGGCGCAGGCAGCCGTAGATCAGCAATATGCTTCCATGAAAGTCCGTATCCAGTATATGTACGAGAACAGTGACGAAAATATCATGACGGTTCTTCTGGAGTCCGGCAGTATTTCGGACTTTTTGAACCGTCTGGAAAATATCAATGCGGTCTATACCTATGACCGTACGGTCCTTGGAAACTATCAGGCGGCAAAGGATGAGGTGGAAGATCTTAAGGCTTCTCTGGAGGAAGAAAAGGCTTCCTTAGAGGCAAATAAGACACAACTTGCCAACCAGCAGGCACAGTTAAATGCCATGATCTCAGAGAAGCAGGGAGAGATGGCAGACATCAAGTCAGAACTTGCCGATGCCAAGGCTCTGGCAGCCAGACAGGCAGAACTGGAACGCCAGCGTCAGTTGGCGGCACTGACCAACAATACCAACAGCTCCAATAATGGAGGCAGTGGAAATACGGGAGGCAATACAGGGGGCAGCACCAACAGCGGCGGCAATCTGAATCCGTCAAATACAACGGGTGTCAGCGGAAGCGCCGTGGTAGCCTTTGCCAATCAGTATGTCGGTTATCCTTATGTATGGGGCGGAACAGACCCGAATACAGGGGCAGACTGTAGTGGATTTGTATATTATGTTCTCAAAAATTTCGGTATCAATTACGGACGTCTGACCTCTTACGGATGGCGTAGTGTCGGACAAGAAGTCAGTGTCAACAATATGCAGCCGGGAGACATTGTATGTTATGCAGGACATGTGGCGATCTATGCCGGCGGCGGTCGTATCGTTGAGGCACAGAGTACCTCTGCCGGTATCACCAATAACCGGTCTGTCTATTGCCATAATATCATTACCGTTCGACGTGTGTTATAATACAAAGGCAGGATATGGGGAGAAAGGCGCATAAGATGAAACGGATGGCGAGAAATATTATCATTGCGATCATTATAGTGGCTGTCATCTGCGGTCTGGTATATTCCTGGCAGAGCCGTCAGCAGTTGGACTATCGGGATTGTCTGGAAGAAACGGCATTTACGGTAGACGGTCAGGCGGTGCAGATGAAATGGCTGGGATTTTATGTTGTCTATGAGGAACGCGAGGTAGAAAAGCAGGCGCAGATCTATCATGCCGACAATACAGCTGATTACTGGAATCTCCATGTGGATGGTCATTTTATCCGGCAGGATGCCAAGGACACGATTATGCAGATGGCGATCCATGATTATATTTATTATCAGAAGGCACAGGCAGAAGGGATGACGCTGGATGCCTCCGAACAACGCAGTCTGGAGAATACGATCTCGGATTTCTGGATGGATCTTTTAGATGATCAGGTGGACAACCTTCCGGTGACAGATGAGTATATCGTCGAGACTATGCAAAGGATTGCGCTGGCAGAAAAATATCAGGCAGCCCTGGCTGCAAAAAAAGACAGGTCATACACCTCTTATTCCTGGAATGGCGGCTACTATAAGAAATGGCTGGCAAAACAGGATGTAGAGATCAATGATAAGATATGGGACCGTGTGTCGGTTGGGAATATCACCTTAAAACACGACAAAGTAAATTATGTAAACGGTCAGGATGAAAAGGATAGTGATGAAAATGAAAATCGGAAGAAATGATCCATGCTGGTGTGGAAGCGGAAGAAAGTACAAACAGTGTCATGAGGCGTTCGATCATAAGATCGCGTCCTTTGAGAGAGCGGGACATATCGTGCCACCGCATGAGATTATCAAGACACCGGAGCAGATCGCGGGGATCAAGGAGAGTGCCAAGATCAATATTGCCTGCTTGGATGAGGTGGCAGAGCAGATCCATGCCGGTATGAGTACACAGGAAATCGATGATATTGTCTATCGCGTGACGACAGAGATGGGAGGCATCCCGGCACCTTTGAACTATGAAGGATTTCCAAAGAGTGTCTGCACATCCATCAATGATCAGGTATGCCATGGCATTCCGTCGGAGGATGTGATCTTACAGGATGGGGATATCATCAATGTAGATTGTTCTACTATTTTGAACGGCTATTTTTCAGATTCTTCACGTATGTTTATGATCGGCGATGTCAGCCCGGAGAAACGCAAACTGGTCGAGGTTACAAAGGAGTGTGTGGAACTGGGGCTAAAAGAGATCAAACCATGGTCATTCATGGGAGATGTCGGAGCCGTTGTTTGTCAGCATGCAGCAGAAAACGGTTATACCGTTGTGCGCGAGATCGGTGGACATGGTTGTGGTCTGGAATTCCATGAGGAACCATGGATTGGCTATCATACAAAGCCGGGAACGGAAATGCTGATCGTACCGGGTATGACCTTTACCATTGAGCCTATGGTTAATGCCGGAACAGAGCGTATTTATACGGATCAGGAGAACGGCTGGGAAGTCTACACTTTAGACGGAGAGCCGTCTGCACAATGGGAATATCAGGTTGCTGTGACAGAAGACGGCGTGGAGGTGCTTTCTTACTAGATGAACAAGCGTATTTTGTTTGTGCATACCAGAGAACTCTGTTATTATTCCGGGTCTTACTTTTTGCAGCAGATGCAGAAAGAGGTCGCAAAACTCGGCATAGAAAGCCAATATTTTAGCCTGGGACAGGATCCTTCCTCTTTGGAGGGGATTCTGGGCAGGCATTATGATGGGGTAGTGGATATCAATTCCAAACTACCCTATTTTGTATTGGAGGATGACCGGCGTTTTTTGGACGTTCTGGGTGCACCTTTTTATAATTATATTGTGGATCATCCCCTCTATCATCATCCGGGGCTGACTTTTCCTTTGAAAGATTATCATGCCATTGCCATTGATCATTGCCACAAGTCTTACATGGAAAAGTATTATCCGCACTTGCAGCAGGTGGCTTTTTTACCGATCGGGGCGACGCAGAGCAGACTTGCAGATGTCATCCCTTACGAAAAACGGCAGATTCCCCTTTTATTTCTGGGAACTTATGAATCGAAAGATGGCATGCTGGAAAAGTTCAGGGCTTTGTGCAGGAAGACCTTTGCAGACCAAAAGATCCGGCAGGAATTTTATGATCTTGGCATGGCGCTTTTGGAAGTCATGCTGGCGGGCAAGGAATCGGCAAATGGAGAGCGGGTAGAGATACCAATGGAAGAAGCCCTGGCGGGCATTGTGGATCAGGAAAAATTGCAGGCAGGGGCTTATGGCACCAGGGATTTTGCGGTTCTTATGAATTATCTTTACCTGATCGATAAATATGTGCGCAATGCCAGAAGACACAAGGTACTTTCTTATGTGGCAGACCTGAAAGTGCCGCTGACTCTTGTCGGGGAGGGCTGGGAAAAAGTGCCGCTGGCAGGGCAGGCACAGGTAAGGCTTCTAGGGGCGAAGCGGATCGAGGAGACCTATGATCTGCTGGCAGATGCCAGACAGGTGCTGGATGTCAATCCGCTTTTTGCCGACGGCGTGCACGATCGTGTGACCTCTGCCATGATAAACGGCTGTCTGTGCTGCAGCGACATGTCCGTGACTGCGGATCCCGCCATGGGGGACGGCAGACATTTCTGTCATTACAGTAACTGGAATCTGGATCCGCTGGGTTATGCCCTGACCGGAATGCCACTGGGGCAGCAGGAAGAAATGGCTGGGCGGGCAAAGACCTATGCCGTAGACCATTATTCTTGGCAGGCACATGCAAAGAAACTCTTAGACCTGATGCAGATCAGACCATAAAGGAAAACATACAAAAGGCGGGCAACCATACATCTGTGATGGGCACCCGCCTTTAGTAATGTTCTGTTGTCGTATTGTCCAATGGACGATACCTCTCTTTCTTTTCAATTATCTATTGCACTCGTTAATATGTATCTCCTATCTAACAAGCCCTGTAATTGCATATGCTTCTCAATTTCTAATAATTTTATTAAGGACTAAGACTGTCCGCGCCTGAAAGTGCTACTACCTTGTTAAATAAGATTCTGATCTATACCAATCAGAGTGGTTAAGATAAGGATGAAAATTCTGGTGGTCTGTACCTCCTTTGCTTAAATTTTATCGCTGATACGAGAAACGTTCTATTCGTTGTGCTCGTTCTTTGTTTGTGACTATATAATATCTCATAATTATCATATTGTCAATAATAAATTAGAAAATATTAAAATAAATATTAAGATGTCGCAATATTCAGAAAACTACGAGTGAACCATAAGAAGGGGATTGCATATGATAGATTACGGAGGTGGCATATGGAGCAAAAGGAGATTGTGGCAGAAGAAAAGGTCATCGACAAAAGTACAGGAGTAGGTATCCTGATCGTGGATCAAAGGCAGGTCTACATGGCAAAATTACTGGAAGAAAGAGGCTATCGTCTGATCACATGGGATCTGCGCGAAGGTCAGATGCCGCGGGGCAAAGATCCTATCTGGTGCGCGGGAGTCCTGATCCTGCCGGTCCCGGTCAGTCGTGTGCAGGATTTGGCGCGTCTGGAACAATGCCTGATCATGCACAGATACGACATAAAAATGTGTATTGGCGGGGCATTTCCGCAGGAGTTGAAAGAACTTTTGGATCAATATGAGATCCCATGGATGGATGTTCTGACGGATTCTGGGGTGGCGATGAAGAATGCGATCGCTACGGCGGAAGGATGCATTGCTGAACTCAGCCGTCTCATGCCGGTCAATATTGAAGATGCCAACATTATTGTCATGGGCTTTGGAAATTGCGGCAAACCGATCGCGGAGAAACTTTATTGCATGGGGGCGCATGTTTCTGTGGTGGCACGGAGTGAAAAAGCCTTATCCATGGCGCATTACTTTGGCTTTATGGATTATCCCATGGATGCAGCCATTCCATACACAGAGGCAGATGCCATCATCAATACGATCCCGGCACTTGTTATCACAAAAAAGGAGATCGATCTTTTACATGAGGATGCGGTCGTGTTAGACATTGCATCAGCGCCGGGAGGATGTGACAGTGCCTATTGCAAGGAAAAGCATGTGCCTTACAAACTGGCATTGGGACTGCCGGGACTGTATTGCCCTAAGACCAGCGCCATGATACTGTTAGAAGCCATGCCTTTTGGCTATAAGCCGAACCGGGAGAAATGGAAGTCATAAATGAGAGGAAGAGAAATGGATTTTTCAAAATACACCATTGGATTTGGTATTACAGGTTCTTTTTGTACGCATGAGAAGATCAAAAAAGAAATACAGAGGCTGGTGGATCTGGGGGCGACGGTCATTCCTGTCTTTTCCTATCAGACACAGTCCTTGGATACCCGTTTCGGAAAGGCGGCTGATTTTATGCAGGAGGTCGCCGAGATGACCGGAAACAAGGGGCTGCGTACCATTACGGAGGCAGAACCCATCGGACCCAAAGGACTTTTGGATGTCATGGTCATTGCGCCATGCACGGGAAATTCCTTGGCAAAACTGGAGGCGGGGATCACGGATACGCCGGTGCTCATGGCGGCAAAGGCGCATTTGCGGAACAACCGTCCGCTTGTCATTTCCATCTCGACAAATGATGCCTTGGGGATGAACTTTAAAAATATCGGAAAACTCATGTACATGAAAAATATATATTTTGTGCCTTTCGGACAGGATGATTATGCCAAGAAGCCGTCCTCCATGGTGGCAAAGACCAAATGGCTGCCGGAAACGATCGAGGAGGCACTGCGGGGAAGGCAGATCCAGCCGGTACTGCGATGAAAAAATCCCATCAGGAAAGATTGACCTGATGGGATTTGTCTGTTTTAAAATTATGAAGGTAATTGATAGGAAACCTGATATTCCCGCAGCCAGAAGTCGATCTGCAGATAGTAGGCGAGCAGTTGCGGTCCTGCCATAAGTTGACCGAACCAAGGCTTGCCGTAATCTTTTGGCGCACTGCAGAAGACCAGGACCTTATCCGGGTCAATGAAATCCAGGATCGGATGATTGCCCTGTGCGATCAGTTTTTTCATTTCCTTACACAGCATCTGTTCATATTCCGGGTGATAATTCTTAGGATATGGACTCTTTTTCCGCTCGGCGACCTCCTTCGGCAAAAGTGGGGCGGCGATCTGACGCAAGAGGTGCTTGACCTCGCCGTCCTTTGCCTTCATTTCCCACGGCACATTGTAGAGATATTCTGCCAGACGGATGTCTGCAAATGGGCAGATGGCTTCCATGCCCGCCAGCGCAGCAACACGATCCATGCGGTCTAGGAGTGTCTGCATGAAATATTGTGTCGTCAGGGCAAAGAGACGGCGGTGGCGGCGGTTCTCCGGCGTATCATCCGGCAGGTAAGAGACCTGGGAACAGGAGGCGTCATAGACCTGGGCAACGTATTCCTCCATGCCCAGATGTTCTAAGAAGTGGTCGCGCAAAAGCATCTGTCTTGGCTGCAGATCCATGGTCCAGGGAAATGTGTTAGCAGACCGCATGGGCTCCTTATGGTACCAAGGGTAGCCACAGAAGATCTCGTCCGCGCATTCCCCGGTGAAAGCCACTTTGGAGCGCGGGGCGATCTGCTTGCAGAAATAGAGCAGGGAAGAAGAAATATCAGCCATGCAGGGACCATCGTGCGCCAATACTGACTGTCCCAGAAGGGATGCCTGCACCTTGGCGTTACATTCTAAAAAGGTGTGGTTGGTATGGAAGTGCTCTGCCATGGCAATGACATAAGGACGATCCAGACTTGGCTGGAAGTCATTGGCAGAAAAATATTTGCTGCTGTCCGTAAAGTCAAAGGAATAGGTGGTCAGTGGCACGCCGTTGTTCATATTTTCTCGATTGGCAAGGGCGGTGACTACCGAGGAGTCCAGACCGCCGGAGAGCAGGCAGCATTGGGAAGCATCTTCGTTCCACTGACGATGCAGGGCTTCGGATAAGAGATGGGAAGCATGGTCTACGGTTTCCTCATAGGATTCCTCATGGCGGCTTGCCTGCAAATGCCAGAAGGTATTTTCGATGATCCGCCCCTGGCTGTAGATGATGGTCTTTCCGGGGCGGACTTCATGGATATCCTGATAGACGGTTGCACCCGGAAGGTGTGCAGGTCCCAGAGAAAATACCTGATGCATACCGCGCAGATCCATGCTGGCATGCACGCTCGGATGGGCAAAGATGCCCTTGATCTCGGATGCAAACAAAAAGAGATCTTTCTGCTGGTGATAAAATAAAGGCTTTACCCCCATGGGGTCTCGGAAGAGGACGACCTTGTGGAGCCGTACATCCGCGATGGCAATGGCATAGCCGCCCCGCAAGAGTGTTGCAAAGCGTTCGCCGTAAAGATGATAGAGCGTAAGCAGGATATCCGGCCGGCTCATATTTCTAGCGGAAATATTCTGACTCTCCAACTGGGATGCCAGTTCATCATAATTGTAGATGCCGTCATCGCAGACGATATGCAGATGTCCAAGCCCTCCCTTGCCCTGTGTTGGGACATTTTTCCGGCTCATTTGATTGGTGTATAGGGCATTATACATGAGCACGCCATCGCTGGTGGTCATGCGATATGCCTGATCCGGTCCACGGTGGGACAGGCTCTTTAGTATCTTCTCAGCGGTCTGTTCCAGTGCGCCCAGACGCTGCCCCTGCCTGAATTCAGGCGAAAAAAATCCGGCAATACTACTCATAGTTCCTCCAATAAAAAATTACTGGAATAATATATGAGAGATTGCCGGAAAAAATGCAGGATTATGCCTGCTGTGATGCAGCGTAGGCTTCTGTTACGGCTTTGGCTAACTGATCGCCGCAGGAAGTGCCACGCCCATTGCAGGAAATTCCGCTGATGCGTCGTACGACTTCGTCAACGGTCATGCCCTCTACCAATTTTGGAATGGCTTGCAGATTGCCGTTGCAGCCGCCGGTAAATTTGACATCTTTTACAATGTCGCCATCTAATGTGACTTCGATCTGAGAAGAGCAGGTGCCCTTGGTCTTATATAAGTAACTCATATGATCTTCCTCTCTTTCTTAATACATGTATCTGATTATACGACCGACGAATGAGATTGGCAAGATGTAAAAATCAAGGCTTTTTATTGTTTCCATAGAAAAAGAGTGTTACAATAACGCCATATGGGTGCAATCCTGCCCCAAGCAAGTAATGAGTGTTTAAGGAGAAGAACATGGGACTGTTTGACAAGATATTTGGAACACATAGCGAACATGAGTTAAAGCGCATCTATCCGATCGTGGACAAGATCGAGGGGATGCGAGAGGATATGGTCGCATTGAGCGACGAGGAATTGCGTGCCAAGACAGATGAATACAAAAAGCGTCTGGCAGATGGCGAGACACTGGATGATCTTTTGCCGGAGACTTTTGCGACCGTGCGTGAAGCAGCGCGCCGTGTGCTTGGCATGGAACATTTCCGTGTGCAGTTGATCGGTGGTGTCATCCTGCACCAGGGACGTATTGCTGAGATGAAGACAGGTGAAGGAAAGACTTTGGTTTCTACCCTGCCTGCATATCTGAATGCCTTGGAAGGAAAGGGCGTGCATATCGTCACGGTCAACGACTATCTGGCAAAGCGTGATGCGGAGTGGATGGGAAAGGTACATGAGTTTTTAGGATTGACGGTCGGCGTTGTCTTGAATGATATGTCAAGAGAAGAAAGACAGGCTGCCTACAACTGCGACATTACCTACATTACCAATAATGAACTGGGATTTGATTACCTGCGTGACAATATGGTAGTCCGCGAGAACCAACTGGTACAGCGCGGTCTGCATTATGCCATCATCGATGAGGTCGATTCCGTATTGATTGATGAAGCGCGAACACCGCTTATCATTTCCGGACAGAGCAACAAGTCCACCAAGTTATACGAACTGTGCGATATGCTTGCCAAGCAGTTACAGCGTGGCGAAGACCTGCCGGAATTTTCCAAGATGGATGCCATCATGGGAATCGAGCAGGAAGAGACCGGAGACTTTATTGTCAATGAAAAGGACAAGGTTGTCAGCCTGACCCAGGAAGGAACCAAGAAGGTCGAGGAGTTCTTCCATATTGACAACTTATCTGACCCGGAAAATCTGGAATTGCAGCACAACGTCATTTTGGCACTGCGCGCCAACAACCTTATGTTCCGCGATCAGGATTATGTCGTATCCGACGATCAGGTTTTGATCGTAGACAGTTTTACCGGACGTATCATGCCGGGGCGTCGTTATTCTGATGGTCTGCATCAGGCGATCGAGGCAAAGGAACATGTGCAGGTCAAGAGAGAGAGTATGACTCTTGCCAACATTACCTTCCAGAATTTCTTTAATAAATATGATAAAAAGAGCGGTATGACCGGTACGGCGCTTACCGAGGAGCAGGAGTTCCGTGATATTTACGGCATGGACGTTGTGGAGATCCCGACCAACAAGCCGATCGCGCGTAAGGATCTGGATGATGCCGTTTATAAGACCAAGAAAGAAAAGTACCATGCAGTCGTAGAGGAAGTCAAAGAGGCTTATGCCAAGGGGCAGCCGGTACTGGTTGGTACCATTACCATTGATATTTCAGAGGAGATCAGCCGACTCCTCAGCAAAGAGGGCATTCCGCACAATGTATTGAATGCCAAGTTCCATGAAAAAGAAGCCCAGATCGTCGCAGAGGCAGGTCGTCACGGGGCAGTTACCATTGCAACCAATATGGCGGGTCGTGGTACGGATATCAAGTTGGATGATGAGGCGAAGGCAGCCGGTGGTCTGAAGATCGTCGGAACAGAGCGTCATGAATCTCGCCGTATTGACAACCAGTTGCGCGGTCGTGCCGGTCGACAGGGAGATCCGGGACAGTCTCAGTTCTTTATCTCTTTGGAAGATGATCTGATGCGTCTGTTTGGATCTGAGAAGTTGATAAATATGTTCAATTCTCTGGGTGTTCCTGAGAACGAACAGATCCAGCACAAGATGCTCAGCGATGCCATCGAAAAGGCACAAAAGAAGATCGAGAGCAACAACTTTGGTATCCGTAAGAACCTCTTGGAATACGATCAGGTCATGAACGAGCAGAGAGAACTGATCTACGCACAGCGCCGTCGTGTGCTGGAAGGCGAGAATATGAAGGATCAGATCCTTTCCATGATCGCAGACAAGGTCAGCGAGAGTGTCAATATGTGCTGCACAGATGAGGTTGCAACCGAGGATTGGGATCTTACAGAATTAAACCGTGTGATCCGTCAGATCATCCCATTACAGCCGATCACTTCTGAGACCTTAGAGGGTATTAAGAATACCAAGCAGTTGATCGAGAAACTGACGGATGAGGCAAATGCCTTATATGCAGCCAAAGAAGCGGAGTTCCCGGAGCCGGATGCCTTCCGTGAGATCGAGCGTGTCATTCTTTTGCGTGTGATCGACCGCAAGTGGATGGAAGAGATTGACGATATGGAGCAGTTGCGCCAGGGTATCGGTATGCAGGCTTTTGCCCAGCGTAATCCGATCGATGAATATAAGATGGCAAGTTATGATATGCTGGATGCCATGAATGATGCTATCCGTACTGAGACGGTACAGATGCTGTACCGCATCCGCATTGAGAAAAAGGTAGAGCGCGAGGAAGTTGCCAAGGTTACCGGTACCAATAAGGATGAATCAGCAACAAAGGCACCAAAGAAGCGGGCAAATGTCAAGGTATATCCGAATGATCCGTGTCCTTGTGGCAGTGGTCTGAAGTACAAGCAGTGCTGCGGACGCAAGGCATAGGATAGATGCAGGGCTTCCTGCAAGTTGTGAAGCCCATGAATGAAGAAAATGACGATTGAAGTCAAAAAAAGAGGAACTACATTTCCACTGTGGGGTGTAGTTCCTTTTTTGACATAAGCCAAGATATTTTGCATGCAGGTCATCCGCAAGATGCAGGAATGTTTGCATGTTTACGGAGCACTGGTCTCCTCGACGACCGGATCCGGCTTTGGCGGATAGGTGAAGCCTTCGCCCACAACAGCACTGACACGGTTGACGACCATAAAAGCGGTTGGGTCCATTTGATGCACGATACGCTCAACGCGGCTCAACTGACGGCTGGAAATAACGGACATGACAACTTCCACATCCTTGCCCAGATAGCCGGAGCGGCCTTTCATCATGGTAACACCGCGGTCAAGATCTTGTAAGATGAACTGGCGGATCTCGTCGCTCTTGTCGGAAACGATCTGGACTTCCACACGGTTCTTTCCGATCAGACTGATCTTATCAATGAGAACGGAATATACGATAACCAGTACGACACCATATAAGACATTGTCACCCGGGGTCTGCAAAGCCTGTAAGGCGAGGATGATGACATCGACGATATAGACGCCGACCGAGAGTGGAATGCGCAGGTATTTGTTCATCAAAAGAGAGGGGATATCCATACCACCGGAAGATGCTCCCGCACGCAGGACAAGACCGACACCGGCGCCGATCAGGATACCGCCCATGATGGTGCATAAGAAAATATCATTGGTAACTGCATGCCCGTGCAGCGCCTGTTCCATAATTGCCATTGCCAGCGGATAGCAGAAGGTGCTGAGGATCGTTGAGAGGGCAAAGCGTTTGCCCAGAAAAATGAGCCCTACAACCAGCATGACAGCGTTGATGATAAAGACATAGACGGAAGTCGGTATGCCGGTCTGCCGGCTCAAAAACAGTCCGATACCGGAAGTGCCGCCGGTGATCAGACCGGAACCGGAAACAAACAAAACAAAGCCGGCTGCGTCTAAGATATTTCCTATCAGGATCATGAGTAATCGAAGCAATTCTTTAGATTTCCTATTCATGTTACGTCCCTTTCTATACTATATGTGATAGAATGCTATGGTTTCCCACACGTTTGCTATTATATGACAAATGGGTACAAAATAACAATAGTAGAACAAACATTCGATTTTTCCTGTACTTTTGCCAGTCTTGATGTTATATTATAGGAAGAATATGTGCAAACTAGATAGTCAGGAGTATGAAGGATATGGATCATTTTGAACTGCATTCCCAATTTGAACCGACCGGAGATCAGCCGCAGGCGATCGCAGAACTGGTCGCGGGCTTTCGTGAGGGCAACCAGTGTCAGACCCTGCTTGGTGTGACTGGCTCAGGAAAGACCTTCACCATGGCGAATGTCATACAGGAATTGAATAAACCGACACTGATCATTGCGCATAATAAGACGCTGGCAACGCAGTTATATGGAGAATTTAAAGAATTTTTTCCCAATAATGCGGTGGAATATTTTGTCTCCTATTATGATTACTATCAGCCGGAGGCATATGTTCCTTCGACCGATACCTATATTGCCAAGGATTCCTCCATCAATGATGAGATCGACAAGTTGCGTCTGTCGGCTACGGCAGCCCTGACAGAGCGGCGCGATGTCATTATCATATCTTCGGTATCCTGCATCTATGGTATTGGTAGCCCGGATGACTACCAGAATATGATGGTTTCCCTGCGGCCGGGGGATGAGAAGGATCGGGATGAGGTGATCCGACAACTGGTAGATATGCAGTATATGCGCAACGACATGGATTTTACCCGTGGTACTTTTCGGGTGCGTGGTGATGTGCTGGAGATCATTCCGGCGGATACCTCGGATTATGCCTATCGTGTGGAATTTTTCGGGGATGAGATCGATCGTATCACGGAACTGGATGCTCTTACGATGGAAGTACGGTGTGAGATGAATCATGTCGCTATTTTTCCTGCCTCCCATTACGTCGTACCACAGGACAAGATCAACAAAGCCTGTGTCGAGATTGAGGAAGAGTTGGAGGAGCGCGTGCGCTTTTTCAAGGGAGAGGACAAATTGATCGAAGCGCAGCGTATCGCGGAGCGTACCAATTTTGATGTGGAAATGCTGCGTGAGACAGGCTTTTGTAGTGGCATTGAGAATTATTCCCGTCATCTGACCAATCAGAAGCCGGGAGAGCCGCCACAGTGCCTTTTGGACTATTTTAAGGATGATTTTCTGATCATTGTGGATGAGTCCCATATCACCCTGCCACAGGTGCGCGGTATGTATGCCGGAGACCGGGCGCGGAAGACGACCCTGGTAGATTATGGTTTCCGTCTGCCGTCGGCGCTGGACAACCGCCCTCTGAATTTTTCGGAGTTTGAGTCCAAGATCGACCAGATCTTATTTGTGTCGGCAACACCGGCAGAGTATGAGGAAGAACATGAGATGTTGCGTGCGGAGCAGGTTATCCGTCCGACCGGTCTTTTGGATCCGGAGGTAGAGGTGCGTCCGATCGAGGGACAGATCGACGACCTGATCGGCGAGATCCGCAAGGAAACGGCACAGCGCAACAAGGTGCTCATTACTACGCTGACCAAGCGGATGGCGGAGGATCTGACCGATTATATGGCAGAACTCGGTATCCGTGTCAAATATATGCATTCCGACATTGATACCATGGAGCGCGCGGAGATCATACGAGATCTGCGACTGGATGTCTTTGATGTTCTGGTTGGCATCAATCTGCTCCGTGAGGGACTGGATATCCCGGAGATCACGCTTGTGGCGATCCTGGATGCGGACAAGGAGGGCTTCTTACGTTCCGAACGTTCTCTGATCCAGACCATCGGTCGTGCAGCGCGAAATGCATCCGGCCATGTTATCATGTATGCGGACAAGATCACAGACTCTATGCGGCTGGCATTGGATGAGACCGCCAGACGTAGGCAGATCCAGCAGGCATACAATGAGGAGCATGGCATCACACCGCAGACCATCCAGAAATCGGTACGTGATCTGATCAGTATTTCCAAAGAAGTTGCCAAGGAAGAGATGCAGTTTGAGCGTGATGCGGAAGAGATGGATCGCGGGGAACTGGAAAAACATATCGGTCAGATCAAGAAGAAGATGGAAAAGGCTGCGGCAGAACTTAACTTTGAGGCTGCGGCAGAATATCGTGACCGCCTGATCGAACTGAAAAATATGCTGCGGGATATGTAGCAGATAAATATTAAGATAGAGATAAGATAGAGGTTTAGAATCATGAAGGACACAAGAAAATACATCAAGATCAGAGGAGCCAATGTGCATAATCTTAAAAATATCAGTCTGGATATTCCCAGAGATTCCTTTACGGTATTGACCGGGCTCAGCGGATCGGGAAAGTCATCTTTGGCTTTTGATACCATCTTTGCAGAAGGACAGAGACGATATATGGAGTCTTTGTCTTCTTACTCCAGACAGTTTCTGGGACAGATGGAAAAGCCGGATGTGGAGAAGATCGAGGGATTGCCGCCGGCGATATCCATCGACCAGAAATCGACCAACCACAACCCGCGTTCTACGGTAGGGACGGTGACGGAGATCTATGATTATTTCCGTCTGCTCTATGCGCGTATCGGTATTCCTCACTGCCCGAAGTGTGGACGGGAGATCCGCAAGCAGACCGTTGATCAGATGGTCGATCGTATCATGGCACTGCCGGAACGTACCAAGATTCAGTTATTGGCACCGGTTGTGCGCGGGCGAAAGGGAACCCATGAAAAACTCTTTACCAAGGCAAAAAAGAGTGGCTATGTGCGTGTGATCGTGGATGGCGATTTATATGATCTGTCTGAGGATATCGTTCTGGAAAAGAATATCAAGCACAATATCCAGATCGTTGTCGACCGTCTGGTTGTCAAAGAGGGCATTGAGAAGCGTCTGACCGATTCGATCGAAAATATCCTGCACCTGACCTCGGGATTAGTCGAGGTGGATGTCATCGACGGTGAGAACTTCATGATGTCCGAAGGCTTTGCCTGCCCAGATTGCGGTATCAGTGTAGATGAGGTGGAGCCGCGTAGTTTCTCTTTCAACAATCCTTTTGGAGCCTGCCCGGAATGCTTCGGACTTGGCTTTAAGATGGAGTTTGATGAGGATCTGATGATCCCGGACAAGCGCCTGAGTTTTAATGAGGGCTGTGTCACGGTCATGGGATGGCAGTCAGCATCCGACAAAAAGAGTTTCACGCATGCGATCCTGGTTGCACTGGCAAAGGAATACGGATTTTCTTTGGATACGCCTTACAAGGACCTGCCGGAGGAGATACGCCATCAGTTCATCTATGGATTTGACCGCACTGTGCCGGTGCATTATAAGGGGCAGCGCGGTGAAGGCGTTTATGATATCTGTTTTGAGGGATTGATCGCCAATGTGAACCGCCGCTATCGTGAGACTCATTCGGAGACCATGAAAAAGGAATATGAGGAATTCATGTATATCTGTAAGTGCCCGCTGTGTAAGGGACAACGTCTGAAAAAGTCCTCTCTGGCGGTCACTGTAGCAGATAAGAATATCTTTGAAATGACGGAGCTGCCGATCCGCGACCTGCAGGTATTTTTGCAGGACATGCAGTTGAGTGATCAGCAGGAAAAGATCGGGCACCAGATCTTAAAGGAGATCCGGGGACGCGTTGGTTTTTTGGTGGACGTAGGTCTGGATTACCTGTCCTTGTCCAGAGCGACCGGGACACTTTCCGGAGGAGAGGCACAGCGTATCCGTCTGGCGACCCAGATCGGTTCCGGTCTGGTAGGTGTTGCCTATATTTTGGACGAACCGAGTATCGGTCTGCATCAAAAGGATAATGACAAACTTCTGGCATCTTTGAAAGGTCTGCGTGATTTGGGCAATACCCTGATCGTGGTCGAGCATGACGAGGATACCATGCTGGCGGCAGACTGTCTGGTGGATATCGGACCGGGGGCAGGCAAGCATGGCGGCGAGGTCGTAGCGATCGGTACGCCGGAGGAAGTCATGGCAAATCCGAATTCAATCACCGGGGCATATCTGAGTGGCAAAAAGACAATTCCGGTGCCAAAGGAGAGGCGGCAGCCGACAGGATATCTAACCATCCGTGGGGCAAAAGAGAACAACCTCAAGAACATTGATGTGCAGATACCGCTTGGCGTGATGACCTGTATTACCGGTGTGTCCGGTTCGGGAAAGAGTTCGCTGACCAATGAGATCCTATATAAGCGTCTGGCAAAAGAACTAAACCGTGCCCATAAGGTGCCGGGCAAGCATGATGATATCGAGGGGATCGACCAGTTGGATAAGATCATTGATATTGACCAGTCGCCGATCGGGCGTACCCCACGATCCAATCCGGCAACTTATACCGGTGTGTTTGATATGATCCGTGATCTTTTTGCGGCGACAGCAGATGCCAAGGCACGCGGTTACAGCAAGGGACGTTTCAGTTTTAATGTCAAGGGCGGACGCTGTGAGGCATGTTCCGGAGACGGTATCATCAAGATCGAAATGCATTTCCTGCCGGATGTCTATGTGCCGTGCGAGGTATGCGGTGGCAAGCGCTACAATCGCGAAACCCTGGAGGTCAAGTACAAGGGCAAGTCTATCTATGATGTTTTGGATATGACGGTGGAAGAAGCCTTACATTTCTTTGAACATGTGCCATCTATCCATCGTAAGATCCAGACCCTTTATGATGTAGGTTTATCCTATGTAAAATTGGGACAGCCGTCTACGACACTTTCCGGCGGAGAGGCGCAGCGTATCAAACTGGCGACCGAACTCAGCCGCAGGAGTACAGGACGTACCATCTATGTATTAGATGAGCCGACCACGGGGCTCCATTTTGATGATGTAAATAAACTCGTTACCATTCTGCGCAAATTATCCGAGGGTGGCAATACGGTGGTCGTGATCGAGCACAATCTGGATGTGATCAAGACGGCAGATTATATTATTGATATGGGACCGGATGGCGGAGACCGCGGAGGCAGGGTTGTAGCCTGCGGCACACCTGAGGAGGTGGCACAGCATCCGACTTCATATACAGGACAATATGTAAAACGTTATCTGGAAGCAGATAAGAAGCGCTTATAAGGGCAAAACAAGGGCAATCCCTAAGAAATACTCCGGGATTGCCCATGTTCTTTCTGCAAGATGCAATAAAAAAGGAACCGCAAAAGCGATTCCGTTATTTTTGGGGAGTGCTCCGGAAGCAAAGCCTCCGGAGCTGAGTTATGAAAAATATATTAGCACTATTTGCTAGTACGATTATTATAATATCCAAGAAATGTGTCCATTATGTGAAAAAAGAATAAAAAAATAAAAAATAAATATAAAGATTTGTTTAAGGTTATCTTCAGAAAAAATTCATTGAAAAATGGTAACATTTGTATATAATTGAAATTAGAATGCAAAACTATCATTAGGTGGACTAGGTTCACGTTTCATATACAAACTGAAAGGAGAAACAGTATGGTTTCAAGTGATATCGGAATTGATTTGGGTACAGCAAGCATCCTGGTTTACGTTAGAGGAAAAGGTGTCGTATTAAAGGAGCCGTCCGTGGTGGCTTTCGATAGAGATACCAACAAGATCAAGGCGATCGGTGAAGAAGCACGTCTGATGTTAGGTAGAACACCGGGCAATATCGTAGCCGTTCGACCACTGCGTCAGGGAGTTATTTCAGATTATACAGTAACAGAAAAAATGATCAAATACTTCATTCAGAAGGCAATGGGCAAGAAGAGTTATCGCAAGCCTCGTATCAGTGTCTGCATCCCGAGTGGTGCTACCGAGGTAGAAAAGAGAGCGGTAGAGGATGCAACCTATGCAGCAGGTGCCAGAGAGGTTTCCATCATTGAGGAGCCGATCGCAGCAGCAATCGGAGCCGGAATCGATATTTCCAGACCATGCGGAAATATGATAGTAGATATCGGTGGTGGTACGGCAGATATCGCTGTGATCTCTTTGGGTGGTTCTGTTGTCAGCACTTCCATCAAGATCGCAGGGGATGACTTTGATGAAGCCATTGTCCGTTATATGCGTAAGAAACACAATCTTCTGATCGGTGAGCGTACCGCAGAAGACATCAAGATCAAGATCGGTACCTGTTATCCACTCCCGACACCGGAGACCATGGATGTCAGAGGACGTAATCTGGTCACAGGTTTGCCAAAGACCATCGAGGTTTCTTCTGAGGAGACCGAGGAGGCACTGCGTGAGCCAACCTTACAGATCGTAGAAGCCATCCACTCTGTACTGGAAAAGACACCACCTGAGTTGGCGGCGGATGTTGCTGACCGTGGTATCGTTCTGACCGGTGGTGGAGCATTGCTTCGCGGCTTGGAGGAATTGATCGAAGAGCGTACCGGCATCAATACGATGACGGCAGAAGAGGCAATGACTTGTGTTGCTATCGGAACCGGTAAGTTCGTTGAGTTCCTTTCTGGCGATCGTTCTGAAGATTAAATTTCAGATCTTATATAAAAAATACGACAGATCTATCCGATATATAGATAGAAGTCAATATCTAGTTTTGCTTGCGTAGGAGGAATTATGGTAAAAGGGCTGTACACCGGATATACCGGCATGGTCAACGAACAGAAACGCTTGGATGTGATTGCCAATAATCTGGCAAATTCTGCAACGACCGGATACAAAAAAGAAGGTATGGTAAATCAGTCTTTTGATCATCAACTGGCGATCAAGATCAAGGATACATCGAATTATGATATGCCGCAGCGTATCGGTTCGATCAGTCTGGGCGTGAAAGTGGGAGAGACCTTTACAAACTGGGATCAGGGCAGTTTTCAGATCACAGACCATATGTCTGATCTGGCACTTTCCGGTGAGGGATTTTTTGCCATCGCTTTTACATCCAAGGACGGAGAGACTTCTATCAAATATACCAGGGATGGTGCTTTTTCTGTAGATAATCAAGGATATCTGCGCACATCAGACGGAGATTATGTCCTGAATCGGATCGGTGCGCTGAATTCCGATGATGCACTTGCCAATTATGTACGGATTGACCCGGATCAGTCTTACGAGATTGATGAACAGGGATTTATCTATCAAAATGGTCAGGTTGTAGACCGTATCGGTGTGGTGCGGTTTGCAGATAATAATTTTGTTTCAAAATATGGCGAGAATCTATATGATCTGGTTCCGGGCGGACAGGTCATCGCCAGCGATGCTTCCGTTGAGCAAGGATGCCTCGAAGCTTCCAATGTCAATGTGATAGATGAAATGGTCGACATGATCACGGTTGCCAGAGCCTATGAGGCTGGGCAAAAGGTGATTCAGACCGAGGACTCTACACTGGACAAGGCAGTCAATAGCGTAGGACAGGTGTAAAAGTCCTAACTTGACAATGCCGATGAGACTGCATGACAATATTCAGTCATGCTGACAGAGAATTTGGAAAGGAGATGCATTCATTATGATGAGAGCATTATGGACAGGTGCGTCAGGAATGAAGGCGCAGCAGACGAACGTTGACACGATCGCCAACAATCTCGCCAATGTCAATACCGTGGGATATAAGTCCCAATCTACGCAGTTCAAGTCACTTTTATACCAAACCCTTCGTACAGAGACGACAACAGCAAACGGAGAAAATAAACCTACGACAGCACAGGTGGGGTTGGGTGCAAGAGTGGCATCTACCAATACAGACTATACACAGGGAACCATGCAGGCGAATGCCAGCAAGACGGCATTGTGCATTTCCGGTTCCGGCTTTTTCGCAGTGCGCGGTGCAGACAATGGAACCTATTATACCAGAAGCGGTGATTTTACATGGGCACTGGATAATATGGGCAATCGTGTTCTGGCTACATCTAAGGGACAGGAAGTCTTGGATTATCAGGGCAATCCGATCATGTTGCCGGATGGCGCTTCGGGTGATGCGGTTTCCTTTGGAACGGATGGTTCTGTGGCATATAAGGCAGCAGACGGCACCTATATACCGACCGGGCAGCAGGTGGCATTGTACCAGTTCAACAATCCAAAAGGATTGGAAAAGACCGGGGACAGCCTTTTTGAGGCAACCCAGGCTTCGGGTGTACCGCTGAGTGAGATTGCGACCGCCGGCGTGACCAGAAGTACGATCGCACAGGGCTATTTGGAAGCATCCAATGTCAATGTGGCAGATGAGATGGTCAATCTGATCGTGGCACAGAGAGCCTATGAGATGAACTCCAAGGCGATCACGACCTCCGATACCATGTTGGAACAGGCAAACAATCTCAAGCGATAGGAGGAGATAGGGTATGAGTTTTTCAGTAGATGGTTTATCTTCTTATTACGATACGGTTTCTTCCAATGCACAGTCGTCCAGCAGGTCGGACAAGGCAACCAGCGCACTTTCCGGGCTTTCTTCTGATTCCTCAGAGGAGGATCTGGTAAATGCCGTAGAGTCTTTTGAATCCTATATGTTAGAACAGGTCATCAAGCAGATGAAGGACAGTGTGACTTCGGATGATGATCAGGATTCGACCATGAGCCAGTATACCGATATGTATATGGATGCGACGATCCAGCAGCTTGCAGGCGAGATGGTATCAGAATATGGCGGTAGTCTGACAGACCAACTGGTCGATCAGATGAAGCGCAATTACGGAATAGAGTAGGATAGGACTACATAATCGATGGAAGATTTACAAGGCTATGTGGAACACATCGTGTTCCGCAATGCGGATAACGGTTATACCGTTCTCAATTTAATAAGCGAAGAAGATGAAATTACATGTGTAGGAATCTTCCCTGTCGTCACGGAGGGGGAGATTCTTTTATTACATGGGGAATATACATCACATCCGACCTATGGCGAACAGTTTCAGATGAAATCCTATGAAACAAAGGCGCCGGAAGATGTCCTTTCCATGGAGCGTTACCTGGCATCCGGTGCCATCAAGGGAATCGGTGTGGCACTGGCATCCCGTATCGTGCGACGGTTCAAAAAGGACACCTTCCGCATCATGGAAGAAGAACCGGAACGGCTTGCGGAGATCAAGGGGATCAGCGAGCGTATGGCGATGGAGATTTCCAGTCAGATGGTAGAAAAAAAAGACCTGCGGGATGCTATGATCTTTTTAGAAAAATATGGCATCACGAGCAATCTGGCGGTCAGGATCTATCAGGCATATGGACAGGAAATTTACAGTGTTATTCGTGAAAACCCCTACCGCATGGCAGAGGAAGTGCCGGGGATCGGCTTTAAGATAGCAGATGAGATCGCTGAGCGTGTGGGTATTCGTACCGATTCGGACTTTCGTATTCGGTGCGGGATCCTCTATTGCCTGACAGGGGCATCGACACTGGGGCATACTTATCTGCCGCGGGAAGAATTGCTCCGCTATGCCAATCAGTTGCTTGGCGTTGCATCGGAGCACATTGAGGAACATGTTATGAATCTTGCCATGGATGGCAAGGTGGAATTAAAGGAAGAGGGCGTGTATGCCAAGAACTTTTACCGTATGGAACAGGTGTCGGCAGGACTTTTACACGCTTTGAATGAGACCTATGATGTGACACCTGCCAAACTGACCCAGGCGATCGCGAGAATCCAGAAAGAAGAAGATATGGAATTGGATGAGTGGCAGGCAGAGGCGGTCAGACAGGCGGCGACGCATGGCCTCTTTATCCTGACCGGTGGACCGGGAACGGGAAAGACGACGACGATCCGAGCCATGATCTCTTATTTCGTGGGCGAGGGCTATGATATTTTTCTGGCAGCACCGACAGGGCGCGCGGCAAAGCGGATGAGTGAGACTACCGGATATGAGGCAAAGACCATCCACCGTTTACTGGAAGTCAATGGGGCGATGAGCGAGGCGAAAGATGATGCCAAGGCGGTCGGCGGTTTGTTTGAACGCAACGAGTCCAATCCTCTGGAGGCGGATGTCATAATCATTGATGAGATGTCTATGGTGGATATCACTCTCCTGTATGCTCTGTTAAAGGCGATCGGGCATGGAACGCGTCTGATTCTGGTGGGGGACATCAACCAGTTGCCGAGTGTTGGACCGGGCAATGTTCTGCGGGACATCATAGCGTCAGAGTGCTTTCCGGTCGTGACCCTGCAAAAGATCTTTCGTCAGGCGAGCCAGAGCGATATTGTTGTCAATGCGCATAAGATCAACGACGGCCAGCATATCGTACTGGATAATAAGAGCCGGGACTTCTTTCTGCTGAAACGTTATGATGCAGATGTCATCATCAGTGTTATGCTACAGTTGGTCAAACAAAAAATGCCAAAATACGTAGACGCGACACCGTATGATGTTCAGGTGCTGACACCGACCCGCAAGGGGTTACTGGGGGTAGAACGTCTCAATGGCATTTTGCAGCAATATTTAAATCCACCGGGAAAGGGAAAGAAAGAGCATCAGGTGGGTGAGCGGATCTTCCGTGAGGGTGACAAGGTCATGCAGATCCGCAACAATTACCAGTTAGAATGGGAGATCCGCAGCCGTTATGGACTGGCAATCGACAAAGGACTGGGCGTATTCAATGGGGATGTTGGGATCATTCAGGAGATCAATGACTACAGCAGCACGGTCAGTGTACTCTATGATGAAAATAAATTGGTGATATATCCTTTTAAGGGATTGGACGAACTGGAATTAGCCTATGCGATCACCATTCATAAATCGCAGGGAAGCGAGTATCCGGCGGTGGTCATGCCTTTGCTGCCGGGACCGCGTATGCTTATGAACCGGAATCTTTTATATACGGCTGTGACCAGGGCGCGCAAGTGTATTACCATTGTGGGGGATGAAAATGTATTTTACCGGATGATCGATAATACGACGCAACAGCGTCGGTATTCTGGATTGAAAGAAAGATTAAAAGAGGCCTCGCTCATATAAGCGAAGCCTCTGAAAAATATCTTTTATTCTGCTGTATCATCACTACTGATTCTTGTAGTGGTGGATCCAATTTCGTAATTTGCAAAATAATCATTGATCTCGTGGAAAGATTTTGGAAATGTCATTCCAAGACTTTCGGCACGAGATGCGTTGTAGAGTTTGACGTTCTCGGCAGGAGAATTGGTGATCTTGATATCACCCGGATCTGCCCCGTCGACTAAAATGCGGTAGACCATCTTGCCTGCGGCATAGCCCATAGCATAAGGGTCTTTATACATAGATACCAGCGTTTCTTGTCCGAGTGAGGCATCACCACCGACGGTTCTGGTACCGGATGCCGTGGCGATATCAACGATCGTCTGGACTTCGCTGGTCAACTGGCTTTCGGCAGGAAGGAAGAGAACGCTGCACTCGTTGCAGGCGTATTGTACTATGTCTTCTAAGGAAGCATCCGCTGCAAGCGGTTCTGCGTTGGCTATGGATAAGTCCGGCGTCCAGGTAGCAGAAGTGCTGGCAACGTGAGCACTGCTTGGAGAAAAGATACCACTCAAAAGATCATTCCCTGCGAAGGAAACTACGTCATTATTGCTGCCTTCTGTGACAGAAGAAGCGATCTGCTTGGTTGGAGCAATGGCGGTCGCATCGGTCAGTTCATCACTGATGCTGCTGTCGATATCATCCGAAGGAAGTGCGTATTCTTTCCAAGGGATACCTGCCTGATCCAGATATTTTTCTAAAAGAACATTCTGGTAAATGCCGTCCGTATCTTCCGGGTTATACAAAAGCCCGACAGACTGCAGATCCGGTGTTGCCTCGATCAGGAGTGATAATTGCTCCTCCAGATTTGGCTTGGATGAAATACCGGTCACATTGGTACCTGTTTTTTTGTTCCAGGAGGAATCAGAGGCGGTGGCTAAGTGAAGGACACTCTGGTAGTCCATAACAGCAGCGCCGACGATCGGAATGTCCTCGGTTGCCGTGGCAGCGGAAGACAGGCTCTTTTTGCCATTGGCAAAGATCAGATCTGTGCCGCCGGTGACATAATCTGCGCAGATGCTGTCCGTGCCGATCGTATCGTTGGCGACCATGGTCGTGACATTGACATGAGCAGATCCGAAAAGATCTGTCAGGGCATCGTTAAAGCCCTGTGAGATATTGTTGTAATAGTCGCTGTCTTCATCCTGACAGAGACTGATATTATATACTGTGTCATCTTCTTCCGGCAGGGGGGTATAGCCGGAGGACTTGTCCTTGCCGCAAGCCGGAAGTGATACTACCAGAATGGCGGCGAGCCCGGTGCAGGCAAAACGTTTTATATTTAGCATAGTTAGAAAAACCTCCATATGAAACTGTTATACAGCATTTTTAAATAACTCTGAAATTACATTTTAAAGAGAGGGGAGAAAAAAGTCAATGAGGGGTCATAGAAAATACACACTGCCAGGCAAATTGCTGGAGGGGATCCGACAGGAAATCTTCCCGGAACGCTGTCCGGGATGCAATGAGATCCTGTTTGCCAAGGAGAAAGAAAAGGGATTTTGCCAGGCATGTGCCGGGAAAATCATTTATATAGGAGACGGGGGCTGCGTCAAATGCGGGAAAGCCCTGACAGATCTTACGCAGGATCTGTGCGGGGATTGCGGGAAAAAAGCGCATGCATTTGTGCAGAACAGGGCGGTCTATGCCTATGACGGTCCTATGAAAGAGGCTATGTATCGCTTTAAATATAGTAATTGCCGTGCATATCGGCGTATTTTTGCAAAGGATGCCTGGCGTATCTACGGTGACTGGCTCAGAAATTTGGAGGTGGATGCGGTCGTTCCGGTGCCTATGTATGCGGGAAAAGAGCGGCGGCGCGGCTACAATCAGGCAGAGGTTTTTGCAGGGGAGATCGCAACTCTGATGGATTGCAGGATGGAAAGGTCACTGGCTGTGCGGACCAAGAATACGGCACCCCTTAAGAACCTGAATGATCAGAGAAGAAAAAAGAATTTGGAAAATGCTTTTAAAATCAGAAAAAATGGTGTAAAATTAAACAAAATTCTGTTAATTGATGATATCTATACGACAGGGAGCACATTGGATGGCGTGACCGAGGCTCTTTTGGCATCGGGCGTGCGTCAGGTCTATTGCCTGACGGTCTGCGCCGGCAGGGAAAAACATGTGTGACCGGGAGGAGGAAAATATGGACGTACGAAATTGCAGACAATGTGGCAGATTATTTAACTATCTGGGAGGACCGCCAATTTGTCAGGCATGCAGAGAGGCTGTAGAGGAGAAGTTCCAGCAGGTCAAGGAATATGTGCGCAATAATCCGGGTTCCAACATCCAGATGGTAGCCGAGGATAATGATGTCACGGTACAGCAGATCCGTCAGTGGATCCGTGAAGAACGCCTGGAGTTTTCAGCAGACTCACAGGTGGGAATCGAATGTGAGGGCTGTGGTGCTTCTATTCGTACTGGACGTTTTTGTGAGGCGTGCAAGAGCCGTATGCGTGGGGATTTTAGCAACGCGATCCAGAAACCGGAGCCAAAAGAAGATCTATCCAAGAACAAGGCTCTGCGTGATGCAGACAAGATGCGTTTCTTAAAAAAATAAATATGAGCAGGATCATACCCCTTTTCACTCGGTTGGATAAGGGGTATTTTTGTGTTTTTCTTGTGTATTCCCCCTGCGAGGTTGCGCCGAGATTTGATTATGTTATAATGTGATGTAGTGGTGAGTAGTGTTTGTATGCGCACGAGCAAGGAAAATGCAGGAGGAAGCCAGATGCTAAGCGAACAGCGTGTCATGCATATGACAAAGATGGCGATGATCGAAGACAAACAAGGCCGCAAACTTGGTCCGGCAATACATTATCGCAAACGTGATTATCTTTCTCTTTGTACCTTGGGCGGTGTCTTTCTGGGTACTTTGATCTATGCGGCACTTTATGCAGGTCTTATTGTCCTGCTGGCCAGCACTTTGGTAGTCAATATCCATCTGGTCGGATTGATACTTGGCATTTTATTGGGATTGGTTCTCTATATATTATATATGTACTATTATCTTCGTATGGTGCGCAGACACGCAGCCAAGCGATATGACGAGGGTGTGACGCTTTTGCGCCACTTGCGCAAGGACTATCGGGAACTGCGCGAGATGTATCAGGAAGAGGACCTGTCGAAAATACCTGAGGGATGGGACTAATATGACATTTTTAATACAGATACGAACGAAGATCAGGCATTTTATCATAACAAGAGAAGAATGGGTGGTACGCTTGCTCCGCTTTGCGATCGTGCTGGCTGTGCTCTTGGTCATGAATCGGTGCTTTGGTTATCAAAAGATATTGAATCATTGGTGGGTCTCTGTGGTGATCGCGGGTATCAGTATGCTGCTTCCGCTGGCAGGGTCTACTTTTATTGTGATTTTTGTGGGACTCATGCATCTGATGACCTTGTCGACAGATGCAGCGGTCATAGCCTTGGTTCTGCTGGCGATCAGTTATGCGGTATCTGCATATTTTCGGTCAGATGATACTTATAATATGATGGTCATACCGGCTTGCCGTTATCTCAATATCCCCTTTGTCGTACCCATGGAAGCGGGTCTGATGCGCAGCATACATGAACTGCCTACGATCATATGCGGAAGTGTATTATCATACTATCTGAAGACGGTCGTGGAAAATGCCTCATCTTTTCTGGATCCCAATACGGATCTGAGCGCGGCAGAGTTATTACAGGGACAGATCCTAAACAACAGCATGTTTTACATCTATTTGGTGGCGATGACGGCAATGTTTCTGGTGGTCTACACCGTGCGGACTAAGGGCATAGAGCATGCATGGCTGGTGGGCGTACTTTCCGGTGTAGTCGTTGAATTTGTGCTGATGCTGGCAGGCATCCTCTTTACCGGAGAAAAGGAAAACATTCCGCTTCTGGTGATCGGCAATGTTGTGACCCTGATCGTGGGACTTGGCATGGTATTTTTTGCCAGAGGATTTGATTATACACGTACCGAGCATGTACAGTTTGAAGATGATGAATATTATTACTATGTGACGGCAGTGCCAAAGATGCACATACCGGAGCAGGAAAAAGAGATCAAGCGTATTACTTCCGAGACATTACCGCTCCCGGTGGATGATCTGGAAGAAACAGAAGAGACGCAGGACAATTAAGAAAGGGGTGAGATGATATGGACAACATCATAAATAGTCTGGATGCATTCTTTGGAGATTATTTTGGAATCAATTTTCCGAATGTGCAGATCACGGATATCGTGGAAATTATCATCATTGCTTTTTTCATTTATCAACTTTTGATCTGGGTGCAGAACACAAGGACTTGGATGCTCTTTCGAGGTCTGCTGGTTGTTGTAGCATTCTTTATTTTGGCAGCCCTGTTCCAGATGAGTACGATCCTCTGGCTGGGCGAAAAACTCCTGAATGTGGCACTGATCATGGTGATCGTTGTGTTCCAGCCGGAACTCCGTAAGGCTCTGGAAGACCTGGGGCGACGACGGCTGTTTACTTTTCTTGCCAATCTGGGTGTTGGCAAGAGTATTTCCAAGCGTTTTGAGGATAAGACCATCAATGACACGGTCATGGCATGCTTTGAGATGGGAGCCGTCAAGACGGGAGCCTTGATCGTGGTAGAAAACCAGATGCGCCTGGATGAGGTGGAAAGAACCGGTATCACACTGGATGCCGTTCTGACCAGGCAGCTTCTGATCAATATCTTCGAGAAAAATACACCCCTGCATGACGGCGCGATCATTGTACGAGGCGATCGTATCGTGGCTGCGACCTGTTATCTGCCGTTGTCCGAGAATATGAATTTAAGCAAGGCACTCGGTACAAGGCATCGTGCGGCGCTGGGCATCAGCGAGGTCTGTGATGCGCTGACGATCGTGGTTTCCGAGGAGACTGGCGGGGTATCCATAGCGCAGAACGGACATCTGACGGAGAAAGTGACTGACGATCAGTTAAAAGAAAAATTGATCGAGTTGCAGAATCCGGTAAAAGATGTAGACGAGAATAACAAACCGCGTTTGGGAAGGAGGGCAAAAGATGAAGCAGAGCATAACTCCTAAGATCAAACGAATGTTTTTAAATAACTGGGGACTGAAACTGTTAGCACTTTTCTTTTCCATCCTATTGTGGCTGATCGTTGTCAATGTGGACGATCCGACCCAGACCAAGACTTTTACGACGAGTGTAAATGTGGTCAATGCGGATGTTCTGACCGATGCCGGACGCTACTATGAGATCCCGGAGGGTGGCAATACCGTCAGTTTCCGTGTGACGGCAAAACGTTCTGTGATGGAACGGTTGTCGGGATCTGATTTTACGGCAACGGCTGACATGAACTATTTAGAGGATGATTCCCGTGTTCCTGTGACGATCACGGTCAACAATAACAACAGCAGTATTACGGTCTCAGCCAAGAGACTGTATCTGCAAGTCATCATCGGTAATAAAATGACGACTAAGCATGATGTGGAAGTCGAGACCAACGGCAATCCGGCGGAGGGCTGCGTGATCGACAAGACGGAAGTGGATCCATCCAGCGTGACCGTATCGGGACCGGAAGATGTGGTCAGCACCATTGCGAAAGTGGTTGCATATGTTGATGTTGACGGTGTCAATGAAGATTTTGATACGGATGCATCCTTGCATTTTCTGGATAAAAACGGTAATGAGATCGATCAGAGCCGACTGAATGTAAACCATGAGACGGTTAAGGTCAGTCTTACGATCTCCCATATCAAGACAGTAGCGGTACAGGTGCAGACGACAGGAAGTCTGCCACAGGGATTGTATCTGGAGTCTGTCAGTGTGGATCCGGACACAATCGAGATCACCGGAGAGGCAGATGTGCTTAATGAGATCACGGAGATCACGATCAGTGGCAGTGCACTGGATCTGTCCAAACTCACATCGAGTCTGACGACTACCGTGGATCTCAATACTTATCTGCCGAGCGGAGCCAAGGTCGCAGACAGTAATGCTGCGCAGGCGACGGTCAAGGTCAACGTATCCGGGGATGAGACAAAGACTTATCGTGTGCCGACTGCCAATCTGACGATCAAAAATCTGGAAGATGGCAGCAAGGCAGTATTTGATGCTACAACAGTAGAAGTAAAGATTACCGGAAAGGCATCGGATCTGGCAGACCTTGTCGCAGAGAATATCACAGGGTCGGTGGATGTCAGTGGTCTGGGAGCCGGTAAGCATACGGTGTCTGTCACGTTGGATCTGGACAGCGGGATTTCAGCGACGGCAGCAACGACGAATATAACAATCACAACGGAGTAAGAAGGAGTTAAACATGGGAAGATTATTTGGAACCGATGGCGTAAGAGGAGTTGCCGGTTCAGAACTTACGATCGGACTGGCTACGAAACTGGGGCAGGCGGGAGCATATGTCCTTACCAAGGAGCAGGCACACAAGCCAACGATCATCGTAGGCTGTGATACGAGAATATCCGGTGGTATGCTGGCAAGTGCTCTGATGGCAGGCATCTGTTCTGTCGGTGCAGATGCGATTTTCGCCGGTGTTATGCCGACACCTGCGATCGCGTATCTGACAAGAAAACACAAGGTGGATGCAGGTGTTGTTATCTCTGCGTCTCATAATCCAATGGAATTTAACGGTATCAAATTTTTCAATGGCGAGGGCTATAAGTTGTCCGACGCTCTGGAGGATGAGATCGAGGCTCTGATCGCCAACGATATGAAGGATATCAATCTGCCGACCGGATCCGGTATTGGCAAGATCGAATACCGCTTCGATATGATTCGCGAGTATGTGGACTTTATGAAAAAGACAGTTCCGGTCGATCTTTCCGGCATGAAGATCGTGATCGACTGTGCAGAGGGCGCGTCTTATAAGACCTCCGTGGAGACCCTGCGTGAACTGGGAGCGAATCTGGTAGCCATCCATACAAACCCGGATGGAACCAACATCAATTCCAATTGCGGATCGACCCATATGGAAGAATTGCAGGCGAGAGTTGTCTATGAAAAGGCAGCTCTTGGTCTGGCTTTTGACGGGGACGCAGATCGTATGCTTGCCGTAGATGAAAATGGCAAGATGGTAGATGGCGATGAGATTATGGCGATCTGTGCCAACTATATGAAGGAAAAAGGAAGTTTAAAACAGGATACGGTCGTTGTTACGGTCATGTCAAATCTGGGATTTACCCTGATGGGGCAGGAGAAGAATCTTCACATCGAAAAGACAAAAGTAGGCGATCGCTATGTTTTGGAAAATATGCTTGCAAACGGTTATAATTTAGGTGGTGAGCAATCCGGTCATGTGATCTTTCTGGATGACAATACAACAGGTGACGGGCTCTTGAGTGCACTTCATCTGTTGCAGGTCATGGTGGATACCGGCAAGCCATTATCGGAACTTGCCAAGGTGATGGAAGTCCTACCACAGGCACTGGTGAACGCCAAGGTGCCTAACCATAAGAAAGAAAGTTTTATGGAGTATCCGGAGATTGCCAGTGCCGTGAAAGAACTGGAGGATAAGTTTGCCGGAGAGGGACGCGTCTTGATCCGTCCATCCGGAACCGAACCGCTTGTCCGCGTTATGATCGAGGGCAAGGATCAAAAGCAGATTGAAGAAGAAGCCAAGAAATTAGCAGAACTGATCATGAATACAATGTTATAGGAGGTTGTCATGGTTACGCAGAAGGTACAGATTATCAATCCCACAGGCCTTCATTTAAGACCAGCGGGAATCTTTTGCCAGGAGGCAATGAAATACACATCCAGTATCACATTTCATTATGGAGCAAGTGGCACAGCCAACGCTAAGAGTGTCTTGAGCGTGCTTGGCGCCTGCATCAAATCCGGTGATGAGATCGAGATCGTCTGTGAGGGCGAAGATGAAGAAGAAGCCCTGAAGGCATTGGTGGCATTGGTAGAAAACGGATTTGGAGAATAAGGGTAAAAAGGCTGATTTCTTGCCGCAAGTATAAGAAAGAAGGAATTTAGAAATGTTAAATTATAAGAGATATAAGAGAAACCCGGTTTTAAATTTCCCGGAGCGTACCTGGCCGGATAAGCAGATTGAAAAGGCACCGATCTGGTGTAGCGTTGATCTGCGTGACGGTAACCAGGCGCTGATCGAGCCGATGAATGTAGATGAAAAGATGGAAATGTTCGATCTTTTGCTTCGTTTAGGTTTTAAGGAGATCGAGATCGGTTTCCCGGCTGCATCACAGATCGAATATGATTTCTTACGCAAGTTAGTAGCAGAGAATAAGATCCCGGATGATGTCAAAGTACAGGTGCTGACCCAGTGTCGTCAGGAACTGGTGGACCGTACCTTTGAAGCTATCCAGGGAATCAAGAATGTTGTGGTTCATATCTACAACTCCACATCTACTCTGCAAAGAGATGTGGTATTCAACAAGAGTCAGGATGAGATCATTGACATTGCCATCGCAGGAACACGTATGGTCAAAGAGCATCTGGCAGATTTTGACGGTAATGTGCAACTGGAATACTCACCTGAGAGTTTTACCGGTACAGAGGTAGATTTTGCCCTTCGCATCTGTACGGCTGTGCAGAAAGAATGGGATCATGCGACGGATGCACCGATCATTTTTAACCTGCCTGCAACAGTGGAAATGAATACACCGAACGTATATGCCGATCAGATCGAATGGATGAGTACCCATTTTGAGGATCGTGATAATATCATCTTAAGTGTGCATCCGCACAACGACCGTGGTACCGGTGTTGCCATCACGGAATTAGCACTGCTTGCCGGTGCAGACCGTGTTGAGGGTACTTTGCTCGGCAATGGCGAGCGTACCGGTAATGTGGATATTCTGACGGTTGCTTACAATATGTTCTCCCAGGGTATCAATCCGGAATTGGAGATCGAGGATGTCAAGGAGATCGTTGAGATCTATGAGAGATGCTGCAAGATGCATGTAGATATGCGTCATCCTTATGCCGGCAAACTGGTATTTACCGCTTTTTCCGGATCCCATCAGGATGCCATCAATAAGGGCGTCCATGCGATGCAGGAGCGCGGAAATGAATATTGGGAAGTCCCGTATCTTCCGATCGATCCGGCAGACATTGGCAGAAAATATGAGCCGGTGGTTCGTATCAACAGCCAGTCCGGCAAGGGCGGCGTTGCCTTTGTGATGGATACCGTCTATGGCTACAAACTGCCAAAGAAGATGCAGAGAGAATTTGCAGATGTCATCCAGTATATTTCCGAGCAGGAAGGCGGCGAGGTTGAACCGCAGAAGATGATGGAAGCCTTCAAAAAAGAATACTTTGAGAACAAGATGCCGTTTGAACTCGTCTTTGTGGATATCGATGACAATATGGCAAATGATGAGACACATGTATCTCTCGATTTTAAGTACAATGGCAAGGCAATCCATTCCGAGGCAGATGGTAACGGACCGATCGATGCGGTAAAACTTGCAGTCAAGCAGTGTGTACCGCAGGTTGATTTCTCTGTGCTGGATTATAGCGAACATTCTCTGGGCAAGGGCTCAGGTGCAAAGGCAGCAGCCTACATTGAGATGCGTGACAACCGCAGCGGAAATATCACCTTTGGCGTGGGCGTTAGTTCAAACATTACGAGAGCATCCATTCGCGGTATGTTCTCTGCCATGAACCGGCTTGCAAAAAAGGCAAATGATTATGTATAGACAGAAAGGGTAGATGATATGAAAAAGGTACTTGTGACGGGCTGTAACGGACAGCTTGGACGAGCAATTCAAAAGGAATATGCAGGTCAGGTGGAATTTATCCTGACAGACGTAGCAGAGGGAGAGAATATCACTTCTTTGGATATTACAGATATTGATGCAGTCATGACCTTGGCTTTGGATAAAAAGCCGGATGTCATCATCAACTGCGCAGCTCTGACCAATGTAGACGGCTGTGAAAAAATGTGGGATCTTGCTTACAAGATTAATGCGATCGGACCGCGTAATCTTGCGATCGCTGCAACGACAGTAGGGGCAAAACTGGTACATGTTTCTACCGACTATGTCTTTGCCGGAACAGAGCGTGCGCCACGTACAGAGTTTGATGAGCCGAATCCGATCAGTGCCTATGGCAAGACCAAGTTAGAGGGCGAGCATTTTGTACGTCAGTTTGCAGAGAAGTTCTTTATTCTTCGTACCGCATGGCTGTATGGCGATGGCAAGAATTTTGTTAAGACTATGGTACGTGCATCTAAGACACATGACGAGGTGTCTGTGGTATGCGATCAGTTTGGTTCTCCGACTTCAGCAGTAGAACTTGCCAAGATGATCCATTTCCTGGAAGGAACAGACAACTATGGTATCTTCCATGCGACCTGTGAAGGTGAGACAAACTGGGCAGATTTCACCGAGGCATTCTATAAGAAACTGGGAATCAAGACTAAGGTCAATCACATTACCAGTCAGGAGTATGCCAATATGAACCCGGATGCAGCAAAACGTCCGGCATATTCAAATCTGGATAACTACATGCTGCGTCTGACAACAGATCAGTTTGCCATGGCAAATTGGGAAGATGCATTAGATGTCTATTTAAAAGATTTTGACATGGAGAATTGCTAATGGAATCGCCACTCGTCAGTGTTTGTATCCCGGCATATAACAATGCGGATACGATCCTGGAAACCATACAATCCGTTCTGACACAGACTTATCAGAATCTCGAATTGATCGTTGTGGATGATCGGTCAACGGACGATACCTATCAGGTGGTGAAGACTTTTGCAAAGCAGGCAGGGGACGATCGCCTGCATCTTTATCAGAATGAAAAAAATCTTGGTATGGCAGGCAACTGGAACCATTGCATGGAACTTTGCAAGGGGGACTTTATCAAACTCTTATGCGCGGATGATCTGATCCATGAAACTCTGCTGGCAAGAGAAGTGGAGATCATGGAGAGGTATCCGGAGGCAAATCTGGTGCAGACGGATACGCGCTTTGTGGACATGCATGGCAAGACCACCGGCTATTATAAGCGCTATCACGCAAGTGGTCTTGTGGAGGGCAGGAAAGCCTGTCGCTTCTCCGCTTTTACCAGAGATTATCTGGGGGCGCCGCTTGCCAATCTGATCCGTAGAAGTGCCTATGAGGCATGGGGCGGTTTTGATCCCTCTTTTGTCTATATCATTGATTATGATTTCTTTATGCGCATTTGCTGTAAGGGAAAGATCTATATATTACATGAGCCGCTCAATTCCTTCCGTATCCGAAACGATTCGAATACCAGTCAGGTTATGAATGGCGACAAAAAAGATGTCTATCTGGAAGAACATAAAAGATTGGTAGAGCGATATGCCAAGGAACTACACCTGTCTAGATGGCAGGTGAATCTGAGTGTTATGATACGCCGGCTGATGAGTTTTCTCGGAGGCATTTATCTAAAGATTTTTGTGAGGTAACAATGAAGAAACGACTGGTGATCATACCGGCATTTAATGAGGTCGGTTCGATCGAGAGGACAGTAGAAGATATCAAAAAAAATGCGCCGAGTTTTGACTATGTCATCATCAACGATCATTCCATGGATGGTACCAAGGAACTATGCGATCGGCTGGGCTATAATATGGTAACTCTCAGTATCAATTCCGGTATTGGTGCCGCCGTACAGACAGGATACTTGTACGGACACCGGTTTGGCTATGATTATGCGATCCAGATTGATGGAGATGGGCAGCACGATGCCAAGTTCCTGGAAAAGATGGCAGATGTCATGGAGGCTGAGGAGATCAATATGCTGATCGGTTCCCGTTTTATTGAGGGAGAAGGTTTCCAGTCGACAGGACTTCGTCGCGTAGGCATCCATTTTTTTACATGGCTGATCCGCCTTTTGACGGGGAAGACCATAACAGATCCGACCAGCGGTATGCGCATGGTGGATAAGGAAGTCATGCATATGTTTGCCAACGATTATCCAAAGGATTACCCAGAGCCAGAGACTGCTGTGACTGTGTTGAAGCGAGGCTTTGTGGTAAAGGAGATCCCGGTCGAGATGAAGGCTAGAGAGTCCGGCAAGTCATCCATATCCTTTAAAAAGTCGATTTACTATATGATTAAGGTGCCATTGGCGTGTATTATGGCTGCCATAGGTGATTAAGAGGAGGCTATATGAGTCTGAGATTACAAGTGGTCATTGCTATTGGTGCGCTGATCGCTATTTTATATATTGGAAATCTGGTTCGCATCCGGCGGCTGGAATTGAAATACGCTTTGATCTGGTTTTTTGTGGGACTTTTGCTGCTGATCTTTGATCTGTTTCCGGGACTGTTGACGATTATGTCACAGACACTGGGGATCACACTTCCGATCAATATGCTGACATTTTTGGGACTTTTGTTTGTCCTGATGATTATTTTCAGCCAGACGATCGTTATTTCCAATCTGACCAGAAAGTGTAAACGCTTGACACAAGAGGTTGGCTTGTTGTATAAGAAAGTAGAGGATTTGGAAGAAACGGCACACGAAGAAAGGACAGTTTCAGACAGAGAGTGCAAAAAGCCGGGGAAAACGCAAAATCCGGTTGAGATAAAATAAGGTTCGTAAAAAGGAGAAGATTATGAGAACATACTTAGTAACAGGTGGAGCAGGATTTATTGGAAGCAATTATATTCATTATATGTTCCGCAAATATGACAATGAGATCCGTATTATCAACGTGGACAAGTTGACCTACGCAGGAAATCTGGAAAATTTAAAAGATATTGAGGACAGGGACAATTACACCTTCGTCAAGGCTGATATCTGCGATAAGGAAGCGATCAGCAAGATCTTTGCAGAAAATGATATTGACCGTGTGGTTCATTTCGCAGCCGAGTCTCACGTAGACCGTTCTATCAAGAATCCAGAGGTTTTTGTACAGACGAATGTCCTTGGTACAGCCGTTATGTTAAATTGTGCTAAGGCTGCTTGGGAGTTGCCGGATGGAACTTTCAAGGAAGGTAAGAAATTCTTACATGTGTCTACAGATGAAGTATATGGCTCTTTGGATGATGATCCAAGCGCATATTTCTACGAGACAACACCATATGACCCACATAGCCCATACTCAGCAAGTAAGGCATCTTCTGATATGCTTGTAAAGGCTTATATGGATACCTACAAGTTCCCTGCAAATATTACAAACTGCTCCAACAACTATGGTCCTTATCAGTTCCCGGAGAAGTTGATTCCGCTTATCATCAACAATGCATTACAGGGCAAGAAGTTGCCGGTATATGGGGATGGCAAAAATGTACGTGACTGGTTGTATGTAGATGATCATGCAAAGGGGATCGATATGGTCCAGGAAAAAGGTAAACTTTTCGAGACTTACAATATCGGTGGCCACAATGAAAAGCAGAACATTGAGATCATCAATATCATTATCGAGACGTTGCAGGAAATGCTTCCGGCAGATGATCCGAGACGTGCCAATGTCAGCACAGACCTGATCACATATGTGGAAGATCGTAAGGGACATGACAGAAGATATGCCATTGCTCCTGACAAGATCAAGAAGGAAGTAGGCTGGGAACCGGAGACTATGTTTAAGGATGGCATAAAAAAGACGATCGCCTGGTTCTTTGAGCATGAAGATTGGATGAAGAACGTTACTTCCGGTGATTATCAGAAGTATTATCAGGAAATGTATAAGAATGAATAATGCAGTCGTTATTGTAACTTATAATCGCGTAGAATTATTAAAGGAATGTCTTGCCTGCGTATGTGGGCAAACCATTCCTTTTTCGCGTGTTATTGTGGTGGATAATCACAGTACGGATGGAACAGCAGAATTCCTTGCTGCCCGGGAGGATCTGGACGTGATACGGGAGCCGGAGAATCTTGGTGGCGCAGGTGGATTTTATGATGGTCTGCAGCGTGCAAGTCAGGTGGAATATGACTGGGTGCTGATCATTGATGATGATGCAATGATCGCACCGGACTACATGGAAAAACTTCTGGACTATGCAAATGCGCATACAGGTATTTATGGTCTTGCGGGAAAGGTTGTGACCGAGGGACATATTGATCTCAGCCATAGAAGGCGAATTATCAATCGCTTGCTTTATGTGGAGAGCAATGTTGCTAGCGAGGAATATCAAAAGGAGAGTTTCTCCTGCGATGCTGCGACTTTTTGCGGACTTTTGCTACAGGGACAGAAGATGCGGGAGATTGGTCTGCCCCAAAAGGGATATTTTCTTTGGTACGATGATATTGAATATTGCCTGCGCTTGCAGGAGTGCGGTGGTGTGACGGTGGTGCCGGCAGCGGTGCTTCATCATAAAACAGTGCTTTCCAAGGAGGGCATGGTGACCAAAGGGGTCTTACATCGGATCGGCTGGCGGCAGTATTATGGTTATCGCAATCGTTATGATACGGCAAAACGGCATTTGGGAAGCCTGTCTGCCTGGGTGATCTTGTGGCAGTATCGGGTCTTTTGGCTTCTCAGTTTTTTTATGACCTGGAAGAAAGAGACGAGAGAACAGGGCAGGAGCAACCAAAAGATCCTGCATGATGTGATAAAGGATTGCAAAGCGGGAAAACTGGGGAAACATCCGGAGTATCACTATTAGATAAATAAAGTAAGATTGGGAAGAACGTTTTGAAGAAGGAAGTAAAATGGGATCGTACAGCACTGATCGTTGAGGTATGCTGTATTGTCTTAGTGGGGTTATTGGATCTGTCCCTGTGTTGGATGGACGGTATGCTGGCATACCATAAGGTGTTGGTGGTGCTGGTTAATGTTGTGGGGATCATAATCTTTCCATGGCTTTTGCTGCATTTTGCATGGACACGCGATGCCGTGGAAAAAGCCTTGGCAGATTTGGAACAAGGCTGGCAGAAGATCAGGAAGGATCATCAAAAGATTATCAAATATGCAGCCTATTATGTTGGTTTGTGGCTTGGGCTGGGAGTTATTGTCCGGATCGCAACGCATGGGACAGTTTTCCCATGGTGGAAATACTATTTTTTTGCAGGGTGTGCCAGTCTGATCCTGACATTCTGGCTCATGCGCAGGCAGATGGCGGAAAAGACGGAAGGGGCATTTGCTGTAACGGCACTGATCCTGGGGCTGACTTTTATCCTGTCGTCGCCAAGGATTGTGGGTGTGTGTTGGGATGACGAAACACATTTTGTACGGACAATCTCTATTGTCAGTATGTTTGATTCTGTAAAGTATGAAGCAGAGAACAAGTTGGTTGAGGATTTTCCGCAGTTGAACCAGCAGATTATGGATAAAACATATTCCTATGAGTCATTGCGGGAATACAGTCAGACATTGGATGGGCTTTATGACAGAGCACATGCAGACAATCAGGAAGTCTTACGTCCCTATGATGAAGCAACGATTGGCTATAAAAGTCTGGGTGGAATTTATTCCATTGCATATATTGTGCCGGCGATCGCGATCATTATTGGAAAAGGCCTGCATCTGAGTTTTGCCCATGTTTTTTTACTAGGGAAAATAAGTATCTTACTGGCATATACAATGATCATTTATTATGCGATCAAGCGCTTGCGTTATGGGAAGATCCTGATGTCTGTGATCGCTCTTTTACCGACTTCCATGGTACTTGCATCATCCTATAGTTATGATTGGTGGGTGATTGCGTTGACATTGGCGGGAACCTCCTACTATATCGGAAATCTGCAAAGGCCAGAGGAGACCTTGCAATATCGGGATCTCTTTATGATGGTCGCCTGTTTTGCGCTTAGCATCATGCCCAAGTGGGTTTACTGTGTGATGCTATTGCCACTGTTTTTCTTCCCAAAGGAAAAATTTAAAGATAAGCGGCAGAGAGGGGTATGGTACGCTTTTCTGATCGGCGGTATGGCAATCATATTTTTCCTGTTTGTACTTCCGGTTCTGCATCATGGGCTCGGAATGGGAGACACAAGAGGCGGGGAGGGGATCAATGCCAGCGAACAATTATGGTGGATCTTACAACTTCCGGGCAGTTATCTGCAAAAGCTGATCGGTTTTATGGCAGGTTATCTGGGATTTAATGTAGCACCGCTTTACACAACGAATATGGGATACTTAGGGCAGGGAGATTATGGAATTCTTCTCCTGATCCTTATTGCGGTGATTCTGTATCTGGATCGTGGTGAGGAAAAGCGAAAAGTTACATGGCTTAGGATCAGTCAGTGGGCAACGTTCCTTATCCTGGTGGCGGTGATTGTAACCGTGTTTTATCTTGTTTATACACCAGTAGGAGGACAAGTCTTACAAGGGTGTCAGGGAAGGTATTTATTGCCGGTGCTGTTCCCATTGGCTTACTCTCTGGGAATTGATGGCATAAGCATTAAGTTTGATAAAAACCATATGGTCATGGCTGCCCTGGGTTTGACATCTCTTGTGTTTTTGCTGGATTATTACACGCTATATATTTCATATTTGTAAAAGGGCAGAAAATGGATGGAAAGGTAAGAGTGTGAGAGCAGGATGCAACATGTAACAGCAGTAGTAGTCACATACAATCGGATAGATTTGTTGAAAGAGTGTCTACAGGCTCTTCGAGAGCAGAAAGTAGACCGGGATACACAATTAGATATTTTTCTCGTGGATAATGCCAGTACGGATGGCACAAAAGAGTGGATAGATGGCATGGTATCGGCAGGCGATGCCGAAGACAGGCGGATCTATGCGACCCATCTGGCAGAGAATACGGGTGGAGCCGGTGGATTTTATACCGGTATGAAATGGGCGTATGAACATGGGGCAGATGCGATCTGGATCATGGATGATGATACGATACCGCAGGCAGATGCCTTGCAAAAATTATTGGATGGCATGATGTGCGCTGGAAATGAGGTCGCACCGCAGGACGAGATTGGTTTTGTCTCATCAACGGTCCTTTGGACAGATGGAAGTCCTTGCCAGATGAACCGTCAGCATTATGTGGGACAGGAAGTGACTGTGTCCGGCAAGGGTGCAGAAGAAAGTGCCTTGACCCTGCAGGCGGTGGATAGTGCAACCTTTGTTTCACTTCTCTTTACAAGAGTGGCAGTGGAAAACAAAGGGCTGCCGGTCAAAGAGTATTTCATCTGGGGCGATGATAAGGAATACACGCTTCGGATTTCGGAGACTTATCCATGCTATCATGTCAAAGAAAGCGTGGCTATCCACAAAATGAAGACCAATGCCGGAAGTAATATTGTGATTGATGATATAGAACGTGTGCCAAGATATTTTTATGCATTTCGTAATGATCTGTGCACGGCAAAAAGGCATGGGACAAAAGAAGTCTGTATTTACTTTGCGGCATTTTTCCTAAATATGCTGCGCATCCTGTTTAAGAGCAGGGTTGGAAAGAAAATGCGCATTGCTACGATGTGGAAAGGAATGACGGCTGGGATGCGTTTTGCACCGGAGATAGGAGGATGGAAACAGTGATTATTCAAAAATTGATCGGACCAAGCAAGGAAGTTTGCAATGAGTGGGGAATGTACTTTCGGAAGGTAGACGCGGAAGGAAATGATGTTACAAACTACCCATATGATGATGGGGATGCTATGTTCCATAAGATGATTGATGGTGTGAAAGCATCGGAAGTGGCAGCAGAATCTTTCCCACTTGAGATTAAGCAGGGAGAGATATTATCCCTGGATACGTATTTCAATGCTTTTTCCATTGGAAAATGGAAGAAATACACCAAGTTGTCGAATCTGGCATTGGAGATCGTGACCAGTGGTCCGGTAGAGGTCAGAGCCTATCAGACGGTTGGCATGGTAGAAACAGAGCATATGTGGCAGGAGTTCCCGGATGAGGAGACCATGTACAGTTTCTTGCACAACAAAAGACGGGAAATGGACTGCCCACAGGAAGCAGAAGCATTTGTAACGGACCAAGGGCAGCAGGCGATCAGGACGATCATTCATTTCTCCGAATTAGCCAATGAGGGCATTTACTATATTACGATGGCGCCGTGCGAGGATGCAGTTTCTCTTTTGTCGGGAGCATATACCACAGACGTAGAGAAAGAGGATGTCAATCCGGTGGAACTGGTACTTGGCATCTGCACTTTCCAGAGAGAAGAATTTTTAAAGAAAAATGTGAATCTGGTACTGGATAAGGTCGTCAATAATGCCATGTCGCCATTGTGCGATCATGTAGAAATTTATATATCAGATAACGGACAGACGGTGCCGCAGGATACCTTCCAGAGTGACAAGGTGCATCTTTTCCCGAATAAAAATGCCGGTGGAGCAGGCGGTTTTACAAGAACCATGATCGAGTCTCTTTTCCATCGCCAGGACTCGCCATTTACCCATATCATATTGATGGATGACGATATTATTCTTTCTACAGATGTGTTGGAGAGAACCTATCATTTCCTGCAATTCGTTGATGAAGAGCATCATGATATGATGGTTGGCGGTGAAATGTTCATGTTAAATCTTCGCTATAAGCAGTTTGAGGCTGGGGCAAGATGGCGTGGCACGCAGGTGACTTTTTACAATAAGATGTGGGATCTGCGCAGACAGGAATGTGTTGCCACCAATGAATGTGAAAATCCGATCAATTACAGTGGCTGGTGGTACAGTGTTATCCCGACCTCTATTATTACGGAAGATAATCTGCCGATACCTTTGTTTATCCATTATGATGATATGGAATATGGGGTGCGAAATGAGAAAAATGGCACAATTCTTCTGAACGGTATCTGTGTATGGCATCCACAGGGGATCAACAAGGCGGCAACGCGTATGACCTATTACGATATCCGCAATATGCTGATCGGCATGGCAGGGTCCGAAACCTGTGCAACAGCAGGCGATGTGATCCATCATTTATCAAACCGTATTGTCGGTGCCTTGAACCGTTATCGTTATGAAGATGCAGAGATCATCTATGAGGCTATCGATGATTTTTACAAGGGACCGGACTTCTTTAAGACATTGGATCCGCTTGAGAAGCACGCAGCACTGACCAAGTATAATTATAAATACGAGGAATTGTCTGCCTATGATCTGACCGAGGATATGGTAGAAGAAAATGGATTCCACAGCCATTATCTGGCATGGAGTGTCTGGGCGATCATACGCTGGATTCTTCCGAGCACAAGGGCGCTCAAGGTCGTCGGACTGCGCGATAGTGGCATTGCTTTTGGTGCTAAGAAGATCTTCCACTATGATGAAGAAAAGCGCAAAGGCTATATGACAGAGAAGAGTTATGCAAGAGGCTGGAAAGATTTTTGTGACTATCTGAAGATGACAAAGAAAATCAGAAAGAACCACGATGTCATGATGCAGCAGTGGGCAGAGGCGAAAAAAGAGATCACGAGCCTTGGATACTGGGAGAAGTATCTGGGGTTGTGACTATAGTGTGTATATATTTCTTCGATTGATGGTATAAAAGCCTGGTTGCATAGGTTAAAGTGAAGAAAAGTGAACATGAATTTGATAAACGAAGGGAGATGTATATGGTAAGACGAAGGAAAAAAATAAGATCGGGTCGTGTAATGTCAGTTTTTCTGCTGTGTGCGATCATGCTATTGGGGGATGCAGGGATGATGACGATTCAGGCAGCACCATCGACAGGCCGGGCAGCGAACCTGGTTGTCATTGTACGTTATCAGGGAGATACTGTGGGAGACGACGATACGGGTTATAATACACCATATACCTCACAGATCTCGGGAGCCCCGACAACTTATTGGGGCTTGTTGCAAAGGCGTTTCAATGGAGAGAATGACACCTTTGCGATCGGATCATTTCGGGAATATCTGTCGAGGCTTTCCGGTGGGGCACATCAGGTGGAGTCACTTTTCCCGCAGACTGTGTCAGGTGAAAGAGTGGAATATATCACGTTGGACAAGACACTGGCGGAATACCAGGGATCAAATGAGATTTCTCTGGTTGCTGAGGTCGCTCAAAAACTGACGGAAAAGTATCCAACTTATGATGGGACACTTCTGGATCGGGACGGTGATGGGGCAATCGACAACCTGATGATTCTGGCATCTGTACCAAAGACAGGGCAGTTTACACCGCACACAACCAATGCCGGAAATAGCTATACTTTTGCCGGCAAGACCATAGGTTATTATAATATACTTGAAACTTGTACAACGACACTTTCGTCGGGCACATTTTGGGATTCTTTTGATATTGCAACTGCAGCGCATGAGTATGTGCACACATTTGGTGTGCCGGATTATTACCGTACATCAGGAATGAATGGAACACCGGTTGGAATGTGGGATCTTATGGCAGGATCACTGGGCAGACCATCACTTTTGGCAACGACAAGAGAGAATATAGGCTGGACAAAGATTGCCCAAAAGACAGCGACAAGCTCAACCTACACATTGTATGATATGGATAGTGCATATGCGAATGGCGGAAAGAGTCAGGCTTATAAGTTTTATACACCATTTTCATCCAGTGAATATTTTGTGGTGGAATACCGTAGACCGGGCAAAAAGTATTCAGCGGACTTGGATCAGAACATGTCAGGAGCCGGGCTTATCGTATATCGTGTGAATCCGGCATATGCTACGGATGGAAATCTGCGTGGTAATGACTATATCTATGTATTTCGACCGGATGATACCGGGGGGAATGCATCCGCGGGCGATATTACAAAGGCTGCGGCAGGGATGCCGACCTACATATCCGGCAGACAGTCTATCGGATTGGAGGATTTGTCAAAAACGATTGTTGATAATGCCATCTGTTACAGTGACGGGCGCAATTCCGGCATGACAATCAGTGTGACTGCGCAGACGGATGACTCAATCACATTCGATGTGACATTTCCAGATTATGCAAATATGAATCTGTGGGAGACGGTGACGAGTCAGGATGGGACGACACCATTGTCCACGATGAATGCCAGTGCTACACAGTTGGCTACAGATGGAAACGCTATTTATGTTTTGGCACAGAATACAAATTCTTCGACTGTTTTACAGTATGATGGAGCGAATTGGACGAATCTAGGCAAGCCTATAGATAATGTGTCATCATCTGTGAGCATAGAGAGTTGCAATGGTAGTTTGTATGCGTTGATTTCTGATTATCGCAATAACTGCAGCGTCTTGAAAAAATATAGCGGGAATGCCTGGAAGGAAATAACGACTATGAATGCATATGCTACTAATCATCCCGTGCTGGGGGTGATCGGAGATAAACTGGCTACGATCGTCGCTAAGGACAATAAAAATCCACAGTTATATCTTTTAGAGAATGATTCCTGGAAGGCTGTGGGACCGCAGCTAAATGTTTCTTATCTGGTAAGTCCGGTATTGTTTTCGTATAATGGATTTCCTGCTCTGGCATATGGTGATTTTACAGAGCGGACAACGAGTGTGATGGTATATAAAAATGATCAATGGACTTCTACGCATAAGAATACCGATGCGTATGCGAAGAAGATCGTGGTCAAAACAACAGGGGATCATGTATATCTTTTGAGTAATGAAAGCACAGGTAGTGCCAAATTAACCACAATGGATATGTCAGGAGGCGTTACAGAAACGGTTATGTCTTCACTGGGCAGTAACCTTCTGGATATCGGTCTGACAGCAGGAAAACAAAATCTTTACTATGCCATTGTAACTGCAGATGGGAAAGTAAATGTATATAGTTCTACTGTGGCAGATCCGACCGACACGACAATGCTGGGAAGTACGGTTTATTCTCCGGCGTTTGGAACTGCGCTGGGAAGAATGGATGGAATTCTATACTGTGCATCGACACCACAGAGTGATGGGACGATGGATGTAAGGCGTTATCAGGCTCTGGATGATGAGATACCATCTACACCGGAACCAACGCCTGAGCCAGAGCCAGAGCCGGAACCAAAGCCGGAACCGACACCGAAGCCAAATCCTGAGCCGACACCAACACCGGTGGAGCGAACCTACAATGCGGTATATAATGGAGTGGATTACAGTAGTGTTTTTGATCCATACTATTATGCGGATCAGTATGCTGACTTGAAACAGGCATATGGTTATGATTGCAGTCAACTGTTACAGCACTTTATCAATTATGGCATGAGTGAAGGACGTCAGGCCAAGGCAAGTTTTAATGCGACCTCATATCGTCTGCAGTACAGTGATCTGCGTCGCGCTTATGGAAATGATCTGAAGCCTTATTATATGCATTATCTTCAGTGGGGAAGAAGCGAAGGGCGTCAGGGAACAGGATGTAATGTGCTGCAAAACGGACTGACAAGGTATGATGGCATCGATTATGCAGCAGTTTATGATTATAATACTTATGTGAGCCGGTATTCGGATGTATTTCGGGCATATGGCTACGATGATCAGGCGGTACTTCTTCATTTCATCCATTATGGAATGAATGAGGGACGCATTGCGAAAGCGTCTTTTGATGTGACCTCATATCGCCTGCAGTATAGCGATCTGCGTCGTGCTTACGGGAACAATCTGAAATCTTATTATTTGCACTATCTGCAGTGGGGAAGACAGGAAGGACGCAAGGGCAGTGGCTGCATACGCCTGCAGGGGGCGATAACAACACTTAATGGTACTGATTACGGAAAGGTTTATGATTATCAATACTATATAGATAAAAACCCGGATGTATTCCGTGCATATGGCTATGATGATCAGGCAGTACTGGCTCATTTTGTAAATTATGGTATGAAAGAAGGTCGTATCGCGAAAGCATCTTTCGTTGTAAATAATTATAAAGCGCGCTACGCGGATTTACGCCAGGCATATGGGAACAATACAGCCATGTATTATAATCACTATATAAACTGGGGATACAAGGAAGGACGCAAAGGAAACTAACTTACAGAGGGCAGAAGTCAAAGGATGACTTCTGCCTTTTCTATATGGGTGAGGAGGCTTTATCCTGTCTAATTGCTAGCATAAGGTTGTCAAAATGTTACAAAATTGCTACAATACAATTAACTATGTTCGGATTTAAATAAGAAAGGAAGACAGAGATTATGAAGCATTATGACTATCTCGTAGTAGGTGCTGGACTTTTCGGAGCCACATTTGCATACGAAGCAAAAAAGAGAGGAAAGGAAGTACTTGTTATCGATAAGCGCGATCACATCGCGGGTAACATTTATACCAAGGAAGTAGACGGTATCAACGTACATGTTTACGGTGCGCATATCTTCCATACCTCGGACAAGACTATCTGGGAATACATCAATCAGTTTGCAGAATTTAACAATTATATCAACTCTCCGATCGCAGTTTACAAGGACGAACTTTATAACCTGCCATTCAACATGAATACCTTTAGCAAGATGTGGGGCATCCGTACACCGCAGGAGGCTAAGGATATTATCGAGAAGCAGAAGGCAGAGTATGATATAGACGAGCCAAAGAATTTGGAGGAGCAGGCATTGTCTCTTGCCGGTAAAGATGTCTATGAGAAACTGGTCAAGGGTTATACCGAGAAGCAGTGGGGAAGAGACTGTACAGAACTTCCGGCATTCATCATCAAGAGACTGCCGATGCGCTTTACTTACGACAACAACTACTTTAACGACCGTTTCCAGGGTATCCCAATGGGCGGTTATACACAGATCGTTGAGAAGATGCTGGATGGCATCGATGTCGTTACCGGAGAGGATTTCTTTGATCTGAAAAAGTCCGGAAAGTTATCTGACGGCACTGAAGTCTCTTATGATCGGATACTCTTTACCGGTCAGATCGATGAATACTTTGATTCTAAGTTTGGACCACTGGAGTATCGTTCTGTCCGCTTTGAGACAGAGAAACTGGATATGGAAAACTACCAGGGAAACGCTGTAGTCAACTACACAGAGCGCGAAGTTCCATATACCCGTATCATTGAGCACAAGCATTTTGAGTTTGGCAAGCAGCCGACAACCATCATTTCAAGAGAATATTCTTCTGAGTGGAAGCCGGGCGTAGAGCCATACTATCCGGTCAACAACGAGAAGAACAATGCTTTGTATGAGAAATATGCAGAACTTGCTGCCAAGGAAGGCAATGTGATCTTTGGCGGACGTTTGGGACAGTACAAGTATTACGATATGGACAAGGTGCTCATGGCAGCGCTGGAGTGTGTAAAGGAGGAATTTTAAGATGAAAGGTATCATTTTAGCAGGTGGTTCAGGAACCAGATTATATCCATTGACCAAGGCGATCAGCAAGCAGATCATGCCGGTATATGATAAGCCGATGATTTACTATCCGCTGTCAACACTGATGTTGGCAGGTATTCGTGAAGTGTTAATTATCTCTACACCAAGGGATGTGGTTGTCTTTGAGGATCTTCTTGGAGATGGTAGTCAGTTAGGCATGGATATCCAGTATGCCATTCAGGAGCAGCCGAATGGACTTGCAGAAGCGTTTATTATCGGTGCAGACTTTATAGGAAAAGATGCAGTGGCGTTGGTACTTGGCGATAATATCTTCTATGGTCAGAGTTTTTCACAGGTATTAAGACGTGCAGCAGATAGAACTGAGAACGAACCTGGGGCTACCATCTTCGGCTACTATGTCAGAGATCCGAGAGAGTATGGCGTGGTTGAGTTTGACGAAAATGGTAAGGCTATTTCGATCGAGGAAAAGCCGGAAAATCCAAAGTCAAATTACGCGGTTCCGGGTCTGTATTTCTATGATAATTCGGTCGTTGAGATTGCAAAGACAATCAAGCCGTCTGCCAGAGGAGAACTTGAGATCACAGCAGTAAACAACGCTTATTTAGAGCGTGGAGATTTGCACGTAGAGACATTGGGACGTGGATTTGCATGGCTTGATACAGGAAACCATGACATGCTTCTTGCAGCAGCAGACTTTGTATCTGCTTTTCAGAAGCGACAGGGACTTTACATTTCTTGTATTGAAGAGATTGCATACAAGAGAGGATTTATTGATAAGGAGCAGCTGGTAAAACTGGCACAGCCGCTTTTAAAAACAGATTACGGAAAGTATCTGATGGAGATTGCAGAAGGGTTATAGTTTTACGGCATGATTAGACGAGCAGCGAGAAAAGCAAAACGTATTATAAAACGAATATTGCGCATTGGTAACTATCAGAATATTGATGTATTCCGACAGTGGATAGAAGAAGTAGAGCCGACGGTCTGGAATCAGGGGGTCTTGTCATATGCCCCTCTGATTTCTGTTGTAGTACCGGTTTATAATGTTTCAAGCCAGATGCTGCGCGACTGCATCGATTCTGTCAGAAAACAGACATATGAAAACTGGGAACTCATCCTGGTGGACGATCATTCTTCATGGGAGGATGTCCGACAGGTGCTGTCTGAGTACAGTGACATGCCGAAGATCCGTGTGATCTATCGGGAAGAAAACGGCAATATTTCAGAGGCGACCAATACAGGACTTGCACAAGTGCAAGGGGAGTTCATTGCCTTTATGGATTGTGATGACGTTCTGGCTCCGCAGGCATTATATGAGGTGGCATATCTTTTGAATGAAAACCAGGAATTGGACTTTATCTATAGTGATGAGGATAAAATTACCGAGGAGTGTCAGGCAAACAGGGAAGGCAAGTTTGCAATACCTGTAAAAGATCGTCATACACCTTTCTTTAAACCGGATTGGTCACCGGATGCCTTTATGTGTCTGAACTATACCAATCATCTGTCTGTGTATCGAACCGAGATCGTCAAAGAAGTAGGCGGTCTGCGCACAAAGTACAATGGCAGTCAGGATTACGATTTTGTTTTGCGCTTTATGGAGCATACGACAAATCGGCGCGTGGGACATGTAGACAAAATTCTTTACCATTGGCGCGAACGAAAAGAATCGGTGGCGTATGATCCGAATTCCAAGCCGTATGCACTGGAAGTGGCAAAGAAATTAAAAGAAGAAATGATCACACGACGCGGACTGCATGCCGATGTGGAGTATGTGGACGGCGAGTACCAATACCGTCTGGTCTACCACAATGACACAAACGAGAAAGTAAGTATCATCATTCCGTCTAAAGACAATTTTGATATTTTAAAGCATTGTCTGGCTACCATTGCAGAGTTTACGGATTATCCGAACTATGAGGTCATTATTGTGGATAATGGCAGTGCGCAGGATGTGCAGGACAAGATCAATGATTATATTGCCGGCAAGAATATACACTACATCTATGAAAAGCAGACCTTTAACTTTTCACATATGTGCAATATTGGTGCGGAGCATGCATCCGGAAAATATTTCTTATTCTTGAATGATGATATTGGAATCCTGCATCAGGGATGGCTGGATCGTCTGACCGGACATGCCGCCCAGGAACATGTGGGTGCCGTTGGAGCCAAACTTTTATATCCGGATTCGACAGATATCCAGCATGATGGTGTGTTAAACCTGACTTGCGGACCGTCTCATGCATTTAGTCATATGGATGATGCACAGTCTTATTATTTCGCGAGAAATCGTGTGGAATATGACTGGCTGGCAGTGACCGGCGCCTGTTTGATGGTTGATAGGGCAAAGTTCTATGAGGTTGGCGGCTTTGATGAAGAATTTCCGGTTGCCTACAATGATATTGACCTGTGTTTTAAACTGGCAGAGGCTGGTTATTATAATGTATGTCGTAATGACGTCATCTTGTATCATTATGAGTCTGTGAGCCGTGGGCTTGACAATCAGGATGATGAAAAGATGCTTCGACTTGCGATGGAACGCAGCAAATTATATAAAAATCATCCTGCATTTGAGGGTTATGATCCCTTCTATAATCGCAATCTGGGGGGATATAATATCTCCTTTAGTATCCAGATGCAGGGGGCTGGCGATCATGAGCCGCTGCAGACAGAGAGCAGCATGGAAGATTTTGTCATTGATTTTGATACAGAGTCTATCAATTTTATGGCGCGCATTAATAGTGTGGAATATCTGAATTCACTTGTGCGTGTTGTTGGTTGGTTCTATACAGGTAGTCTGAAGGTGGATGGCAAACGTGATCTGTATCTGGTCTTGCGAGGTGAGTCGGGTAAGTGTTACCGGGTGGATGTGGAACGCTTTGTTTCCGAGGAAGCCAGACGGACTTATGACAGCAGATACGGTAATGTAGGATTTGAGATCTTGATAGACAAGAATAAATTGGATCCGAAAGATCAGAAGTATCAGATAGGTGTTATGATCTCCGGAGATAAGCGCCAGGATTGGTTCGTGCAGTGGACGGAGAGATGGATTCTTAGATAGAGGATTGTAGGCATGAAATGGTTGGAAAAGTGGTATGCAAATAAAGGACAGATGGTTACCGTCCATAATATGGATGAATTGAACGATCTCCTGGCATCGGAAAAGAAAATTTATGATGTTATTGTTTTAGAAGATATCATTTTCCCCAATGACCCACAGCAAGTGATAAGGATTTTAGAAGCGTTGCAACAGGTCATGACTGATGATGGAAATATTTTGATAGCAACATATAATAGGTTGGGACTTCGTTTTTTTAATGGAGCACCGGAACCTTTTACCGGAGAGTATTTTCTGGGCATATCAAATTATAATGCATCGAATACTTATAATACCTTTGGTCGTCAGGAATGGGTTGATGTGCTGGAGGGCACACACTATTCCTATCGGTTTTATTATCCATATCCGGAACATCATTATCCGGAGGAAATCTTTAGCGATATGTCGATCAATCAATATGGATATGGGAGACCATATCCGAATCTGGTTGGTCGGCGATATGAGTTATATAATGAGCAGAAGGTAGCACAGGCTTTCTCAGATGCGCGTATCATGCAGGAGTTTGCACATGCGTTTCTTATCGAGTTAAATGCAAAGAAAGAATATATAGAATATACAAAATTCTCGACGGACAGGAAGAAACAATATAGTATTAAAACATGCATAATATCAGATGGAAATGAGAAATGGGTAGAAAAAAGTGCTACAGATGACAGTGCTAATAGTCATATTTATCATATGTGGCAGAATACAAAACAGACGAACTTGCATTTGTTGTCCGCAAAGTTGAAAGGCGAGAACACAGTCTGTTATGATTTTTTACAGGGCGAAAATTACGAATCGGTCATGCTGAAAGCGCTTAATAAAAGAGATACAGAACGGTTATTTATGCTGTTGCATGAGTATTATACCTTATTGACTGAAAATGCACAGGTAATGTCATATCGTTCAGAATTGTTCACAAAGATTTTTGGAGAGAAGCAAAGTGAACCCGAAGTATTATGTGTGCAACCGGCTAATATAGATCTCATCTTTGATAATATTTATTTTTTGGATGATACACACAAGATGACAAATATTCGTGTTATCGATGGAGAATGGATTTTTGATTGTGCTGTGCCGGTAGACTTGATATTTTGGAGAGCCTTAAACGAGTTCTATGGAAAACATCCTATGATGGAGGGGGTAATACCCTTCAAGATGATATGTGAAAAATATGGACTGGATGAGGCAAAATGCAACAAGTTCCAGCAGTGGAACCAATATTTTACATTAGATTATGTTGGGGCAGGGCAGGCAAACCAAAATCAGAAAAAAACAGACCTGTTGTCACTCAATGAGATACGGTGGAAGCAGCAACCGGGAAGACGCATCCTAGTTACTGCGTATTGGAAAATAAATAAGGAAGATGAATTTTGTGAGGAAAATGCTGTTTATCGCGAAGCGGAAGATCAAGGAGATTATCATTACGCGGTAACATTTTATAAACAAGAACTCAAGGGCAGAGCGGAAGTACGATTGGATGTCCAGAAAGGAACGTTTTGTAAATGTAGAATTATATCCACAAAGGGAATAAAAGGTATATTTCCACAAAATGTATATAAACGAGAGGGAGAATTCGCATATTTCTTATCTACAGATTCATCATACATGATAGAAATGGATGAGGATGCAGATGAGATATATGTAGAATATGAACTTATAGACTGTGAACACGAAACAAGAAATTATTTAATAAATCAATTGCAGACGGTCACGAACGAAAATCAGCGTGTCCGTGAGGAGTGCGACCGGTTAAGAAATGAATTGTCCATGCACAATCAAATGGAACAGGAAGATCGAGAATGGCAGAAAAAGTTGAGTGAGAGCAAAAGTTCTCGGGGGTATCAAGGCATTCAAAAATTAAAAAAATTGGTAAAAAAATAAGAGGTACTATGCATGAAGAAAAAAAAGATGTTGTCATTATGCTTGATTTTAGCATTAATGATCATAAGTAATTTTGCAATCGCAACATATGAAAAAAAACCAACAGGTGAAAAAATAAATGTAGAATTCTCTGTAGACTCGAAGGATGCGGTTGATATTAAGGTATATTACACAGAAAAGGGACAGGCATCTAAAGAAGACTTCAGCGAGACAAAGAGTGTTACTATAAATTACAAGGGATCAGGTGAGAAGACAAGTTCTGTTGTATTACCTGCAGCGGTTCAATCCATACGTATTGATCCGGGCGAGGGTACAGCCGATGTTTCTATATCCGAAGTATCTGTTTCATATAAAAAACAAGTATTGCTTTCGACAGATGAAATGCAGATGACAAAATTGAACAATATGAAACAAAAAGCAGGCTTGTATCAGACATGTAAGGGAGATTCTGACCCTTACATTGTATGGTCAATTCCGACAGAGCAGGTGTTGGCTGATGTAGCAAAGGTTATGGCACCTAAAATGTTGGCAGTGGAGATTCTTTTATGTATTATCATTGATTTATTACTCATGGTAATCTGGTGGAAACGCAGGATTTTATTTGCCATTCCGAAGGAAATCGTAGAAAATAGGAAATTGATCATATCTTTGGCAAAAAACGATTTTAAGGCGAAGTTTGCAGGATCATATTTTGGAATTATTTGGGCTTTTGTACAGCCGGTTGTGACGATCGTTGTGTATTGGTTTGTTTTTGATAAAGCGCTAAATTCTGGGACGCAGATTACAAAAGAGGGAATAGAAGCTCCATTTGCATTATGGCTTACCGCGGGTATGGTTCCTTGGTTTTATTTTTCAGAGGTGCTTAGTGCAGGAAGTAATGCTTTGGTTGAGTATAACTACTTGGTCAAAAAGGTTGTTTTTAAGATTAGTGCTTTGCCGTTTGTAAAGGTTTTATCAAGTATTTTTGTTCATGTATTCTTTGTAGTGTTTATGATTATTCTATCTGCATGCTATGGATTTTATCCGTCTGTATATACATTACAGGTAATCTACTACTCATTTGCGATGATGTGTTTGTGTATTGGTATTGTATATGCCACCAGTGCAATGACTGTATTTTTCCGAGATTTAACACAGTTGATCAATATTCTTTTGCAGGTTTTGATGTGGATGACTCCGATCATGTGGAATATGGATGCTATGCAGAATAGAATTTCGCCGATTGTCCTAACGATTTTAAAGATGAACCCAATGTACTATATTGTTTCCGGGTATAGAGATTCGGTTATCAATCATATTTGGTTTTGGACCAGACCGGAGACAACATTGTATTTTTGGGGTGTGACAGTTGTACTATTTATGATTGGATCCGTGATATTTAAAAAACTGCAAGTTCACTTTGCAGATGTTTTATAAGAGTCGAATAGATGAGGTTGAAAAAATGGAAGAGTATGCAATTCGAGTAAAGAATGTAAGCAAAATGTATAAACTATATGATCGCAACAAGGATCGATTGATTGATGCATTTGGCTTATCAAAAACGCCTAGATACCATGAGCATTATGCCCTTCATAATCTGAATATCGATGTAAAGACGGGAGAATGTGTCGGCATTATTGGTACGAATGGTGCAGGAAAATCAACCATATTAAAGATTATCACAGGTGTATTAAATCCAACAGAAGGTGAAGTGGAGATCAATGGGCGTATCTCTGCCCTTCTTGAACTGGGTGCAGGTTTTAACATGGAGTACACCGGCATAGAAAACATATATCTCAATGGAACTATGATTGGGTTCTCGCGAGAAGAAATCGATAAGAAAATGGATGATATTTTGGCATTTGCAGACATTGGTGATTTTGTATATCAGCCAGTTAAGACATATTCCAGTGGTATGTTTGTCAGATTAGCATTTGCGGTAGCAATCAATATTGAGCCGGAAATCCTTATAGTAGATGAGGCATTATCTGTCGGTGATGTTTTCTTTCAGGCAAAATGTTATCACAAGTTTGAGGAGTTTAAAAAGATGGGGAAGACGATTTTATTTGTAAGTCATGATTTGGGAAGTGTGGCAAAGTATTGTGATCGTGTTATCTTATTAAACCATGGGCAGAAGCAGGCTGAAGGTAGTCCGAAAGAAATGATAGGTCTGTATAAAAAATTGTTGGTGAATCAACTGGATGAGCAAGTACAGCAGACTGTCAATGAGACGATTACAGAATCTGTTTCGGAATCGCAGGATTATAGTATTACAAATGAACAAACGGATAATAGTGCCTCATGGAAAAGCCATTATGAAATCAATCCGTCATTGGATGAATATGGTAATGGCATGGCACATATTATTGACTTTGCAGTGCGAGATGAGAGTGGTCTCATAACGGACGCGATAGAAAAAGGTACGACTTTTTCTATTACTTCAAAAGTGAAATTTGAGGAAAAGATACAGAATCCGATTTTTACATTTACATTCAAAAATGTGCATGGAACAGCCATTACGGGAACTAATACCATGTACGAAAACAAGAATGTAGATGTAGTTTATCCGGGGGATATATATACTTGTACCTTTACGCAGGAGATGAATTTACAAGGAGGAGAATATTTATTATCCATCAGTTGTACCGGGTATCGAGAGGGAGAGTTTGTGGTATATCATCGATTGTACGATTTGATCAATATTACGGTCATTTCCGAAAAAAATACAGTTGGTTTTTATGACATGAATTCACAGGTTAAAGTGGAGAAGGTAAAATGAGTTTTTGGACAAACATCAAAAGCAAATTCAATACAACAGAAAAACAAGATGCGGTGACATATCATATTGATTCATTGGTGAATGATGACGGAAAAATGTCGGTAAAGGGATGGATCTTTTCTACGCAGATGGATTTAAAGCAGATCCAGATTATACTGAGTCAGCCGCAGAGGGAACAAGTGATTGAAGTGCCACTAACGTTTCGAAAAGATATTGTAGATGTTTTTTCGTTATCTGTAGGAACAAAGACAGCCTTTGAATTTACCCTAGCATATGAATCTGCGGACACAACGGATGTATTTTTACAATATGCTAAGGAGGCAGGCAAGGAAAGAAAGTTACTTTGTACCTTATCAAAACAGGAACAATGTAAAGAAACCTGGTTTTATCCTCGGGTAGGGCAATCCTATGAGGAGGATGGAGTAGAGTATAATGTGGATACTATTTCCCAAGTGGGGAATAGACTTTATATTCGTGGCTGGATTTTTTCGCATAAACAGTCAATAGATAAAGTCCGATTGGTAGTGAATTCCCTCCATTATGAAGATAGTGTGGGATTAAAGTTAGTACAGCGAACAGATGTTGCTAATTCGCATAATCTGTCGGATCCTTATTGTGGATTTTCACAGGAGGTAGAATTTTCTACGAACGAGTATGCCTGCGTGTTCTTGGAGTATACACAGGGAGAACAGAAAAATCGCGTATTTATAACGGATGTCAATGCTAATACAAAAGAAGCAGGAATTTGTATACAAAAGAGAAAAGATTATTCTTACAATAAATTTGTAGAGAAATTTGTGGAGACATATACAGAAAATATATGTATACCACAGGATGCGTTTGTTGACTTGATTGTTCCTGTTTATAACGGATATGAGTTTTTGGAAAAAATGTTTGCCGGAATTGAGAAGACGGCGGTGCCATACAAATTATATGTGGTCAACGATTGTAGTCCGGATGAACGTGTATTGCCGTATTTAAGTGAGTATGCCAAGAGCAGAGAAAATGTCGTATTGCTGGAAAATGAGGAAAATCTGGGATTCGTGCAAAGTGTTAATCGTGCCTTGGCACAGACATCCCATCATGTTGTTCTTGTAAATACAGATGTGATGCTGCCGGATCAATGGTTGGAAAGATTGATGCTGCCAATTTGGAATAGTGATGAAGTGGCATCTACAACACCTTTTACCAATAGTGGAACAATTTGTTCATTTCCAAATTTCTGTGAAAATAACCATATTTTTATGGACAAAAGTGAGAGCGAGATAGATCGATATTTTCGGATGGTTCAGCCGCACTATGTTGAAATGCCAACAGGTGTAGGATTTTGCATGGGAATGAACCGTAAAGTGATTGATGAAATTGGCAACTTAGATGCGGATACTTTTTATAAGGGATATGGGGAGGAAAACGATTGGTGCCAGAGAGCAATCCGTGCAGGGTATCATAATGTTCAAGTGGAAAACTTATTCGTGTGGCATAAACACGGAGGAAGTTTTCTGAGTGAGGATAAGAAACGTTATATTGAAAGAAACTCAGCTATTTTGGAAAAACGTTATCCTACATACAAAAAGGATGTAGATATTTATTGTGCGATGGATCCGAATTGTCAGGTGCGAGAATATGTTAAAATGCGTATGATTCAAGATAACGTTGAACAGTTCATTGTTGTGCTAGACCATGATTGGGGCGGTGGCGCAGGCAAGTATATGGAAAATCGCATCCAGTCAATGTTGGATCATAACACTGCTGTTATGCGCATTGTGGATAATGCAGATGTAGGTTTGCAAATGGTTGTTTATTATGATGAATATGAGGCAACATTCCGTGTAGATCAGTTGGAGGATACATGTTCCATTTTGACGGGACATCAAGTCCAACAGGTAATGATAAATGAATTAGTGGCATATGAGCATATTGCTCAAGTTCAGCAATTTATTATTGGTTTAAAGAAGAATTTTAAAACAGAAATTACCATGTTGTGCCATGATTTCTATCCGGTGTGCCCGAGTATTTATTTGTTAAATGACCAACAAAAACATTGTTTCCTACCAGCCAATTTGGAAGAATGTGAGAAGTGTTATCACAACAACACGAATAAAATGAATTTGGAATACGATTCCATTGCTTCTTGGAGAAGTATCTGGGCGGAGTTTTTATCCCAGTGTGATCATGTGATCACTTTCTCGGAAAATACAAAATCTTACTATGAACAATGTTATCCGGATATACATTATGAAGTGGTTCCGCATCAAGTGGACTATATAGAACCTGTGGAGAAGATAGATAAGACATCAGATCTCATTACGATAGGATATATTGGGAATATGATGCCTAGCAAGGGCTCTGAGATACTTATTCGGATGGCGGAACTGATAGAAGAACAAGGATTAAATGCAAGAATTGTTGTGATAGGTCCGAATTTGAGTACTTCTGCTAATGAGCATTTGCTTATCCATGGAAAATATTCCCGAGATGAATTACCAGAACTGATGAAAGAATATCAAGTGGATATTGTTTTCATTGCGTCGATATGGCCGGAAACATTCTCCTATACTACAGAGGAGGCTATCAAGATGGGGATGAAAGTAGCGGCGTTTGATCTGGGAGCACCTGCGGAAAGATTGAAGAAGTATGATAAGGGAATTATAATTCCGGAAATATCAGCAGAGGCAGCATTAGATACTTTGTTAAACAATGCATAGAAAAGAGGAAGAAATGAAAAAAGCAATAAGAAAAAGAATCATGGCAGCAGTATTGTTATGCGCAATGGTTATGACAACACTCCTGGGACAGGCTGGCACTTTGGAAACCAAGGCAGCCGTGGCACATTTTGACGGTAACGACTACCGTATGTCAGGACAGGTAGATGAGGGATTTTATGATGATGAGTCCTCAAGTGTCATGGGTTATACAAAAGGGAATCCTCGTGAAGGATATACTGCCATTCGTAAAGGAATTGATGTGTCACATTGGCAGAACGATCGGGGTACGATTGACTGGAGTGCAGTAAAGAATTCCGGGGTCGAATTTGTTATTGTTAAAGTTGGTGGACGTTATAACGATGGCTCTTTTTATACAGACAAATGTTACAAGAAGAATATCGAGGGAGCGCTTGCGGCAGGACTTCGTGTAGGCGTTTATTTCTGGTCGGAGGCTGTTACAGAGGCTGAGGCGAGAGAAGAGGCTAACTATGTAGCCGGACTGATCTATATGTATAATATTACACTTCCAATCTGCATGGATTATGAATGGTGCCCGTCACAATATCGAGGTGAATGTCGCCTATATAATTCAGGACAGAATGCAGCACAAAGAACCGCTGTAGCAAATGCATTTATGAATCAATGCGCAGTGAATGGTTATACCGGAGCTTTATATGCCAATAAATCAACTTTAGAAAATTATTTTGATGGAGCATCACTAGCAGTGAACGGACGTGTCTGGTTAGCAAACTATATGAGACCGCAGGTTACAGACTATGCATGGTGGGTTTCTTCTTCTTATGCACAGCCATATGATTTCTTCCAATTCTCTTCACAAGGAACGGTACCAGGCATCACTGGCTATGTAGATTTAGACTATTGGTATGATGATGGAACCATCAGCGGGCAGGACTATTCGGCTGTCTTTGATGCTACATATTATGCAGAACACAATGCAGATGTCGTAAGTGCAGTAGGAAGTGATGCAGGGGCTCTTTTGAGTCACTTTAAAAATTATGGCATGGCAGAGGGTAGACAGGGTTGCGCAACCTTTGATCCAAAATCTTATTATCTGCAATATGGAGATCTTCGATATGCTTATGGTACGAACTGGCCACTATATTATCAGCACTACATGCTTTATGGAAAAGCAGAAGGACGTAAGGGAACCGGTTGTACTACGATGCAGGGACCGACAACGGTCTATAATGGCATTGATTATTCCGGCGTATATAACTATTACTACTACTTGGAGCACAATGTCGACGTGAAAAATGCATTAGGTACGGATGATGCAACAATTTTGAAGCATTTTGTGAATTATGGTATGGCCGAAGGACGTCAGGCGATTGCCTCATTCAATGTATCGTCTTATCGCTTACAGTATGCGGATCTTCGTAGTGCATATGGTAAGAACTGGAAGAATTACTATTTGCATTACGTCAAATATGGGCAGAAAGAGGGACGAAAGGGAACCGGTTGTACGACGTTGCAAAATGCAACAACGGTCTATAATGGCATTAATTACGCCAGTGTTTATGATTACAACTATTATGTAAATAATAATGTCGATGTAAAAAAAGCCTATGGAGATGATGAAAACGCAGTGCTTGCACACTTTGTCAATTATGGTATGAAAGAAGGCAGACAGGCAAAATCCACTTTCAATGCAAACTCTTATCGCTTACAGTATATGGATCTACGAAATGCATATGGCAGCAACCTCAAGAACTACTATCTGCATTATATGAATTATGGTGCAAAAGAGGGACGAAAAGGGGCCGGTTGTACCACTGTGCAGGGAACTACGACCGTCTATAATGGCGTAGATTATTCTGCTGTGTATGATTACTACTACTATGTATCAAATAACAGCGATATAAAGAATGCTTATGGAAATGATGACCAGGCAGTACTTGCTCATTTTGTGAATTATGGAATGAAAGAGGGGCGTCAGGCGAAAGCAGATTTCAATGTAGGGGCATATCGTGGAAACTATGCGGATTTACAAAGCGCATATGGAAATGATCTGAAAAGTTACTATCTGCATTATATGAACTTCGGTAAAAAAGAAGGCAGAAGCGGAATTTAGGAACTCTCAAAGAAAAGACGATGAAAGATAAATTTTTAAAAAGATTAATAACCATACTGCTTGCTCTTGTTATGTGCATTTGCTTGTATGTGCCGTCAGGCAGCATAGTGCACGCAAAGGAGGGGGATGACTCTACGACAGCGCAGATGCGCAAGGAGTTGGAAGAAGCATTTGGTGATGCTGACTGGGCGTTGCAAAAGGCAGCTATCAAAAAATATGCAAATACGGGACGACTGACAGTTGTCTTGGATGCGGGACATGATAGTACACATCATGGGGCATCCCGTTCCGGTTTGAAAGAGGAAGAACTGACATTAAAGATTGCCCAGTATTGTAAAGCGGAGTTGGAGCAATATCAAGGCGTGGATGTGTATTTGACCAGATCATCAAATGCATGTCCGAATCCCGGAACTTCATCTACCATGGATAATTACTATCGTATGGTGTGGGCTTCTAATATGGGGGCAGATGTTTATATCAGCCTGCATCTGAATGTCTCACAGTCAGCGGCGACATCCGGTGTGGAAGTGTATGCACAAAATAGCGGCTACCGACCGGATCTGAGTGCGGAGAGTTATTCATTGTCACAAAATATAGCCAATGTACTACAGTGGATTGGCTTGTCAAACGCAGGGGTTAAGACCCGTAATTCGGATGATGGAACAAAATATCCAGATGGATCTGCGACAGATTATTATAGTGTGAATCATAACAGTAAATTGTTAGGATTTCCTGGTATTATCGTAGAGCATGCCTATCTGACCAATGCTAGTGATATTCGATATTTTCTGGGAAATGAAAATGGATTGCGACAACTGGGTGTAGCAGATGCCACAGGTATTGCGAATTATTATGGTTTGTCTAAGGAGGACTACTCTGCGGCTTTTGATGCATCCTACTATTATAATCACTATGGTGATTTGCAAGAAGCTTACGGATATGATGAAAAGGCATTGCTTGACCATTTTTTGAATTATGGTCTGGCAGAGGGACGTGTCGCAAGTCCAATCTTTGATATTACATATTATAAGAAGAACAATCAGGATTTGGTTGCAGCATATGGAAATGATCTGAAGAAATATTGTACGCATTTTGCAGTGTATGGTATGAACGAGGGACGCCAAGGCTGTGCATCATTTAATGTCAACTCCTATAAGCTGCAATATGCAGATTTGCGTCAAGCATATGGGAATGATCTGCCAAAGTATTATAAACATTATATGAAATATGGGTACCGTGAGAATAGAAAAGGTACAGGCTGCACCTCCCGACAGGGCTATGTGACACAGTATAATGGCGTGGATTATTCTTCGGTTTACAATTGTGACTATTACCTTGCAAATAATGCAGATGTGAAAAATGCCTATGGATCAAATGATGATATTGCAGTTCTGCAACATTTTGTCAACTATGGCATGAATGAGGGACGGCAGGCAAGCAGCAACTTTAACGCGATATCCTATCGCCTGCAATATGTGGACCTGCGCAATGCTTATGGCGGACAGTTGAAGTCCTATTATGAGCATTATATGAGATACGGCAAAAAGGAAGGTCGTGTTGCAACGGGCTGCACGACGGTACAGGGAGCCACAACAATACATAATGGTGTAGATTATTCTGCGGTGTATGATTATTACTATTATGTGGCAAATAATGCGGATGTGAAAAAAGCCTTTGGCAATAACGATGTGGCAGTTTTGCAACATTTTGTTAATTATGGAATGAAAGAAGGCAGATGTGCAAAGGAAACGTTTGCAGTGCAGTCTTATCGAAGCAGATATGCGGACTTGCAGTTTGCGTACGGTGATAATTTACCGGCATACTATATGCATTACATATCTTATGGACAGATTGAAGGAAGAAGCGGTGTGCGATAGTAAGTGAGGAGAAAACCTATGAAACGAATGAAGAAACTGTTGCTGGTATTATGTAGTGCGGTATTTGTGACCGTGTCAGCGCTGGAGGCATTGCCGGTTTATGCGGCGAATGAAATAACAAATGCAGAGGGATACCATGCACCGCAAGTCACAGAACAGGTCGTTTCAGAGTACACCGATGTATATGAGCCGAGTTATACCAGAAATGCAGGCAGCAGTTACTGGGCAAAGTATGGCTCAGATTATTATTACAACCAAATGACAGCGAGTCAGAAGAACCTTTATGATGGTCTCTATCAGATGTGTATGGCATATCTGACAGGGACAGGGGATATCAATGGAAAGACTGCTGTCATGAACGCAAGCCGTGAATATACACAAGGTGTGTCATATAGCGGCTTGACAGACACAGAGGCAATCAATACAACGATTGCCTTTGTTAATTCTAATCCGCAATTTTATTTCCTGGATGGTGAGGATTATGTCAGGGAATATTATGCCGGTGTGGAGAATGCAGGAACGATCTATGTTGATGTCTATGACGAATTTGTAGATGGTGCAACGCGCCAGAATTATACCGACCAGTTTCAGAGTGTGATCGATAACTGGATGAGTCAGGTCAATGCGCAGGCAAGCGTTTTGGACAAGGAGTATAAGGCACATGAATTGGTGATAACCAATACGATATATAAGGATGGTGCATCCTATAATCAGTCTTGTTATAGCGTTTTTATGAGAGGACAGAGTGTATGCGCCGGCTATGCAGAAGCATTTGAATTATTGTGCAATGGAGCAGGAATTGAAACGATCATTGTGACAAGCACAACGCACGAATGGAATCAGATCCATATAGGAAATTATTGGTATGCTGTAGATCCGACGTGGGCGGATACATCCGGCACTTTGGCATATTACAATGTAAGTGATGAGACTTTGCGGAAAAATAACCGGTCACATGTACCGGAGACTTTCTGGAGTACGGTCAATCGTCCGGAGTGTAAGTATGACTATGGTAAGGAAGATACCTCGTCAGATAATGGAACAACGAGCGGTGGTTCATCATCGGGCGGCACAAGTAATAGTGGCGCACAAAATCGCGCCTATACGGCGGTGCATAATGGCACTGATTATAGTAGAATCTTTGATCCATATTACTATGCAGATACTTATGGCGATCTGAAGCAGGCATATGGTTATGACTGTAATAGCCTGTTGCAGCATTTTATCAATTATGGCATGGCAGAGGGACGACAGGCAAAGAGTGGTTTTAATGTGACATCATATCGTTTGCAGTATGCAGATCTGCGCAGAGCCTATGGAGCGGATCTGAAATCTTATTATATGCATTATGTCAATTATGGAGCAAAAGAAGGACGAAGCGGCATCGGATGCACGACTTTGCAAGGTGCCGTGACGGTCTTGGGCGGTGTAGATTATAGTGCGGTCTATGATTATCAGTATTATGTGAACAAGTATGCAGACATCAAGACGGCATACGGCTATGACGATCTGGCTGTCTTGCAGCATTTTGTAAACTATGGGATGAAAGAGGGACGACAGGCGAAAAGCAGTTTTGACGTAAATTCTTACCGTTTGCAATATGCGGATCTGCGAGGAGCTTATGGAAACGATTTGAAATCCTACTATACGCACTACATCAATTATGGAAGAAAAGAAGGGCGTGTGGCTACTGGTTGTACGACTTTACAGGGAGGGACAACCGTCTATAGAAGTGTCAATTATGCCGCGGTCTATGATTTTTCTTATTATGTTGCTAACAATCCGGATGTATATAGAGCATACGGCAATGATGATGTAGCAGTATTACAGCATTTTGTAAACCATGGAATGCAGGAAGGACGAAGAGCCTGCGCAGGATTTTCCGTGCAGACTTATTGCACGAATTATGCAGATTTGCAGAGAGCTTATGGAAATGACTGGAAAGCGTATTATATGCATTATATCAATTACGGTGTGCGAGAGGGACGAAGAGGAGTATAAATGAGAAAATATTATATTGATTATTTAAGAGTGGTTTTAATGATAGGAGTTATTATTCTGCATGTGTCAGCCAATAATTGGTATGGCTATGTGGAAACGAACCGCTGGATAGTTTTTACAATATATAGTGCAATTTGTCGTGTGGCAGTGCCTTGTTTCTTTATGATCTCAGGAGCATTATTTTTAGACGATAGTAAAAAATTAGAGTACATGAAGTTTGCTAAAAACCATATTATCAAAATGATAATTGTGTTGTTTGTATGGGCTATGTTTTATCAAGTATATGCATTGGATGGAAATATCAATGTATTTACAATTAGAGTTGCTATAAAAAATGTTTTACTAGGGGAAACACAGACACATTTGTGGTTTTTATATGTGACGATAGGTTTTTATTTGTTGGTTCCAATTATAAAAGTGTATACCAATTCTGCTTCGAAAAATAGTATGGTATACACACTATTGATAATAGGTATGATAACAATAGGGATAGACACATTGTCAATGCTTACCGGCACAATACCTGTAATTGTGAGTAATAACATTTCAAAAATGACGTTGTCATCTGGAAAATATGTCTTTTATTTTCTTGTGGGACATTATATTGATAAATATAATCTCCCTAAAAGACCTTGTCGTATTTTGAATATAGTAGGGGTTATTGCTTTAGGATTAGAAATATATATTACGGTTACTCTATCGAGGGTTAATATGATACCAAATGAAAATTGGATGCGCTATACATCAATTTTTGTAGCAGCGAATGCAGTAGCTGTTTATGCATGTTTCCGCAATCTCGAGGTTACCGAACCATCACGTCTGATTAAAAATATGGCAAATTGCTCTATGGGAATATATTTAGTACATATGTTTTGGATTTTGGAATTATGGAAACATAATTTTACAACGTTTTCATTTAATGCAGTAATATCTGTGCCCGTAATTTCAATAATTGTATTGACACTGAGTTGGATTACAGTATTTGTTTTAAAAAGAATACCCGTAATACGAAAATTTGTATAGTGATTATAACAGAAGGGAAATAACAAGTTTACTTTTTATTTCCCTTCTTGTGAAGAATACTGTTACCTCACATACACCCGGTGTGGTGCTCCGTGGAAGGTATAACAAGCAACATCGTGATCTTTCAGATATGCTAATGTATTCTTACATTTATATTGTTCCCCAGTGTATAAAAAATAAGGCGCATCTGCGTAAACGGCGGATGGATGCAAATTCAAATAGTAGGATGGGGCAAGTGCATTGTTACCGTGATGTCCTAATTGAATATAGGTGGCGTCCAGTTCGTGTCCGTATTTTTCATACAGTTTGTCAGCCAATTCGGCATCTTCAAAATCAGCAAAAAATAACATACTTTGTTTTTTCCCGGATATTTTGAAAATGAGAGAACTACTGTTCGGCAAATCAAGATTTCGTTCTATAATCTCAGGCGTGTATTCGCTATATACCTTCAACTGGCTGTCTCCCAGATGCAGGGTGTCTCCCTCGTGTAGATATTCGACAGATAATATATTCTTATCCTCCAGTGTTTGCGTGGTATCTAAAAAAGTATAGTAGGTGTCAATATCGTCAACATCACGTGCAATCTGTTCATAAGCTTCTAATGGAAATTCCACTGTATACAGATGGTCGATTGTGATCGAGACGGCGTCATCCTGCATGATACGATTAAAGGCTCCCATATGATCTGGGTGTGGGTGCGTAATAATCCAATTATCCACATGGTTATTATGTTCCTTTATAACTGTGCGAACAAGGTCAGCCATAGCTGGTATACCGCCGTCAATGATGGAAAAGGAGTCTGCTGTTTCAACCGTCCAAAAACTAAATTGCGTTGCGGTATAGCAGAAGATAAAGAGCCATGCCCATGAGCGCAAGCCCGCTGATGCAGATGCTGACATATATCATAGGGTCACTGTAGGCCAAACGTACATCATGCTCACCGGGGCTGATGCTTATGCCTGTCAAACCATCGTTAATATTGTATGCTGTGACTTTTTGCCCATCGATATAGGTAGACCAACGATTATCATAAAAGATAGGGAGGCATAACATGGCATCGGCTATCTCGGTATTATTAATCTTTCCGCTTAGTTCATGGTCGACATAGGATATATCATATAAGGATTCTTTTTGCAGTTGTTCCAATGCGAGATTAGCTTGTTCTACACAAAGGGAAGACGTGTCAATGGTAGCATATTGTGAGAGCAACTCAGACTCATTTTCAGACTTTGTCAGATAAAAGCCGGAAGTCATAGCATATGCTTTCTGCTCAGGATTCAGCTTATCGTAACCGTCATGGGAAAGTGCATGGTGATACAAGTAGAGCCCGAGGTCTTTACTTTGTATGTCAGCAGCAGCCTCTTTTGTCCCGTCATTATACAGAGATGTTTCATAGTTCTCCTTGATAATGGCGGTTCTGGTATTAGCAATCGGATAAGTCTCTAGTGCAATATCAAGGCAGACCACGAGCAATAAACTGAGGGCTGCAAATTGCCGGCTTTTCTTGACCATTGCGATAAAAACCATATTGTATAAAAATAGGATAAAGATTACCTTTACAAAGGCACGTTTGCTAATCTCTATCTGTCCGGTTACGGCAAATCCGAATACAAGTGTAAGTAAGAGTAAAATAATCACATCGCTGATGAGCAGCCAGCGTTTGAGAGGAATATGGTCGACATGTTCTGTAATATCATCTAATGTGTAAATACATAGGCAGATTAGCGCTATGATATAGACAAAAGTCCAGCGCTGCTTGGTTGCATCAAACGTAAAGAGTTTTGTGACGATCGGAAAGAGCAGCGTTAAAGTGCATAGCAAAAAATGATGCGTTTTTTATGGTTCCCCCGAAAGAACAGACAGGAAATCAGCATCATGATCGACAGAAGGGAGCACCAGAGGATTGTACCTTCATAGTAATTGTATGCCCCAGTATAATCGTTACCAATGCGCAAAAGGTTGCTAGATAAGAGTCTTGCGCTGTCAGTGATTAAATATTTGATGTCATATAGGAAATTCACTGCGACATTAGAAGAGATATTGGTGGATCTTGTACTCTGCGTAAAGGTATAGAGATTAGGAAGTAGAGAGAAAGCGCACAATAAGACAGTAAGCAACCCTGCTCGCAGTAGGTGTAGCAGTTTTCGGACAATCGTTCGTGCATTTTCCTTCTTATATAATCCGTAGATAAGTAGGTAAAGTGCGGAAAAAATCCCTGCCATATATAAGAAATAATAACCGGTCCAAGAAATGAGGCAAAGAGAAAGCAGGAGTTTTAACTCCTCGCGTAAATCTTCAAACTTACATTTTAATAAATAGTAAGTGTAAACAATCATTAAACTATAAGCACTGCCGAAAAGAGGCTGCTGTCCCCAAAGACTGATATATCCGGAGTAGGCAAAAAGTATTGAAGCAATGGTACATAGCATATTGTTTTTAGTAAAAATGTTACCAATGCGATAACCGTAAATACCTGCAAGCATAGTGGAAATATACATGCTCAGTATATATGTATAGGGAAGCAGGGCTGATGGCACAATATAGGTCAATATTTGCGCTGGATTGAGATAGGAAATCAGCAGAGTATAAACCACCACACAGTCTCGATTGAAAGGAATAGTCATTCAGGCTTCCGATATGGCTATCTGCGGCTGCGGATGCAAAGGGATGAATAATGGAAATCGTATCAAATCCTATGTCTGTAAACATAAATAATTTATCACCAAAAATATATTGGTGATAAATTATGAGAAAAAGAAGTGTGATGCAAGATAGCGAAAGTAGCCATTTGAAACGTAAGGAACGGTATGGTAGTTCCCTAATATCACAATGAAACAGTTCATCAATTGGGTCTGTGTAGATAAGAGTACCTTCTATATATGAAAAGATTTTGAATAGGCTAGAAATTCCCTACCGTAATTTCCACTGCCTCAGACACACATTTGCTACAAGGTGTGTTGAAAATGGCGGTGATTATAAATGCGTCAGTGAAATACTTGGGCATAGTTCTATCAAAATCACCATGGATCGCTACGTACATCCCAGAATGGAGCAGAAAAGAGAAATTGTGGAAATGCTATGTAATTCATAAACAATATGATTTTATACGAAAAATTGTTGATAATTTGAAAGAGAATGCTATAATATAAGCACAATTGAAAAGCGATAGTTTTTATAGGGTGTGTCCATAATGATATGGCACTCCTTATTTTTTGTGAATATTACATTAGAAAAGGGAAATCAGACATCATGGAAACTCCATTGTTAGCTGATTTTTTCAAACTAGACAAAATACGACAATAATAGTATAGTAGATATGACCTTATTGGTTTTCAATGAGGTCAGTTTACCCTGAAAGAGAGAAAATTATGATTAATTTTAATGTACCGCCTCATGTGGGAGACGAAGAAAAATATATTGCCGAGGCGATTGGCAATCATAAAATATGCGGTGATGGACCTTTTTGCAAAAGATGTGCAAAGTGGTTTGAAGATACTACAGGAACAGAAAAGGCGTTACTGACGACTTCTTGTACACATGCGACGGAGATGGCAGCAATTTTGGCAGATATTCAGCCGGGAGATGAAGTCATCATGCCGTCGTATACTTTCGTGTCGACAGCAGATGCTTTTGTATTACGTGGAGCAAGAGTCAAGTTTGTAGATATTCGACCAGACACGATGAATATAGACGAGACATTGATTGAGGATGCAATTACAAAAAAGACAAGGGCAATTGTACCGGTTCATTATGCAGGTGTTTCCTGTGAAATGGATACAATCATGGATATTGCACGTAGACATAATTTGTTGGTTATAGAAGATGCAGCGCAAGGTGTCATGAGTACATATAAGGGGAAAGCTCTTGGTACGATTGGTGACTTTGGATGTTATAGTTTCCATGAAACAAAGAATTATAGCATGGGTGAAGGTGGACTTTTATTAATCAAAAATCCAGATTATATAGACCGAGCAGAAATTGTACGTGAAAAAGGAACGAACCGAAGCAAGTTCTTCCGTGGACAGATTGATAAATATACATGGGTAGATGCAGGCTCGTCTTATCTGCCAAGTGAACTCAATGCAGCATATCTCTGGGCGCAGTTGGAGAAGGCGCAGGAAATTTATGATGATCGCATGAACAGTTGGAATCAGTATTATGAAATGCTGAAGCCGTTGGCAGAGGCGGGATATATTGAGTTACCATATGTTCCGGAGGAATGTATACATAATGCACATATGTTTTATATTAAGGCGAAGGACTTGGAAGAGAGAACAAAACTGATCGAGTATTTAAAAAACCATGGCGTTGGAGCAGTGTTCCATTATATTCCGCTGCACAGTGCACCGGCAGGCAGAAAGTTTGGTCAATTTGTGGGACAAGATAAGTACACGACCAAGGAAAGTGAAAGACTTATGAGGTTACCAATGTATTATGGCTTGAAAGAGAATGAAATAGATAAAGTGATTGAGTTGATATCTGCATTTTATCAGAACTGAGAGGAATTATATGAGTAAAATTATGGTTATAGCCGGTGGAGATTGGCAAATTGAACTTATCAAAAAGGCAAAACAGATGGGGCATTATGTTATTTGCTCTAATTTATACGAGGATTCACCAGCCTTTCCTTATGCGGATGCATGTGAAGTGGCAAATGTGTTAGATAAGGAAAAAAATCTTCAAATTGCGCAGAAATATCAGCCGGATGCGGTGATCTCTGATCAGAGTGATATAGCAGTACCAACCGTTGCTTATGTAAATGAAAAAATGGGCTTACGAGGCATCGGTACAGACAAGGCAGATATTTTTACAGATAAAACACTGATGCGTCAGAGATGCAAAGAAGCAGGTCTGCCAGTGCCGGATTTTAAAATTTGTAAAACGCTGGATGATGCATTAGAAATGCTGAACAAACACAAGAAAATTATCATAAAGCCAATTGATAGCCAATCTAGTCGAGGTGTCTATACAATTACAGACGAAAAAAAATTGAGAGATAAATTTGATGATACAATGTCATATTCAAATCGACGAAAAGAAATTCTTGCTGAGGAATATATTGGCGGAGATGAGTTTACCATTGATGGACTTGTAGTGAATGGAACACATTATCCTTTATGTATTTCAATAAAGGAAATGTATAAAGAAAATCCTAATGTTTCTAAAGTACAGACATATACATATAGTCATCCGGTATATGATTATGAATTATTACGGAACACGAATAAGGCACTGGTTGAAAGCATTGGTCTGCCGATGGGATTGACTCATTCAGAATACAAATTTTATAAAGGTAAGTTTTATTTGATAGAGGCTGGCGCAAGGGGAGGCGGAAGCAACCTTTCAGGGAAAATCGTACCATATATGTCAGGCGTTGATAATTATGAGTATCTGATAAAAGAAGCATTGGGGCAGAGTGTTGATCAGAAGGCACTGGATCAGTTACATTTGCCAGAACAGCGATGTGTTGTTATGCGCTTCTTTGATTTTGGAGAGGGAATTGTACAGAAAATACATGGGAAAGAATATTTAGCACAACATGCGAACGTCCTTGATTATCAGTTGGAGATCCATGAAGGAGATCGATTAGAGAATCCAAAGTATGGACGATTGAGACCGGGGCATTTCATTGTAGGGGCAGATTCCTATGATGAAGCACAGAAATTAGCACAAGACATTTTGAATAATGTATATGTGACTTTTGAGGAGCAAAAAGGGTGAAAAGAGAATTAGTGAGTTTTGTGATCCCGTGTTACAATTCTACAAATACCTTAGAGGATGTTGTATCTCAAATAGAAGATGTTATGTGCCAGAAATTATCACAATATGAATATGAGATTATTCTGGTAAATGATTGCTCGCCAAATGGGACAACCTACCCAAAAATATGTGAGATTGCTACTGGAAATACACATGTTAAAGGCATCAATCTTGCACGCAATTTTGGACAACCGTCGGCTGTAATGGCAGCATTAAATCACGCTAAAGGTGACTACGTGGTGTGCGGTGATGATGATGGGCAGACGCCATTTTCAGAATTACCGCGTTTGTTTGAAAAAATTGATGAAGGATATGATGCGGTCGAAGCAAGGTTTATTGAACATGAAAAGCGTTCTTGGTTCAGAAAATTTGGAACGTTCATGAATGAAAGTATGCAATCCTGGCTTATTGATAAACCGAAGGGGGTTGTTTTAACAACCTTTTGGCTGGTAAAGAGATTTGTAGTTGATGAGATGTGCAAGTATCCTAACTCACATCCTTATTTGGGCGGTTTAATCCTGAGAAGTACAAGAAATGTATGCAATGTTGATGTGAAGAAAAATGAACGCCTTCGAGGCAAATCAGGATATAACCTAAAAAAGATGGTAGAACTTTTCTTAAATGGCTTTACAACTTTTTCGGCGAAACCATTACGAGTTACGATGTTTTTGGGCTTATTTGTAGGATTTATGGGGCTGATTTGCGGCATAGTGACGATTGTTCGCAAATTAATTGATCCGGCGATAAGTGCTGGTTATAGTTCAATGATGGCTGTGATTTTAATACTATTTGGTATTTTGTTTGTCATGTTGGGAATATTTGGCGAGTATATAGGGCAGACATATATAGCGCTTAATCAGGCACCACAATATGTTATCAGAGATAAGATTAATTTCGAAGAGGAAGTAGATGGTGAAAAGAAAGCATAGTTCATATGGTGGATTTCAACCATTAGAATTAAAACAAGGACAAGCGTATTATTCGGAAGATAAATATAATTTGCTGAAATATAACTCGGCAAAAGTAGGAATCGATATATTGATAGAAAAGGAACATATACAGAAAATATTCGTTCCTTTTTACTTATGCCCAAATGTATGTAGGGAAATTGAAAGGCATGACTTGGAGGTTGAGTATTACTCAATAGATGATAATCTACTTCCGATCATAGAACGAGCCGAGGAAGAAGACTGGATTTACATTGTTGATTATTTTGGAGTAATGGATACCAAGGTAGATAAGTATATCAGTGAGCATCCAGAGCAGCATTATATTGTTGATAATTGTCATTCCTTTTATCACAAGCCCAATGTAGGAGACAATTATATATATTCATGTAGAAAGTTTTTTGGTGTTCCGGATGGGGCTTATCTTATAACAAACGCTGTTATTGCTAGTCAGCCACGCCTTGTGTGTAATGCCAAGCAAGCGGGATATTTATTGACTTGTCTGGAAGAAGGAACCAATGCCTGTTATCAGGGAAAAAAGAAGATGGATCAATATATTGCAGAACGATATGAAGGAATGTCTCTTTTGGCGGATGCAATCATGCAGAGTATTGATTATGAAAGTGTAAAGCAACGACGGCGAATGAATGCACAGGTATATGAGGAGAGATTTAGAAAAATCAATCGTATTTCCGTTGAGCCAGAGAGTATACCCTATATTTATCCATTAAACATAGGAAAAAACATAAAAAAGGAATTGATTGAGAATAAAATTTTTGTGCCAACTTTATGGGATCAATGCGGCGATGAAAAATATAAAGAAACATGGGAGTATGATCTGACGAAGAATACAATATTTCTTCCTGTAGATCAAAGATATGATGAGGAGGATATCCGCTATATTATTTCTGTAGTGGAGTCATTAATTTAGAAATTATGAAAATACTTGATACAACAATCCGCGATGGCAGTTATGCAGTTGATTTTCGATTTACGTGTAAAGATGTTGAGCATATTTGTTCAAGATTAGAAAAATTAAATATTGAATATATAGAAATAGGGCATGGACAGGGACTGAATGCAAGTTCTCAGGAACATGGCTATGCTTTGCATTCGGATGAAGAGTATTTAAAAGCAGCAAAGTCAGTTGTAGGAAAATCAAAAATAGGATTTTTCTGTATTCCGGGTATAGCGCGTCTGGAAGATTTGGATATGGCAAGGCAAGGTGGGTGCGATTTCGTACGTATCGGTGTTAATGCAAATATGCCGGAACAAGCAGGCGAATTTATCAAGCATGCAAAAAACCTGGGCTTGATAATAATGGTCAATTATATGAAGACATATATTGTATCGCCGGAAGAATTTGCAAAAAATGCATTGTGGGCACACGAGCAAGGGGCTGAATGTGTGTATATCGTAGATTCGGCGGGCAGTATGCTGCCGGATGAATTGAGACGCTATTATGAGGAAACAAGAAAATTAACAAATGTGAAATTGGGATTTCACGGGCATAATAATTTAGGGCTTGCTGTCTCAAATAGTATATATTGTGCAGATCTTGGATTCGATATGATCGATACGTCTATGCAGGGACTGGGACGGAGTTTGGGAAATGCATCTACAGAAATGACGATAATGGCATTGAAGAAAAAAGGATATGATCTTGACGTAGATATCCCGCGCTTATTGGAATATGGTTATGTTTCACTGCGAGATATTACGGATGGCAAGGTACAAAATCCGCTGGATTTGATTTGTGGATACGCAGGCTTTCATTCCAGTTATATTAAGGATATTTACAAGTGTTGTAATGAGAAGAATGTAGACCCACTGCGACTTATTTTAGCATATAGTGAGGTGGATCAACGAGATATGGATTATAAGAAACTGTGCGATATTGCTGAAAAATTGCCAGAGGATTTAGAGGATAACCCATATACGTTTAGAGAGTATTTTTCGAGTCGATACATCGACTAATACAGTGTTTGAAGTAATAGAAAGGTTTAGATATTGAGAGAAAAAAAGATCAATCCATTCGTAAAGGCATCTGTGGTGTATTTTATAGCGACTGTTATTGGTCAAGGCATGACATTTCTGGGGATTATTGTTTTTACTCGCTTGATGAGTCAGGCTGATTACGGGAATTACAGTACCTATTATGCATATGTTTCAATTTTTACGGTGCTGATAGGAGCAAACCTTTTCTATGCCTTAAATAATGCGTATATAGATAAAAAGAATGAAATTAAGGAATTTCGAAAATCGGTATTGATTTTATCTACCATTATTATGGTTATTATGTTGCTGATCGCCTTGATAGTTGGCTGTGCAGTAACGCACCAATTCTCAAGTTTTACGGTCATCATGGGGGCGTTGCATTCTTATGGTTTTTTCCTGATTAATTATCGGATGTATTCTGCCAATATGGAAAACGACTATAAGACTAAAAAATGGCTTTTGGCATTACCGTATGCATTGCAATTTTTAGTAGCCTTAATTTTTGTTTTAGTGTTTCCTGATATGTCATATGAAGCAAGGATTATTGGAAGTGTGTTGGGCGTTGGAGTAATAGCAGCCATAGCATATATCGAAATCATGAAGTGTGAAGGCAAACTTATAGTCCTAGATTATTGGAAGTATGCTTTAGGAATTGCATTACCCACAATTATCATGTCAATATCATATATGTTGATGCAACAATGTGATAAGGTAATGATTACCAATCTTTGTGGTGCAGAGGAAACGGCGGTTTATTCGGTTATTTACTATTTGGGGTACGCTTTGATGGCTGTTGACCAAGCGGTAGCACCAGTGCGTCAGGCATGGATATTTAGAAAATTAGACAAGAAAGATACATCTGAGACGTACATTTTGCAAAAATGGTATTTGGTCATAATTGCTATTCTGGCAAGTGTCTTGATTTTGGCAGGACCAGAAATAGTAAGAATCATTGCCCCGAGAGACTATTGGAAATATGAATATATTGTTCCGTTTGTATTAAGCGCCTGTATGATGGTGCTGTATCGATTTTACACAGAAATATTGTTATTTTATAAAAAAAATCTATGGTTGTCAGCAAGTGTGTTGGGTGGGGCGATCATTAATATTATATTAAATGTACTGTTAATCCCGCGATTTGGTGCAGTGGCGGCATGTTATACAACCGTTGTTGCATATGGAGTGATTTTTGCTATAACGAAAATGATTGCAAATATGCAGGCAAAAAGATTGTATGCGAACAGATTTTTTGCTAGTTTTATAGCGTACTTGATTGTTATTGCAACGATTTATTCATTGTTGGTAAATCATATACTGGGACGTTATGTTGTTTTAATCGTATTATTTGTTATGTTCGTAATATATATGTTGCGCTACAAAAGAGAGTGGAAAAGTTTTTTGGGCAATAGAGAGGCATAAAATGAGTAAGGGCTTGGCGGTAATATATGACCCGCATAATTTATATCAATTTGTGTGGTATTATTGTAATCATGGAAAACAGAAAAAGTGGGATGCATTAAGTTTACCCAATGGAGGAAGAGGGGAATATATGCATTCATTCTGTGAAGACACTGGAATCTTTGAACATGTTTATCGGAGCGATAATGATTTTTCGGTCATGGAAGCAAAGAAAAAATGTGTAATCGTTGCTCAGATGTTTGTGAATTGTATATTGGGAAAACAAAAGGATTTTTGTAAAAAAATGCTAAACCAATACGTGGATTTGTCGGAATATGATGAAATTGTTGTCATTGCAGATGTGGGCATCATATCTGGGGCGTGTGTTGTACTGGGCGAGGAGAAGGAAGTCGTTATATTGGAAGATGGTATAAATGACTATAGCATCCGTCCTAGATGGATACCTAAAACAAAATTATTTTCGACATATATGTGGCAGGGCTTCATTTTGGCTAGGATGGGATATTGTAGTCCGGGATGGTTTGCTTTTGATGCAGATAGGTTCTGCATTAAATATTGCAGCCAGCCTGATAAAATGAAATATAGAAAATATAAAGAAATGCGGCAATTATATGCAGAACAGGGAACAGATTGGAAACTGTTTCAAGAAATCTTAAGAAGGATGTATCCGGCGCTTGAAAATTATGATTTAGATGCGGCTGATGCTGTGTTATTTACCCGACCATTAGAAGATTATGTGCCGGAGACGGACAAATATCAAAAAAAATTAGAGGATTATATTAACAAGAAATATAGCAATATTATCTTAAAGAAGCATCCACGTGAGTGCGGCAAATATGAATTCTCAGAAAAGATCAATGTGCAGGAAATTGATAATGCAATCCCAGCGGAGGCATTATTATCGTATTTGAAGGGAAAAGATATTTTAATAGTAACGCCAAGTGCGATTATCATGTATATGAAAGCGTATAATTTGAAATGCAAGATTATTACGTTTGCAGGGCTATATGAGGACAGTTTGAGTAGCAATTCAAATTATAAACCACTTACTGATAACGAAGTAGTGGAATTTGGAGAGACGTTTGCACAAAATTTCTATGAGGTCATTAATTTATAGAGGTAAGGAGGATAAATATGAAAGTATTAGGAGTAATCCCGGCTCGATATGCATCAGGAAGAATGCCGGGGAAACCATTGGCTGATATTTGCGGAAAACCAATGATTTGGTGGGTATATCAGGCTGCCATCAAGAGTAAGGATCTTTACGACGTTGTTGTTGCTACAGATGACAAGAGGATATATAAAGAATGCGAAAAGTGGCATATCAATGTAGTTATGACGAGAAATGATCATGATACACCGACATCACGTTTGTATGAAGTATCAACGATGATTGATGCGGATCTATATTTGATGTTGATGGGGGATGAGCCATTGATCAATTATGAAAGTTTCTCATTAATTATTCCTGAGAAGTTAAAGGAGTATTATGTGGCGGTATTGACTAACATAATTGATAAACCATCTGAAGTCATTGATTTTAGTAACCAAAAATGTGTTACAAATGCTAAGCGAGATGTTTTAATGATCTCTCGTAGTCCAATCCCATATCCAAAGGGAACATTAGATTTTGATTATGAAAAAGTGACTGGTATACAACTTTTTTCAAAGAAAGCATTACAATTTTATGACGAAACTGCCAAATCGGTTTTGGAAATTGCAGAAGAAAATGATCTGATGCGGTTTGTAGAAAATGGAATCACAGTAAAGGCAATACAATCAACATATAAAACTGTATCAGTAGACACCCCGAAAGATTTGGAATTAGTTAGAACAATAATTAGTGAGAGAGAAGCATATGATGCATAATGATTTAAAGTTATTAGATTGTACGCTCCGGGATGGAGGGTATATTAATGATTGGCACTGGGGATATCATCAGGCAAGGGCAATCATTCGTTTTTTGACAAAGGCGAAGATGGACTTCGTGGAGGTTGGCTTCTTACGAAATGTGGACAATTATGATGAAGATGTTACAGTGTGCAATACTATTGAAGAATTAAATAGGCTGTTGCCTAAAAATCCGGGTAATACTGTATATACAGCCATGGCGATGCAAAGTAATTATGACATCAATAAACTGAGTGAATATTCTGGAACGGGAATTGAAATGATTCGTGTAACGGCTCATGATTATGATATCGTAGAAGGCATGGGATTTGCACAAACGGTCAAAGATAAGGGGTATAAACTGTCAATCAATCCAATTAATATTATGGGATATACAGATGAAAAGATATTATGGATTATTGAACAGGTTAATAAAATCCAGCCTTATCAGTTTTCAATCGTTGATACGTTTGGAAGCATGAAAAGAAGAGACTTAGATAGAATAGTAAGTTTGGTCGATAATAATCTGGACAAAAATATTCGTGTAGCGCTTCATTTACATGAAAATATGGCACTTAGTTGTAGTTTGGCGCAAAAATTTGTTGATAAGCATTTGGCAAGACCGGTTGCCATTGATGGAAGTTTGATGGGGATGGGAAGAATACCGGGAAATCTGCCGATAGAACTGATTGCAGATTATTGTAATGAGTATATGGATAAGGTATATGATATTGACTTTTTACTAGATGCCATACAAGAGTATATTGCACCGATAAAAGGTAAGACAGAGTGGGGCTATACACCGGCCTATTTTTTGTCAGCGAGATTTAATGTTCATCGTAATTATGCAGAATACTACTTACAAAAGGGAGACTTGACGCATAGAGATATGGATCACATTCTTGCTGGCTATGATAGAAGTAAGGCAACCGCATTTGATGAAGAGTATGCTGAGTTAAAATATAATGAATATAAAAATCAAGTAATTGATGATAAAGAGGATTTCCAATATTTACAGCATATTTTGAGGGAAAAAAAGATTTTGGTATTGGCACCGGGAAGTTCTATTCGTTCTGAAAAGAATTATATAAGCGATTATATTGCAAAGGAACAAGTGGTAACGATAGCAGTCAACTTTGTGCCGGAAGATTTTGAAGCGGATTATATTTTCTTTAGTAATTCAAAACGTTTTTCACAGGCAGCAGATACTGCGGCAAACCTTATCATAACATCTAATATTGAAACGGATAAAAAGGCGATTAAATTAAATTATAATGTCCTTTCGAGTTCGTTTGATCAAGGATGTAATAGTATGGTTATGTTAATCAAATTGTTAAAGGATATAGGAGTATCAGAAATTGCCGTAGCGGGAGCAGATGGCTATGTAGAAGGAGAACGCAATTACTACAAGACATCTTTGAGAAGTACAGCAGAGAGATCAGGAAATTATAACGTGGCAGTACACAATGCCATTCACCGAATTGGAATGAAAGTTAATTTTATAACGAGGTCGCTTTATGAGTAAAGGAGGAAAAATCCAATTATTAGTCATAGATGTTGATGGAACGATGACTGATGCGGGGATTTATTATGATCAAAACGGAAATGAACTGAAAAAGTTCTGCACCAAGGATGCAGCTGGATTTTTTGCAGCAAAAAAATCGGGAATAGAAATAATGGTTTTGACGGGGAGAGAGTGTGCGGCAACCCAGCGGCGAATGGAGGAGTTGAAGGTTGATTATCTGTATCAGAATGTTAGAAACAAAAAGGAGTTTCTAACAGAATTTATAGAAAAACATCATCTTAACGGAGAAAATATTGGATATATAGGGGATGATTTAAATGATCTGGCGCCAATGCAATTGTGTGGATTTATTGCTTGTCCATGTAATAGTTGCCAGGAGATTAAAAATATAGCGGATTATGTTAGCCCTGTTAAAGGTGGGGAAGGTGCAGTACGAGATATTATTGAACACTTTTTAAATGAGGCTGGTATATGGGAAAAACTGATTACAGAGATATATGATGTGGGACGATAAAACTTTTATCAAAGATATGCAGGTGTATTGACAAATCGGTGCAGTGCAATAAAAAGGTCTTAAGTATATGGGAAAATGTTTAAATAGAAAGATAATAGCAAGTGGTTTCACCATCAATAATTCTGTTTGGGAGAAACAAGGAAGAAAGAATTGCCCAGAAGAAAATAGAAAAAATCTCATTGTGTCGTTACTATATAATGTCTGCTTTCTAAGTATTATCCTCTTGTGTCTTCAGATTCGATATGAAACAAATGATGATTTGTCAATGGCAACCATTGCTAATATGGGAGAGGAACATTTAATTTATATCAATATTGTTATAGGTTATTTGTTGAAATTTTTATGGAACATATCTGCGGTAATTCCGTGGTATCCACTTTTAGAAGTCGTGAGCATTTTTTTTGCCAATGTTTTTATCGAGTATGTATTATTACGAAACATAAATAAGAACGTCATTAAAAAAATCATAGTTCTTTTTGTTGGTGCAGGTTTTTCCTACTTTTTCTATACACAACTACAATTTACAAAAGTAGCTGGCATACTTTTGGTAGCGGGAATTTTACTGGTTGTGGATAACCTGATGAGCAATGAAATCAACATAATAGAGATTGCAGTTGCATTCATGCAATTGACTATGGGCATTATGTATAGAAGATCATGTTTTTTTATGATTATTTGGGCGATGCTACCTTTGATCTGTATATGTTTCATTTATCTGCTGACACAAAAAAATATCAAAAAAATTATTGGCGCTTGTTGTTTGGGTATAACAGCACTTTTTTTGTTTTGGGGATTAAAGCAGATAGACACTCATAGTTATTCAACTCCGGAATGGCAAGATTATACAGAATATAATTCTGTGCGAGGGCAGTTGTTGGATCATGGATTTCCTGACTATGAAGAAAATCAAGAGGTATATAAGCAGTTAGGCATGCAAAAGGAGGATGTGCAATACTATAGTAACTGGAATTTTGCAGACCCGCAGATCTTCAATGTGGAATCTATAAGTAAGTTGGTTGCTTTGCAGCAGGATACCAAAGAGCAAATGGTAGACAAAAAAGATTTTGTCCGAGTACTTACTACAGGATATACCAAATATGGATGGATGCCATTGTTCCTAATTTCTTTTTTGATGCTGGCCTTTATTAAAGGAAAAGAAAAGTATTTTCTGGGAGCACAAATATTAAATTTTATTCTCATCCAGTGGTATCTTTATGCTATTTTGAATCGCTACTTGCAACAGAGGGTGGATATATCAGTTGCATTTGCAATAGTATGTGTCAATCTTTGGGTGATTATAAAAAATTGTGGAAATTGTTCAAAAGAGAAATGTATTGGTCTCATAACAATCTGCAGTGTGCTTATTACAACTTATATCGCGAATTCGTATGAATATATTCAATATGACAATGAAGACAGTGATTATTCCGCAGGGATGATGGAGGATGATGAACATTTATATTGCAACTTGGTTAATGGATCAAAAGATGAAATCATAAACGACATATGGTATCGTTCAGGAAAATTAGCAAAGAAAAAGCATACGATGGCGATGGGAGGAACGACAACCTATATTCCGTGGGATGCGGAAGCAATGAACAATTTTTCTATTGTAAATCCGTATGAGCAATGTATAGATAATGAACAAGTGTATATTGTTGGAGAAAATATGATAGATGCAACAGTAGCATACATACAAAGGCATTATAATATGGGGGCATACGCTTGTTTGGTAAAAAAAATAGATGGACGGGCAGTTTATAAAATTAGGACAGACCAATTTGATTTAAATATCGAGAATATGATTTATAACTCAGAAGAATTGAAAAGTAAGGAGTCATATGAGATAAACAATCAGACCTGTAAACTGGTGTTAGAGGCATACTTACAAGGAGAAAATTCCTATTTGGGCGAAGGATATGCAGAGATACAATATGCTGATGGGACAAGCCGGATATATCAGATGACGCAGTATACAAACGATGAATATGATAAAAATTCAAAATATAGATACTCAAAATACCTTTTAGATGCAGACTATATAAATGGTATGACTGTAAATTATTACTATAAATATCATAATCAGGTTTATTACATCAAGACTGTAGTTCTATAAAATCGGAAATAGTACGTGTTGAATAACACGATACGGGATATTGTGAGAAATATTATGAAAAAAGAGTTAATAATAAATAAAGCAAAACAATTATACAGCAAGCCGCAGGCAAGATCATTGTTACTAAATGTGCTTGCCCTTGTTGTCGTGTTATTGATTGGGGCACCACATTATGAATATGATATGGATGTGATGATGCAGGCACAACTATTTAATATTAGTGGGGCTTGGTCTACGGGAATGATCGTATTTAGCAATATATATGTGGGGCGTTTCTTGAAGTTGCTTTGCGAGTTTATGACAGGTGTAAATTGGTATACCGTATTTCAGTATGTGCTGACATTCATGGCACTCTGGAAAATAGGGCAACTATTTTTGAAAAGGAATTTTTCACGAATTGCAAACCTGACCTTTCTGATCTTTGCTTTGTTTATAGGGTATGAATGTTATATTTGCCCAAGTTACATGAAAACGGCTGCAATATTAAGTGTGAGTGCTTTATATGTGTGCTGGGGAATACTTGTAGGAGAATTTACTCAGAAACGCTGGCTGCAGCATTTTTATATTGGGGTGGCATTATTGTTGGCAGGCTTAATCAGTTGGAAAGCCTTGTTATTAAGCGGAAGCCTGACGATCGTATATATTATTCTGTATATGCTTGTTAGAAAGGTGAAAATTGATAAAGAACTGGGCAAAGAATTATGGATGCCATTTGTCAGTGCATTGGTTCTGCTTGTCATTTTGCAGGCACTGGACTATAGGGAATATCAGAAAACGGATGATTGGGCGCAGGTAAACCAGTACAGAAGTGCTGTGGAACAGGTGGGAATGTTTAGAGCACCGACCTATCGGGCAGATCTGGGGGAAAAATTAGAATTACAGGAATATCAATATAATATACTGGTAGATGGTCATTATATTACTTCTGAATGGAGCGCCTTTGAAAAATTGGAAGAGTTGACCCAAGCGGGGCATGATCTGTCAGGAAAGAATATTTTGCGTTTTATGCGAACCGTTCCGGTGAGTTTGATTCAGGTCAGTATGTTCTATGGGATGTTCGTATTGTGGTTGTTGCTCTTTTTTTCACATATGGATAGAGAGAAGGTCATGTTGGCAGCAACCGTTATTGTCACAGGTTTAGGCTATCTCATTATGTTTATTTTAGCATCTTGCAGTACATCCATGGTTCATTTCCTGATTTTATTACCGGTGGGAATATGCGCATTGATGAATGGCAATGATATGCAGGCGACCAAGGAAGAAAGACGCAGCGCCTTGATCTATCTGGTACTGGGAACAATCGTTTTATATCAGGGTATGGGAAGCAGTATTATAACAGTAACAAATAAGGAAAATATCAACGAAGATTTGACACGGACAGTGGAAGGATTAGGACAACCGTGGCATGCTGTTTGCTTGAATGAGTATTTGAAATCCTATTCTGCTTTCTGCCGTTATGATGAAGGCTTGATCGCAGATAAGAATTTAGTTGTGATCGATGGTGCGTATACGTTGATACCGCTTTACAATATATGTACCTGCCCGGCGGGCTGGAACGTTGATCAGCCGATAGACAATGTCAATATAGGAGACGATTTCATGATATGGATGCATGTAATGTAACAGATAAGAAAATACAAAACCGAATATTGGCAAAAAACATATGCATTTTGCTTATGCTGATTCTTATTTTTGCTGGCTTTCTAAAGTGCATGGATTTTTCAAACCAATTGGAAGTCTATTATTATGGCAACAATAGTAGCAGTTATCAGGGTGAGATGGCGCAGACCTTTTGGGACACCGGGAGTGGTTACAGCGAGGAAAAATCCTCCTTTTATTCTGTATTCAAACGTTTAGCGGTGTTCCCTTACAAAAATGAAGGACAAGGATTGCAGAGCGTGCGCGTGGATTTTTCAGCCAGCGATGAAGAGATTGGCATTGCAAGGATCCAGGTGCGCAGTGGGATGTTTGCGACTTATACAATCTCTGGGGCAGATTTGGCAAGAAGTGCCCTCTGGCAGAATTGTAGCCTACAGGTAGAGGACGATCATGTCTGGATCACACCGACCTCGGGTGATCCTTATCTGGTGTTGGATCAGAATAATGCACCTGATTTTATGGCACGTTTACAATCTGACCGCTGGTGTAAAATAGGTCTGTTGGCACTATTTATTGTTAGTCTTTTCTTATTGGCAGGTCTGGAGATTTGGTTAAAGCCAGAAAAGAGTGACCGTGTCTATAAACTCTTTTCTTGGCTTAGCATTGCTATTGTTATTGCTGTTTTTGTCATGTCCTTATTTAGCATCACCTATGGACATCCGGATGAAGATGAGACGAGAGGTAGTATTGACTACTATCTGACCCATTGGGGATTACCGGATTTTGATGATATATCTCTACAAAATGCTTATTCCAATTATGGCACAATCCGATTGGCGGAACGGAGTTTTTATTATATTTTAGCCGGGAAGTTTGGATGGATTGGTAAAAATATTTTTCATATTTCAGCCTACTATCGGATGTTTAATGTGTTGCTGCTGGTTCTTTTGGTTGCCTGGATTCTTATAAAAGGGCGCAAAGACAAATGGATGTTTGCATTCTTGTTTGCAACGCCGCAGTTATGGTATCTGTTTTCCTATGCCACGTCGGATGCCTGGGATATTTTTATCGGATTTTTTGTTGTGACAGAAGCCATTCGCGAAGACGGTCTGATCGCCGGTGTGTGGAAAGAAGGTTTTTCGTGGAGACAATTTGGCGGGATGTTTTTGTATGCCTTCCTCTGTGCGCAAACCTTAATGGGAAAGAAAAATTATCTGATCATCCTTCTGTTTGCCTTTGTGGTTTTATTGTTTAAATTGTGGGATGCGGAGAACAAGAAGCAGTTATTCTTAAAGTATATGATGATTTTGGGAATGGTCTTTGGCTTTTATGCGATACGAGCGGGAATTGACCTGTGGAGATATCCGGAGGGAAAGGGCTATTTGTATCGAGCAGAACACCTAAAACATCAGTCACAGGAAATCGTCGAAATGCAATCCTTGAAGCAGCAGGGCTACACTTATTTGCAGACTTTGACGGCAATTGATGATGGATTGTTCCCGACCATGTTTAACTCTTTCGTGGGACGCTATGGTTGGATGTCTTTGTATAGCGCAAATATCTATGTGTATATCATGTTGGTTTTATATATTGTGAATATAGTATCGACATGGAGAGCCTGCAAAGAAAGAAAACACATTGTCGCCATCGTGGTAACAATCTCTTTCTTGTGTGTAGGAACCGTATACCAGATGTGGACGCAGGATTATCAGGCACAGGGAAGATACATGTTGCCTTGTATTTTAGGTGAGGTTTATATTTTGTCAGATAGCCATGTATGGAGTAAAAAGACATATCTTGTTTCGCAGACATTGATCGTCGGTGCAGGCATGTTGTCTTTTGTGCTATGGGGTATCATACCATTGTGTCTGGAACTGGTACACTAAAGGGATATTTGAGGAGAATAGATTGAAAAAGAAATTCTGGATCGGACTGGTAGGAGCGGTCTGCGTGTTGGGGATTGCCGTGTCACTCTTTGGCATGTTGCAGCGACCAAGTTATATTTATATGGTACGCCATGGGAGAACCTATGCAAACGAGCAGGGGTTGCTTATGGGTGGAGAAGGAAATGCGGAGCTGACACAGGAGGCTGTTGACCAAGCCAAGGCAGTGGGACAGGCTTTATCAGATGTTTCCTTTGGAAAAGTTTATACCAGCACCTTGGGGAGAACCATTGATACGGCTAGTTATCTGTTGGAGGGGGCAGGGCAGGAAAATGTAGACCGGCAACAGATGGAAGCCTTGGACGATATTTCTTGGGGAGATGCAGAAGGATATACCAAGCAGGAGTTTATGGAGAAAAAACAATTAGACATCTTCCCGGATGCGTTTGGCTCGGTAGACGATGCGGATTATGTTTCTCCAATCCACGCGGAAACCAAGTATCATTTCTATCAGCGTTTTGATAAAGGAATGCAGCAGATCATAGACGATATCAATCCCGGGGAGAATGTCTTGGTTGTGGCACATTCCTCGATGCAGTTTTGGCTGGAAAAGCAATTCCCGGAATTGGAAGGTCAGGAAATAACTAACTTGGGTGTGACCGTAATAAAGGTTACACACGGAAAGATGGAGTTGGTGGAGTATAATCGGGTGATGTACTGATGTTTTGAAGCGAATAATTGATGGAGATCAGAAGGAGCCTACGCATGGGGAAACAGAAGAAAAATAGCAATAACACTATCTATCTGAATCGCCCGATCCAGAACGAAGACGAGGACTGGATCGGTATATCTACATATGTGGATAAGTTGGATGCGGCGGTGGATGCAGATGCAAGAATCGTTGCCGTGACATCTGATTTTGGTACAGGGAAATCCAGTTTGATATCCCTGTATAAAAAACGTGTGGAGCATCCGCTGTGTGCCTGTTTCGGATTTGGGAAAAAGGTACTCAGTATCAATATGTGGGGGACTTATGCGCAACAGGAGGAGATCCCTGCAGATAAACAGGGAGATTGGGGACATGAAAAAGAAGTTATGCCAACAGAATTGCATAAGGCATTTATTTATCAATTGGTCAGCAGGATCAATCCGCACGATAGAAGAAAAAGTCATTATATCAGCCGTAGATTAAGCAAGGATTTTGGCATATGGGCAGTCAACGGGAAGAACGCAATGTGGTCATTTTTGGCAATGTGTTCTCTTGTTGGCTTCTTTTTATCTGGGCTTCTATATAAATTTCAAAAGTATATACAGGCATTTTGGCAGTTAAAGAATGAGACTTTCTTTATGCTGACTATTGTAGTGTTTATCGTTTCTTTAGCGTGCTTCGTATTGGCAGTTACAGATTCTGAAATTATTTTTAGTTCAACAAAATCGGAAGGAAAGCGGACGCTGGATGAGAACATTTTGATTGATCTGTTCAAGCAGGAAGTGTTGAATCATAGAGGAAGACAACATTATATTGTTGTGATCGAGGATTTGGATCGCATTGATGACAAGCAAAGTGTACTACAGTTCTTACGCGAATTGAGAAAGTACTATCTTACGGATGGTGGCAGGCACAAGATTACCTTTGTTGTGTGTATCAAACCGGAGGTCATGTTGGTAGATGGCAGAGAGGAGCAGATTCCGGAGTACAAGAAGATCTTTGATTATGTGATAAATCTCCAAAAAATTAATATAGAGAATTACGATACAATCCTAAAAGGTTTATTGTCTGAAAAGAAGGACTGGTTAGCCTCATTAGATCTGCAGGCGGAGATTGAAACCCCTGGTATGGATTGGATGATGCATGGGCGGAATATTGATATCCGGGAAATTAAGAGCCGGCTCAATGAATCCCTGACTTTGTATGAAAGTCTTCTGAATAGATTTCCAGGGCGTGCAGGTGATGAGGTGATCACCTTTGAAAAATGTGCAGTTGCTACCTATTTGAGAAGAGAATATGAGAACGATTTCTATCTGCTAGAAGATAATACCTTAGATGTGTTGGTTTCACAATACGGTATGCGTGGCATGGAAGTAATGGAAGAAGAAAATCAGCCAGAACAATGGGAGCAGTTCAGCGAGCGTTTTAAATATGAAATAGAAAAACTCATAAAGAGCAAATTGGTTGATGCAAACTATCGGCTATACTTCTATAACTATCCTGCAAACAGTATATTGTTTTCACTGGCAGAGATGCGCGTATATAACAGCATTGTTTATCAGGAAGCACCCAAGAACAGCGAAGAATATGAGGAATATCTGGAGCGGGCTTCTGAGAAAGTTATACAGGATGCCTATAAAAAAGTCGGTTCTCTAGGTGTTCGAATACCTTCATTTATACTGGATTATGACAAATTGTTTGTTCTTTTGTGTGAAAATGCAAAGGATAAGATCTATGAAATGATAGCATCACTACACTTTGACGAGCAGAATGAAGCACGAGCATGTGAGACGATTGAAAAATGTATCAGACCAAGAAAAGGTGATTATGACCGGGATGGCTTGATCTATGAAATATCTAACCAGTTAAATGAAAACGTTGAGGATAAGAATATATTGTGGACGATCCGCAAAAGAATGTGTCAGACGATCCCGGACAAAGTGAGATTGTACCGTTGCCTTTTCGTGGGAGATAATCCATTCTGGAGTAAGGAAGAAGTGGAGGCGATAGATAACATTTCGGATGTTTTTGCGGTCACTAATTTAGATGCACTGGATCAGGATGACGAAAGCCCGGAAAGCATACATAGGAGAATCATAAAGCAGAAAGATTGGAAACCGGAATATATAGAATTTTATCAGCAGGTGATTGCGCGTCAGGGAATAGAGCAGTGGTTTGAAGCACTTGCTCAAGCATGTCAATGTTTTGGCTGCATACCCGAGCAGATGGTTGCTGTGTATAAACAGCAGATTGCATCGGGAAAATTGGGAATTGCAGATTATGTATCCTGCATGGAACAAGTGAAGGAATTGGGAAAAACGCAGTTGCTGCTTTTGCGGGATTACCTGTGGGTGAACGGACTATCCGAACGTTTATGTCAACTTTTATATGAGAATGGATTTTATTTGGAATATGTCTGCAATTATTTGCTGCAAGAGGATGCAAAAATAGATTACGAGGATCAAAATGTCTATGGCACGATACAGTGGAATGCAGAGTGGATACAGGCGCATGCCAACACTGTTTTTATGCGCATCCGAAAAGAAGTCCTGTGTGAGCCTGAACTGTTGGAAAAATATATTTTCTTATATGAAGCCCCATATGCAATGCCGGATAAGGATGAACTGGCATTAGTTGATGATATGGCAGATGCATTGAAACTGTTACAAAACCGCATCTTAACGGAAGTACAGGCAAAATATGTGTCAGAGTACTTTAATGCCAAATATAGAAATCCTGCAATCGCCTATGATATTATGCAGTTTATTGTGGGACAAACGGCAGAGATCGCACATGAAATGTTTTATCAATTGCATCTGGAGAAGGTAGCATATAAGAAAATGAGGCGGGATCGACGAAAAGCGATGAACCGGAAGTTATATGAGATCTTTGAGATGGAGGATAATGCAGAGGAAAAAGTACAGTTTTTGCATTTCACGGAAACACCGATAGAATATATTGAGAAAAATCTATGGCAGGATCTGAATCAGAATGAAAATCTAAGAAAATTATATGTGGAATATGTCAACTGCCTGCATCAGATTCCGGGTTATACTTTGACTAATATTGTGAAACTGAATACAGTTTATATTTATAGCAATGTCATTATCAGTCGGCTTTGGAATAACAGATACTATAAATTGTATGTGGTGTCGAAAACGATGCGTGAGAAACAGTTTACAATGGAGAGGGATAAACTGGAACTTCTCTGGAAGGTTTATGTTGAAATCTTTCACACAAGGGACGGTTGGTCACAAACTAAGATCTATATGCGGGAAAATCAAGAGTTTCTGCATCGTCTGGTAGAACAAAAGGAGTATGAGTTCCTGGATGAAGAGGACATTGCTATGTACGCTGATGCCAAACAAACGGTGGCACTGATGGATTATGTGACAAGTTATGATAATGCTACACAAGTGGCATATTTCCGGAAGATAAAAGGCTTTGAAGGCAAAGATGCGGCACATCATTTCTGTGAAATCGCAAGAGATAATAAGGCAATCGGTAGAGACGATGCGGTGTATAAAAATGTTAGTGGTACTTTGGTGAATCCGGGATATGAAGGATGGCTGACGAGAATCTGGAAAGGCAAGAAGTGACAGACTGCCACATCAATTGCAAATACAGAATAGTGGTAAACAACACATTGAGAATTTCGCAGAAATTCGAGAGAGTGGCTTTTATTATACTGACAGGGTGTTTGCGAATATCTAAGGAAAGTGTGTTTACTGGTCTGAACAATTATGGGATTGCCTGCTACAAAAAAGATTGCAAGGTAGTCATGGGAGAGTGAGAAAAATTGGGGTTAACGTGGCAAAAGCCGTCTCATTGTATTATGAGACGGCTTTTGTTATAATGAGACACAGTAAGAAATCAGAAATGGAGTTTCGGAATGAAAGAGACAAAAAGAAACTACTGTGTTGCATTAGTAAGCATGGTGGTTATGGCGATACTGTGCTATCGGGCGTTTTATTTTCCTGAGAATATGTTCGTCAAGCGTCGCATCGCATTATATGTAGGTTTGGTAGTTCTTGTGGTCTTGGTGCCGGTTTTGATGATCAGGATAACAGGTCTGAACCGGTGGCTTACACATGTGATAGGTCGCTTTTGCGCATTAGGATCCAAGGTGCGGCAGAATAAAAAGACGGTTCTTTGGGGAATGGTGGGTACCTTGCTTGGCGCCATTCTTCTATATCCGCTCACTTATGCTATATGCCATATGTCAGGGGCGGCAATGAATAACCACCGCTATTTGATCGCGCTTGCCATATATGGCACGCTTCTTATTTGTTTTGCGATGCATCGTATTGCTTATGCACGTGCTGATCTCTTGGTTTTTTTGGCGATTATGATCATGGGGACTTGTTCCATTTTCGTGACACCGCGTATTCCTGGAACTGTACCGGACGATGAGACCCATTATCGCCGTACGACGGAAGTGATCGGCTTTTTTACCGGAAGTATTTATGAGGCAGAAGAGCAGACCTTACGCGAATATGTGGGAAACGTGCAGGGGCATTTATATTATGATGAGGCATCGTCAGGAGCGTATCTGAAAAGCCTCAACGACTCTTATAAGAAGGGCGAAGTGATTCCATACGGTGTCACCAGATTATCCTACTATCACATTGCTTATATTGTTCCGGCGTGCGGAATTATGCTGGGACGAGCCCTGGGCTTACCTTATGCATATACCTTTATGATGGGCAAATGGTTTACCTGCCTATGCTATGCTCTCTTAGTCGGGGCGGCAATGCGAAGGGTAAGAAGGGGAAAGGCAGTATTTGCGGCGGTTGGCATGATTCCATCCATGGTCTTTTTGGCGAGCGCCTATAACTACGATTATTGGATCGTAGGATGGACTTTGCTGGGATTTGCAAAATACCTTGCTTTGTATGAAAACGATGAGCCGATCACCACAAGGCAGTTGGCGGATATTATTGTTACGATCATCATAGGAATATTGCCAAAGATTGTCTATTTTCCATTGCTGTTTCCGCTATTGTTCTTGCCCAAAGAGCGTTTAAATAAGCGGCAGAAGGCTGTGATCCGCGTATGTGCGATCGTGGTAGTTTTGGGCATATGTGCAGCCTTGCTGGCACCGATTGTTACGAATTCGCAGGCATATGCAGATACGCGAGGCGAGGGTGTGATCAGTACCAGCGCACAGATCAGTTATATTATGTCGGATCCATTGCGGTATATTAAGTTACTGTTTATTTTTGGCTTTGAGTATTTTTCTGCATCTGTTCTGGGGACAAAATTGCAATTCTTCTATTATGTCGGTCAGGGCAAATGCTGGGGGATTTCATTGGTGATTCTCGTTATGGCAGCCTTTTTGGATCGAGACGAAGAACATAAAATGACAGTAGGAGCACGTATTGCGGTGATCGTTGGTGCAATCGGGGCTTATGCATTGGCGGCAACGGCGATGTATCTGGCATTTACAGAAGTAGGAAGTGATACCATTTTGGGCGTGCAGTCCAGATATGCCTATCCATTATTGGCCCCGTTATTGTATGCAATCGCCCCAGATAAGGTACGGATTACAGGCAAGAAAGAAAATTGGATGGTTGCACTTGTGCTATTGATGAGCCTGCCAATGATATGGAATTTGAATACATTAAGTGTTGCTCTTTATTAGTAAAGTAAGAAGTGTGGAAAAGGAGACAAGTGTTAAAGATGAACAGCACATTGCTGATTATTCCTGCCTATAACGAGGCAGAGAATATTGAACGTGTCGTGGACAATTTAATAGAGAATTATCCGCAGTTTGACTATGTGGTTATCAATGACGGCAGTCGTGATGATACGCGTAAGATCTTGTATAACAGAGGTTACAATTATCTGGATCTTCCGGTCAATACCGGACTCGCAGGAGCCTTTCGGTGTGGTGTCCGCTATGCGAATGCGAAAGGATACGATTATGTCGTGCAGTTTGACGGCGATGGTCAGCATAGACCGGAATCTGTTGACAAAATGCTGGCTAAAATGCAGGAAACGGATGCAGACATTGTCATAGGTTCGCGCTTTTGCGAGCAGAGAAAGGATCACAGTGCGCGTATGATGGGAAGCCGTCTGATCACGTCCTTAATCCGAATGCGTACGCATCAGACGATCACAGATCCGACATCAGGTCTTCGTATGTACAATAAGCGCATGATCAAGTTGGTGGGATATGATGTGGCATATACACCGGAACCGGATACTTTGGCATACCTGATCGGATGTGGGGCAAAGGTAGAGGAAGTCCAGGTGGAGATGGACGAGCGTATGTTTGGTACAAGTTATCTCAATTTGTGGAATTCCATCAAATATATGGCGACAGTTGTAATGAATATTATCGTATTGCAATGGGTTCGTAAAAAGGAGGTCTTGTAATGTCAGTTGCTCTTAGAATTTTATTGCTTATTGGCGCGCTTGCAATGCTCCTGTTCGTTGTGAAGTCTATCCGCAAGTCGCGTATTCAAATGAAAGATGCTCTGGTATGGATGCTGATCGCACTCTTGATCGCGATATTTGGGATTTTCCCGAGCGTTCCGATGTGGATCGCGGGCATCTTAGGTATTGACTCCGCAGCCAATATGGTATTTTTGATCTTTATCGCTATTTTGTTATTGTGCATTTTTTCTTTGGCACTCCGTGTTTCCATGCTTGAGGACAAGTGCACGACATTAGCCGGGGAAATTGCGATTCGAACGCATCAGGAAGAGGATGAGGAAAAGTAATGGACAAACATAATTTTGTGATTTGTGCCTATCAGGAAAGCCCGTATTTAGAAGAATGTATCCGGTCTTTGAAAAACCAGACGATACAATCGCCGATCAGGATGGTGACATCAACACCGTGTGAGTATATCAAAACGATGGCGGAAAAATACAAGATCCCTTTATATGTGAATGAGGGCGAGGGAGGAATTGCACAGGATTGGAATTTTGCTATGTCCCAGTGCAATGCGAAATATGTAACGATCGCACATCAGGATGATATTTATGAACCGGCATATGCAGAGAAGATCATAGATCGGTTGGAGCAGGCAGAGCGTCCCTTGATCGCTTTTTCGGGATATGGCGAATTGCGAAATGGTCAGAAAATATGGGCGTCACCCTTGATCAACATAAAGAAGACCATGTTATTACCAATGCGGATCAAAGAATTTTCCGGCAGTAAGTTTATCCGGCGGCGTTGTATGTCATTGGGCAATTCTATTTGCTGTCCGGCAGTCACTTATGCGATGGATAATTTGCAAATGCCGGTATTTCAAGTGGGCTTGAAAAGCAATCTGGACTGGGAGACCTGGGAGCGCATATCGCGGGAACGCGGTGAGTTCTTATACATTCCGGAGCCGCTGATGTTGCACAGACTGCATGAAGAATCGACGACTTCGCAGTTGATCAATGAGCATAAACGTGGTGGAGAAGATCTGGAAATGTTCTTGAAGTTCTGGCCAAGTGGGATCGCACATTTGATCAACAAGTTTTATGCGAGAGGAGAAAAGTATAATGGATCGTAAGCCGATGGCAACCATTATCATTCCTGTTTATAATGCACAGGCGTATCTGGAAAAGTGTTTAGACAGTGCCTTACAGCAGACCTATGACAATTATGAGATCATATGCGTGAATGATCAAAGCCCGGATGACAGTCAGCGTATTTTGGAAGAATACGGGAAGAAATACTCGGAAAAACTGCATTACATCTGCAATGAAGAAAATATTGGACAGGGCCAGAGCCGGATGCGTGCCATCGCTATGGCAAAGGGCGAGTATATCTTTTTCCTTGATAGTGATGATTATCTGGATCAGGATTATCTGGAAACTTTTATGCGCGAGGTGCAGGAGGAAGACTACGATGTGGTGGTTGCCGGCTTTAAACGTATTATGCCGGATAAAACGGTAGACCACGATATTATAGAGAGTGAATTTACGCGCGTGTGCTACACGGTAGCCTGTTGTAAGATGTACCGAAAAGACTTTATATTACAGCACCGGATAGATTTTACGGATCAACGTATAGGTGAGGATATATTCTTTACCTTATCTTTTTATTGTAGCAAGGCAAGGACAAAATTCATTCATTATTTTGGATATAATTATCTGTATAATCCCAAGTCTACCACGGGGGCATTGCGTTATAACAAACATTTCGAGAGAGTGGCAGCGGATATGTTTGCCCGCTTGATGAACAGATACCCTATGGAGTCGTTGGAGGGAGAACAGCGCTATCTGGTAGAGTATGCTTATGTTTCTACGATGACGGATGCACTTTTACATTATGGACGAGGGGCAAAGCCGGCATTGATGAAAGAAATGCATGCTTTTGTCTTACAGGATATGTACGAAAAATTCCCGGATATAAAGAGCAACCCATATTTTAGGATCCGGGGACTGGAAGGGCCGAGCCTGATGAACAAGATAGGTGTTGCCGTATTTATGGGAAGTATCAGGTTGCATCTGGATGGTGCATTGTGTTGGCTGGTTTCATTGATATAGGTGGAATATGGTTAGTGTAGTGATCCCTGTTTATAATGGGGCAAAGTATATAGAAAAAACGATTCGTACAATTTTAAATAGCACATACCAGAATCTTGAGATCATAGCGGTTGTTGATGGAAGCCCGGATAATAGTCTGGCAGTCTGCCAGAAACTGAGTCAGGAAGACGCCAGGGTAAAGACTTTTTATAAGGACAATGGTGGTATTCCGGATGCGCGTAATTATGGAATAGAAAGAGCCACCGGAGAATATATCTGTGTCTGCGATCAAGATGATCTTGTGCAGCCGGCGATGTATGAACATATGGTGGAACGTCTGGATGCAGAAAAGGCGGATCTGTGTTTTTGCAGTACCGGTCAGATGGTCAATGGCAGTGTAGTTCCATTTGAAAGTTTTGAGGATGCGACATTTACAGAGGATGAGATCCGAACGCAACTTTTATATCCGGTTATTTTTGAAGGCTATGATATACCGGTTGCAATGAGTAGTGTAAACCGTCATCCGAGTATTTGGAAAGCCCTGATACGGAGATCTTTTTATGAGCAGTATCACTTACGTTTTCATGCATATGTGAGTTATGAAGATGATCTCCTCATGATCGTACACCTGTTATCCGTCGCAAAAAAAGTATGTACGGTAAAGTATAGAGGATATCTTTGGTATATCAATATGGCATCGGAGTCTCATGCCAGAAAATATATTGACGATATGGGACAAAAGCAGCGAAAGTGGGTAGATGATATCTGTGCGTCTGTCGCACTGACAGATGCGTCACCGGAGATAAAAAATTACACCCGTCAGGTTACCAACTGCAAGGTGTTTGTAGATGCCATACTCAATCTGTGCAGCCCTTACCGCAGGGAAACATTTTCCGATATCCCTCAATATTATGCACAGAATATCTATTGCTATGATTTTGAGGATGCAATGCAGGTGGCAGGTTATGCGCAGAAAAAGTTTCCTATGCAGCGGTATATCCTACATTCGCTGGCAAAGCATCATACATATCGGAGTTATTTTGTCGCACGGATATTAGTTTTTGCATTGGACAAAGTGCTAAAGAGCAAAATGATGATAAAACTGGATAGTCTCCTGAAAGGAAATGGATGAGATGTCATTACTGAGTAGTGTGCGTAATGCGCTGTATAGCGCTATACAGGCAAAGAAAATAGGTCAACTGCATGGCAGGTTTTGGACGAATGGCAGGGTTTCGATCATTGGCGGCAGGCATATTACTGCCTATGGAAACTTTTTTGTGGGAGATGGCTTTCGTATAGAAGCAGTAGAACAGCATTTAGGCCATCATTACGAGCCACAGATCATCATAGGAAAGAATTTCTCGGCGGGAAATTATGTGCATATCGGAGCCATGAACCGGGTAGAGATCGGTGACGATGTTTTACTTGGTTCCAAGATCTATATTACCGATCATCAGCATGGAAGCACTTCTTATGAGGATATGTCTCTGGCACCGGAGGCGCGGGAACTGTCAAGCAAGGGACCGGTGATCATTGGCGATAAGGTGTGGATTGGAGATAATGCGGTTATCATGGATGGCGTGACGATCGGTCATAATGCCCTTGTCGCAGCAGGAGCGATCGTGACAAAAGATGTTCCGGCATATGCTATCGTGGGCGGTGTGCCGGCGCGGGTATTAAAACAAGTTGGTAAGGATGGAGAAGATTAAATGACAGAGCAAATCAAAGTTTCCTTATGTATACCGACCAATGGTATCGTAAAGTGGGTCAGACCTGTTTTGGATAGTATCTACGCCAGCCGGTGTCGGGAATCAGAATATGAAGTGATCGTTACGGATAATGGCAACGATCCGGAATTTCAGTCCATGATGGAACAATATGCGGCAAGATATCAGAATCTGATCTATAAAAAAACAGATGCAGTCCAGTTTTTGAACCAGATCGAGGCATTCAAATTAGCGCGTGGCAACATGATCAAATTTATCAATCACAGGTATGCGTTAAAGGAAGGTGCTTTGCAATATCTTATTGATTTCTCAGAGAAATATACAGACAAATGTCCGGGCATTTATTTTTTAAATCAGGCGGAAAAACGAAAAGAGACGCAGGCGGTTTATGAAAATTTTGACGCGTATGTGGGGGCATTATCGTATTGGTCCTCCTGGTCGGCGGGTACGACGATCTGGAAAAAAGACTTAGAGGAATTGGACTTTACACAGACATTCAATAAGATGTTTCCGCATACAGATGTGATCTTTTCGGCAAGAAAGAAAGATATGTATATTATTGATAATACAGCACTGCTTACGGATCTGGAGCCGAACGCGTCACAAAAAGGAAAGTACGATCTGTTTGATACTTTTGCAGTAGAGTATGTCAAGATCATTGAAAGATTATATAAGGATGGCGATATTACACTGGAGACTTTTGAAAAGGTCAAAAAAGAAAATCTGGATCTGGTGATGTCATTCTATGTTTCGTTTGTTATGATAAAACGACCATGTTCTTATGATCTTAGTAATTTTAGTGATTCTATTGTTGTTTATTATAAAAAGAGTGCAGCATTTTGGAGTGCTGTGCGCTATATTGTAAAAGAATGTTTCAAAGCTGCGGGACGGATATTGCATATCATCAAGTGAGCAGGCTTTAGGAGAATATCATGCAAAAAGAAATGAAGCAGACACGGTATTTGATGTTAGATCAGCCGACGAATGGAAAACAAGGCAGATGGATGCATCTGGCATATAAGGGGATGGCAATGCTGTATCAATGGGCATGGAGGATCAGTCCTAAGAAGCGCGATATGGCGGAGAGACAATACAAGGTCTCTATAGGGGCAATTTTTAAGAATGAAGCCCTTTATCTCAAGGAATGGATTGAGTTTCACCGCATTGTGGGGGTGGAGCATTTTTATCTTTACAATAACAATTCTGATGATAACTACCGCGAAGTCTTAGAGCCGTATATCAAAAGAAATATCGTGACTCTGGTAGACTGGCCGAAAAACCAGGCGCAGATAGAGGCATACAAAGACTGCATCCATAAGTATGCAAAAGAAACGCGCTGGATGGGATTTGTGGATATTGATGAGTTTGTCGTGCCACGAAAGACAGATAATATTTACGATTTCTTACAGGCATTTGAAAATAAATATGGCGCGGTCAAATTATACTGGCGTATGTATGGGACATCAGGGCATATGGCGCGTGATGTGAAGGGGCTTGTCACAGAAGATTTTACGGTGTGCTGGTCCAAGTATTATGACGTAGGAAAATGTTTTTATAATACGGCATTCGGATTTGACGAAAAATCGCCGAAGAATGATTATTTGCATCACAATTTATGGACCAACAATGGCAGACGTAATCTTCCTCCGGTCAATATTTTTGGCAAAGTATGTTTTGGGGATGTCAATGTGATCCCGACAGCGGAGTTTCCGATACAGATCAATCACTATTTTACAAAATCATATCAGGAGTATGCATGGAAAAGGGCAAAGGGGGATGTATATTTTAAAGTAAATCCTCATGACGAAGAATACTTTTATAACCATGAAAAATGGTGTGAAGCGACAGATTATGCTGCATACAGATATTTGGTTAAACTAAAACATGCAATGGCACAAGGGCAGCAGCCGGTGTCAGCAGAAGATGAGCAGGAGATCTAAGAGAGTATGGCAGAACCATCATTGAAAAAACAGATCATGTCAGGTATGGTATGGAAATTTGCAGAGCGTTTTATCGCACAGGGAGTTTCCTTTATCGTATCGCTGGTATTGGCGCGCATATTGATGCCGGATGATTATGGTGTTGTATCTATCATTAATGTCTTTATTACAGTGGCAGATGTTTTCTTGACGAGTGGCTTAAATACAGCCCTGATCCAAAAACAGGATGCGGATGAACTGGATTTTTCAACAATCTTTTATTGTAATTTAGGTCTGGGAATTTTATTATATGCCATTTTGTTTGTGGCGGCACCTTGGATGGCAAAAGCATACCATATGCCGATATTGACATCTGCCGTGCGTGTATTTGCATTGCGCCTGCCGATTTCCGCCTATCAATCCATACAGACGGCATACATTTCCAGACGTATGGATTTTAAACGCTTTTTCTTTTCTACGATCATAGGTACTTTGGTGTCTGCTGTCGTTGGCATTGCTATGGCGCTGCAAGGATATGGGGTATGGGCATTGATCGCACAGTATCTGACAAACACGATCATTGACACCCTGTTTTTAGCAGTTACGGTTCGCTGGCATCCGCGCCTGATGTTCTCCTGGAAAGCGGCAAAGCCCATGATCCGCTACGGCGGAAAGGTTATGATGACAGACCTGCTTGGGACGGTATGCAACAATTTGGGAGATTTCATTATCGGAGCCAAATACACGTCAGCGGATTTGGCGTATTATACGAAGGGAAAACAGCTGCCAACATTGATCAAGAGTAATATTTACACCTCCTTGATCAGTGTTCTGTTTCCGGGAATGTCAAAGATCAATGACGAGGGCGAAAAAGTGAAGGCTTTATCAAGAAAGAGCATCCGTGTATTGACCTATATCATTTATCCCTTGATGACAGGGCTGTTAGTAGTGGCAGAGCCATTGACGATCTTTTTGTATACGGAGAAATGGATCGCTATGGTTCCGTTTGTCTGGGTCGTATGTATTGAGGCAATTTTTTCAGTGCCCGGAACGATTACCCTACAGTCAGTTAAGGCAATGGGCTACAGTGATAAAATGCTGAAGGCAGAGATCTTCAAGAAGCCAATTCTGATCCTTTCGATCATCATTGCCATGCAATATGGCGTGATGGCGATTGCGTTGACGCTTCCTTTAAATACCTTGTTGGAATTTGTGATCAATGGTGTAATGGCGCATAAGACCGTCGATTATTCGATCAGAGAGCAGTTATGGGATTGCCTGCCGGCAACCATTATGTCAGTCCTTATGGGAGCAGGCGTGTTGTTGGTAGCCCATTTACCATTGGGACTTGGGACGATAGCATTACTGTTTGTAGAAATTCTGGTGGGTATTGTTATTTATGTTTTGCTCTCCGTGATAACGCGCAACGAGGAGTTCATGGCATTGGCTTCTATGGCAAAACAATATCTTAAGAGATAAAGGGGTTAAGTATGATAAGTAAAGGGGAAAAACGAAATTCCAGTTTGGACTTGTTAAAGATCATTGGTATGTTCCTTATCATTGCACATCATTATTATGTGCATGGAGGATTTGCACCGGTCAGCGTGGATAATATCAGCAAGGGACGCATCTTTTTGGAACAAGTCTCTATGTACGGATCATGGAGTTGTGATCTTTTTGCGCTGATCACGGGCTTTTATATGATCGGATCTCGGAATGACGGAAAGAAACGTTTGAAAAAGATCTTACAATTAGTAGTGGAAATATATTTCTATGCGATTGTAATCTTTGCAATATTAGCCTACAAGGGATTGGCGGCATTTTCTTTTTTCAATATGCTGCGGGTCGTTTTCCCGACCTTGTGGGGAAATTGGTATATCATAGCCTATTTGCTGTTCTATCTTTTGGTGCCATACATCAATCCTTTATTAAATCAGTTGTCGCAAAAGGAGTATAGACGGCTCCTGCTGATCTTATTCCTTTGTTGGTCTGTTGTACCAACGCTGACACAGTTGGATAAATCATGGGAATTTAGCAATGTGGACTTTTTCTTTGTCATGTATGCGTTTGGAGGTTACTATCGTTTACATATATATGGAAAGAAAAAGTATGCAAACGTATGGAATGCCCTTGTGGGAATGATCTGTTTTGGCATAGCCATAGGATCTGTGGCACTTTGCAATTATGTGGGGATTAAGTGGCAGAATAATTCAATTTTAGGATGCGCACAGTATCTGATGCCTTTGTATTCTTTTGTTGGCGTGATCTGGGCACTATCCTGGTTTGCCTTTTTTGCCAATGTCAATTTCTATTCGAAACTTGTGACATATATTGCGGGCTCAGTTTTTGGTATTTATATGATACATGAGAATGACTTCTTGCGACCTGTGGTCTGGACCATATGGAAACCGAATGCATTGCAGACAGTTGAACCATATGGTCAGTTTGCAGAGAAGATGTTAGTAGTTTTCTTTGGATGTTTATTGATTGATATGGCTCGTAGGTGGCTTTTCTGGGGCATTGGAAAACTACTGGGCAGTATAAGGAATCTTATAAATTAGGAATGAGCCTTAAGAAAATCAGCAGTACGCCGGATGCCATCATCGATTGGAGTGTGAACTAGTGTACCAAATTCCGTTTCGTATCGTGTGATGTCCAGATAATTTGCGGGGAGATCGACACTGCGCTTTTTTTCATAATTTACGTCTATTCTGATATCAAGCACAGAACGAAGATGATCAATTAAGTCGTTGAGACTTGTTCCGGTGCCACTACCAATATTATAGATATGATATTGGGGGGATCCAAAGGCGATTTTTAACATTGCGTCAATGGCATCATCAATATAGATATAATCGCGAACAACAGATCCATCTCCATAGACATGAAGTGTCTCTTGGTGAAGAGCCTTGTAAGTGAAGGTGGTGAGGGCACCAAGTTTTCCGTTTGGACGCTGATATGGTCCGTATGGGTTTGCTAGACGCAAAATACTATAGTCAATCCCATGCATACAATGGTAGAGATGACATATCTTCTCGATTGTCAATTTCTGGATGCCATATGCGGTAATGGGATTTGTAGGGGCATTTTCTGTGATTGGACATGCGACATTTCCATATACGGTTCCACCAGAGGAAATAAAAATAATTTTGGAAACATGATGCTTTACACTGGCTTCTAGTAAGCGAGTGGAAAAAGTAATATTTTCGTTTAATTCGGCTTCAATATCATTATTAGAAGAAGACGGATTTGTCGTACTGACGAGATGAAATACAAGATCTATATTTTCCAGAATATTCTCGAAGTTGTGTGTCTGTGTGTGGAGCGCAAGGCAAGAGACATTATTGGCAGCAATAATTGTCTCATTAGTGAAATATGAAGTGTCTGTGTCGGTAATTGTAATGTGATTTGCAGGATTTTTCATCAGTGCTAATGTAAGGTTTGTTCCTATAAAACCAGCGGCACCAGCAATTAGAATGTTCATGATAATACCTCTATTCCTATATTGTATAAGGGTAGTTTACATGATGAGATGAATGTTGTCTATGAGAAATTGGTTATAAATATGTATACTATTCAATAGAATCAGATGCATACAGACATACAAAGAAGCAACAACTAAAATAAATAGAGAGGGGACAAATCATACATGGATTTCAAAAAATCAGTAGTTGGATTACGAGATAAATTTGCAACAATACTATTCTCCGTTGGCTTGTCGGCTGTGATTATACTTGGAAAACACATACATCTTACTGATCAGGTTTACCAGGGTACAGGGAACACAATTGATAGTTATCATAGATATGATCTGGCAGAAGGATTATTATTTGCATGTTGTATTTACATTGGTATCTTATTGTGTGAACGAATGATTAAGAAAAGACCTATTGAAATAAAAGGAGTTTCGGGAGAGCGCATTCCACTGGGGAAAATCACAGTAAGTAGTATCGTCCTGATGCTTCTATGGTCACCATATTTATATGTTTATTATCCTGGATTTATCTTTGGCGACAGTACAGCAAATATTGCGCAAGCCTTGGGACAGCAACCGCTTACCAATCATCATCCGGTTGCATATGTGTTGTTCATTCGATTATGCCTTCGTTTGGGGCAACATCTAGGCGGATTGACAATTGGCCTTGCAATTTATTCTGTGATACAGATGGGAATTATGGCTCTGGGAATTGGATTGATGGTTCAATGGATACGGACGCGATTTCGATTGAACCGATGGCTTACTTGGCTGATGCTTGTAGGCTTTGGATGTTCGCCATATATTGCTCAGTATTCGATTGCTATCTGGAAAGACCCGATTTTCTCAGTTACAATTGTTTGCGTCACAATCTTGTTATTTGATATACTATATGTAGAAACAGACAAAAAACAAAATATTATTAAGAAATATCTTATTACTAATTTCGGTATTGGCTATGATCTTTAGCCGGAATAATGGCTTTTATATTGCAATAGCGATAGTATGTTTGTCAGTGTTCTTGCTGTTTAGAAAAATGACCAGGCAAAAAGGCATACAGATATTGGTAATATGCTTGATAGTAATGATTGCTTCCAAGTTTATTACTGGACCGGTTTATGATGCATATGGTATTGTAAAGGATGATGAAAAAGCGGAAAGTTATGGAATCTTTCTGGCACAGATGGCACGCGTTGTTGTTGAGAACGGAGAACTTTCTGCAGAAGACAGTGATTATATGGGGCGTTTGTTACCTATGGAGGAATATCAGTCAGCTTATACACCATGTTTGGTAGATAATCTGAAGTGGAACCCCAATTTTCAAAAAGAAGTGCTGGAGGATGGATTTTTTCGTACATATCTATCCATTCTGAGAAAGAATCCGCGTATTTGTTTTGAAGCGTGGGAATTACAGACCTTTGGATTTTGGTCGGTGAATCAGAAGTGGGTCAATGGATTTACAGGAAATATCTTGAATGGTGTGCCAAGAAATATCTATCCTGAGTATGGAATGGGGGTAGAGGGAATTGAAACTAAATTGGTAGATAATAATTCATTCTTGACAAAAATGTTCCCATATACAGCACGATGTATACCAATTGGATATATTCATTGGTTATTGATTGGAGTGGCTCTTTTTGCCTTGTTGCGCTTGGATTTTCGCCGGCTTACTGTGCTTGCACCGGCGCTTGGACTTATGGCTACACTTATATTAGCTTCGCCAATATCTTACTGGCCGCGCTATGGACTTGCCCAACAATTACTGTTACCATTATTTATAGTAATGATATTTCTACGAGAAGGAGAACACCAAAATGGACAAAATTGCAGTTTTAATACCTTGCTACAATGAAAGCAAGACGATCGAAAAGGTTGTTACAGATTTTAAGAAAGCCTTACCGGAGGCAACCATTTATGTATTTGACAACAATTCCTCTGATGGTACGGATGAGATTGCCAGAAAGGCAGGGGCGGTTGTTAAGTATGAATACCAGCAGGGCAAAGGTAATGTTATCCGCCGTATGTTCCGCGAGATTGATGCAGAATGTTATGTGATGACCGATGGGGATGACACCTATCCGGCAGAGAGTGCCAGAGAGATGGTGGACTGTGTGTTAAATCATCATGCAGATATGGTGGTGGGAGACCGTCTTTCTTCCACATATTTTGAGGAAAATAAGAGACCTTTCCACAATTTTGGGAATTCCATTGTGCGATCTTCCATCAATAGCCTTTTCCACACCAATATCAAGGATATTATGACAGGCTATCGGGCATTCAGTTATCAATTTGTAAAGACCTTTCCGGTTCTCTCCCAGGGCTTTGAGATCGAGACGGAAATGAGCATTCATGCAGCAGATAAGAATATGTTTGTAGAGAATGTGATTATTGAATATCGAGACAGACCTGAAGGCAGTGAGTCAAAGCTAAATACATACAGTGACGGATTTAAAGTGCTTCGTACCATTGCAAGCCTGTTTCGTACGTATAAACCAATGGCATTCTTTGGCGTGATTGCATTGATTTTGGCGGTATTAGGCGTTGGGTTTATGATACCTGTTTTGGTTGAGTTCAATCATACAGGTCTGGTGGAACGTTTTCCGACTTTGATCGTATGCTGCTTTGTTATTTTAGCGGCGATGGTTTCCTTTTTTGCGGGACTGCAACTCCAGACGATCACGCGAAAGAACCGGCAGGATTTTGAGATGGAACTGCAACATGTGCATTATGAGTACGAACATTTGGAAAAGTAGACTAGACGAACGTTTTATGTGTCTGTATAATAGATAGCAGATAAGACTAAAATCACAGGAAGGTGTTAATCATGGGAAAAATAACAGTAACAGATGATTGCAATGGAATCAAAGGATTGAAGGTCATTGAACCGACCGTTTTCGGTGATGACAGAGGATATTTCATGGAGACTTACAACTACAATGATTTCGCAGCAGCAGGGATCGATTGTCAGTTTGTGCAGGATAATCAGTCAGCATCCAAAAAAGGCGTTCTTCGCGGACTTCATTTTCAGATCAATTATCCACAGGATAAGTTGGTGCGTGTGATCAGCGGAGAAGTATTTGATGTTGCAGTGGATCTCCGCGAGGGTTCCGAGACATTTGGCAAGTGGTTTGGCGTGACTTTGACAGCTGAGAACAAAAAGCAGTTCTTCATTCCCAAGGGATTTGCACATGGATTTATCGTTCTCTCCGATCACGCAGAGTTCTGCTACAAAGTAACCGATTTCTATCATCCAAATGATGAAGGTGGTCTGATGTGGAATGATCCGGATATTGGTGTAGAATGGCCGATGCCGGAAGGTATGACAGCAGATGATCTGATCCTGTCTGATAAGGATAAGGTAAATTCCTCATATAAGGATTATGTTGTAGGTAAATAAAAGCATCGTGAATATGATGAGATGATAAGCCAGCCCGATGGGGCTGGCTTTTTTGCGCGAAAAATTAAGGCATTGACGCGAAAAATCTGGGTAATGTAATAAGAAAAGTTATTGTCTTCTTGAATTTTTGAAAGGAGGACAGTGACTTATGGATTTTTTTGAGATGCTGGAACAGTGGATTAAAAATTTAGGACGTAAATAAAATAAGTACCCCTTTTTCCTAGTGCTTGGTATAATGAAAAAAAGGAAAAAGGGTGGAAGAATATGGGTATGTTTGTTTTATTGCTGAGTAATTTAGAATATATTGGTTTGATACTTGCTATTGTAACACTAATCTCCAGTGCAAAAATAAGTGTGCAAAGACGCAAATGGATTGAGGCATTTGGGCTTTTGGTTATACTGACAGTTCTACCAACCTATATATCAAATGTAAATCTTAGAATGATTCTGTTTATCATAGGGCTTCTGGCGTTGGTGAAAGTGGTATTAATCGGAGTGAACAGAAGAACCATCTTGGATGTCTTGATTGCGGTGATTCTGATTGGAATATCGACCCAGTTGGTCAAAATGCTGCTACAGATCATGTCACTTTCCCTGCAGATGAATCTGACCGATACGGCGGTTAAGTTACTCGCGCGCCTGATTTTGTGGATGTTTGTGCTTAGCGTTTATTTATATATAGCCTGTCATTATCCAGCAGAACTGAAAAACATACCTTTAAAATATATGATCATTTTCATGATTGTTCTGATGGCTGATTGTATCAGCATTACTTTCTTCGGAGAGTATGTTCTGGATGACATACGTTTAACGCATGGTTGGATAGCAGAACTCGCCTACGTCCTTATGGGACTTGGCGTCTTCGTCCAACTCGGACTTCTCATCGCTCTCTATTTTTCGCGCAATGCCTACCGTACCCAGCAGGCGCTGGCAACAAAGTATCTGGAAGAACAAGTGGCACACTACCAGTATCTGAGTGAGCGCGAGCAGAATACCAAGCGCTTCCGTCATGACTTCAAGTCGCATATGGCTATGGCGAAACAGTTATATGAGGAAGGCAAGCGGGAAGAGTTTGAAGCCTATTTCCACAAGATGACAGAGCAGATCGCCGCCATTGGCAATCGTGTGACCGTCAACAACGATATAGCGGACGCCATCATCAACCGCTACTATGATGAAGCGGCACTGGCAGGCATTACCATGGAGGTGGAAGGTCACTTCCCGGGAGAATGTTATGTGTCTGCTTACGATCTTTGTACCGTCTTATCCAATCTTTTGAGCAATGCTATAGATGCAGAGAAAGAAGCGGGCGGTAAGACCATATACTGCGGCGTACGTTATGATGAGACACAGATTTTAATTGTAGTGAAGAATGATTATGTCAATCCGATCAAAAGGACTGACAATCGGTTTGTATCAACGAAAGGAGATTTACGACATCAGGGGTTTGGGATTGCCAATATCAACGAGGTGGTCCGTAAGAATAACGGACACATCTTTTATGATACAGCAGATGCCCGATTCGTCGTTCGGTTAAGTTTATGCAATATGAAGCAGAATTCTTGAAGATTGCGGTAGTGGACGATGAACCACTATGGCAACAGAAGACAGTAGATGTGATCGAGAATAAATATGGTCTGGATGCACCACATATCGACCGCTATTCCAGCGGCAGGGAACTTTTAGACCGGAACACCTATTACGATATTCTGTTTATGGATATCGAAATGGAGGGGCTGGATGGTTTTGAGACAGCAAAACGTTATCAGAAGCAATACGAATATGCAAAGATAGCCATGCTGACCTCCCATACCGAGTTGAGCCGCAGAGGCTATGTGGTCAATGCTTTTCGATACATTGATAAAGCCTGCATGGAGGCGGAGATCACGGAGGCGCTGAGTGCAGTGCGCAAAGCCAAAGAAAAGGAGCGGTGTATTGAGGTTAATATCGTAGGACTCGGAACCATGCCGATTCTGATAAAGGACATTATCTATGTCAATATGAACCGCAGAAATATCCTGATCCACACGCGAAAGGGGGATTTCATCAGTTCTTGTACCATGCATGAGATGGAGGATCTGGTAAAGGGCTGCGGCTTTTACCGGAGTCACCGTTCCTATCTGATCAATTTAGATGAGACCATCAATTACGAGGGTATGAATATCATCATGAGTGATGGGACCAAGGCATATCTGAGCAAGGATAAACAATCCGAATTTAAAGAAAAACTGTTGGCACGCAAATTTGAAATGGCAAACGGATAAGATGTGATTGCAGAGATTGACGCAGAAAACGACAGGTTTCGCGCATGCAGACTGGAGGGAAACGAGAAAAAATGATAAGGTTTCCGTGGGTTATGAAGTTGATATAAGGAGACTGGGCGTTATGGACAAAATTACGATTGCTATCGCGGATGACCAAGAGATCACAGTGGAGATGCTATCCAATATCGTGGCATCGCAGGATGATTTCGTTTTGGCAGGAACTGCCGGAAATGGAGAGGAAGCATTGGACTTGGTGCGCCGGTGCAAACCGCAGATCTTATTGCTAGATATGATCATGCCGCTGGTGGACGGAAAAGAAGTAATGCGGCAATTGCAATCGGATGAAACTATATCACCAGACACCAAAGTGATCGTCGTTACCGCGGCAGACAGGCGGGCATTAGCAGAAGAAATGTTTGCGCTGGGGGCTCTTTATTATATTATCAAGCCTTTTGATTCGGAGACGATCATTCAAAGCATTCGTGCGGCATTGGGGCAGGAATCGATCTGGGAGAGTTCGGAAAATGCAGGCACGAAAGAAAACACACCGGGCAAGCCCTTGGAGCATCGCATTACGGAATTGATGCTCCTCTTGGGGGTGCCGGCGCATTTGCGTGGATACCAATATTTACGAGAGGCCATCTTTATGGTGGCGACCAGACCGGATACCAGGCATCAGATGGCAAAGATCGTCTATGGACAGATAGCAAAAAAGCATGACGTGTCGAACTACACAGTAGAACGGGCGATACGTCATGCTATTGAGATAGCCTGGAGCAGGGGGGATATGGATACCATGGATCGGATCTTCGGCTATACCGTACAGGCATCCAAAGGAAGACCGACCAATACGGAGTACATTGCTGCCGTTGCGGATTATCTGATCTTGGCAACCACATAACCGAATTTGACCCACTGGTACATATCATTGTAATCATAACTGTCGACTGTGATCGTCTCACCATACGCGGTGATCGGTTCCAGACGGCAGGGTTCTGTTTGACGAAATCGCCGGATATACAAACGGCGATTTTTCTTGTTGAGAAAAAGTCCGGTGTCACCATCTCTTGGAGGACGCTGGCAGACCAACAAAATATCGCCTGCATGATATGCAGGATGCAAATGGTTGGTCGTGACGCGCACACCACAGGTAATCTCATCCCCATAAAAGGCGCGGTAAGGTGCTACATTAAAATATTCCACATTGGAGGTATCGTAATACATGCCATCTTCCATATTGCCAAGGATGGTGTAAAGAGGCAGGAGTTCCTCCGGCGTGTCCTTTGCTTGGGCGATGGCCTCTGGTGACTGGGCAGCGATCGCGCGTTCCATTGCAATAGAGGTACGAATCGCCTGCTGACGCTCTTTGGACAGTTGACGGTAATCCATGAGAAGACTCATCTCGGGTACAATGTCGCCACAGAGTTCAAAGAAAAATTTCCCTGTCGTCTGATAGACCAGATAGGCAACATAAATAGGGATTTTGGCAGATTTGCCGGATATCATATACTTATAAGAAGAAAGGGACATCTGTAACTTTTCCGCCATCTGTGCTTGTGTCCATCCGAGTTCTTCTCTTGCTTTTTCCAGATTTTCGATAAAATTTTGTGTAATTTCAATATTTGTCATCGACTTTTATCTCCCCGAAGTCTAAAATTTCTACTTACGTTACCATTATAATTGAGTAAAGTACAAAAATCTAGGTGAGATTTTCGACTTTTGGGTCTGATATAATACACAGATGTGAAAAAGTCCATAGGGAAGATGGAATCATGGAATGTTACTTGAGTCAGTATGGATAGGGTGTTAAAATGGTAGCACGAAAAGACGAGGTGGCATAAATGATAAAAAATAATGCAAAAACGATTGCAATCTTAATGGCAACCTACAATGGTGAAAAATATGTAGAAGAGATGCTACGGTCGCTGGAAAAACAGACAGAAGACGATTTTTTCTGCTATATCCATGACGACGGTTCGACAGACCAGACGATGCATATTCTCAAAAAGTGGGTGGAAGATCATCCGTATCACTTTATGATCCTTGAGGGTCAAGCACAGGGATCTGCAAAGGATAATTTTTTTTGGATGCTTGCGCAGGTGGAATCCGACTACTATATGTTTGCTGATCAGGATGATGTATGGATGCCGGACAAGGTCGAGAAAAGTTTCAGAAAGATGAAACAGACGGAGACGCTTTGTCAGGATAAATACCAGGCATTTTGTGTTTTCACGGATATGCAGGTGGTCGATGAGAATTTGCAGGAGATTGCCCCGTCTTTCATCCGCTATATCGGACGGGATCCTTACCGTACGTCTATGGCAGAGATCATCATGGATAACCCGGCGGCAGGATGTACCATGCTGTTTAACCGCCCGCTGCGTGATGCGGCGCTAGAGTTGCGGGATCCGACCAAGATTGAGATGCATGATGTATGGATCTTGGCTTTGGCGGCGGCATATGGCACAGAACATGTCGGAGTAGTGGATGAGGCCTGTGCATATTACAGGCAGCATGCCAACAATGAGATGGGAGCCAGGACGGAGAGCAAGGCAGATAAGATTAAGCGCAATCTGATAGATTTATGCAGCGGTCGTTTTATGCAGCAGAAGCGGGCTTTTTTGCAAAAGGGAAGGAATCTGGCAGGGCAGATGTATTTGGTTGATGCCCTTCCGGAAAAACAAAAGAAAATATTGGAAGAATTTTCCGAGATCGGAAAATTGTCCAAATGGCAGCGTATAAAATTCTACAAAAAATATGGTTTTACGAGAAATCAGGGAACCGGATGGATGTATCTGTGGATATAGGTCTGCTTTTTCGTAAACGGTGGGAAAAAGGAGAACATGAAAAATGAAGAAGATCAGGGTTGGTATAGCAGATGATAACGAACTTTCGCGGCAGATGCTTCGTGCGATCGCAGAAATGGACACAGATCTGGAGATCGTTGGCGAAGCGATGAGCGGTGTGGAAGCCCTGGCTTTGGTAAAGAGCCAGAAGCCGGATGTCATGTTATTGGATGTTGTCATGCCCTTAGGGGATGGTTTAGAGGTTTTGAGTCAGGTAAAAGAGGAGGAAGATATTCCGACCAAGTTCATTATGGTCAGCGCACTTGGGGACGAGCGTGTGGCGGCTGATGCTTTTGCTAAAGGGGCAGAATATTATATTGTCAAACCCTTCCACGCGGATCTGATTCTGCGCGAGATCAAGCGGAGTGTCGAAGACCGGATGCAGGGGCAAAAACAGAATGTCTTAACGCGTGTCTACAGTAATCCGCAGACGGATGAGGCGGCATGTATCCGCAGGGAGATCACCAGACTCCTGCTGGCAGTCGGTGTTCCGGCACAGTTGAATGGTTATCAGTATCTGCGCGAAGCCATTTTTATGACTTTGCAGAGTGTTGAGTATATATCATCTGTCACAAAGCGCTTGTATCCGAGCCTGGCAGACCAGTTCGGTGTGACGGCTGCTAGCGTCGAGCGTGCGATCCGTCATGCGATCGAGACATCCTGGGCGCGCGGAAGTGTGGAGATGATCGATTACATTTTCGGTTATACGGTGGATGACTGCAAGGGGAAACCAACCAATTCGGAGTTTATTGCCATGCTGGCGGATCACATCCGCATGGGCTATTGCAAGTCGGCATAAGAGGTCAGGCAAGGTTTTTGACACTCTCTTACAAAAGTGGTAAAATGCATTCATTCTGTAGATAAATACTCCCTGTAGGAGGGAATGGATGAGAAAAGAAGATATATTTGATCGGGTTGTATCCGTATCATGGCTTGGCTGGTTTCGTCCGATTTATTACAAATATCGGGAGATGTGGCTTTATGCCTTATTTGGATTAGGTACAGTACTCATCAATTTATTTGTATATTCCTTATTTACTGAGACGATAGATCTTGGTGTATTAGTGGCAAATGCGATCGCTTGGATCTTTGCCACTTTGTTTGCGTTTTATACGAACCGCCGCTGGGTATTTATTTTTCACCCCAAGGGCGTGTATGCCTTTTTTGTGCAGTTGGGCGGATTTTGCTTAGGACGTCTGCTGACACTTGGCATCGAGGAGATGATGCTATATTTCTGCATCGAGGTTTATCATTTGCCAAACATGTTGATCAAGATGTTGGCGCAGATCATTGTGATCGCACTCAATTATGTGTTCAGCAAGTTGATCGTATTCCGTGGGAAAAAGTAGGAGAGTCAGATATGACATTGATACACAAAAAGGAGAACCGCTTTGTATGGGCGGTCTTTTGGATCAGCGTGATCGTTCGAACGGTGCTGGGATGTTACTATCCCCGTACCGTTAATTGTTATCCGGACGAGGCTTTATATTTGTCGGCAGCAGCCAGTCTGTGGAACCAGCACAAGGTTTTGGCATTCAATCTGCCGACAGACTTTGGAAAGATCGGTTATTCGCTTCTGATCGCACCGGCATTTGCCTTTTCAAATCTCAGGGTGCGGACTATGGTCATAGGCTTTATCAGTGCGCTGGTCATGTCCTTGGGACTTTTTCCGGTTAATGCTCTGGCAAAGAAACTTCTGAAAGAGGAAAGATTTCGCAGATGGAGTCTGCTTTTTTATGCCCTGTCTGCGACCATGACCTATTCTATGACCTATGCCAGTGAAGTCCTCTTTATACCGGTCATGGTACTTTTGATCTATTTGATCTATCAGTTGCTGACAGATGCCTGGCATGGGAAAAAGAAGATACTCATGCTGGTTGTGACGGTGCTGGTCTGGCTGCTGGCATATCTGGTCAAGGAACTGGTACTTGTGATACCGGTGGCATTGGTCTTATATTTTGTGACAGACCGCCTGCTGGGCTGGAGACAACGGAAAGGGATGGAAAAGGACGACGTGGCACCGGGCAAAAAGCAGACCTGGAAATTTCTTCTGGCACTGCTTTTGATGGCGGTCGCCTGTATCGGGATCTACCTGTTTTCCAATGCGGGAACACAGTATTATCAACTGGGATTTGATCTGACGCTTTTACAGGAACGATTCTGGTATCTTTTATACGGAACCCTCTTTTTTATCGTGAGCACACTGATCGCCTTTTTGTTCTTGCCGGTACTTTATCCGGTCATCTTTGGCAGAACGATGGAGAAAAATGCCAGAAAGTTATGTCTCTTTCTGGTCTATGTGATCGTGGTTACAGCGGCAGTTGTGTCCTATACGATCTATATCTATGAGGATTATCCAAGCCTGACCCCACGTGCGCATATCCGCTATGTGGAGTATCTTTTTGTGCCGTTTTTGATCCTTCTTTTTCATCTGCTGGAACAAAAAAGACCGGTCTTTGCTTTTCGCCATGTTTTGGCGTTAGCGGCAGCTCTTGGCCTATGCTTGGTCTTCTTTGTCGGCTTTAACGGACAGACGATCGACCATACCATGCTCTTTTTCGTTCAGGTATTTTCGCAGAACGGACATACTTTTTTGCCATACAAGGCAAGGCTTTGCGTGCTGCTTTTGATAGTAATAGTGGCAATTTTTACCTATCTGTTTTATAATAAGAGCAAGTTTTTTATCACATTATTATTGTCGGGAATTTTGATCGTATCACTTGGCAATAATATATTATCCACATATGTCCAATATAAAACACATACGCATACGCAGGCGGAAACGACCGAGGCGGAGCAGGTATGTGATTTTGTGCGGGAACATGCGGATGTCGGTATTGGGGTCATAGAGCCGGTTACCCATGAAGAATTGCTCGACACATTTCTGATCGATTGTGATAATGTGCGCAATATCGGTATTGCCGGGGGCTGGTATTTTGCCTTGACGCAGGGGAATATCAAAAAGTATGGTTTGTGGAGTGAGGGCGAAGTAGCAAAGTATGCCGGCTACGAGGCCCCGCAGACGCTGGACTATATTTTGGTGTCAAATGATGCCTATACCATAGAGGAAACCGATGCTATGACGCAGGTGGCAGAGTATCCGAATCTGGGCTATACGCTCTACAAGTTAAAGGACCCTACGCATTTGCCGGTCATGTATGACAGGTCGGTAGAATAGATACGATCTATACCAGATATGAGATAGGAGAGGTATCGTAATGACAAGAAATGAAGCAGAAGAGATTTTAAAAGAACATGGACAAGAACATGTCCTCAGACATTTTGATGACTTATCCGCGGAGGCACAGGAGGGACTTCTGACCCAGATCTCCGAGGTGAATTGGGACGATCTGGCACTGGCAGGTGTGCAGGAAAAGGTGCCGGTAGGAGAGATTTCTCCGCTCAGTGCCGTGGATATTGATGAGATCAATGCGCGCCGTGCAGAGTTCGAGGAAGCAGGTTATGAGGCAATCCGGGCAGGCAAGGTTGCAGCGCTTTTACTGGCAGGCGGTATGGGAACGCGTCTGGGGCTGGACAAGCCAAAGGGCGAGTTAAATGTGGGCATCAACCGTACTTTGTACTTATTTGAAAGCCTCATCCACAATCTGATGGATGTGACAAGTGTTGCCGGTAAGAGTATTCCGCTTTACATCATGACCAGTGAGAAGAACAATGACGAGACGATCCGCTTTTTCGAGGAACACGACTATTTCGGTTATCCGAAAGAGGATGTCGCCTTCTTCGTACAGGAGATGGCAGCGGCTGTCGACTATGATGGCAAGTTGTTATTAGAGGAGCCGGGACGTCTGGCAACATCACCAAACGGTAATGGCGGCTGGTTCTCATCTTTGAAAAAGGCTGGATTGCTGGAAGATGTACATAAGCGTGGGGTAGAATGGATCAACATTTTCGCGGTAGATAATGTCTTACAGCGCATCTGTGATCCTGCTTTTGTCGGAGCAACCATTCTCAGCGGCAAGGTCAGCGGCAGTAAGGTGGTGCGCAAGGTAGACGCTTATGAGAAGATGGGAGTTCTCTGTTTGGAGGATGGAAAGCCATCTGTTGTGGAATACTATGAAATGAGCAAGGAAATGGCAGAGAGCACCGATGAAAAGGGAGATCTGCTCTATGCTTTTGGAGTGATCTTAAATTACATTTTCCGTGTAGATAAGTTGGAAGAGATCGTGGGACGCCATCTTCCGGTACATGTGGTGGAGAAAAAGATCCCATATATTGACGAGGCGGGGAATCTGATCAAACCGGAGTCACCAAATGGTTACAAGTTTGAAACACTGGTTGTAGATATGATCCGTATGATGGATGATAATCTGCCTTATGAGGTCGTCAGAGAAAAGGAATTCGCACCGATCAAGAATTTACATGGTGTGGACTCCCTGGATTCAGCAAGAGAATTATTGGAGAGGAATGGAGTAGAGTTATGATGAAAGTTTTCATCTGTCCGGAATGTGGATGGATTCGCACAGTATCACGCAGAAAAGAAGTTGAATGTCACAAATGCAGTGGCGTGCAGATGCTGCCATCCCGTCTGACCTTTGTAGAATACTCACAGATGAGCGACGAACAGCGCGAAGATTACGCGCAGTCTTGGTTGTTTATCCACGGCAAGGCAAAGGCATAAGAGATTTTTACACGACAGAGAAAACACGCAGGGAGCATGAAAGCATCCTTGTAGGGAGTTATGGGCGTACAGGAGGCATGAATGTACCGAGACGAAAAACGTAGTTGGATGAAGCATCTGGATTTTACGATCTTAGATATGCTCATGATGGAGTTGGCGCTCATTTTGGCGTATGGCTGGCGCTTTGAGCATGCATGGCTTTTTAATCACGAATTATATGTGCGTATTGCGGTGATCGCGCTTTTGATCGATGTGTGTGTGGTCTTTTTTTCAGAGGCATACACGGGTATCCTGCGGCGAAACAAGTATCAGGAATTACGCTCGACTGTGACGCATTGCGCCGTGGTCTGGGGCGGTGTTCTGGTATATATGTATGCGACAAAGACCTCTGTGGAGTATTCCAGACAGATGCTCTTTGTCTTTTTGGGACTTTTTATCATCCTGTCCTATTTTAGCAGGGTGGTCTTAAAAAGAGTCATCCGCAAGCGCAAGTTGGAAGATCAGAATAAGGCATGGATGCTGGTTGTGGCAGATATGCATACGGTAGAACAGTGCTTAAATGAGATCGCACACGACAAGTACACGGATTTTAAGGTGTCAGGTGTCGTTGTTATTGATAAAGATATGCGGGGGCAGACGATACAGGGGATCCCGGTCGTTGCCAGTGCGGATACTTTTATGGAGTATCTGCGGACCAATGTGGTGGACGAGGTCTTTATCAACGGCAATACCAGATCTTCGTCTGAGGCACTTGCGGCAGAGATGGTGGAACTTGGCATCACGGCACACATCAGCCTGATCAATACCAAGCAGATGGTTCCAAACCGTCGTATTGAAAATTATGGAAGCTTCATTGTCCTGACATCCAGCATGCACATTGCCAATGCCAGACAATTATTTGTAAAACGCCTGATGGATATTGCAGGCGGTATTGTGGGTCTGGCACTGACGGCGATCGCTTTTGTTATCTTTGCACCTATTATCAAGATCCAGTCACCGGGACCGGTCTTTTTCAAACAGGTGAGGATCGGCAAGAATGGCAGACGCTTCAATTTCTACAAGTTCCGTTCCATGTATGTAGATGCAGAGGAGCGCAAGGCAGAATTGATGAAAGATAACGAGATGAGCGGCAATATGTTCAAGATGGAAAATGATCCGCGTATCATACCGATCGGTCATTTTATGCGAAAGTATTCCATTGACGAACTGCCGCAGTTCTGGAATGTCCTAAAAGGCGATATGAGTCTGGTGGGTACGCGTCCGCCGACAGAAGATGAATTTTTAAACTATGAATATCACCACAAGGCAAGACTGGGGATCAAACCGGGGCTGACTGGTATGTGGCAGGTCAGCGGACGAAGCGACATTACGGATTTTGAAGATGTGGTCGCATTAGACACCCAGTATATTTCCAACTGGTCCTTGGGACTGGATATCATGTTGTTATTTAAGACCATTGGTGTTGTACTTACGGGAAAGGGATCAAAATAATGGAGATGCCGGGAATTTCAGTCATTGTTTGGCTGCATGAAACGAAAGAAGCATATTTTCGTGATCTGCTGGAATCACTGGTTTCCCAGACTTATGACAGATGGGAACTTTATGTGTTGGATCAGAATCCGGCCTATGGTTTTTCTTCCATGGTAGCCGAATTTTTCCCAGAAGATGACCGGGCACATTACAGACAATTAAAGAATTCTAAGGGGAGAGCCTATGCGTATAACATAGGCTCTCATTATGTGATGGCAGACTTTGGCAAAAAAGGACGTGACCTGGAAGGTAACTACATTTTCTTTGTAGGACAGCACGATAGACTACAGCCGGATGCCCTTTTGCAGATCGCCGGCGCGTACAACCGCTTTATGCAAAAGCAGGAGAAAGCACCGGAGCTGATCTATATGGATCACGATATGCTGGTAGGACAGGATCGCATGGAACCGCATTTTAAACCGGAACTGAACATGGAACTTTTGCGGCATTGCAATTATATTGGGCAGCATTTCCTGGTTTCCTGTTCGGCGGCATATGCCTTGGGCGAGTTTCGCCAGCAATTGTCCTATGCCTGTGTCTACGAATATCTGCTCCGGCTGGTGGAAATGGGGGGAGCAAGTCTTCGGATTCCTATGCTTTTATATCATGAGAGAATGCGGGAAAAACTACTGCGGAAAGAGGAAAAAGTCTGGCAGAAACGTTTTGCGGCAGAACACATCCTTGCGGTAGAAGCATCTTTGCGACGGCAGGGTATCCTGCTGGACGGTTCGATCACGCCGGCAGCCGGTGGAGCATGGTGGCAGATTCCTTACGATGGCAAGGGTGTGGCGACACAGCAGCGGGACTATATGTTTTTGCATGAGCCATCGGTGCGTGCTCTGACACGGTCGAATTTGCAGAAAATGTACGGGCATTTGTGCCGGAAGGATGTTGCTGTTGTGGGAGTACGCTTTTTAAAAGGCGGATTTGCCATGGAAAACTGTGGCTTTTTATTTGATGCGCAGGGAGATATCTACCCGGCATTTTACGATATGAAGATCTATCAGACGACATACGATAATCTGGCAGGCATTCCGCGGGAGGTCAGTATGGTCGATTTCCGCTATTGCATGATCGATGCCAAGGTTTATCGAAAACTGGGAGGACTGGATCCAAAACTTTCCGGCAGAGACCAGATGCTGGATTTCTGCCTGCGTGCAAAAAAAGCAGGCTATCGTACGATCGTAGATCCGGGGATCATTGTCAAAAGTCCCGGCAAACAGGATGAGAGCAGTCGGGTTTCGCATGAAGCAATGCTGGAAAAATGGGCAGATCTGCTGGCAGAGGGAGATCCTTACTATAATCCAAATCTGCCGATGGGATTACTCAATTATCGCCTGGATGCGATCGGATCCGAAGAGGAGAGACTGGCATAGCATCTGTGAATAATGTGTGGTATTTCTTGACGACAAACTTGTTATGGTATAAAATTCTAGTTTGATATGTGCAATTTTGTAAAGAGGGTTCCACAAGGGAGAATAAAATGGCAAAAAAAGAGATATACAATATAGAAATGCCGCAGGAGACATCCGACAGAAGGCGCAGTAGTGGCAGCCGTGGTGGCTCACGCCGCGACCATGAGGAAGAGGTGCGTGGCAAAGGCAAGAAGGGTAAAAAAATGACCCGCAGCCAGAAACGGAGAAAGAGAAGAAAGACAATCCTCATCATTGAGGTAATTGTTTTACTTTTGCTCTTGGCAGGTCTTTTCCTTTGGTTAAAGGTCGGTCTGATCAACTGGGATGATCTGAAGAACTTAAAGACAAATAATCTGGATGAAGAAACACAGGATCTTTTGGATGACTATACGACGATTGCCCTGTTTGGTGTGGACAACCGTTCGACCGGTAATTATGATTCCGGTAACAGTGACAGCATCATGATCTGCAGCATTAACAACAACACCAAGGAAGTAAAACTGGTATCTGTTTACCGTGATACCTGTCTGGATGTGGATGGTGATGAGACATTCCGTAAATGTAATTATGCATACAATCATGGCGGACCGCAGGAAGCCATTGAGATGCTCAACCGCAACTTGGATCTGAACATTCAAAAATATGTATCCGTTGACTTCTATGCACTAGCTGAGGCGGTAGATGCCTTGGGCGGCATTGAATTGGACATCACGGATGAAGAAGCATCTTATATGAATGGTGTCGGCGGCTACATCGCAATGACCGCTGAGAGCACCGGACGAAAGGGCGGCAATGTATCCGTTGGTCATCAGACGGTCAATGGTGTGCAGGCAGTTGCCTATTGCCGTATCCGTTATACCGCAGGCGGTGACTTCGGTCGTGCGGAGAGACAGAGAACCGTCTTAGAGCAGATGGTGGCAAAATTAGATGGCGCAAGCCTGAGTGAACTGAACGATCTGGTAGATGCCGTATTTGATGATATCGGCACCAACTTTACCATGACACAGATCATTTCCATGGCAACATCCATGAAAGATTATCAGTTGGCAGGAACCGCAGGATTCCCATTTGCTAAGCGAACAGGTAACTTTGGTTCGCAGGGAAGTCTGGTCGTACCGTGTACACTGGAATCCAATGTAAAATATCTGCATGCATATCTGTTTGGAAATGAGGATGCACAGTTGTCTGATGAACTGGTCAAGATCAGTGATGATATCGTAAACTTCACCGGTTACACGCAGGATGATGCGTTGGATTACGGCTTCTAAATCTATAGAAAAAAATCCGAGGGAATTGCCCTCGGATTTTTGCGTTCCTAAAGAATGCGGATTGGATGGGCGCGTGTACAGTTGGGGCTGAACCAAGGGGGAGGCAGGGGAGGATGTATTTGAGTAAAAATTCGTCGTATCTCTGAAAGAGACTGTTTGTTTGAAAATGAACTGTCTCTTGCACAGCTTCGACAGGCGCTGGGATGTGTCCGCCAGTGACAGATATTCAGGGGGGCGCCGCGCATAAGAGATGCTAAGGACTTGCGATCCAACCTATAGAAAATTGTGGTAACCGGAGCAAACGAACGTCCTGTTCGGTTGCTCCTTTCGGGTACGTCCATGTACCCTCATTACCTAGTGATATCAAGTCCTAAGCATCTCTAATACGCTTTGCATTCATATCTGCCACTGGCGAACACTATCCCGAAGCCTGTCTAACTTTGCAAAGACAGTTCTAAAAGATAAAAACAAATAGTCTCTTTCTAGAGATACAGAATTTTATGACACATCCTCCCCTGCCTCTCCCTTGGTTCAGCCCCAGCCGTACACGTGCCCATCCAATCCGCCGCTTCACAAGACTTCAAAAAATGTCCTATCTTTCATCACAAAGTTATCACATTTAACCCCTACACTAAGTGACATAAGCAAGGAACCGAAAGGAGACGATACAAATGAGCGAGTTCGATCAGAATACACAAGGCGAGAACACGCAGAATAATAATGGAGAACAGGCGAGTTCCGTTTATTCTTATAGTTACTCTGACATCAATCAGGGAGAAAATGCTACAGCAGATCAGCAGAACCGGCAGACCTATACGAGCGGTGCAGGGACCGGCTATGAGCAGAATGCTTATCAAGACCAGAATACCTATAATTACAATCCCTATGGCGGACAGAATGCAGGTGGTCATGAGAAGCATCATAGAAGTGGCAATGGCAAGATCAAACAATTCTTTTCCAAGGGCAACTTTGGCAATAAGTTGCTGAAGGTCGTTGCAATAGCCCTTGTCTTTGGTTTGGTAGCAGGCGGCACCTTTAGCGGTGTGACCTATGCAGTCAGCAAGAAGACTGGTGTAGATCTGACAGCGGCAACAGCAAAGACACTGACGACCAATGACAGTGTGGACAGTACCGCAGTTTCTACGGCAACGACGGTATCCGATGTTTCCGACATTGTAGAAAATGTTATGCCGGCGATTGTGGCAGTTACCAATATTTCCTATACGGAATATCGCAGCATGTTTGGGCAGACCAAGACCTACGAGAGTGAATCCGCAGGATCCGGTATCATTGTCAGTCAGGATAATGATTATCTTTACATTGCAACCAACAATCATGTAGTATCCGGTGCAGAATCACTGACGATCACCTTCAACGATGGCAGTGCAGCCCCGGCAACCATAAAGGGAACAGATTCTTCTGTAGACCTTGCAGTCGTAGCAGTTGCGCTTTCTGATGTGGAAGACAGCACTATGGATGCGATCAAGGTGGCAACACTTGGCGATTCCGATCAGGCACAGGTTGGTGAATCCTCTGTTGTTATCGGTAATGCACTTGGCTATGGACAGTCTGTTACTACCGGTGTTATCAGTGCACTCAGCCGTGAAGTTCAGTTAGAGGATGAGTCCGGCAACACGGTCACCAGTACCCTGATGCAGACCGATGCAGCCGTAAACCCTGGTAACAGTGGTGGAGCACTTCTGAATATGAAAGGCGAGGTCATCGGCATTGTTTCTGCAAAATATTCAGATACCAAGGTCGAGGGCATGGGCTATGCCATCCCAATCTCTACTGCAAAGGATATCATCGAGACCATCATCAACCAGGAAGTAGTTTCCGATGATGAAGCATCTTACTTTGGCATTTCAGGTGTGGACGTTGCCAGCGATGTATCAAAGCAGTATGATATGCCGACCGGTGTGTATGTCACAAAGGTAGCGGCCAACAGCGCAGCAAGCAAGGCTGGCATCCAGAAAGGCGACATCATCGTATCTTTCAATGGCAGAGAAGTAAGTTCTATGGATGAGATATCCAATGTGATGCAGTATTTGAAGGCAGGTACCAAGGTGGACGTTGTTGTGGCACAGGCATCCAACAACTATGAAGAAAAGACCATGGAAGTCACGCTTACCAAGAAAAAATAAGGCAGGAAGAATATGGGAGGGGCGAAAATTTCTGATAAAGAGATTTTCGCTCTTTTTTTGCTTGTTGCAGGCAGGCTATTATGATAATATTTAACTTGGTAAAGAAGTGTTATTTTCTTTACGAACAGTAGGATGGAGGTCTAGCAGATGGAGAAGAAAAGAATCGTAATTGCATTAGGTCATGATGCTTTGGGGACAACACTTCCGGAGCAGCAGAAGGCATTGGTCAAGACTGCAAAGGCAGTGGCTGAATTTATCAAACAGGATTATCAGGTGGTTATCACCCATAGCAATGGCCCACAGGTCAGTATGATACATACGGCTATGTCTGAGTTTTGCAGATTATACCCGGAATACACCGCGACACCGATGTCGGTATGTTCTGCGATGAGTCAGGGATATATCGGATATGACTTACAGAATGCGATTCGTAGTGAACTTCTGACCCATGGAATATACAAGACGGTTTCTACCGTTCTGACGCAGGTCATGGTAGATCCTTATGATGAAGCTTTTTACAAACCGAGCAAGGTGATCGGGCGTGTGATGAGCGAGGCAGAGGCTGCGGAAGAAGAAAAGAAAGGCAACCATGTCGTTGCTGTTGAAGACGGCTATCGACGTATCGTGGCAACACCAAAGCCAATGGATATCGTGGAGATCGATGCGATCAAGGCACTTTGCGATGCAGGACAGGTCGTGATCGCCTGCGGTGGTGGCGGTATCCCGGTATTGCAGCAAGATAACCACTTAAAGGGCGCAAGCGCAGTCATTGAAAAAGATACAATTGCCGGACAACTGGCAGATCAGTTGGATGCTGATATGCTTGTTATCTTGACCGGTGTAGATAAGGTGTGTCTGGGCTTTGGCACAGATCATGAGAAACCTCTGGACTATATGAGCATTCAGGATGCGAAAAACTACATGGCAGCCGGTGAGTTTGAGGAAGGCACAATGCTTCCAAAGATCCAGGCGGCAGTAGATTACATTGGAGATTCTGCGATCCGCAAGGTGCTGATCACAAAACTCTCCGCAGAAGATGCTGCGATTGGTGGCGAGAATGGCACCATGATCGGCAAATAAGAATTGAGAATAGGGATAGGAAAAGGAAATGGAACAGGTCAGAAAGACAAAGATTATTTGTACAATGGGTCCTTCCACAGAAAAGGAAGGCGTACTGGAAAAGTTGATGTTGGCAGGTATGAACGTTGCCCGTTTTAACTTTTCACACGGAGATCACGAGGAACAGATGGGACGTTTGACCAAACTGCGTGCAACACGAGAGAAATTAGGCTTGCCGGTAGCGGCACTTTTGGATACCAAGGGACCGGAGATCCGTCTCCGCGAGTTCGCAGAAGGCAAGGTTATGTTAGAGGCAGGACAGACCTTTACGCTGACGACAGATGAGATCATGGGTGATGAGAACCGTGTCTCTGTCAGTTACAAAGATCTGCCAAAGGATGTAGCACCGGGGACACATATTTTGATCGATGATGGTTTGATCGAAATGACAGTTACGGATGTTACCGATACCGATATTATCTGTAAGGTCATCAACGGTGGTAAGGTGTCCAATAAAAAGGGTGTCAATGTACCAAATGTGGAACTGTCTATGGATTATGTCAGCCCGAAGGACTACAAGGATATCGTATTTGCAGTAAAGGAAGACTTTGATTTTATCGCTGCTTCCTTTGTTAGAACCGCAGCAGATGTCAAGGAATTACGTGATATTTTACATGAGCATGGCGGCGACGACATCAAGATCATTGCCAAGATCGAGAACCATCAGGGAATCCAGAATATCGACGAGATCATTGAAGCAGCCGATGGTATCATGGTTGCCCGTGGTGACATGGGTGTTGAGATTCCGATTGAGGAAGTGCCGATCATCCAGAAGATGATCATTAAAAAGGCATATCATGCCGGTAAAGTGGTTGTTACAGCGACCCAGATGCTTGACTCTATGATGAGCCATCCAAGACCAACCAGAGCAGAGGCGACCGATGTTGCCAATGCGATCTATGACGGTACAAGTGCCATCATGCTTTCCGGTGAGACTGCTGCCGGTGATTATCCGGTGGAGGCAGTCGAGACTATGGTGCGTATCGCACTGCGTACAGAGGCGGACATCAATTATATTTCAAGACTGCGTGCCCGCAAGACCAATGAAAAGCCAAGCATTACCGATGCGATCTCGCATACTGCTTGTCTGATGGCTGGCGACTTGAATGCGACCAGTATCGTGACGGTCACCAAGTCCGGACGAACTGCCCGCATGATCTCCAAGTATCGTCCGCAGAGCCCGATCATCGGTGGCTGTATGTCAGATAAGGTCTGCCGCCAGTTAAATCTTTCCTGGGGCGTCATTCCTCTGAAAGTCGAAGAAAAGCAGGATGCAGATGAACTTTTCGATCATGCACTTGAGCGCTCTAAGGAAGCTGGTTTAATCCAGGAAGGAGATACCGTGGTTCTTACCGCTGGTGTGCCACTGGGAATCGCAGGCACGACCAACCTGTTAAAGGCACATATTGTGTAACTAATATAAAATGTGCAGTTGGCATAGACTAGCATCTTGTGCAACTGCACATATTTTTGTACCTAAACTATATTTATCAGGAGGAACAAAATTATGCCTTGTACTACAATTTTAGTTGGAAAAAATGCATCATATGATGGCTCGACCATGATCGCCCGCAACGACGATTCCGGTTCCGGTCATTTTACTCCAAAGAAATTTATTGCCATGGATCCGGCAAAACAGCCAAAGGTATATACTTCGGAACTTTCCCATGTAAAGATTCAACTTCCGGAAGATCCGATGCGCTATACTGCCGTACCAAATGCCTTGAAGGGCGAGGGTATCTGGGCAGCCTGCGGTGTCAATGAGGCACATGTTGCCATGACGGCAACAGAGACGATCACTTCCAACCCGCGTGTCCTGGGAGCAGATCCTCTGGTCGTTTATCAGGAAAAGACTGAGGATACCGAGGAGATTGTCGGAGGTATCGGCGAAGAAGATATCGTCTACATTGTACTTCCTTATATCCGTAGTGCCAGAGAAGGTGTCAAACGTCTTGGCTCTTTGCTGGAGCAGTACGGCACCTATGAGATGAACGGTATCGCTTTCCAGGATCTGGATGAGATCTGGTGGCTGGAGACGATCGGCGGACATCATTGGATCGCCAGACGTGTGCCGGATGATGCTTATGTCGTTATGCCAAATCAGTTAGGCATTGACTATTTTGATATTGAGGATGGTTTGGGTCAGCAGAAAGATTTTATGTGTTCTGCGGATCTGGCAGAATTTATCGAGAAAAATCATCTGGATCTTTCTCTGGACGGCGATTTTAATCCAAGAGATGCTTTTGGCAGCCATGATGATTCTGACCATGTGTATAATACGCCTCGTGCATGGTATATGGAGCGTTATCTGAATCCGAATTCTGCCAAGTGGGATGGACCGGATGCAGACTTTACACCGTTTTCAGATGATATCCCATGGTGCGTGGTACCGGAGAAAAAGGTCACGGTAGAGGATGTCAAATATGTGCTTTCTGCGCATTTCCAGGGGACACCTTATGATCCTTATGCAGCCTACGGCGACAAATCCCTGGCTGGTGCGTATCGTTCTATCGGCATTAACCGCAATGACTTTTTATCTGTCGTACAGATGCGCCCATATGCGACGGAAGATCAGTGCGTCATCCAGTGGATCGCCTTTGCTTCCAATGCCTTTAATGTACTGGTGCCGTTCTACGCAGATGTGACAGAAACACCGGCATATATGTCCAATACGACCAAGGAGGTTTCGACCGACAACTTCTATTGGAACAGCCGCATGATCGCAGCCATGGCAGATGCTTCTTATGGCAAGTCTATTTTCCATATCGAAAGATATCAGGAAAAAATGGCAGCAAAGGGACATGAGTTGATCGGCAGATACGATGCCTTGATCGAAAAAGAGCAGGATGCGGCAAAACGTCGTCAGTTGCGCCATGAAGCAAATCAGGCGATCGCGGATATGCTGCAGAAAGAAACGGCAGACACACTGGATAAGGTTCTTTATGAACTGAGCAATCAGATGAAAAATGCCTATTCCAGATCGGATGCATAAAAGCAAAAGTCAGGTCATAGGATAAACCAAGTGAGATCTTGGGGAAACATATGGCTGATTATCAAAAACATAAAAACAATAAAATCAGAGCAGGCCTGGTCGTACTGGGGCTGCTCTGTCTTAGTATAGGGCTGATCGGACAATATCAGACCAATGCGCTGACAACATCGGCGAGCGTTGGCGGCAGGGAACTGCCCATCTACTGTGTCGATACGGACGAAAAGAAGGTGGCATTATCCTTTGATGCGGCATGGGGAAATGAGGATACGGCGCGGATACTAGAGATTTTGAAAAAGAATGATGTGCATGTGACCTTTTTTATGACCGGAGACTGGGTCGAGTCCTACCCGGATGATGTAAAAGCCATTTATGAAGCGGGGCATGATCTGGGAAACCATAGCGAAAATCATAAGAATATGTCACAACTGTCTGTGGAAGAATGTAAATCGGAATTGCAGCAGGTGCATGACAAGGTCAAAGAGATCACCGGCTATGATATGTTTTTGTTCCGCCCGCCTTATGGCGACTATGACAATGAGGTCATCACGACGGCGCGTGAGATGGGCTATTACCCCATCCAATGGGATGTTGACAGTCTGGATTGGAAAAATTACGGGGTATCTTCCATCGTGCAGACAGTCACAGAGCACAAGCATCTGGGAAATGGATCTATTATCCTGATGCACAATGGTGCGACCTATACGGCAGATGCCCTAGAAACGGTCATCAATTCCTTGCGCGACCAGGGCTATGAGATCGTGCCGATCTCGGAACTCATCCACCGCGACAATTACCATATGGATCACGAGGGAAGGCAGATTAGCGAGCAGACGGAAAAATAAAACAGTTTTGTTAAAAAATATTTTTATTTGCTTTGGCTTGAAAGAGCATAAGTTGATACATTTCTTCCGGTGTCTCCGGACATCCGTCTTCCAGCCACATGCGGATCATGGCAGTTAGCCCGGTGTAGTAAAAGGTAGCACAATAATTCGCCTGACGCGCAGAGGTGATACCATGGCGGACGGCGTATTGGTGAATGCCATCTGTATGTTCGAAGGTGGCAACAACAGACAGAAATGGTAACTGTGATACCCGTGTGATATAGACCTGATAAAAGGAGCGGTACTTCAAAATATGTTCAAAGAGCGATAGTATGGAAGCATGGTGGAGTTCGCCCTGTGAGTCCATCTTTCGAAAGTTTGCACAGTCCTCATCCCGCAATTCGAGAAAAAGCCGTTGGGCTACAGCATCAAAAAAATGATTCATATCGCCAAAATGAGAATAAAAAGTGGCGCGTGTAATGCCGGCTTTCTGACAGAGCAGGGAAATGGAGATGTTGTCAAAATCATGCGTATCTAACAAGTCTAAAAAAGTAGCGCAGATGTGAGCATCTGTTTCCTGAAATTTTCTGTTGTTTTTCGTGTTCATCTATAATCCTCTTATCTTAAATTTGATCAATCTGCTATCTCGCAAGGAGATAGCCATAAACTTATGATGACATCATAGCACGGATTTTGCAAAAATGGCATTAAATTTCGGAAAGTGTGCGAAGTTTTTTGTAGTGATGCAAGGCGAAAATCAGCGCCAGCCCAAGGGCAATAAAGGTCGCAAGCGGCTGCGCCCACACGATACCATGGAATCCGTAAAGGGAATCCAGAAGGTAAAGTGCCGGGATAAAGATCACGCCCTGCCGCAGAAGAGATACAAAAAGCGCATAGGATGGCTTCTCGGTTGATTGCAAAAAGGTGGTACAAAGTTGGTAGAGACCGATAAAAGGTCCGGAAAGTGTGCCAATGCTGATCACGTAGACACCAAGCGGAATGATCGTCGTATCATCCAAAAATGCCTTGACAAGAGTAGTGGAAAAACCACGGCACAAAAGCGTGAGCGCAAGACCGAGAATAACGGTTACAAGGGAGGTTTTTAAGATCGTCTCGCGCATACGTTTCCAATTTCTTGCACCGTAACTGTAGGCGATGATCGGCTGGACACCCATAGCAACGCCGATTTGCAGCATGCCAATGATCATGGTGGCACGTCCGGCAACGGATAAGGCGGCTACATAATGATCGCCGTGTGCGACCAGAAGATTGTTTTCAAAAATGCCGGAGATACTGTTGAGCAGCGTACTGACACCGGAGGGAAGACCGATGGCAAGCACACCGGTCGCAACGCCTTGCCCCAGTGTAAAATCGTGCAGATGAATGGTTACGTGTTTACATTTTCTTATGATGAAAACGATATAGTAAATACTACTGCTGGCGGTGCCGATCAAGGTTGCGATGGCAGCACCCGGAACTCCCATGCCAAGCACAAGAATAAAGATAGGATCCAAAATGATGTTTAATATGGTTCCCAAAAGGTTTCCGACCATAGCAGATACAGAGGCACCTTCACAACGGATGATCTGACCGGTCGCAGTATTTAGCATGGTAAGCGGTGCACCCAGCATGATCAGACTAAGGTAGGAGGCTGCGTAGCCTCTGGTATTAGCACTGGTGCCGATCAGATCCAGAATGGGGGTCTGGAATATGAGAACGATGGCGGTAAAAACAGCGCCGCTGAAGATGGAAAAATAAAAAGAAAAACTGGAGTAGTGTGCTACCTTGGAGTCATCTCCGCGTCCCATGGCAACGGAAATGCAGGAAGAAGCACCGGTGCCGATCATACTGCCCAGTGCAGATAAGAGTGTGGTGATCGGCATGCAAAGGGAAAGCCCTGTGACCTTGTAGGGGTCCTTTAACTGTCCGATAAAGTAGATGTCTGCCATGTTATAGATGACCATGATCAGAATGGTGATAACCGCTGGCAGACACATTTTGACCATGAGTTTCCAGATAGATTCCTTTGCAAAAATGTCCGGATTGAGTCTTTGTTCTTTCTTCATGTAAAAACCTCCTATTAGTTAAACAACTGTATAAATAATTATAAGCATTTTTCCAAGAAGTGCAATAGAAAATGGAAAAATCATACAGGAAACCGCTTACTGGACCGGAAAATTTATGAAATTTTCTAAAGTGAGGCGATTGACACTGTAGTTAGATTGTGCTAACATATCAATGTAGTTAGAAAGTGCTAACCATTGTTGCTCACATGGAACAGGCATTTTCTTTTTTGACCGTGAGTTAGCGGATACTAACAAAAGTTTTATTTGTGCACAAAATGAGGAAGGTGAGTAAGATGATGCCTTTGGCTATGGCAAACAACGGAGAAGAGCAACTGATCAAAAAGGTCGGTGGCAAAGAAGAAACGAGATTGTTTCTGGAAAAATTAGGATTTGTGCCGGGATCCAAAGTCAGCGTCGTTTCGGAGGCAGATGGCAATGTGATCATCAATGTTAAAGATTCGCGTGTGGCGATCGGAAAAGAAATGGCACTTAAGATCATGGTTTAAATGGTACGCGTAAGACGTGCTTTTTAAATAAAGGAAAAAGAATGGCAAAGGAAAGGAAGTCACAAGATGAAAACATTACGTGATGTGAAGGTAGGCCAGTCTGCAGTCGTTACAAAATTAAACGGAGAGGGCGCTACCAAGAGAAGAATTATGGATATGGGTATCACAAAGGGCGTAGAAGTATATGTGCGCAAGGTCGCACCACTTGGTGATCCGATTGAAGTTACTGTAAGAGGATATGAGTTGTCTCTTCGCAAAGAAGATGCAGCTATGATTGATGTGAAGGAGGACTAAAAGGTGGGAGTACGTATTGCATTAGCAGGTAATCCGAACTGTGGTAAGACCACATTGTTCAATGCCCTGACCGGAGCCAACCAGTTTGTAGGAAACTGGCCGGGCGTTACGGTAGAAAAGAAAGAAGGAAAATACAAAGGAGATAAGGAAGTTACCATCACTGACTTACCGGGTATTTATTCTTTGTCCCCTTATACATTGGAGGAAGTCGTTGCAAGAAATTATCTGATCGACGAGCATCCGGATGCCATTTTAAATATCGTTGATGGTACCAACTTGGAAAGAAACCTCTACCTGACAACACAGTTGGTAGAACTTGGAATCCCGGTTGTTGTTGCGATCAACATGATCGACGTTGTTGCCAAGAATGGCGACCAGATCAATTCCAAGAGACTTGCCGAAGAACTGGGTGTTGAGGTTGTAGAGATCTCCGCATTAAAGGGTACCGGTGTAGAGGATGCAGCAGCAAGAGCCATCGCCGCTACTTCTAAGAAGTCTCAGAAGGCTAAGCATTCTTTCAATGGTTCTGTAGAGCATGCATTTGCTCATATCGAAGAACTTTGCTTACATAACATTGATGATGAGAATCTGCAGCGTTGGTATGCGATCAAGTTATTTGAGCGTGATACCAAGGTACAGGAAAAGTTAGGATTATCACAGGATATCATCGCACATATCGAAAAAGATATTGTTTCCTGTGAAGAAGAACTGGATGATGATGCAGAATCCATCATCACAGGTGAGAGATACAACTACATTGGAAGCATTATCAATGATTGTATCAAGAAGGCACATGCGGGCGCCCTTACCACTTCAGATAAGATCGACCGTATCGTGACCAACCGTATTCTTGGTCTGCCGATCTTTGCAGCAGTTATGTGGCTTGTCTATTATGTATCTATCACAACCGTTGGTGGATTCCTGACTGACTGGACCAATGATGTACTCTTTGGCGAGATCATTCCTCCGGCAATTGAGAACTTCTTAGTTTCTATCAATTGTGCTGACTGGTTGCAGGGATTGATCTTGGACGGTATTGTTGCCGGTGTTGGTGCAGTTCTTGGATTCGTTCCGCAGATGTTAGTTCTCTTCATCTTCCTGGGATTCCTGGAGGGATGTGGATACATGGCGCGTGTTGCTTTCGTTATGGACAGAATCTTCCGTAAGTTTGGTCTCTCCGGAAAGTCCTTCATTCCGATGCTGATCGGTACCGGATGTGGTGTTCCTGGAATCATGGCTAGTAGAACGATCGAAAATGACCGTGACCGTAAGATGACTATCATGACAACAACCTTTATCCCATGTGGAGCAAAGTTGCCGATCATCGCTTTGATCGCAGGTGCTTTCTTCGATAACGCAGGATGGGTTTCATGGAGTGCATATTTCGTAGGTATGGCAGCAATTATTTGTTCCGGTATCATCTTGAAGAAGACAAAGATGTTCTCCGGCGATCCTGCTCCATTCGTTATGGAACTTCCTGCTTACCACTGGCCAACCGTTGGCAGTGTACTTCGTAGTATGTGGGAGCGTGGCTGGTCCTTCATCAAGAAGGCTGGTACCATCATCCTCTTATCCACCATCGTACTCTGGTTCCTGATGAGTTTCGGATGGGCAAATGGTTCCTTCGGAATGCTCGAGGCAGAGCAGTTGGATGCAAGTATTCTTGCTAAGATCGGCACTGCGATCGCATGGATCTTTGCACCGCTTGGATGGACACAGGCAGGTCAGGGCTGGAAGATGGCAGTTGCAGCCGTATCTGGTTTGATCGCAAAAGAAAACGTTGTTGCTACCTTTGGTATGCTTTATGGATTTGCGGAAGTTGCAGAAGATGGTTCCGAAGTATGGGGCAATCTGGCGCAGGTGATGACACCAATCGCCGCTTACGGCTATCTGGTATTCAACCTTCTCTGTGCACCATGTTTCGCAGCAATGGGTGCTATCAAGAGAGAGATGAACAATCCAAAGTGGTTCTGGTTTGCAATCGGATATCAGTGTATACTTGCTTACATTGTAGCAATGTGCATCTACCAGATCGGAACACTCTTTACCGCAGGTGTCTTTGGATTTGGAACCGTTGTAGCATTTATCTTTGTGATCGGCTTTATCTATCTGCTCTTCCGCAAGGATAAATATGCAGCAATCAATAAATAAAAATGTGGCTCTTTTGAGCCGGTTTCGAGGTGAATGATATGGGAACAATCATTGTATTACTTGTATTGATCGCTATTGTTTCAGCAATCTTACACAGTTTGATCAAAAAGAAAAAATCCGGGAAAGGCTTATGCTCCGGTGACTGTGGATCGTGCGGCGGTTGTAGTTCTTGTGCTCCACCGGAAAAGAAATATAAATAAAATGTGTGAAAATGCCAGAGGGTTTTGCCTGCTGGCATTTTTCGTTGTTGGAAATAGGGTCGAGCCGGAAGCAAGCAGAAGTGGGCAGGACCGAAGGGGCGGGGAAGCATGTATTGGAGTGTAAATTCGTCGTATCTCTGAAAGAGGCTGCTTGTTTGAAATTGAACTGTCTTTGCACAGCTTCGACAGGCGGCGGGATATGTCCGTCAGTGGCAGATATTCAGGGGCACCTCTAATACGCTTTGCATTCATATCTGCCACAGACGAACACTATCCCAGAGCCTGTTTAACTTTGCAAAGACAGTTCTTATAAATAAAAACAAACAGCCTCTTTCTAGAGATACAGAATTTCACGACGCGTTCTTCCCCGCCCCTTCGGTCCTGCCCACTTCTACCTGCTTCCGGCTCGCCCCAGTACATAACGGAAAGAAAGCAGTAGACGAAAGCGCATCCTATGCATTATGATAAGAAGTAGCAAAGATAAGGAGCAAAAAGATGACAGGACAGATCAAATTTTCCGTGGTGATCTCGGCATACAATGTAGAAGAATATCTGCCGGGATTGTTGCAGGATCTTTTGGAACAGACCTATAACAACTTTGAGGTGATCCTGGTAGATGACTGTGCTACAGATCAGACGGGAGCGGTCGCGGAATCTTATTTACAGGCATTTCGCGGCAAGCAGGCAGACTATGTCGTGATCCATAAGCCGGAGAACGAGGGGCTTAGTATGGCGCGCAATACCGGGATCTCTCATGCCGCCGGAGACTATATCCTGTTTCTGGATGCGGATGATGGCGTGGAAAAGACCCTTTTGGAAAGGCTCTATCATGCTTTGGACGAGCAGCCGGCGGATATGGTCGTCTTTGGCTACACCGAGGACTACTATCAAAAAAATGCCTTGTCCTATCAGGTGCAGAAGACGCCGGAATTATATTATTTTTCAGATCATATCCATGATGGCGCACAGGGGTGGAAAAGACCGCTTGCCTATGCCTATCCTTATATCATAGAACTGGAGCATGAGACTATGTTTGGCTATGCATGGAATAAGGCATACCGGCTTTCTTTCTTACAGGAACAGAAGTTGCAGTTTCAGAATATCGTCCATATTGAGGACATTTTATTTAATGTGCAGGCAGCAGGAGCATTGCAAAGTCTTTTGACGTTGCCGGATGTCTTGTACCATTATGCCAATCGCGGACAGAGCCGCCTGACGGACAAGTATCTGCCGGAATATTTTGCCCTGCAAAAGACCAGAGTACAGGCATTCCTTAATATGCAGATGCGAAAGATCCAGACGGTGACCGAGGGCATGACCAAAGGAGAGACAGGCGGTTTGGAAAATCTGGACGTTGGAGCATGGCGCATGCGCCTGCATGAAGTCATGGCTGGGGTATATTTCCGGTCTTTCCAGTCATCCATGGTCAGAGGCATACAGCACGGCGACAGCAAGCGCGAGGTCATGGCAAGGGCAAGGGCTGAACTGGAAGGTCCTTTGTATGGCAGACTGCGCCGCCACTTATCGGAGGATGGGCGCGTGGCAAAGATCCTCTATGCCCCATTGGTGCGGGGAGATATCAGCGGAGCCTATCGCAGAGCCAAGGAGATCGCCTGGGCAAAAGAACATATGGCGGGAGCCTATGTAAAGTTAAAACAGAATCGGTAAAAAGAAAGAAACTGACGCGGAATACTTACTTTCCGGTCAGTTTCTTTTTGTAAGGAGTATGAAAAAAAGTTGCGTTATATTTTGCCACGCATCAGATAATCCATGATGCGCTTGGAGTCATCTGCTTCATGGGCGATGATCTCCATTTCCGGGATAGCGGAACTGGAAGAAAAAATGGTCGTCAGGGAAATAAGTTGACACAATTTTGACTTTAAGTTCAAACGGTCGCCATCAGCGGTGACGAGTTCTACCTGTCCTTCACAGGCATCAATGACTTTTAAAAATTCTTCCGGGTTTTCAATATTCATTACTTTCATAAACAGCGGCTCCTTTTGTCTGTATTTGCCAAAGGATGTGTACTTTGGCAGGCTTTCTGGCATCATCATACAACTTGCAAAAAAGCAGTGTCAACGAAATTGAAAATATTACCCTATCTTCATAAAAAAATGAAAAGACAGGATCTGGACTTTGACATAAGATAATCAGTAAGAGAGTAATGATTACGCTAAAATAGCGAGATATAGGAAAGGAGCAGACATGTTAGAAAAGAAGAATTATCAGTTTTGGTTTTGCACCGGATCACAGGATCTGTACGGAGAGGAGTGCCTGGCACATGTGGCAGAACATTCAAAGATCATCGTTGAGGCTTTGAACAGATCCGGCAACCTGCCATACGAGGTCATCTGGAAGCCGACCATGATCACAAATGAAGTGATCCGCAGAACTTTTAACGAAGCAAATACGGATGCGAATTGCGCAGGTATCATTACCTGGATGCATACGTTTTCTCCGGCAAAATCATGGATCCTGGGCTTACAGGAATTGCGCAAACCACTTTTGCATTTACATACCCAGTTCAACCGGGAGATTCCATATGACACCATCGATATGGACTTTATGAATGAGAACCAATCCGCGCACGGTGATCGTGAATATGGTCATATCTTCAGCCGTCTTGGCATGGAGCGCAAGGTCATCGCCGGCTATTGGGAAGATGCGGATGTCCAGAAGGAGATCGGCGCATGGATGTGTACGGCAGTGGGCGTGATCGAGAGCAGCCATGTCCGCGTGATGCGTGTGGCTGATAATATGCGAAATGTTGCTGTTACCGAGGGCGACAAGGTCGAGGCACAGATCAAGTTCGGCTGGGAAGTAGATGCCTATCCGGTCAATGAGATCGTAGAAGCCGTGAATGCCGTATCACAGGCAGATATTGATACTTTGGTAGAGGAATATTACAGCAAGTATGACATCCTGCTTGAGGGCAGAGACGAAAAAGAATTCCGTCAGCATGTAGCAGTGCAGGCGGGTATAGAGATCGGTTTTGAGCGTTTTCTGGAAGAGAGAAATTATCAGGCGATCGTTACACACTTCGGAGATCTGGGCGGACTCAAACAGTTGCCGGGACTTGCCATCCAGCGTCTGATGGAAAAAGGCTATGGATTTGGTGCTGAGGGTGACTGGAAGACCGCGGCTATGGTGCGTGTCATGAAGATCATGACCCAGGGAGTCAAAGATGCCAAGGGAACATCTTTTATGGAGGACTACACATACAATCTGGTACCGGGTAAGGAAGGCGTTCTGGAAGCACATATGCTGGAGGTTTGTCCGACGATCGCGGACGGCAGGATCGCAATCAAGGAGCAGCCACTGAGTATGGGCGAGCGTGAGGATCCGGCAAGACTGGTATTTACATCAAAGACCGGACCTGCTATTGCAACATCACTGGTTGATCTTGGCGACCGCTTCCGTCTGATCATCAACGATGTGGATTGCAAAAAGACAGAAAAACCAATGCCAAAACTTCCGGTTGCAACTGCATTCTGGACACCGCAGCCAAATCTCAAAGTTGGCACCGAGGCCTGGATTCTGGCAGGAGGTGCACATCATACTGCCTTCTCCTATGATCTGAGCGCAGAGCAGATGGGGGATTGGGCTGCCAATATGGGCATTGAGGCAGTTTATATTGATAAGGACACCAACATCCGTCAGTTTAAGAATGAAATGAACTGGAATTCTATTTATTACAGAAAATAAAACAAACATGTGTAATTTCCATCCCGGTGTGTTATACTGTGCTTAGTTGTTTTTGGAGGTAGGTAAAATGACAGAGATGGGGTTTTTGATTTTTTTTGCCATACTGATCTTGTTTGTTGTTATCGTTGCAGTGGTTGTGGTGGTATCGGCAGTGGCAGGCGCGAGCGCAGCGGTTGCCAATACGATCGCAGATGACGACGATGGCGATGCGTGATGGCATGAAGATCGGAAAAATTAAATAAGTGTTTTAGGAACAGCCGTCATTATTTGCAGTAATGACGGCTATTTTCATATCCCCTTGAACAATTCACCTGCATAGTATGCTATAATGTAAAAAACTATGATTTGGAGAAAATTATGCAAACAAAGATCATCATTGCCATGCATAAGCCATACAAGACACCGGCAGAATCCGTCTATCTGCCCCTACAAGTGGGCGCAGAGGGAAAGGACAGCATCCTAGGACTTGTGTGTGACAATACAGGCGAGAATATATCAGCAAAAAATCCAACTTACTGCGAACTGACCGGTCTCTACTGGGCTTGGAAAAATCTGGATGCAGATGCCATCGGTCTGGTACATTACCGTAGATACTTTACAGGAAAGAGCCGCTCTTATCGGAAGGCGCATGCAAACGACCTGATGGATTGCGTATTGACGACAGCAGAAGCCGGGGATCTTATGGAGGCTTATGACATCGTCGTGCCGACAAAACGTAAGTATTATATTGAATCCCTGTATTCACACTATGCACACACGCTGGATGCCAAGCACCTGGATCTGGCACAGGAGATCATTCACAGCAAATGCCCGGAATATGACGCAGCATGCAAAAAGGTCTACGCATCAACCTGGGGATATATGTTTAATATGTGCATTATGCGGCGGACCTATCTGGATGCCTACTGCAAATGGCTTTTCCCGATCCTGGCAGACTTAGAGGATGCCATGCAGGATGATCTGAAAAGCATGAGCGCCTTTGAGGCGAGACTCTTTGGACGTGTCAGTGAGATCCTTTTTAATGTCTGGTTGTTAAAAGAGCAAGAGAGCAAAGATGCACCGCGCGTCAAGGAAGTGGCGACCATGCACATGGAACCGGTCAACTGGCTGAAAAAGGGCGGCGCTTTTCTCAAAGCAAAGTTCTTTGGCAGAAAATATGGAGCAAGTTTTTGATGAAAGTAAGTATTATCACTGCCTTTTATAAGGGGAATGCTTATATGGCAGATTACAAAAAAATGATCCGCGCAAACCAGAAAAATCTGGAGAGTGCGGATGAATTGGAAGCCGTGATCATAAATGACAGTCCGGAGGAGAGCGTTGTCCTGCCGGAAGACGGTGGCGATTGCAATATCTGGATCTACGACCAGAAGCAAAACGGCGGGATCCATGCGGCGCGCGTACGCGGGCTTTCTCTCTGCACCGGTGACTATGTGATCTTTCTGGATCAGGACGACCGCTTGCGGGAGGATGCAGTCGCTACCTTTATTGCGACTATGAAAAAATACCAGACGGAGGCAGATAAGGTGCATGCGACGCTGGGGCAGGAATTTTCCCGGACAAAGATCGCGCAGATCATGCGTTATCCGGTACTGGTCTCAAATGCTCTTATGGAGCAAAAGGACGGAGAGGTCTTATGGTATCGCACGGATTACCATAAAAAGTTGGTCGGTGATTACAAGACCTATCTTCGCATTGGCAACCAGATCGTTTCACCGGGACAGTGCCTGATTCCAAAGGCTATGATCCCTGCTGTCTGGACACAGCATATAGGAAAAAAGAACGGATCGGACGATTATTTCCTCTGGTTGCTTCTGCTTTGCCAGCGGACACCGTTTTCTTTTGTAGACCAGCCGCTTTATGTGCATGGTTATACGGCACAGAATTTGTCTGCGGACGCCAAGAAGATGGATGACTCCACCTATGAGTTTATTCATGTTCTGGAAGAAGAAAAGGTCATGGATCCCAAAGATATCCGACTTTTGCGGCGGACGATCTCCTATAAAGATAAGTTTCGAGGTGGCAGTGCCGGGACAAAGGCGTTTTCTACCCTGCGCAATCTGGATATTTTCCTGCCAAATCTGATTTTTAAATGGCGGAGCAAAACACCCTATGGATTTAACCGGGAATGAGAAAAAGGCAGTTGATTTTTCCCCTGTTTCCTTATAAGATAATATAGATAAGATGGTAACATAGGCAAGGAGTAGATCCGCCTATGCGGAAAGGAATAATAGATAAAATGAGTAAAGAATTAGCAAAGACGTATGACCCGAGTGGGTTGGAAGACAGACTTTACAAAAAATGGGAGGATAATGGCTATTTTCACGCTGAGGTAGACCGCAGCAAGAAACCATTTACCATCGTGATGCCACCTCCAAATATCACAGGTCAGCTCCACATGGGACATGCTTTAGATAATACCATGCAGGACATTTTGATCCGTTACAAGAGAATGCAGGGATACAATGCCCTCTGGCAGCCGGGGACAGACCATGCAGCCATCGCTACAGAGGTCAAGGTCATCGAGCATCTGAAAAAGCAGGGCATCAACAAGGATGACCTGGGACGTGACGGATTTTTAGACGAATGTTGGAAGTGGCGCGAGGAGTACGGCGGACGTATCATCCGTCAGCTCAAGCGTATGGGATCTTCTGCTGACTGGCAGAGAGAACGTTTTACCATGGATGAAGGCTGTTCTAAGGCAGTCGAGGAAGTCTTTGTTAAATTATATAATGAGGGCTATATCTATAAGGGCAACCGTATCATCAACTGGTGTCCGGTCTGCCAGACCTCTATTTCTGATGCAGAGGTAGAGCACGTAGAGCAGGCAGGACATTTCTGGCATATGAAATACGAGATCGTTGGAGAGCCGGGCAGATATGTAGAATTTGCTACGACCCGTCCGGAGACCATGCTGGGAGATACCGCAGTGGCTGTCAATCCGGCAGATGATCGTTACAAGGATATCGTCGGCAAGACCGTTATGCTTCCGTTTATGAACCGTGAGATCCCGGTTATTGCAGACGAGTATGTAGATATGGAATTTGGAACCGGTGTCGTTAAGATCACACCGGCACACGACCCGAATGACTTTGAGGTTGGCAAGCGTCATGATCTTCCGGTCATCAATATCTTAAATGATGATGCGACCATCAATAGCAATGGTGGCGAATTTGAAGGCATGGATCGCTATGAGGCACGTAAAGTCATCGTTCAGAAGATGGACGAGATGGGACTGCTGGTTGGTATTGAAGATCATGTCCACAATGTCGGTACCCATGACAGATGTAAGACGACGGTTGAGCCTATGGTAAAGCCGCAGTGGTTCGTTGCCATGGAAGAATTGGCAAAGCCGGCGGTTGAGGCGATCAAGACAGGCGAATTGCAGTTCGTGCCAAAGAATTATGATAAGACTTATTTGCACTGGTTGGAGAATATCCGCGACTGGTGTATTTCCAGACAGTTGTGGTGGGGACATCGTATCCCGGCATACTACTGCCAGGATTGTGGAGAGACTGTGGTTGCACGCGCATCCGAATCACCGACCAAGTGTCCGAAGTGTGGCGGCGTACACATGAAACAGGACGAAGACACGCTGGATACCTGGTTCTCATCTGCTCTATGGCCATTTTCAACTCTGGGCTGGCCGGATAAGACCGAAGATCTGGATTATTTCTATCCGACCGATGTACTTGTGACCGGATATGACATTATCTTCTTCTGGGTTGTCCGCATGGTATTTTCCGGTTACGCACACACAGGCAAGTCACCTTTCCATACGGTATTGATCCATGGACTCGTGCGCGACTCACAGGGACGCAAGATGAGCAAGTCTTTGGGCAATGGTATCGATCCACTGGAAGTCATTGATAAATACGGCGCAGACGCCCTGCGTCTGACCTTGATCACCGGTAATGCACCGGGCAATGATATGCGTTTCTATTGGGAGCGTGTAGAGCAGAGCCGCAATTTTGCAAATAAGGTATGGAATGCATCACGTTTCATCCTGATGAACTTAGAAGGTGTAGAACTGACCCAGCCAGAGGAAGCAGATCTTGCCGTTGCAGATAAGTGGATCCTTTCACAGGTCAATACACTGGCAAAAGATGTGACCGAGAATATGGACAAGTACGAACTTGGTATTGCGGTACAAAAGGTCTACAACTTTATCTGGGATGAGTTCTGTGACTGGTACATTGAGATCGTTAAGCCTCGTATGTATCGCAAGGATCAGGATATGGTATCTGCAAATGCTGCACTTTGGACTTTAAAGACCGTCCTTACCGATGCTCTGAAACTTTTGCATCCGTTCATGCCGTTTATCACAGAAGAGATCTTCTGCACCTTGCATCCGGAGGAGGAGACCATTATGCTGACCGACTGGCCGGTATATGATGAGAACCGTCATTATCCAAAGGAAGAGGCTATGATCGACAGAGCCAAAGATGTCGTTCGTGGTATGCGAAATCTCCGTACCGATATGGAGGTACCGCCAAGTCGCAAGGCAAAGATCATCATCACATCGGATGATGCGGCAGTGCGGGGGATCTTTACCGAGATCACAGAGTCTTATCAGACACTTGCCGGTGCCAGTGAGGTATGCGTACAGGCAGGTACAGAGGGCGTACCGGAAGATGCCGTTTCGGTTGTTATCCCGGATGCGGTCATGTATATTCCACTCGAGGATTTGGTAGATTTTGAGAAGGAAAAGGAAAGACTGACCAAGGAAAAAGAAAAACTGGAAAAGGAACTTGCGCGAAGCAAGGGCATGCTTTCCAATGAGAAGTTCCTGAATAAGGCTCCGGCAGAAAAGGTGGCTGAGGAGCGCGCGAAGATGGATAAATACCAGCAGATGATGGATGATGTGCTCGCACGTCTGGCACAGATGAAGTAAGGCACATTATTTTAAGGAGGATATGCAATGGATGCAGCACAAGTAAAGCAGATTCTTACAAAGGTAGATCACACATTACTGCGTGTAGACAGTAGGTGGGAGGAGATACAAGAGGTTTTGGATGATGCAATGCGTTATGAGACTGCTTCCGCCTGCATACCTCCTTCTTTTGTAGAAAGAGCAGCAGCCTATGTGGATGGCAGACTTCCAATCTGTACGGTCATAGGATTTCCAAATGGCTACGCTACAACGGCTACCAAGTGCTTTGAGGCATCCGATGCTGTGGCAAAGGGCGCAAGCGAGATTGATATGGTCGTCAATGTCGGTTGGGTCAAGGAAGGACGTTTTGATGACATCTTAGATGAGATCGATCAGGTCAAGGCAGCGTGCCAGGGAAGACTCTTAAAGGTCATCATCGAGACCTGCCTCTTGACAGACCAGGAGATCATTTCCATGTGTCAGGTGGTGTCCGAGTCCAAGGCAGAATATATCAAGACCTCTACCGGCTTTTCAAAAGCAGGAGCAACAAGAGAAACTGTATCTCTGATGGCATCGCATGTAACAGATGGCACACTGGTTAAGGCGGCAGGTGGTATCGCATCCTTGGAGGATGCAGCAGATTTTATTGCACTGGGAGCAAGCAGACTTGGTACCAGCCGCGTGGTAGCGGCGGTCAAAGAAGGGAGTCGTAAATGACAACTCCGATGAATCCATATGCCAAGAAACCGATCATTCGTGTTGACAATAAGGCTATGTTTGCGACGATCCGTTTTCCGGCTCCGGCTGAGGGGGAAAGTGCGCCTCAGTATGATGTGGATACACTGGAGAACATGCTTGCACAAGAGGGGATAGTCTATGGAATTGATAGGAATATGCTTTCCTCTTTGTGCCAGGAGATCCTTTTTGATACTGAACTCATCGTTGCTGTGGGAAAAGAGCCCATGGAAGGGATCAATGGCTACTACGAATATCATTTTAGTCAGGATTTCTCCAAGAAGCCGACCATCCGACCGGATGGATCTGCGGATTTCCTTAGTATCAAGGTGATCGAGGTCGTGCATGAGGGTGACCTGATCGCCACTTACCATCCTGCGGTCATGGGTATGCCGGGCATGAATGTGCGTGGCAAAGAGATCGAGCCGCGCATGATGCGTGATATGCCACCGATCGGTGGACGTGGTTTTCATCGTTCGGATGACAATCTGTACTATTACGCGGATATGGATGGTAAGATCGTCCTAAAGAACAATCGGATCAATATTTCTCCTGTCTATGAGATCGACCAGGATGCGGATATGAGCATTGGCAACATTGATTTCAAGGGCGATGTGGTGATTCATGGCGGTGTCAAAAACGGCATCCGTATTCATGCGACAGGATCGATCACGGTGGATGGTCTGGTGGAATTGTGCGACCTGCGCGCCGGAAAAGATATTTATCTTTTGAGCGGTGTCAAGGGTGGAGAACGTACCACGATCCATGCAGAGGGTGCGATTACGGCAGAGTTTATTGAGTATGCCATTGTCTCCTGTAAGGGAATGTTGCACGCGGATGTGCTTTTTAACTGTCTGGTGAATTGTGATTCCAGGGTCATCACGACCGCAGGCAAGCGTTCTGCTATCATCGGCGGCTATGTGACGGCGGTGCAGGGCGCATCTTCCCTGGTGATCGGCAATAAGTTTGGAACCGTGACCCATGTTATGGTTGGGATTGACGAGGAGCGCATCAAGGAAATGTCAGATCTTGCAGACAAGATCCGGTCTTTGGATGCCAATCTTGCCAAGATCAAACAGGGGATCGAGGATTTTGAACTTCTGGCACAAAAGAAGGGAATTTCCTACAAGGAAGATCCGAGGCGTATGCAGTTGCTGCGTATCCGTATCCGCGATGAAGCGGTGGTTGCGGAAGCCCGCGTGCGTTTTGATGAACTGAAAGCCTTGATGGAGGCAGGACGAGGAGCAACGGTGCGTGCCTATGATACCGTATATTCCGGCGTGACGGTGCGGATCATGGATCAGTATGCACAACTGACGGATTTTCAGAAGCGCGTGGAATTTGTCAAGACCATGACCGGTATCCGTATGGATCCGCTCTTGGATCCGGTTCCGGATGAATAGAGCATCTGCTGACAGATTTTGACGGAATGTTCACAAAGAATCATTATGATAGATAGAAGAAAGCAGTAGTTTGGAGGCTGAAATGATAGATTTTGAAGAAGAACTGAAAAAGTTTGAGCCAAGTATGGAAGTAGAAGAAGCGGAAGAAGAGATCCAGAAGCGAGATCTGACGGATCTGACGGATATCCTTCGGCAGATGACAGAGCAAAAGAGAGGGAGATAGAAGCAGACATGAAATGTTATATGTGTGGCACCCTTGTGGATCATGAAAACGTATGCCCTCATTGTGGCAGTGATTTGAAGATCTATCGCACCATTCTGGCATCGTCCAATACCTTGTATAATACCGGTCTGGAGCAGGCGCAGGTACGCGATCTGTCCGGTGCGATCGTTTCTTTGAAAAAGAGTTTAAAATACAACAAATACAATACCCAGGCGAGAAATCTCCTGGGACTGGTATATTTTGAGTTGGGCGAGACTGTCATGGCGCTGAGCGAGTGGGTCATCAGTAAGAACTTAGAGCCGGACAATCCATTGGCAGACCGCTATCTCGACGAGATCCAGAATACACCTGGCATGCTTGATAAGTTAAACCAGACAACCAAGAAATACAATCAGGCACTTTTGTATTGCAGACAGGGCAGCCGCGATCTGGCGACTATCCAGTTGCGCAAGGTATTGAACCTAAATCCTAAATTTGTTGCCGGACATCAGTTGCTGGCTCTTTTGTATATTCAGGATGGCAAGTATAATGAGGCGCGCAAGGAGTTAAATGCAACTAACAAGATCGATGTGCGAAATACCATCACACTGCGTTATTCCAGAGAGGTGCGCGAGAAATTAAAAGAACTCAACCAGAACAAAAAGAAGCGTAAGAAGGATGATCTGGTTTCTTTTCAGGATGGCAATGATACCATCGTTATGCCGAGCAATTCCTTCCGGGATATGATCGACAGCACCAGAGCCAGTGTGGTCAATATTCTGGTAGGACTGGTTATAGGACTTTTGATCTGTTTCTTTTTGGTCATCCCGACCATTCGCCAGCGGGCTTCTGAGAATGCGGCGGCATCTTTGGTCGATACCAATGAACAGTTGACCAATAGTGCATCCAATGTCAGCAGCCTGAAAAAGCAGGTGGAAGACCTCAACAAAGAACTGGAACAATATACCGGAAAGTCAGATGCGGTAGGCTCCTATGAAAAACTCATGGAGGCAAAGGAGGCTTACGACGCATCCAATCTGGATCAGGCAGGGGAGGCACTTTCTTCCGTCAATCGGGATCTGCTTGAAGAAAAAGGGCAGGCTATGTATGATCTGATCCATACGGCAGTCTATGCCAAGGTTTTGGAAGATGCCTATAATACGGCTTATCAGGCATACCAGAGACAGGATTATCAGACTGCCAAGGATAGTTTCGGTCAGGTGGTATTTATCGACCAGACCTATCATAACGGTGATGCGCTTTTTTATCTGGCAGAGTGTCAGTGGAATACCTGGGAGTTTGACAGTGCCATAGAAAATTACCAGAAGGTCATTGAGCAATACCCGGATACATCCCATGCAAGAACGGCGCAGGAACGCATAGATTCCTATGCACAATCTAATGGCGGGGATGATAATACTACCAATAACTAAGAGAGAATTTCATATAAGAAAGCATACAAAAGACGTAAGGAAAATATTTCCCTACGTCTTTTTCTATTTCATAAACAGGAAAAATAGGAGGACAAGCAGATGGAATACAAATTTGAAATGGGGCAGGGAAAATTGCGTGTGGTCGTGCCAAAGGAACTTGACCATCATCTGGCAACCCAACTCAAAGAGGAGGCGGACCTTTTGATCGAGACTTATCATGTGAAGACCCTGATCTTTGATTTTACCAATACGGAGTTTATGGACAGTTCCGGGATTGGCGTTTTGATCGGCAGGAGCCGGAATTTGAGTTTTTCCGGTGGACAGGTGGTGGCGACCAATTTGAGCCCGCGTGTGGAGCAGATCTTTCGCATTTCCGGTCTGCAACGGCTGATCACTGTTGTGCCGTCAGATCAGGAAAATCAAAAAAGTGAGGTGTAGGCATGGAAAATCATATGACAGTAACCTTTGATGCAATCTCAGAAAATGAGGCGTTCGCACGCATGGTAGTTTCTGCTTTTATGGTGGGGGCAAATCCGACTGTGGGGGAGATGGATGATGTAAAGACAGCGGTATCCGAGGCGGTGACGAATGCCGTGATCCATGGCTATGACAAGAAAACAGGTAATGTCATGATGCGTTGTAGCATGAAGGAAAATCTGCTGACCATCTGTGTGCAGGATTTTGGTAAGGGGATCTTGGATATCAAAAAGGCAAGGGAACCCTTTTATACGACCAAACCGGAACTGGAGCGGTCAGGCATGGGTTTTGCTTTCATGGAAACCTTTATGGATAGTGTGGATGTGATGTCGGTTCTGGGAGTTGGTACGACGGTTACGATGACGAAATGCTTGCAGGATCAGGTCTAGTATGGATGGAATCACGGAAAGAATCGAACGTGCGCAAAGAGGAGATAAGGGAGAAAGAGACAGGCTGGTTGTGGATAATATGCCCCTGGTATGGAGCATGGTGGGGCGCTTTTCATCTTCCGGTAAGGATAAGGAGGAATTGTTTCAAATTGGCATGATCGGACTCATGCAGGCGATCGATCGTTTTGACACTACATATGACGTACGCTTTTCCACCTATGCGGTTCCCCTGATCTTAGGGGAAATCCGTCGTTTTTTGCGGGATGACAACCCCATCAAGGTGTCTCGGACTATCGCAGAACACAGAAAGCAGATCCAGACCCTGCAGCAGGGGCAGGAAGATATTTCTGTGGATCAGATCGTAGAAAAAACGGGATTGACCAGAGAAGATGTTGTCCTTGCCATGGCAAGTGCCAGACCGGTCACTTCCATCTATGAGACTGCCTATGATTCTGGGGAAAGTCAGGTGCTTGTGGTGGATCAGTTGGAGGGAAAGGAAAAGCCGATGGAGGAGGAAGTCGTGGAAGAACAGATCCTTGCTTTGGCCATGCAGGCATTATCGGCGGAGGAAAAGCGTCTGATACAAATGCGCTTTTTTGAGAATATGACACAGACAGAGATCGCAGGCAGACTAGGCATGACCCAGGTACAGGTTTCCCGCAGGGAAAAGAAGATCTTACAGAAAATGCGTGAGTTTATACTTTTTTAATAAAAATTTTCCGATTGCCTTCTTGAATATTCCAGTTTGAACCTATAGAATTGAGCATATGCAAAATCGTTTGATTATGGAAGTTTTTTACATAGGAAAAGAGGGAGAAAGAAAAAGATGAAATGGATCAAGGAGCATAAGAAAGTATGCATCATAATCGCGATTGTGGCGGTCGTTGTCATCGCGATCATCATCGGCGTTGTTTCCGGTGGTAAGAAGCAGACGGATAGCAATGAGGAGACGGCGACTGTCGAGAAGCGTACACTGATGGAAAGTGTTTCGGCGACAGGTACTTTTGTGGCGGCAGATGAGGAAAAGATCACTTCCGATACGACCGGCGTGGAGGTTTTAGCCGTCAATGTCGAGGTGGGAGATAGGGTTAGCGCCGGAGATGTCATAGCCGTTCTTGACAGTGCAGACCTTCAGGACAATCTCGCTGATGCCAAGGAGAGTTTGGCGGATACCAATGAGCAGACGCAGCGCACCAAGGATAGTGCTAAACGCAATCTGGAACAGGCAGGAAAGACCAGGGATGAGGATCTGGCAGATGTTGATACCAATATCCAGGATGCCTATGATGAGTGGCAGAGTGCGGAAAACAATTACAATGAATCGGTAGCAGCCTACAATGAGGCGGTGGCGATGGCAAACAGCATTATGGATAAGACAAGCACTGCATATACCAATGCCAATTCACAGGTCAATACTTTAAAGCGTCAGATGGATACGGACCGCAGGACGGCAGACAGCAGAAAGTCCTCCTACGATCGTCTGGTCTCTCAACGTGAGGATACGATCAAGCGGATCAACGACACCTATCAGGATCAGGTGGATACTTACAACAATACCATGGATTCTACCGAGGATTCCGGCAAGACCCAGCAGGAACGTATTGATGACTTACAGGAGCAGATTGACGGAACTGTAGTAAAAGCAACGGCAAGTGGACTGGTAACGGCGGTCAATGTGGAGGTGGGCGACACCTATAATGGCAGTGTGATCGCAGTGATCGACAATGTGGATTCCTTTGATATCACGACCGAGATCGATGAGTACGACATTAACAGCATTGCGGTAGGGCAGGAAGTCGTCATCAAGACCAATGCAACCGGAGACGAAGAACTTTCCGGTACGGTCAAAAAGGTATCACCAATCGCAACCGGAAGTTCCAGTGGCGATCTTTCCGGCAGTCTTGGAGGACTCGATTTAGGAAGTATCATGGGCGGTAGTGGCTCGTCATCTTTTAGCACAGGAAGCAACAATGATGACGTTACCTTTACGGTTACCATAGCTTTAAACACACCGAGTGATAAACTCCGTATTGGTATGACCGCAAAATTGAACATCGTTTTACAGAAAAATGCAGATGTTCTTTCTGTACCATATAATGCAGTGCAGACAGATGATGAGGGAACTAGTTATTATGTGCAAAAAGTAACAGGTACAAACGAAGACGGCACTTACAAGACCAAGAAGATCAAGGTAGACAAGGGAATCGAGAGTGACTATTATACGGAGATCATCAATTCCGGTTTAGAAGAAGGGGATCAAGTGATCGTTCCGGCAGCAGAGAAGCAGAATAGTTTAGAGGATATGATCAACCAGTCAAGTTCTATGGGAGGTGTATAATGAGCCGCACGATCATAGAACTGGAAGATATCTTTAAGCGTTTTTATATCGGAACACCAAATGAACTCGAGGTCTTGCACGGCATATCTTTAAAGGTTATGGAAGGTGAATTCGTTGCCATCGTGGGTGCATCCGGCTCCGGAAAGTCAACACTGATGAACATTATCGGTGCGCTAGACCGACCGACAGAAGGCAAATACATTTTGGATGGTGTGGACATGATTGCGGCAAAGGATGCAGAACTTTCCAAGATCCGCAACCGCAAGATCGGTTTTGTTTTCCAGACATACAATCTGATCTCTAAAACCAATGCGATCAAAAACGTGGAGATGCCTATGTTATATGCGGGGATTCCCGGCAAACAGCGCATTGCCCGTGCCAAGGAATTGCTGGAACTGGTCGGTATGGAGGAACGTATGAAACATTTGCCGGAGGAATTATCCGGCGGACAAAAGCAGCGTGTCGCCATAGCCCGTGCCATGGCAAATGATCCGGCGATCATTCTGGCGGATGAGCCGACCGGTGCCTTGGATTCTACGACGGGACGTATGGTCATGGATCTTTTTCACAAACTGCATGAGGAGGAGGGCAAGACCATCGTGCTCATTACCCATTCACCGGAACTGGCAGAGGAGACCGAGCGTATCATTACGATCAAGGATGGAAATGTCCTTGGAGAGAGGAAGGGTACGGCAAGATGATGATGATTTACGAAAATATCCGTCTGGCGCTTTTTAGCCTCAAAGCCAATAAGATGCGGGCGCTTCTGACTATGTTAGGCATCATTATTGGTATTGGTTCTGTTATTGCCATTATGACGGTAGGAGACTCCGTTACCAGTACAGTCGCAGATTCCATGAGTTCGCTGGGGGCTAACAATATCACTGTAACACTGGAAGAGCGAAAAGATGATGAAGAGGCATCCGATGCTATGTTTGGCATGAACTGGGGATCTTCGCAGGATGACAATGCCAAGCAGCCGACACAAAAGGATTATATAACGACGGATATGCTTCGCCAGATGAAGGAAGCCTTTGGAGATTCTATCACTGCCTATTCCATCACGGAACAGGTGGGAAGCGGTTCTATCCAGCAGAATGCAGAGAGTGGAAAAGCCAATGTATCCGTTATGGGAACAAGTCTTGGCTATTTTCTGGCGAATGATGTGCAGTTGGTACAGGGATCTTATTTTAGCGAGGAAGAGTTGGAAAATGGTGCTATGGTAGCCCTGCTTTCGGAAGAGGCGCTGGATGATCTTTTCCATGGAGATGCGGATGCGGCTGTCGGCTCTACCATGACAGTTTCTGTCAACGATAAGTATTACAATCTCATCATAGAGGGCGTTTATGCCAAGGACGAAGATGAGACTATGAGCATGTATTCCATGTTTATGAACAGTGATGCAACCAATCTCTATATTCCGCTAAAGACGGCACAGGATATCAATCATGCCAGTGGTTATCAGACGCTGACCGTGGTTGTAGATCCAAATCAGAATCCGGATCAACTGGCGGCAGATATTGAGTCCTATTTTGACAACCTCTACCGTAATAACCGCGATTTTATCGTGTCGGCGACCAGTATGGCATCTATGGTATCTATCATGGAAACCATGATGAGTACGATCACAACGGCGATTGCTTTGATTGGTGGTATTGCTCTTGTCGTGGGCGGTATCGGGGTCATGAATATCATGCTGGTATCCATTACGGAGCGAACGAGGGAAATTGGTACCCGAAAAGCACTCGGCGCACCGAACTCCTCCATCCGCCTGCAGTTTATCATCGAGTCCATTGTGATCTGCCTGATCGGGGGCGCGATCGGTATTGTAGTCGGTTGCGTTGGCGGTATTGCAGCCGCTAATTATATCGGAGCCAGTGCGGTACCGTCTGTCAAGAGTATCCTGATCTCGCTTGGATTTTCCATGGCAATCGGTGTCTTTTTCGGTTATTATCCGGCAAATAAGGCAGCCAAACTCAACCCGATCGACGCACTTAGATATGAGTAAGGATAATGATTGTAAAAACATTGGTTTCCGAATTTGTCTATGCTACAATAAGGTGTAACACAGGATAAAAGAAGTGAGGTATTAGAAGATGTATCGTGAGATTTCAAAATTGATCATGTATGGTGACATGGATAAGGACTGTATTTTATACCAGTTCGGTGAGATCTTCCGTCACTATGAAAATAAGACAAAGGATCAGGCGCAGTTGATCCAGGACATTTACACGCAGGTCAAGAGACTTCTGGTGGTTGCGACAGATTATGGATTTGACCATAACCTTTGGCACAATTATCTGGCATTTTATCTGGTGACCAATGAAAACCCATTTTCCATCACTTGTGAAAAGGTGGGAGCCAACGATGGCAGTGTGAATCACTTTGCAAAGAACGATTTTACTGTGATTAAGAATCTCTTTGATTATGATTTTTCAAAAATTGAGGCAGACCTTGGCATTGACTGTTTTTCGCAGTTATCCGATTATCATGCCATCCAGAAAAAGGAACTCATGTATAATAAAAATGTGAGCGAAAAGATCATTGCACTTTCTGCCCAGTTGGAAGCCGCAGAGGATGTGGACGCTTTCTTTGCTGCCGTGACCGGATTTTATAAAGACTATGGTGTTGGCATGTTTGGACTGAATAAGGCCTTCCGTATCAAGGAAAAGGATGGAGGCGATGTTGAGTTTGTCGCCATCAACAACATGGATAAAGTTATGCTGGATGATCTGATCGGTTATGAGATCCAGAAAAAGAAATTAGTCGACAATACCAAGGCGTTCGTGGAAGGCAGAGCTGCCAACAATGTCCTGCTCTTTGGTGATAGTGGTACCGGAAAGTCGACGAGCATCAAGGCGATCGTCAACGAATTTTACCCGGATGGCTTGCGCATGATCGAGATATACAAGCATCAGTTCAAAGATCTGTCCAATGTCATTGCCAGCATCAAGAATCGCAATTACAAATTTATCATCTATATGGATGATCTTTCCTTTGAGGAATTTGAGATCGAGTATAAATTCTTAAAGGCTGTTATCGAGGGCGGTGTGGAGACAAGACCGGACAATATTCTGATCTATGCCACATCCAACCGCAGACACCTCATTAAGGAAACCTGGAATGACCGGAATGATGTGCAGACACAGAACGGTATGCATCACTCCGATACCATGGAAGAAAAACTGTCTCTGGTCAACCGCTTTGGTGTTACGATCAATTACTCCAAGCCGAGCCAGAAAGAGTACTTCCATATCGTTGTGGAATTGGCAAGAAAGAATGGTGTGACCGAGGAGCAGATGAGTGACGAGACACTGCGTGCAGAAGCAAATAAGTGGGAACTCAGCCATGGTGGTATCTCTGGAAGAACCGCCCAGCAGTTTATCAATTACATATTGGGAACCTTATAGGATGCTCCTGCGAGGAAAGGACGGATGCCAAGAACGGCATCCGTTTTTGTATAAAAGGTACATTCTTTCTGAGTTAAATAAACAATAAAATAATAATAAACACAATACCTTAAAGGATATGTCACTGGACGAAAAATTGGGGCAGATGATCTGCCCGGGAGAGTTTTTCTGTCTGGATGATCTGCTTAAAGGTCTTGCCGGTGTTTGCCGACCGGGGCAAAACGATCCTGCCTGGATGCCTGAATCGTGTTGGAAAATTTGGCAGAGATGTAAAGAAAGACGTAAAAATGAGATTTTATTTGTTGGAAAAAGTAAGTATAATACAGGTAAGATAAGCGAAGAACAAAAGGAGAAGATCAAGTATGGGAAAAGTAGTAGAACAGTTACTCACAGGACAAGTCACCAACCATATGCTCCCATTTTTCTGGCAGCATGGGGAAGATGAAGCCACCTTACGGGAATATGTAAACGCCATCCATGATGCAAACTGTATGGCATTTTGCGTGGAAAGCCGTCCGCACCCGGATTTCTGTGGACCAAAGTGGTGGCAGGATATGGATGTCATTTTAGATGAGGCAAAAAAATTGGGAATGAAAGTCTGGATACTAGATGACAGTCATTTCCCGACAGGTTTTGCTAACGGTGCCTTAAAGGATGCACCGCAGGAATTGTGCCGACAGAGCATTTTCTGTAAATTCCTTTCCTATGAAGGGGATGCCAGAGAGGTGACCTTCCGTACAGAGAAACTGGCAAAGCCACCAAAATATAAACTGAGCTTTATCCAGAAGATGATGATGTCAGGCTCTACCAAGGATGCCAGAAAATATGATGACGATCAGGTCTATAGCATTACCGCCTATGGACCAAAGGGTGAGGAGATCGATCTTTCCGGCAGTAACACATGGAAAAAGCCGGCAGGCACCTGGCAGGTGGCAGTCTGTGGTCTGTCGCGAAACTTAGGACCACATCGTGCTTATATCAATATGATGAATGAGGTCAGCTGTCATAAGTTGATCGAGGCAGTTTACGAACCGCACTTTGCACATTATGGAGATCTTTTTGGCAATACGATCTCGGGATTTTTCTCGGATGAGCCGGAACTGGGAAATGGTATTTTGTGTGCAAAGCACAATGTGCTGGGAACCGAGCAGGATCTGCCTTGGAGTAAGGAATTGGAGGAACGCCTGCAAAAAACCTTGGGCGTAGACTATCGCAAGAATTTACCGCTTCTTTGGAAAAATGATGGAGATCCGCTTCTTACGGCACAGGTGAGAAGAACTTATATGGATGCGGTATCTAATTTGGTGAAAAAGGATTTTTCGGAGCAGATCGGCGACTGGTGCCGGGAAAAGGGCGTCATGTATATCGGTCATTCCATCGAGGATGATGATACTCATGCCTGCACCGGAAGCGGTTTGGGACATTATTTCCGTGGACTTTACGGACAGGATATGGCAGGCATTGACGATATCGGTGGTCAGGTTATGCCGCAGGGCGAAGAAGAACCGACGACCGGTATGTTTGGACCGCGTAATGGTGCCTTTTATCATTATACTTTGGGAAAACTCGGTGTGTCTGCTGCCTATTTACAAGAAAGCAAGCAGGGACGTACCATGTGTGAGATATTTGGAAATTACGGTTGGAAGACAGGCGTTACCGATATGAAATATCTGGCAGATCATTTTCTGGTGCGTGGTGTCAACAATTTTGTGCCGCATGCTTTTTCACCGAAAGCATACCCGGACCCGGATTGTCCGCCACATTTCTATGCGCACGGACACAATCCGCAGTATCGCCATTTCGGTCACTTGTGCGCATATATGAACCGTGTGGCAAGCCTGATCAGTGGAGGAAAGATCGTACAAAAGGTGGCAGTTCTTTACAATGCCGAAGGCGAGTGGTCCGGTCAGTGTATGCGTCTGGATCAGGTGGCAAGACCTCTTTATGATGCACAGATCGATTTCTCTTTCCTACCTCTGGATCATCTGGATCAGGCAGACAAGTTTATCTATGTGATCGTGCCTTATGCAAAGTACCAGCCGATCGAGATCGCCGGTCTATCCAATGTCATCTATGTGGATGCCCTGCCGGATGCCTATACCATGGGAGAAGATGCCATGCAAAAAGAGGCAGAAAACAAGGCGAAAAAGGCGGATGATTTAGCCGGGGATGCCAAGGTGCTAGCCCTTGGTGATCTCGTGGCATATCTTGAAAAAGAGGATATCAAAGATGCTGTGATCGCACCGGAAAATCCATATATTCATATCATGCATTATCAGACCGACTGTCATATGTATATGCTGATCAATGAGTCGGCGCAGACCTATCGGGGAAAGGTAAGCCTTCCAATGAAAAAGAAAGGCTATGTTTATGATGCGTGGGATAATTCCATTGCAGATATAGATCAGCAGATGACGGATATCGGTTGTCAGGTGTCCTTTGTTTTGGAACCAAGAAAGAGTCTGATCATGGTATTTGATGAGGAAGCCGATACATCATCTTTGGAAGAAAAGACGGTTGGCAAGCGTTTGTCAGACTGCATGTATGAAAAGAAAGAAAAGCAGGAGCAACCGACAGAAATAAAGACATGGAAGCGCAGTATCTGCTCTGCCTTAGACCATCCAAAGTTTGCGGATGCAAAAGATGTCAGCCTGCCGGATCATCTGGAAGAAGAAAAGCCGAAATTCTGTGGTTTTGTGTGTTATGAGACCAAGATCACAAGCGATGGCGGTGATAAGATCTTAGAGATCACAGACGCCGCAGAAGGCCTGGAAGTCTTTGTGGACGGTCAGAGCCTTGGCTTGCAGATCGTACCGGAGTATCTGTATGACTTGAGTGGATATTTGAAAGCGGGTGAGCATGAGATCGTCATTGAGGTTGCCACAACGCTCTGGCGTGAGAATGCCAGTGGCATGCGTGCCAAGATGATGGGCGAGAGCAAGCCGACATCAAAGTCCGGTCTTTGCGGTAAGGTATATCTCTGGAATAAATAAGAAAAGTAAGACAAATGAAAAGACTACAGGGAATGTGGAAAATACATCCTCTGTAGTCTTTTCGCTTGCTTAGATTACAGAAATCTGTCGTAACTGGTTGTCTAAGGCTTTTAGTTCATCATCTGAAATCTTACCATAGGCAAGTAAGTCGCGCAGTTTCATATCGCTGACCATAGAAGTTCCGTTGCTGTCATCGAAAGCAGCACTCATACCTTTTGCCTGCTCGGATAGACCGGCAATCAAAGTATCAATCATTGGTGCTAAGAGTGTAGCAGCTTCTGGAATAGCCATCACGTGTGCAAAAGTACAGTCAACGGTCAGATAATCCAGGTAATTGTCATTGATATGGGCAGGGCAGAGTGGATCTGTCATGCCTTCGAGTGTGCATTCACCAAAAATGTCTTTTAACCAGCCAATACTGTCTTCCACCCAGTGTGGTACACGCGAGCAGATGGTTTGTGGACGCGTGTCCTGAATACTGCTTTCGCATGTGGAAAAACCATGTGGTCCATAAGCATAAATATGACTTTCAAAGGCAACGCCATTGTCTGATAAAGCGCGCATAAAATCAATGGAATTGTTGATTGGAACCATGCTGTCTGTACGTGTTGCAAAGACAAAGCAAGGTGGTGTTTTCCGGTCTACAGCGGAGATCGTCTCCGGTGCATTTGGATTGCAGGCCTGTACATGCTGACTGGTTACGGCATAGCCTAAAATAGCAGCATTTGGGCGGTTCTGTGCAAGTGTTGCGGCAGCGGTTGCCAGATGTCCACCGGCAGAAAATCCGATGACTGCAATTTTATCTTCGTAGATGTGCCATGTATCTGCATGGGAACGGATCAGTGTCATCGCCTGCTCGTAATCATTGAGTGGATTTGGCCATGTACAATCGTCCATAACAGAGTAGCGCAGAACGAAAGCGTGATATCCGGCTTTTGCAAAAGCAAAGGCAACAGGATCAGCTTCACGGTCCGAACACATCTGATAAGCTCCGCCTGGAAGAATCAGTACAGCTGGGCGCTTAGCAACACAGCCGAATCCTTCCCCGCAATCTTGTATGTAAGTTGTCAGTGTGACATTTCTTTCTTCATTTAAGGTCAATACTTCTGTATTCATGAAAAATCCTCCTTGTATCTATCAATCATTTACTAAGATACCATTATAAACGATTTTCTCTTTTTACACCAGATAATATATGAAGCGATGCCGGTGATGGCTTCCGCAATCGGAAATGCCATCCATACGCCTGTGGCACCAAAGATACGGCTGAGAACAAATGCAGCAGGCATGATAACAATAGAGTAGCGCAACAAGGAAATCATTAAGGATGGAAGTCCCATGCCTATACCTTCGAGCGCGCCGCAGGTGGTCACGGATATCGCAGAAATGATAAAGCCAATACTGATGATGTGTAGGGCTTCTACGCCAAGCGATAGCGTTGTGGCATTTGTGGTAAAAAGTCCAAATAAGCGCTCCGGCATAATCCAGGAGAGCGTTGTTCCTAATACCATGAGAAATACGGTAAGTACAAGACCGGTTGCATAGATTTTGCGTACACGTTTGCCTTCGCCTGCGCCGTAATTGTATCCGACGAGAGGACGAATACCCTGAACAATACCGGTGGCAGACAGATAGATAAATGTCTGTAATTTGTAATACACCCCAAGTACCATGACATACGTCTCTGAAAAACCGGCTAAAATAGCATTTAACACCGATATTAGGAAGGATGGCAGTGCCATGTTGAGTGTTGCCGGGATTCCCACGCCATAGAGTCTTTTCAGAATCGAGGCATTTGGTTTGCAGTCAGCAATAGTAATATGAACAACGCGAGGCTTGCGATAGTAAAAAATAAAATATGCAACCAGCGTCAGAACCTGACCGGATCCGGTTGCGAATGCAGCACCCCAGATGCCCCATTTTGGAAAAGGACCAATGCCAAAAATGAGAAGTGGATCCAAAATGATATTTGTTACAAAGCCTACCAACATGCAGACCATAGTTTCTTTCATCCAGCCGATTGCCTGGAAAATTTTTTCATAGGTAATCCCAACGGTGACGACAGGCGCAAACAAAAAGACCAGATTAGCATACGTCAAAGCGAGAGAGAGTACATTGGTATTGGTTGTGTACATGGACAAAAAACTCTTCATGCCAAGAAGCCCTAAAATGGTTAAAAGAACACCGTGGATGAGGTTGAAAAATACGCCCTGGCTTGCGGCGAGATCTGCTGTCTTTTGTTCCTTTGCACCGAGGAAAAAGGCAATGGCAGCATTGATACCGACACCAAAGCCAACGGCGACTGAGGTGATGATATTTTGTGCGGGAAATACAAGAGAGAGGGCTGTCATGGCATCCTCACTCAGTTTTGCGATGAAATAGCTGTCAATGATGTTGTAGAGCGAATTGACTGCCATGGAAACGACCATGGGAAGTGCCATGGAAAGTACTAAGGGAAGTATTTTCTTTTCTTTCATAAACGTTTGATTCATTTTCGCGCATCCTTTCAAAAATAAATATTTTAAAGCATAAAAAATCGCCACAAGTAAAATGCAATGCACATTCTACTGTGGCGAAAAAAGACTATGCCTGAAAAGTCCACATCCTACAAAGAGTATGTAGGTTTTAGGAGTTTATTATAAGGGGAGAAGTTGACAGTGTCAATGATTTAGACTATATTCTTATTAATCTTAGGGGGAATACCATGATAGGGAAAAAAGAAATATATATTGGCTTGAAAAATGAAAGATATGATAGCATCTTACGGATATTGGATGAGAAGAAAATTAAATATGAGGTAAGAGCAATGGAAGAACATCATGTTCTGGATATAAATCGTGGTGGAGCGGTAGGACGTTTTGGCGAAAATAATGAAAGCAATAAGTGCGTAAGAATACTTATATCCAGAAAGGATTACAAAAGGGTAGGGGAGTTATCACAGTAATTTGCAACACAGGACACTTTTTCTAGTTAAAAGGTGTCCTTTTTTTGTGCCCTGACAGACAGTAGAATACAAGTAGAAATCAAAAATGGGGGTAGCAAATGAAGTATTATTTAGCGATTGATATTGGCGCATCCAGTGGACGCCATATGTTAAGTTGGATAGAAGACGGCAAGATGCGCTTGCAGGAAGTCTACCGTTTTTATAATGGCATGGATCAGGTGGACGGACATCTTTGCTGGGATGTGGGACGTCTTTTTGCCGAGATTGTCGCCGGTATGAAAGAGTGTAAAAAGATCGGCAAGATCCCGACCTCTATGGGGATCGATACCTGGGCAGTTGACTATGTGCTTTTGGATGACAAGGATCAGGTACTGGGAAATACCTATGCCTACCGCGACAGTCGGACGGATGGCATGGATGCCCTAGTCTATGAAAAGATCCCGCAGGAAGATCTGTATGCCAGGACCGGTATCCAGAAGCAGATCTTTAATTCCATCTATCAGTTGATGGCACACAAGACACAGGAGGCAGAACTGCTTGGAAAAGCCAAGACTTTCCTTATGATCCCGGATTATTTCCACTTCCTGCTCACAGGTGTAAAGAAGCAGGAATATACCAATGCATCCACGACTCAACTGGTCAATGCCAAGACCAATGATTGGGACTATGATCTGATCGCAAAACTGGGTTATCCGAGAGACATCTTTTTGCCGATCGAAATGCCGGGTACAGAGGTCGGACATTTGAGCCAGACGATACAGGATCAAGTGGGCTTTGATTGCAGCGTGGTACTTCCGGCAACACATGATACGGGGGCGGCGGTCATGGCAGTGCCGAGCCTGTCGGACGATACGCTCTATATCAGTTCCGGCACATGGTCTTTGATGGGAACGGAATTAAAGACAGCAAATTGCAGCCCGGACAGTATGGCATGCAATTTTACAAACGAGGGTGGCTATGACCATCGCTATCGTTATCTGAAAAATATCATGGGACTTTGGATGATCCAGTCGGTACGCAAGGAGTTATCCCCGGACGAGGGATTCGGTTCTATCTGCGAACATGCGGCAACTGAGACAATCACATCGATTGTGGATGCCAATGACGACCGTTTTTTGGCACCGCAGAATATGACAGCAGAAGTACAGGCGGCTTGCAGGGAGTCCGGCCAGAAAGTACCGGAGGGCATCTATCAGGTGGCAGCCGTGATCTACAACAGTCTTGCCAAATGTTATGCCGATACGGTTAGGGAAATCGAGAAGATCGAGCATGTGACCTATCCTAGCATCAACATTGTAGGTGGTGGTGTCAATGCTGCTTATCTGAATGAACTTACGGCAAAGGCTACCGGAAAAACGGTCTATGCCGGTCCAACGGAGGCGACAGCCATCGGCAATATCATGGCGCAGATGATCGCCGCAGGCGAACTGCAGGACTTGGCAGAAGCAAGAAAATGTGTATTCCATTCATTTGAAATAAAGGAGGAAAAAGGATGTTAGTTGAAACAAAAGCAAGAGTTGGTGTATTTGCCATCGCATTGGGAGCCTATTTGCCACAGTTCCCATCACTGGTTCCTGAATTTGAAGGACAGTTTGCAGATTTTAAAAAGACCATACCGGACAGTGTCGAACTGGTAGACGGCGGCATTGTCACAACAAAAGAGGCAGCCATGGCAGCCGGAGACAAGTTCCGCGCAGCAGATGTTGATCTTGTTCTCTTACAGATGCTTACCTATGCGACCAGTTACAATATGCTTCCGGCGATTCGTGATCTGAATGTGCCGGTCGTACTGGTCAATGTGCAGAAGAAAAAAGCACCGGACTATGCCAATACAGATACAGCCACCTGGCTGGGCGAACTTTACGCCTGCGGCGCTGTTGGTGAAATGGTTGCAGACTTGGAGCGTGCAGGAAAGAGACATGCCGTTATCACAGGTGTTGTTGAGGGCGGCGATCCTGAGGTGGAAAAGCAGATTGCTGAGTGGTGTACCGCAGCACAGGTAAGACGTAGATTTCGTGATACCAATATCGCTCAGATCGGTCGTCCGTATCCGGGCATGATGGATCTTTATATCGATGAGACCAATCTTTACAACCGCATGGGCTTATATACCAAGCAGTTTGACTGGGAAAAAATGTGGTCGATCGCCGACGACATCACAGATGAAGATGCCATCCGTGCCAAGGCAGAAGACATCTTAGATACCTTTGACATCGAAGGCGGTGCGACAGTTGAGACGGTCTGGGAAATGGCAAAATATGTAGTGGCTTTTGAAAAATGGGTCAAGGACGAGCAGTTAGCACTGGTTGCTTCCCATTATGACGGTTTTGCACAGGGCGTTGCCGGAAAACTGGACTCTATGCTGATACCTGCATTTTCTATGCTGATCAAGCAGGGGACGGCATGTGCTGTAGAAGGTGACATCAAGGTTGCTATGGCGATGAGCATCTTAAAGACCATTGCCGGAACCGGTCAGTTGTCCGAGATGTACTCTATCGACTTTAACGAGGACATCTGCATTATCGGACATTCGGGCTCAGGCGATGCCGATATTTCCGTAGACAGTAAGCCGACCATGAAGATCGTACCGGTATTCCATGGCAAGACCGGCGGCGGTTATCTGACCCAGTTCTATCCACCGGCAGGCGATGTCACTTATCTTGCAATCACACAGGATAAGGACGGACATTTCAAGTTTGTTGTGGCAGAGGGTGTCAATGAGAAAGGACCGATCTTTACGTTTGGAGATACCAATATGAGAACCCGCTTCTCTATTGGTGCCAGAGAGTTCTGCAATCGCTGGAGCGAGGCTGGTCCGACACATCATATGGCAGCAGCCATTGGCAGACATATCGATGTCATTGAAAAGGTTGGAAAGATCTTAGACATTCCGGTAGAAGTTGTTTGTAGATAAAATATATTTATGAAGAGAGAGGAAATAAAAATGAAATTTTTAGACGCAGAATTTGTACAGGGATTTATCCGTATGGCCAACGATGGCTGGGAACAGGGCTGGCATGAGAGAAATGGCGGTAACCTTTCTTACCGTGTAAAGCCGGAAGAAGTAGAGTCTGTCAAAGAGAACTTTGAGCCAAAGGAGTGGCAGCCGATCGGCACAAGTGTGCCAAACCTTGCAGGAGAGTATTTCCTTGTAACAGGCAGCGGCAAATATTTCCGCAATGTCATCATTAAGCCGGAAGATTCCATCTGCATGATCGAGTTGGACGAGGCAGGTGAGAATTACCGTATCGTCTGGGGGCTTGTCAATGGCGGCAGACCAACCTCTGAACTTCCAAGCCATTTGATGAACCTGGAAGTAAAGAAGTTACAGGATCCGAAGTATCGTGTTGTTTATCATGCACATACGACCAATATCATTGCCCTTACCTTTGTTCTTCCATTGGAGGACAAGGTCTTTACAAGAGAGTTGTGGGAAATGGCAACCGAGTGTCCGGTCGTATTTCCGGATGGTATCGGCGTTGTACCTTGGATGGTTCCGGGCGGCAGGGAGATCGCTGTGGCGACCAGTGAACTGATGAAGAAATATGATCTTGCCATCTGGGCACATCATGGTACTTTTGCAGCAGGCGAAGACTATGATCTGACCTTTGGCCTTATGCATACGGCTGAAAAGTCTGCTGAGATCTTAGTCAAGATGCTGTCTATGCAGCCTAACAAACGTCAGACTATCACACCGGATGATTTCCGTCATCTGGCAAAAGATTTCGGGGTAACCCTCCCGGAAGAATTCTTATATGAAAAATAAGATCGTATATAAGATAGGTAGAGTATAGAAGAAAAAAAGAAGTCCGAAAATGCTAGTCATGTTCGGACTTCTTTGTTATAATGGATGGGCTTTATATAGAACAGAGGAGGATAGAAGGAGTTAAAGTGCAAAAGACAGTAGGCAAAAACAGCATTGATTTTGGGCAAGATGGGATCATGCACATCCTGTTTATTTTCAGGCGATCGGCGCACCCATCAAGAGTTCCGTTCTTACGATCGTCAGAACGGTAGTCCTCTTTGTGCCTTTGGGCTGGGTGTTTGCACACTTTGGATTAAATGCATTTTGGCTGACCTGTCCTCTGCCAGAAATAATTACGACGATCACAGGTTATGTACTATATCGAAAGCAACTCAGGCAGATGAAACCTGCTAAATTGGGTTAGGAAAGGAAACATTATGGACAAAAAAGAATGGAAACAGGCAAAAAAAGCCTACAAAAAAGCAAAACACCGTGCAATCCGTCCTTGGAAAGGCATGAGCATTTTTTCTGCTATCTTTGCGGTTGTCTTTATCGCAGTCTTTGTCATTTGCTCCACATTTGACAATACCTTAGCAGCCTTTAACGGCGGTACTTTCTGGAAACTGGAAAATGAGGATGCGGATGCACAATACTTCACATCAGATTTTGACAAGGTGGAGGACAACGTAGCATACGGCACAGATTTATGCCAGCGCGTGGAAGCAGAAGGGGCAGCCCTTCTCATGAATGAAAATGACGCACTTCCTCTGAAGGAGGGAGCCAAGGTCAGTACTTTCTCCAATTCCAGCGTAAATATCGTTTATGGTGGAACCGGATCAGGAAATATTGACGCATCTTCCGCAGATACCTGGAAAGATGCCTTGGAGAGTGCGGGATTTTCGGTAAATAAGAAATTGTGGGATTTCTATGAGTCTGGCGACGGTGCCGAGTATGCATCCGACCGTGGCGGTACGGTAACGACCGCAGGTGCAACGACATCGGAGGTACCTTGGAAGGTATACACGGATGATGTCAAGAAATCCGTAGAAAAATATGGTGATGCAGCCCTTGTTATGATCTCCCGTGTGGGTGGTGAAGGCGCTGATGCAACCTATGATAAGAGCAATTATCTGGCATTGGATGACAATGAAAAAGATATGCTTTCCAATCTGGCACAGATGAAAAAAGACGGACAGATCAAAAAGGTCGTTCTTTTGATCAACTCCGCTAATGCTTTACAGGTAGATTTCTTAAAGGATAACACCTATGACATTGACGCAGTACTTTGGATCGGCGATGTCGGTATTAGCGGTATCAACGCTGTTGCAGAAATTTTGGCAGGTAAGGTCAATCCATCCGGTAGTCTGGTAGACACCTACTGCTATGACAATTATTCATCACCGGCAATGGCAAACTTCACACCGGTACAGTATGAAGGCTACGAAGAAGGCGTGATCCCGGACAGTGCGGATACCTATATGATCTATCAGGAAGGTATCTATGTCGGTTACAAGTATTATGAGACCCGTTATGAGGATGGGATTATGCAGACCGGTTCCGCAGGCGATTATGTTTACGGTGACAATGTGGCATTCCCATTTGGTTACGGTCTTTCTTACACGACTTTTGACTATAGCAACTATAGCCTTTCTTATGATGAGGCAAATCATCAGTACCATGCCAAGGTTACCGTGACTAATACCGGTAAAGTGGCTGGCAAGGAAACCGTACAACTTTATGTGCAGTCTCCATATACCACTTATGATGTCGAGAATAAAGTGGAAAAGGCATCCGTATCTCTGGTCGGCTTTGATAAGACACAGGAGTTGGAGCCGGGCGAATCTCAGGAACTTGAGATGGTCGTAGACGGCGCAGACATCGCATCTTATGATGCTTATGGCGCAGAGACTTATATCTTAGATGCAGGTACATATTATTTTACAGCAGCAACCGATGCCCATAATGCCGTAAACAATATTCTGGCAGCCAAGGGCTACAGTGCAGAAAACGGTATGGACGGACAGGGAAATGCAGCCCTTGTAGGCTCATGGAACAATCCGACATTGGATACCACGACCTATGCGGTTTCTGCCAACGGTACAGAGATCACCAACCAGTTGTCTGATTCAGATCTTAACCTCTATGAAGGTACAGAACAGAATGTGACTTACCTCAGCCGTAGTGACTGGGAAGGAACCTGGCCGACAGATACCGTAAAGATCGCCCTGACAGATCAGTTGATCGAGGATCTGCAACTGGTACAGTATGATGCCTCAGATTATGACGAGGTGGAAATGCCTACCATGGGGGCAGCACAGGAACTGACCCTTTACGATATGATTGGTCTGGATTATGAGGATCCACAGTGGGAGGCCTTGCTTGACCAGTTGACTTTCGATGAGATGGTTTCCCTGATCGGCGATTCCTTCCATTGGACCATGCCGGTAGAGTCTGTACAGGCACCGGGATCCCGTGATGAGAATGGACCGCAGGGACTGACAGCCTCCCTCTTTAATGCAGATTCTGCAAAAATGGCTGCAACAGCCTTTACCTCCGAAGATGTCATGGCTGCAACCTTTAACCGTGACCTTATGACGGAGATCGGGAAGGTAATCGGTAACGACTGCCTGTCTGCAAATGTAGCCATTTTATACGGACCTGGAAACAACATCCATCGTTCCCCATATGGCGGACGTAACTTTGAGTATTATTCCGAAGACGGATTTTTGTCCGGTGAGATGTCACTTTACGAAGTGGCAGCCATTGAGTCTAAGGGCGTGCATGTCGTTATGAAGCACTTTGCCTTAAATGACTGTGAGCAGGATCGTCTGGGACTTGGTGTATGGCTTCCGGAACAGGCAGCCAGAGAGATCTATCTGAAAGCCTTCCAGGCACCGATCGAAGAAGGAAATGGCGGTGGGGTCATGGTTGCTTACACACGTTGGGGTGCGATCTGGTCAGGCGGCAACAAGGGCCTGATGACCGGTATCCTGCGTAACGAGTGGGGCAGCCAGGGACTTACCATCACCGATAATGTATTGACCAAGTATGTCAATGGTGTGGATGGTCTGATTGCAGGCGGTATCTCTACCTTTGATGCCATGCTTCCATACATCACCAACCAGTTGCCGGAATATGAAAATGATCCGGTTGTGGTCAGTGCTATGCGCGAGGCCTGCCACCATGACTTATATGCGATTGCCAATTCCGTTGCCATGAACGGCGTGGGTGAGAACACTCTGGTCAAGGCAGCGGAACTGAAACTGGTAAGAATCGTAAGAATTGTTATGATCGTCTTTATCCTCTTGTTTGTGGTATCTTTGTTACTCTTTATCAAGAAGAAAAAGGAATTTAAAAAGAGTCAGGCTTACGCTGACTTTCAGGAAGCAAAGAAAGCGCGCAAGCAAAAATAAATACAATCCTATAAAATGATGTAGAAAAAGATCCGAGGTCAAAAGGCTTCGGATCTTTTACCATATTTGTCCGGTTGCCGTTTTTTATGGGGATATCCTTGGCGCGTTCTTTACCAAGCCTTGCGAAATTTGGAAGAATCGTGCATTATATAAAGATGAAATCAGGAGAGAAAGGAAAAAGACATGTATCGGATTGCAGTAGTCGAAGATGAAGAACAGTACAGGGATGAAGTGTGTCAGTATATTCAAAAATACGAAGAAGAGCATAAACTGGAGTTTTTGGTCACGACCTATGCGGACGGACAGGAGATCGTGGATGATACAGAGGCGCGCTATGACATTATCTTTTTCGACATCGAAATGGCGCAGTTAAATGGCATGGATGCAGCCAAAGTGATCCGTGGGCGCGATGCAGATGTGGTCATGGTCTTTATCACCAATATGGCACAGTACGCCATCGAAGGCTACGAAGTGGGCGCATTGGATTTTGTCTTGAAACCGATTGACTATTATGGCTTTGCCTTTCGATTGGAACGTGCTATCGGCCGTGTGCATGGCAAGCGTGATAACTTAGAGTTTGCCATCAATACGCAGGGCGGTATGAAAAAACTCAATTCTAACGATATTTACTATATAGAGATAGAAAATCGATTTTTACATTATCATACAGCAGAGGGAGAGTTCGCCCAGCGTGGTACTTTGCAGAGTGCGGAAGAAATGTTTAAGGATTATCATTTTGTCAAATGTAATCATTGGTATCTGGTCAATCTCAAATATGTGACCGAGATTGAAGATAATGTGGTACATGTTGCCGGTGCGCAACTGGAGATCAGCAGACGAAACCGGGCGCACTTTTTGAAGGAAGTGACAGACTACATCGGAGGAGGCTTTTAACATGAATTTTTTACCTTATGCAAATCTCCTGGAGCAGATTTTTGTTGTTTTATCCGGTCTGGTCTATCTGTTGCCTTTACAGAAACGTGAGCCGATCGAGTTGCGTCTTTTGTCGGGTCTCATTATGGGGGGCACCCTTATGGTTGGACCTGCAATGGTTTTGCCGCAGAATGGTTCAACAAACTTTTTACTTGTGGTTTTAGATCTGGTCGTTATGTCTTTTGTCGTCTATTATTGTGCCACCATAAAAAAGAGTGCGGCTTTTTATGTTGCGATCTGGTCCCTTGTGACTTCGCAGTTTTTTATGAATTTATGGCATGTTCTTTATCAGTTGTCTCCTTTTCGTAATAATGGCAGTCTGGCTGCCTTGCTCTGGGGCGTGCTTGGATTCTATGCCGTGGGGCTGGCGATTGTTGGGCTGACAACGGCGAAGTGTATGCCGGAAAAGGGAAAGTACCATATTGGACCGCGCCAGATGACATCCGCAGTTTTGTTCTTAGCAGTTTTTGAAATGCTGGATCAGATGATGCGCATCGTGCATTTTGGCAGATATAATCTCATGTATTATGTGGTACTGCTGGTCGTACAACTTTATTGTGTGTCCCTGCTTTTTATCCAGTCGGAACTTTTCAAAAAGTCTGCCTTGGAAAAGGAACTTTTTACCATGAATATGCTGATGAAGCAGCAGGAAGAACAGTATGAGATCACGCGCGATAACATCGACATGATCAATCAGAAATGCCATGACCTCAAGCATCAGGTTCGAGCTTTGCGTGGGCTTGCCGATGATGAGAGCAAGGAACGTTATCTGAAAGAATTGGAGCAGTCGGTCGAGATCTATGGTGCGATCGTCAAGACCGGAAACGATGTATTGGATACGATTCTAACGGAAAAGAGCCTTTCCTGTCAGGCAAAGGGCATCAAGATAAATTGTATCGCGGACGGCAGCAAACTGGAATTTGTCGATCCGGTCGATCTCTATGGTATTCTCGGCAATGCCGTGGATAATGCCATGGAGGCGGTGGAAAAGATCTCGGATGCCAGAATGCGTCTGATTGATATTGCCATCTTTACCAGAGACCGTTTTCTGGTTATCAATATCACCAATCCTATGACCGGTCAGGTGAAATTAAAGAATGGACTGCCGGTCTCTACCAAGCCTCACAATGGCTATCACGGCTATGGGCTGCGCAGTATCCGGCATAGTTTGGGACGCTATGACGGCACGATGAGCGTGAACGTATCTGACCATACCTTTGAACTGAAAATGCTCCTGCCTTTGCCGTAAAAGGTGGGGCAGACCACTTAGGGAAGTCTGACTACCACTTACGATAAGTATGTTGTTATTTGTTTTAGGAGCGTTTAAAATGCACATATACAAGCATGTTTTATAAAGGAGGAAGTATGAGAAATAGCATTTCCCTGAACCCAAATTGGAAATTTTCTATAAAAGATCAGCCTGCTATTGATGTCAACATTCCACATACTTGGAATGCCATAGATGGACAGGATGGTGGCAACGATTATTACCGTGGTATCGGCACTTACGAAAAGACTTTTGCAAAGCCTGACTTTGATGCCAATACACAGGATGTTTATTTGGAATTCTGTGGTGTCAATGCGACGGCTACAGTCTTATTGAACGGTCAAAAAGTCGCTTCTCATGACGGCGGCTATTCTACTTTTCGTGCCAATGTGACAGCGCTTTTGCAGGAAGAAAATGATCTTCGCATTGCAGTGGACAACACAGTCAACACGAGAGTCTATCCACAGAAAGCAGATTTCACCTTTTATGGTGGTATCTATCGTGATGTCAATCTGCTGGTGGTATCCAAGAATCATTTTGAATTAGATTATTACGGTATGTCCGGTATGCAGATCACGCCGGAGGTAAAGGGCGATGCCGCAGACATCAACATGGAATCCTATGTGTATCTGGAGGAGGGCGCAGATGCCTCTGCTTACACTGTAGAACTTTCCATTTTAGACCATGAAGGACAGATCGTTTTAAAAGAAGAAGTATCGCTTGCTGATTTTACCTTTGACCAGCCTCGCTTTGGCGCTATCACAGACGAAAACTGGCTCAAGGGCAAGGGGCGTGCCGCTGACCTTATGGCGGATGTCAGAGTGGATCTTTCCCATACAGCCAGGCAGGCAGCATCCCATGTATTCCACATGGACCAGCCACATTTGTGGAAGGGCGTGGTTGACCCGTATTTATATACCGCTAAGGCAAGCCTGCTATTTCACGGGCAAGTTCTAGATGAAATCAGCCAGCGTTTTGGCGTTCGTTCTTTTGCAGTATATCCGGATAAAGGATTTTACCTGAACGGAAAGCCATATCCGCTTCATGGCGTTTCCCGCCATCAGGATTTCAAGGGCATCGGAAATGCCATTCCCAAAGAGCAGCACAAGCGTGACATGGAACTGATCAAGGAGATCGGAGCCAATACCGTGCGTCTGGCACATTATCAGCATGATCAGTACTTCTATGATCTGTGCGATGAGGAAGGTATGGTCGTATGGGCAGAGATCCCATATATTTCCGAGCATATCCCGTCAGCCCGTGCCAATACGATCACACAGATGCGTGAACTGATCTTACAGAATTACAATCATACCTGTATTGTGACCTGGGGACTTTCCAATGAGATCACGATCTCTACCAAGAATAAAAAGGACATGTTAGACAACCATCATGTTTTGAATGATCTTTGCCATAACATGGATGCGACAAGAAAGACCGTACTTGCCTGCTATGCTATGTGCAATCCGTTTGGCAAGGTCGTACATATCTCCGATATTGTAAGTTACAATCTCTATCTGGGATGGTATGTGCCGGGCTTGTTCTTGAATGATATTTTCTTTGCCATCTTCCATACCAGATATCCGAAGCGCGTGCTGGGCTATTCTGAGTATGGTGCAGAGGGTATGCCAAACCTCCACAGTGAGCATCCGCACAGAGGAGATCACACGGAGGAATATCAGGCAAGATATCATGAATACATGGTACGCTGCTTTGCCAGATTTCCATGGCTTTGGGCAACCCATGTGTGGAATATGTTTGATTTCGCGGCAGATGCCAGAGATCAGGGCGGTGAGCCGGGCATGAACCACAAGGGACTGGTGACCTTTGACCGCCAGACCAAGAAGGATTCCTTCTACCTTTACAAGGCATACTGGAATGCAGAGCCTATGGTCCACATTTGCAGCAAGCGCTTTGTAGACCGTAAAAAGAACCGTATCACGGTCAAAGTCTACTCCAACCAGCCGAGTCTGCAATTCTACTGCAACGGAGAACTGGTTGCGACAAAAGAGGCAGATCATGTCTTTACCTGCAAGATCGATTTGAAAGACGGAGAAAACGAGATCCGCGTGGTAGCAGGAGATCTGGAAGATACGGCAACTTTTGTACGCACAGACACGCCGGCAAATTACAAACTTTCAAAGAAGCGTTCTAAGAGTGCGAACTGGGTATAGAACAGATATTTATTTAAGGAGGTTTATTCATGAGTGAAAAACAAAATGTGGAAGCAAGTGGACTGAACCGCGCAAAGCCGTATCAGTTGGTACTGTTTCCTCTGAACAATGGTGCTACCAATGTCTACTATGTATTGGTACTTTCCTACATTGCGACATTCGGTTCTAACGTACTTGCACTTGGACTGATGTTTGCATCTATTATGGTAACAGCCATGCGTCTTTGCGATGCTATCACCGATCCGATCATTGGTGCATTGATCGACCGCACCAATGGCAAGTTCGGAAAGTTCCGTCCATTTATGGTGATCGGAAATCTGATCATGGCAGTCAGCATCATCTTACTTTATATCGTAACGCCGTATATTCCGGCAGATATGATGCCGCTGCGTTATGTAGTCTTTGTACTTTTGTATTTTGTATGGGTTATCGGATACACTTTCCAGACTTCCTGTACCAGATCCGGACAGACCGTACTTACTAACGATCCAAAGCAGCGTCCGCTCTTTACCATCTTCAATACGGTGGGATCTTTAGTCGGTATGGGTGTGATGCAGTTCGTTGCGCCGATCCTGCGTGCCAACGTTGCGGATTACTCAAGTGCAGACTTTTACCGTGTATTAACACCAATTGGTGTTGTTATCTCAATCGTTTTGACCCTGCTTGCCGTGATCGGTATCTGGGAAAAGGATCAGCCGAAGTACTTTGGTGTCGGTGGAGAAAAACAGAAAAAAGTCAAAGTTTCCGAGTACATCGAGATCATCAAGAACAACAAGCCGATGCAGCGTCTGATGATCGCCGGAGCCGGATGCAAACTTGCGCTTTCTATCGCGACAAATACAACGGTTCTGTGTATGCTTTACGGTTGTATGATGGGCAATTATGACAGCCTCTATCTGCCGATGATGATCTTAGGCTATGCAGCGAGTGTACCATTCTTCCTTTTGACCGTCCGTACTTCCCAGAAGAAGGGACAGAAAGCATCCTTAGTCCGTTATGTATCCGTAGCACTTGTCTGCTATGTGGGCGTACTGGCGCTCCTCTTATTGTGGAATCCGTCAAATGGCATGAATCTGGTATTCCCGAGCGTCAACGTATATACGATCCTCTTTATCATCTGCTTTGGTGTGGGTTATGGTGCTTACTATGCAACCGCCGATATGCCGATCCCGATGGTAGCGGATTGTTCCGACTACGAGACATATCGTTCCGGCAAATACATCCCGGGAATCATGGGAACTCTGTTTTCGCTGGTAGATAAACTGGTATCTTCCCTGGCTGCAACGGTCGTAGGTATCGCCGTAGGTGTGATCGGACTTTTCAATCTGCCGACCGCAGATACGCCATATGCACCGGGCATGAACTGGGTTGTTATCGTTCTCTTCTGCCTGATCCCAATGATCGCGTGGGCAGTGACCCTGATCGCTATGAAGGGCTATTCTCTGACCGGAGATCGCATGAAAGAGATTCAGGAAGTAAATGCCAAGCGCAAGGAAGCCATCGCAGAAGGCATGAGCTTAGAAGAAGCAATGGAAAAATACAAATAAATTTCACAAATACCCCCTTGTCTTGGCAGGGGGGCTTTTTGTATATTAGAGATAGAATTTGTTGTGACAAAAGAGGTGGGAAGATGGAGACATTTGACTTTTATTTTTTTACACTGACAGCAGAGCAGTTGATGACCTGTCTAAAGACTTTGCAACTGGCGGGCATCTTTATTCCGGTGGTCAGTGTCGTTGTGATCTTACAAAAGGAGCAGAGTAAGGGGGCAACCTATCTCATGCTTGCCAATGCCGCCTGTTCCATTGTCAACTGTGCTTATCTGATGATCCTGGAAACGGACAATTCTCAGGCGTTGACGACGGCGTACCGCATGGAGTATGTCGGCATCTCACTTTTCTTTTTCTTCTTTATCCTCTTTATGATGGAATACCAGCATATGCGCTTTTCCCGCGTCGTTTCGATCGGGTGGCCTCTGTTTGAACTGATCGAGGTACCACAGATGTGGATGCGGTCTTCGACTCATATCATTTTAAATGAGGAAGGACAGGAGTTAGACCAGGCGGCGCAGAAAGTGTCAGAGGCAGTTGGCAATATTGCGGGTGCAAATGGCAACACATCCGATGCAGTTCAAAACGGGCAGCGTATGATCGGTGAAATGGGCAAGGAGTGGATGGGAAATGTGCATATCTCTCTGGATGAGCGCCTTGGCATGTATCAGGTCAATATGGATGGCGGTGTTCTCTACTATGTACGTTACGGCTTGATCGCATCCATGCTCTTATTCCTCTTTGTCTATACGCTTTGCCGTTTTATCAAAATGAAGAATAAGACCGAGCGACACAACCTTTTTCATCTGATGCTGGCACAGGGCTTCCTATTGGTCATGCTCATCTTTTCCCAGTTTGCAGATATTCCTTTCGATATCATGCCGATCGCATCCTCCGTCGTGATCTGCGTCATGACCTTGAGTGTCATGGTGGGTGAATTTTTCACGGTGACTGACCAGGGGCGTGACTGGGTATTTGAGCATACTAACGATGTCTTTTTGATCGCGGATGATGCCTACGGTTATCTGGATGCCAACCGTTATGCCAAGAAACTTTTTCCGGTCTTACGCCGTTTTCACAAAAATCAGGAACTTCCGGAGGAAGTTTTGCAACTCTTTCAGACGACAGAGGATGAGGTGGAACTGGATGGCAGATTTTACGAGCGCCGTCTGGCGACCTTATATCAGAATGAAAAGCACAAGAAAAAGATCGCCGGTTATAGCCTGATCTTAGTAGATGTGACAAAGCAGTTACAACTGGTGCAGGAGGCAGAGGCTGCCAACGAAGCCAAGTCTGCCTTTCTTTCCAATATGTCACATGAGATCCGTACCCCGATGAATGCCATTGTCGGCATGACCGAGATCATGCTGCGCGGGGATGTGACGGAGGAGCAGGAGGAGTACCTTTCCAATATCAAAGTATCCGGGGATGCCCTTTTAAATATCATCAATGACATTCTGGATTTTTCCAAGATCGAGTCCGGCAAGATGGAACTGGTAGAAGAAGACTATGCACCCATGTCTATGATCAGTGATCTGGGTATTATGTTTTTGACCAGGATAGGCGAGAAAAATGTAGAACTCCTCTACGACATTGACCCGACCCTGCCAAAGACTTTACGTGGGGATGGTCTGCGCGTGCGCCAGATCATCATCAATATCTTAAACAATGCCGTCAAATTTACAGAAAGAGGCTATGTGAAACTTTCGATCAAGGTGGAGGATAAGACGGAGCAGGATCTTGTCCTTGCCGTGAGTATCAAGGATAGCGGATCCGGCATCCGCGAGGAAGACCAGAAGAAACTTTTCCAGTCCTTCTCCCAGGTTGACAGCCGGAAAAATCATTCCAAAGAGGGAACCGGTCTGGGGCTTGCCATTTGCCGTCAGTTGGTTGAAATGATGGGGGGACAGATTGGTGTCAGAAGCACTTACGGACAGAGCAGTGAGTTCTACTTTACCATCCGCCAGAAGATCGCAGAGGAGAGTCCAGTTGCCAGTCTGCCGGAGGAGAAAAAGACCCTGCAGATCGGTGGTGCTTTTTCCAATACCTATTTGCAGGAGAACTTCGAGCGTCTGGTGCGTGCCTACGGCATAGAACCGATCGCGCCGGATGTCATGGCAAAAAAACGCCCGCATGTAGACTTCCTCTTTACGGATACCCTGGTCTACGAGGAGCACAAGGATGCCATCCATGGTTCTTTGTTGGGAGATAAGCAGATCTGCGTTCTGCAAAATCCGGTACAGGAGGCTTTGCGGGATGCCAAGGTCATGGTCATGAACAAGCCGCTCTATTCGCTCAACTTCTGTCAGGCGATCCGCAGAGAGGGACAGGTGACCTACGCGGGCACTTCTGAGGTCTTGAATTTCAAGGCACCGGAGGCAAAGATCCTTCTGGTCGATGACAATAAGATGAACTTAAAGGTTGCGATTGGTTTGCTGGCACCTTTGCAGATGCAGATCGACACGGCAGAAAACGGAAAACAGGCGCTGGAAATGCTGGAGGCGCATACCTATGATCTGGTCTTTATGGATCACATGATGCCGGTCATGGATGGTGTGGAAGCCACCCGTCGGATCCGTGAGTGGGAAAAGGGCAGTCAGGAGCATGAGATCGTGATCGCCCTCACGGCAGACGCCATGAGCGGCGCCAAGGAGGAGTTTGTAGCGGCAGGCATGGATGATTTTGTGGCAAAGCCGATTGAGATCAAGGAGATCTGCGGCAAGTTAAAACAATATCTGCCTGAGGATAAGATCATCAAGACAGAGGATGTGGCAGCAGAGGCGGAGGAAGAAGAACTGCCTGTCATTGAAGGACTTAATGTAGAAGAAGGCGTGCATTACTCGGGAGGCAAGAAACTTTTCTTGAGCCTCTTGGGAGACTACTACAAACTGATCGATACCAAGACGAAAAAGATGCAGCAGTGTCTGGCAGATGGTATGATCCGGGATCTGACCATCGAAGTCCATGCCCTCAAGAATACCTCCCGCATGATCGGTGCAGACCGTCTGTCTGCCCTCTTCAAGGCAATGGAAGACCTGGGCAATGCCAATGACCGAAAAGGACTTGAAGAAAGACTGCCGGAAGTATTAGAATTATATACAAGTTATAAAGAAGTCCTGCGTCCTTACGGAAGTCTGGACGAGGCAAATTTACAGGAGACCTCAAAGGAAGAACTGAGCCGTATCTTAGGTCAGATGGCAAATGCCATGGATGACTTTGATCTGGACGGCGTAGATGCTGCCATGGCAGAATTGGAAGGCTATCGTATGCCGGAAGATCTGGCAGAGGATATGGATGCACTGCGGGCAGCGGTTGCGGATGTCGCCATGGAAGAAGTCATGGATCTTTGTCATGCCATGGTGGATAAGTTGGGGTAAAAAAGAAAAGTAAGTGGAGAAAATGATGAAGGAAACGTATAAGATTTTGATCGTGTCGGAGGTACAGGGCTATCTTATCCTGTCACTCAAGGATAAGATAAAAGAGGCGGGCTATGATGTGAGCGTGGTCGAGCCGGATGTGGCACAGATCTCAGCCGAGCGTGATACCATCGGTGCCTATCTGATCTGTGGATCGGACGGGATCGGAGATATGCAGCAGGCTCTGATCTATCTCAAAGACCAGTCAGCCGAGCGCGACATTCCCATCTTTACGGTGGGAAGCAGGGAAGAAAATGACGCTATCGGACGTGTGATCTCAGGCCACCTCATCCGTCAGTTTTTTGAGCGCCCGGTCAATGTCAATGAATTGGTGGAAGTTATCGATGCCTATATCGCAAAGTTTGGCGCACAGCACAAGAAAAAGGTTCTGGTCGTAGATGATTCCGGGGCAATGCTGCGCAATGTCAAAGGCTGGCTGGAAGACCGCTATCAGGTCATCTTAGCAAATTCCGGTGCCATGGCGATCAAGTATTTAGCGACCAACCGCCCGGATCTGGTACTGTTAGATTATGAAATGCCGGTCGTAGATGGCAGACAGGTGCTGGAAATGATCCGTACAGAGACAGAATTTTCCGATGTTCCGGTCATTTTTTTGACAAGTAAGGATGATAGGGAAAGTGTGATGCAGGTCATGGCACTCAAGCCGGAAGGCTATCTGCTCAAGACCATGGAGCCTGCAAGGATCATCGCGGAAGTCGATGCTTTCTTTGAACGCCAAAAGGCAAAATTATTTGATTAAATGATCTCTTCGACATAGAGATCCAGACGTTTGGACAGATCTACAAATTCTCCGCTTTCTAATTGGATGAGAGGGCGGAGAAGTTTTTTTGTGTCGATCATGCTGATCTTGCCCTGACTGCCATCGCTCAGACGGACAGAGTTGCCGACATAGGTCTGGGCGATATGTTCCAAAAAGGTCAGGATGAATTTGGGGTTGTATTCGGTTAGTCCATTGCTTTCAAAGAGGGCGATCACTTCAAAAGGACAGACTGCCGAACGGTAGCAGCGATCCGAAGTCAGTGCGTCGTAGACATCCGCAATGGCTACGATGGAAGCAAAGGTGTCAATACGGTCCCCGGTAAGACCGAAAGGATAGCCCTTGCCGTCAAAACGTTCGTGGTGCATGAGAGCGGCATTCTTGATCCGCTTGTCGATGCGCTCCCGTTCCATCATGCGGTAGCCTAAAACCGTATGTGTCTTCATGATCTCATATTCTTCCGGTGTCAGCCGGTCAGGTTTTTCCAAGATCTCATCCGGGATCTGTACTTTTCCCACATCATGTAAAAGCCCACACAGGGTCAAAACATCCAGATTGGCTTCGTCCAGATCTGACCACATACCGATCAGGCGTGAAATGACGGCGACGTTGATGCTGTGCACATAGGTGGAGTCGTCCAGATCGCGCATATTGTGCAGCATATCCAGTAAGGAAAAGGAAGCACGATTGTGGTCGAAAAGTTCCAGCGTGTCCTGTAAAAGGGCAGAGGTATCCAGATGCGCATCGCCGGCAACAAAACGACTCAACTGTTCCTGAAAAATGCTGGCACTCTGCGTATAATGCTCCCTGAATTCTTTGAAAGATTCGCTCTGGCGGATACGTTTGGCGTAAGTCGGTTCGCTACGGTCTGCCTTTTCAAAGGACATTGGATCAATTTCATTTGGCAGGATCGTAACGGACGGCACATGGTAGTATTTCATGTGCTGGATCATCTGCTGACTTAAAATGGAGCCTCTGAGAACGATCAACTGTCCACGGGGCGTAAAGACATCAGCCGCAACGATCATGCCGGGTTGTAATTCGTTCAGTGGATAGGTAACCATGGCAAGTTTCCTCGCTTTATCTACTACTATCGATCATTTTAATATGAAGAAATTATAACATGTTTCCCTCTTTAATAAAACCTTAACAAAAGTAAAATATTTGTGCAATACTGACGCTCTATGATACTACCTGTAACAAACAAAGAAAGAAAAATTTAAAAATAGAAAAGGAGCAGAAAGATCATGAGTAGAAAATATTTAGTAACAGGAGCAGCAGGATTTTTGGGAAGCACGGTATGCAGGCAGTTGGTGGAAGAGGGGGCTGACGTGAGAGCCTTTGTTCTGCCAAACGATCCGGCAGCAAAATATATCCCGGAGTCCGTGGAAGTCGTAGAAGGAGATCTGTGTGACAAGAAATCCTTGGAGCCATTCTTTGCCGTAGAGGATGGCGTGCACACGGTAGTCCTTCATGTGGCAAGCATGGTAACGACCAATGCAGATTACAGCAAGAAATTGGTTGACGTTAATGTGGGCGGCACCAAGAATATCATTGCAAAGTGCTTAGAGCATAAAGAATGTGACAAACTTGTCTATGTCAGCAGCACTGGAGCCATCCCGGAAGCACCAAAGGGAAGAAAAATCCATGAAGTAAAGAAATTCGATCCGGATCAGGTCGTAGGCTGGTATTCCAGAACCAAGGCAATGGCAACACAGGCGGTTTTGGATGCAGTCACGGAAAAAGGTTTAAATGCCTGCGTCGTTCATCCAAGCGGAATCCTTGGACCAAATGATTTCTCCATCAGCGAGACGACCGGAACCATCATCCGTATCATCAACGGAGATATGCCGATGGGTATGGAGGGATCCTTTAACCTGTGCGACGTCAGAGACTTGGCAGATGGTGTGATCGCTGCTGCGGATAAGGGTGTGGCAGGCGAGTGTTATATCCTTGGAAATGAGGAAGTGACCATGCGTCAACTCAGTGATATGATCGCGTCCGAGACCGGCTGCACACCGATCAAGCATTTTCTGCCATTGCCGGTAGCAAAGGGAATTGCGAAGATTGCAGAAAAGACAGCCAGCTTATCCGGAAAGAAACCGGTCATGACCTCCTTTGCCGTATATAATCTGGAGAGAAACAATACGTTTGACTATAGCAAGGCTAAGAAAGTATTAGGCTACCATACCCGCCCATATACCGAGACCATTCGTGATGAAGTACAGTGGTTACAGCAGGAAGGCAAGATCAAGACTGCGTAAATCCCGGGAAAAGAAGTAAACAGAATTTTACGAAAAAGCAAGAAAATTCTGAAAAACTCAAATTGTTTGAAATTTCTCGGGGGGGGGGTAAAACTATATCATATAATTTAAAAACGCTTGTTGAAATATCTGACAATAAATGGTAATATTTTCATGGGTTACAAGACCTTTGAGTAGGACAGCAGAGGCTGAAAATCCTTTGTGCTGCGCAGGAGGCATAACAAAGGATGAAGCACAGGAGGATATTACATGAAAGATAAGATGATTTCTCAGGAATTATTGGAGATATTGGGAGAACCCCAAGAAGCAATCACACACGAGCATACATCGGACAATGAAGGGGAAAAGGAAGTTTTCCTCTTCTTTGAGCGCGCAGCAGAATTGTTTTCTACCTGCATGAATGATTATCTATATGTTTGGGATCTGGAACATGACGTTTATTATATTACAGAGAGGGCAGTGGCACGTTTTGACCTGCCCTCTAATGTTTTCCAGAATGTAGATGAGGTGCACAAACGTGTGGTTCACCCAGATGATTATAATCTGCTACTTACAGATATGAGCGAGATGCGCAGTGGGCGTAAGTTCTGGCACAATCTGCGTTATCGCTGGATGAGTGTCAATCAGGAACCGGTCTGGATCAACTGTCAGGGGCGTACGATCCGTTCGGAGGATGGCAAAGTCTTTCTTATGATCGGCTGCATCAATGAGATCGGCGAGAAGAAAAAGGCTGACAATGTCAGCGGACTTCTGGGTGAAGTGACCTTTCAGGAGCAGATAAAGCAGTTCCATAAAATGCCGCGATGCTATATTTTACGTTTGGGGATTGATGATTTTAAAAATATCAATGAAACGCTGGGCATAGGTTATGGCGATCACGTTCTTTTTGATGTTGCTACCTGTATCACGGATTGTCTGGAACCGGGGCAGGCCGTTTATCGGATGACATCGGATGAGTTTGTGGTCTTTGATCTTATCAGTAAGACCAAAGAAGATGCCAAGGCTTTGTATAGCAATATCCGATATCATGTGGCAGAACATATCAAGGAGCACGAATATGAGGCTTTATATACCTTGTCTTGTGGGGTGATTTCTGACGCAGATTTAGAAACGCTGGACTACGAACAGATTACCAAGTTATCGCAGTTCTCCCTCAGCCGCGCCAAGGAGCGTGGTAAGAATCAGCTGGTATTCTTTGATCGAGAGGATTATGATACCTTTGTTGCCAACCGGCAGATGACGCGCAATCTGCGAAAGGCGGTTTCAAAGGAATATCAGGGCTTTGAGTTGTATTTTCAGCCGATTATGCGTGTGGGATCCGAGGAGATCTTCGCGGCAGAAGCCTTGCTTCGCTATCGCGATGCCGAGGGAACACTTATTCCACCATACCGTTTTATTGATCAATTGGAGGAAAGCGGTCTGATCGTGCCGGTTGGCAGATGGATCATTGATACCGCATTGCGGGCATGTGTGGAATGCCAGAAGATACGGCCTGATTTTAAGGTCAGCATCAATTTCTCTTATGTACAGATTTTAAAGAGTTCTGTTTATGAGGATCTGACAAGCGCAATAGAAAAATATCATTTGAAGCCGGAGAGCGTCATTGTGGAATTGACAGAAAGCGGATATTTGGCGCGCAACGCTATTGTGACAAAACTCTGGAGAAAATTAAAAGAATATGGTGTGCAGATGGCACTGGATGATTTCGGTACGGGCTATTCCAACCTGATCAACTTATCCCAGATGCAGCCGGATATCTTAAAGATCGACCGTGAGTTCACCTGCAAGGCACTGAATAGTGATTACGAACACCAACTTCTAAAGCAGATCATTGAGATGGTTCATAGCCTCAATATCAAAGAAGTGGTCGAGGGTATCGAGGAAAAGGACGAGTTAGACCGTATTACGGCGATGGGACCGGATTATATTCAGGGCTATTATTACAGTAAGCCTTGCCCAATCGACGATTTCATGGACAAGTTTATTGATAAAGAGTAGATGGAGAAGATCTATGGGGGATATAGGAAGATCTGCAGAGCAGGTAAAAGATAATACAATGCATGCCCTAGACACGACCGGTCTGTCCGATCGTGTCTTTGATGTGTTTGCAGCGACGGCCAAGAGAGGATATCTCTTCCTCTGCAATATGAAAACCAATGTGTCACGCTGGTCCAGACGTGCTATGGCGGATTTTGATATGCCGGGAGAATATATGTATGATGCCGGCGCTATCTGGGAAAAACGGGTACATCCGGACGATCTTGCCATGTATCAGGAGAGCATAAAGCGTATTTTTGATGGTACAAGCATGAGTCAGAACCTTATGTATCGTGCAAAAAACACTGAGGGCAAATACGTCATGTGCTCATGTGAGAGTGCTGTCTTCAAGAGCAAGGACGGGGAGATAGATTATTTTGCCGGTACCATTACTAATTATGGTATCATGGATGAGGTCGACAATGTGACACATCTTTCCAGCAAATCCGCCTTTTTAGAGCGCTTGGAAGAAATGACAGAGGAAGATAGGTCAACTACGGTCATGATGCTGGTCATTGACAAATTGAGCAGTATCAATACCTTGTATGGCTACCGCTTTGGAGACGAGGTGCTGCGGTTTTTCGGGGCAGAACTGCAGAAGATTGTTGGTGAACGAGGAACGGTCTATCACATGGATACGTCCATGTATGGGGTCTGCATGCATGATATGGATCGGGCACAGACCAAACTGCTCTATGAGGCAATTCGAGCCATGGCATATCGGGGGTTTGACATCGGTGACAAGCATGTAACCTGTCGTGTGCTGGGGAGCGCTGCTATTTTTGGCAATGCACATGGAGAGACAGATCGTATTACAGCCAATCTGGGTTATGCGATCGGACAGTCCATGACCATCTATCATGGAGATATTGTTTTTTACAATATGGAAAAACATAAGCATGAATTTGGCGATCGGGATATGATCGGCACGATCTACCAGCAGATTATGACTGATTTTTCCGGATTTTCCCTCTACTACCAGCCGATCGTAGATGCCAGAAATAATCGGATCATAGGTGCAGAGGCTTTGATACGCTGGCAGGATGACAAGTATGGATTTGTATCGCCAGACCGTTTTATTCCTTTTATTGAGCAGAACGCCTGTATTTTTGAACTGGGTAACTGGGTTATATGGCAGGCTTTGCAGGATGAAACAGAGATTCGTCGGATCATTCCTGATTTTATTATCAATGTCAATATTGCGGCACCGCAACTGGAACGTCCTGATTTTCATTATGAGGTGCTCAATGCTTTACATGATACCGGTTACCCGCCGCAGAATCTTTGCCTGGAACTGACGGAACGCTGCCGAGAACTGGATACTGACTTCCTGCGAGGAGAGATCGAATTTTTCCGCAGCAATGGAATACGTGTTGCTATGGATGATTTTGGCACAGGAAATGCGTCATTACAACTGATACTGGAATTACCGCTGGATGAGATCAAGATCGACCGGTCTTTTGTGCAGAATATACAGAATCATCCTATGAATCAGATCATTGTATCGGCAATTGCTGATGGGGCAAGGACGATTCATGCAGATATCTGTATTGAGGGTATTGAAGATCAGGCGCTGGAGTTGTATCTGCAGCAGTATCATCCAACCTATTATCAAGGTTATTACTATTCCAAGCCGGTGGCTAAGGGGGATTTCTTATCCTTGATTTCATCTTAGGAAACCATTATAATCGTATGGATAGATGCGCATAGACAAGCAGAAAACGTGCATACTATATTGACAGCAAATACAAGACCAAAGGAAGATTATGATATGTGTGGAATAAGTGGATTTATTGGAAGAAGCAAAGAGGATTGGGATCGAGAAGCCGTCTTAAAGAAGATGATGGACAAGATCATCCATCGTGGACCGGATCAGGAGGGCATGTATGTCAATGATCAGGTGGCGCTGGGCTTTCGCCGGTTGAGTATCATTGATCTGGATCACGGTATGCAGCCGATGTTTAATGAGACAGGGGATGTCGTTATCGTATTTAATGGCGAGATCTACAATCATCTGGAATTGCGTGAGGATCTGATTGCCAAGGGGCATGTCTTTGCTAACAATGCAGACACAGAGAGCCTGATCCACGGCTATGAGGAGTACGGTGTAGACCTGCTTTCTAAGGTGCGTGGCATGTTCGCTTTTGTGATCTATGATATGAAAAAGGATCTGGTATTTGCCGCTAGGGATTTCTTCGGCATCAAGCCGTTTTATTATACACAGCAGGATGGAAATCTGGTATTTTCATCTGAAATCAAGAGTATTCTGGCATACCCAAACATCAAGCGCGAGGTCAATGAGGCAGCCTTAGAGCAGTATATGTCTTTCCAGTATTCCGTATTGCCGGAGACCTTCTTCAAGGGGATCTTTAAGTTGCCGGCAGGACATTATATGCTCATGCAAAACGGTGAGATCGAGATCCATCAGTATTACGATCCGCTCATGCAGCCGGCAAAAGAACCGGAGTCTCTGGAAAAGACAGTAAACGAGATCGAGGAGATCGTACACGAGTCTACTATGGCGCATATGATTGCAGACGTAGAGGTCGGCGCTTCGCTTTCCAGTGGTGTGGATTCCTCTTATCTGGTGGCTGAGTTCCCGGGAGAAAAGACCTATACCGTTGGATTTTTGGATAAAGAGAGCAAGTACAACGAGATCCGTTACGCAGAGAGCCTGACGGCAGAACTCGGCAAAAAGAACATCAATAAGACCATCAGTGCGGATGAGTATTTTGACAGCATTCCAAAGGTTATGTATTACATGGATGAGCCTTTGGCAGATCCGTCCTGTATCGCACTTTATTTTGTAGATGAACTGGCAGCAAAGGACATCAAGGTTGTCTTGTCCGGTGAGGGCGCAGACGAATTTTTCGGAGGCTACAATATCTATCATGAGCCTTTGTCTTTGGCTGGTTATCAGAAACTGCCATTGGGACTCCGCAAGGGCTTGGCATCCATTGTCAAGAAACTGCCTAATTTCAAGGGCAAGAACTTTATCATTCGTGGAAGCAAGAGCGTGGAAGAACGCTTTATCGGCAATGCCAATCTTTTCTCTGTGGAGGAGCGTGAGGAGATCTTACAGACCAAACTGACCCATGTGACACCACAGGAGTTGACGGCACCTTACTATGAAAAGTGCAAGGGCTTGAATGACATTGCAAAGATGCAGTATATTGATATGAACTTCTGGCTGCAGGGGGACATCCTTCTGAAAGCGGACAAGATGAGTATGGCACATTCTTTGGAGGCACGTGTTCCGTATCTTGACATCAGGGTATTTGAATACATAAAGAATCTGCCGATCGATTATCGTGTGACAGATGAGGCAACCAAGAGAGCCTTTCGTATTGCGGCAAAACGCCATTTGCCGGAGTCGACGGCAAATAAAAAGAAACTGGGATTCCCGGTTCCGATCCGTGTGTGGTTGAGAGAACCGAAGTATCTGCACAGGGTTGAGGAGGCATTTTCTTCGGATGTAGCGGCACAGTATTTCGATCAGACCCTTTTGACGAAACTGCTGGCTGACCACAGAGATGGCAAGGCTGATAACAGCCGCAAGATCTGGGCAATCTATGTATTCTTAGTATGGCACAAGATCTATATTGAGTCTGATGAGGTAGACATTCCGGCATAGGATGAAAATAAAAGACCCGACATTCTGCTAAGCGTTATGGCGCTGACAGGTTGTCGGGTCTTTGTTTGTATGACAGAAAATGCTGCTTATCCGATGCGGTAGGACGCGACCTCCTGCATAAGGGCATGATCTTTGGCGGATGGTGTGAAGGTGACCTGCATATAAGTGCCGTCATTTTGGTATTCCGTCTTGGCGACTTCGCCGGCTTCCGAGATTCTGTGCACAAGCGAACCCTGGCTGTAAGGGATCAAAAGTTCCATGGTCACAGGCTTGCCAAAGAGGTTGGATAAGATCAAGTCGGCAAGGGCATCCATGCCAAGGTCTGCACCGGCTGCCATATGGATATGGTTTCCGGTAACGATCGGAAGATCATGAGCAAACTGAGGCAGGCGGTCTGCCTTGTTGTAGGCGATGATCATAGGAATATCGCCGGCACCCAGATCATTTAAGGTATCCTGGGTCACGCGCATATGCTCGCGGTAGTAAGGATCTGATACATCCACCACCTGCAGCAAAAGATCTGCACCGATCGCCTCCTCCAAGGTGGAGCGGAAGGCATCGATCAGATGATGGGGAAGTTTATCAATAAATCCCACGGTATCGGATAGGTAAAAGGCAGGCTTGCCGGGAATGGTGATCTTGCGCACCGTAGTATCCAAGGTGGCAAAGAGCATATCTTCCTGCAAGACTTTTTTGTGGGAGATGTCTGTGATCTCATCATTGCCGTAGTGCGACAGCATGGCGTTTAAAATGGTGGATTTGCCTGCATTGGTGTATCCGACCAGAGCCACGGATGGGGTCTGGGAAGCGTTGCGGCTCTTGCGCTGGGTCACCCTTTGCTTTTTGATCGTCTGGAGTTCTTTTTTACACTCAGTAATGCGGTGACTGATATGTCTGCGATCCAGTTCCAGTTTCTTCTCCCCGGCACCTTTGTTGGAGCGTGATCCACTGCCGCCGCCCTGCCTTGACATGGCGGTTCCCATACCGGATAAACGAGGCAGAAGATATTGGAGTCTTGCCAGTTCTACCTGTAATTTGGCTTCGCGGCTGCGCGCTCTGGACTGGAAGATCTCAAGGATGAGTGCTGTGCGATCCAAGATGGGAAGTCCGATCTCGAGGTTTAAGTTGCGTGCCTGCGATGGGGATAAGGCATTGTCAAAGATGATAAGGTCTGCATCCAAATTGGCAGCAGCCTCCTTGACCTCGTGCACCTTACCGGAACCGATATAGAGCGCCTGGTGCGGGGCATCCAGGGATTGTGTGATGGTAAAGACCGGCGCAATATCACATGCCTGACAAAGACTTTCCAGTTCTTCTAAGTTGTGTTCAAAAGAAGATCCGTCATTTAATTGTAAGCCAACGAGAATGGCTCTATCTTTTTCTTCGTTCATGTTTTGTGTTCTCATTTCTTTTTTGTGTCTTTTATCATACCATAAATCCCATGCTTGTGCTATGATAGGATATTATGTGGCGTAAAAGCCGGATATCTGTGAGGTGATCGAATGGAAAAAACAAAATGTTTGTATGATAAATTCCCATATGAGACGGAGTTTGATGCCAATGTCCTTGCGGTAAAGGCATTGAAAGAGGCACAGGATCGTTACGAAGTGATTCTGGATCAGACCCTCTTTTTCCCGGAACAGGGGGGACAGACACCGGATCAGGGATGGTTGTCTGTTGGACACGGACTGCGCCCGGCTACTAAGTGCGAAGTCTTGGATGTGCAGATTCGGGACGGTGTGATCGTGCATGTCATAGAACAGAAGTTGGAGCCGGGAGATCAGGTGCATGGACAGATCGATTGGGATTATCGCTTTTCCAACATGCAGCAGCACACGGGAGAACATATTTTTTCCGGTATCGTGCATTCTACCTTTGGCTATGAAAATGTGGGATTTCATCTGAGTGATTCCGTGGTGACCATGGACTTTGACGGCGTCTTGTCCCCGGAGGATGTGACGGCGATCGAAACGCGGGTCAATCAGGTGATCGCGGATGATCTGGTCTTGGAGATCGCTTTCCCGACACCCCAGATGCTAGAGAGCATGGAATACCGCAGCAAAAAGGAATTGGAAGGTCAGGTGCGGATCGTTACGATCCCGGGAGTTGATGTCTGTGCCTGCTGTGCGCCGCATGTCAGACGTACCGGAGAGGTCGGCGGACTCAAGGTCATGCATGTGCAGAATTATAAGGGCGGTGTGCGGATCAGTATCTTATGTGGCTTCCGTGCGTTGGATGCTTTTCGGCAGAAGACAAAGACTGTGGATGAAATGATGGGATTGCTCAGTTCATCGGAAGAAGAACTGAGAAGTCATATCAAGCGTTTACAGACAGAAAACCAGAATCTGGCGTATGCCCTCAGGCAGGCACAGGAGAAGATTCTGGCGCAGGAGGCAAAAGGTCTGGATGCGGATGCAGAGGATGTGGTCCTTTTTGCGGATGCCTGTGATAGTAAGGCAATGCGCAGCATCGTCAATGACATGGTAAAAGACCATGCGGGCTACTGTGCGATCTTTGCGGGCGGTGATGAGCAGGGATATCAGTTCATCGTGGGAAGCCGGACGAAAGACTGCAGGCAGGAAGCCGCGCATCTGCGGGAGACTTTCGATGCCAGAGGCGGTGGCGGAACGCAGATGATCCAGGGAAGTGTCCGGGCAGCCAAGGTACACTTGGCAGAAAACTGGATGGCTTAGTTTTTTGATAGAAAAAATAGATAAAATCAGATAGCATAAACGAGTGGAGGATAAAAAGATGAAAAGAGCCTATGAAAGATTGTTAGACTATGTCGTGGTATATACGACAAGTGACGAAAAGAGCCAGACTGTGCCGTCAGCAGAAAGAGAGTTTGATCTTGCGCACAAACTGGTGGCGGAGATGAAGGAGATCGGCATTGCAGATGCCCATGTAGACGATAAGTGCTATGTCTATGGTACCCTTCCGGCGACGCAGGGCATGGAGGATAAGCCGGTGATCGGCTTTATTGCGCATATGGACACGGCACCGGATTTCTGCGGACAGGGAGTTAAGCCTGTCTTACATGAAAATTATGACGGTGGGGATGTCGTGCTTGGCAAGAGCGGCAGGACTTTGTCCGTCAAGGATTTCCCACATCTGAAAAATTATGTGGGCAGAACCCTCATCACGACCGATGGCACAACTTTACTTGGCGCAGACGACAAGGCGGGCATTGCAGAAATCATGACGGCAATGGAATGTATTGTGGCAGACAAGATCCCGCACGGCAAGATCTGTATCGGCTTTACCCCGGATGAGGAGATTGGCGAGGGGGCAGATGCTTTCGATGTGGCGCATTTTGGCGCAGACTATGCCTATACCCTGGATGGTGATCTGGAAGGCAACATTGAATATGAGAACTTTAATGCTTCCGGTGCCAAGGTAACCGTGCATGGCAATAATGTGCATCCGGGCAGTGCGAAAGATATCATGGTCAATTCCCAGACTCTTGCCATGGAATTTCACAGTATGCTTCCGAAGGAGGAGGTACCGGAAAAGACAAGCGGATACGAAGGTTTTTATCATCTGACCGATATGCAGGGAGATGTGGAAAAAACGGAACTTTTATATATCATTCGTGATCATGATCTGGATAAATTTCACGCCAAGGAAGAAAATATGCGTCGTATTGCCAAGAAATTAAATGAAAAATACGGACAGGGAACAGTGGAACTGGAGATTAAGGAGTCTTATCGGAACATGCGCAGTCAGATCGAAGGATGTATGGAGATCATTGACTGGGCAAAGGAGGCCACCAGAATGGCTGGTCTGACACCAAAGACGGTTGCCATCCGCGGAGGCACAGACGGCGCCAGACTTTCCTTTATGGGCTTGCCATGTCCGAATCTGGGTACCGGCGGTTATGGATTTCACGGTCCTTATGAACACATTACCGTTGAGGGGATGGATGTCTGCACAGATATTGTGTGCAATATCGTAAAAAGTGTATAAATATACCATTTAATAAGAAGAAACTGGTAATAAATGAATAGATATACAGTTTGTGAATATTATGGAAATCCTGCGGGGCAAAAAGTCCCGCAAACGCCGTAAATACGCGAAAAAACAAATATGTTGAAAATATGAAAAGCATGAAAATTTGGTGTAGACTTTAGCACAACACTGTGCTATAATAACCCTCGATTGAACGCAATGGGGCGGAAGCGAAACGCTGTTTTTGCGTTCTTTTTAGGTATTAAGATTTACCTTGGAAGGAGAAAATTAACAAGATGTTAAAGTACATTGTAAAGAGAATAGCGCTTGCAATTGTAACGATCTGGGCAGTAGCCACACTTACTTTCTTCCTGATGAACATGGTTCCTGGTGGACCATTCCTTTCAGAGAAAGCGATCAGCCCGCAGGCAACCGCAGCGCTTGAGGCAAAATATGGCTTGGACAAGCCATTAGGTGAGCAGTATGTCACTTATATTTCAGGGGTAGCTCACGGAGATTTTGGTGACAGTTTAAAACAGAGAGGGCGTACCGTCGCAGGTATCATTCAGGCGAAGTTCCCGGTATCTGCAAAGATTGGTGGGATTTCTGTATTGGTTTCCCTGATACTTGGGGTACTGCTTGGAAGTATTGCGGCATTAAAACGTGGCAAGTTCCTCGATAGTCTGATCAGCGTCATATCGACCATGGGTATTGCGGTGCCGAGTTTCGTTATCTGTACCGTGCTGATGTATTTCTTTGGTGTGAAGTTCAAGATACTTCCTACCATGGGACTTTCTTCATGGCAGAACTACATTATGCCGGTCGCAGCATTGGCATTTTACCCGACAGCATATATCATGAGACTGATGCGTTCTTCTATGCTTGATGTATTAGGACAGGATTACATGCGTACAGCAAAGGCAAAGGGTCTTTCCGGTAAAGTACAGTTGTTTAAGCATGCACTTCGTAATGCTATCTTACCGGTAGTTACCTATGTAGGACCTATGCTTGCTTACACAGTAACCGGTAGTTTCGTAGTTGAGAAGATCTTCACGATCCCGGGACTGGGCGGTGAATTTATCGGAGCCATTCAGGGACGTGACTATACACTGATCATGGGAACAACAATCTTCCTTGCAACCCTTATCATTGTCATGAATGTGGTTGTAGATATCGTGTATAAATTGATCGACCCACGTATTACACTCAAGTAAGGAGAAATGAGATGAAGAAGAATCCATTAAGTTTTCAGTTAGATTTGAATCCTGATGATTTTCTCCCTGCATCTGAGGAGGAAAAACAGAGTCAGGTCATCATGCGGGAAAGCGTTAGTTTCTGGAAAGACGGTTTCCGCAGATTGAGAAAGAACAAAGTGGCAATGGTATCTATCGTTGTTATCATTTTGGTCATGATTTTCTCATTTATTGTTCCATCGTTCTATCCATATACATACGATGAGCAGATCAAGGGTGCCAACAACCTTGCACCGTTTACATATTCCGCAGACGAGCAGGCAAGAATCGATGCCGGGGAATCCGTATTCCCACATGTCTTCGGTACAGATAAGATGGGACGTGACTACGCCATCCGTGTTATGATGGGTAGCCGTATCTCACTTCTGGTAGGTTTGATCGCTACAGCGATCATCCTGGTGATCGGATCTATTTACGGATCTATCGCAGCCTTCTTTGGCGGCTGGGTCGATCTGATCATGATGAGAATCGTAGATATCATATATACGGTTCCTGACGTGCTTTTGATCGTACTTTTATCTTTCGCTTTGAAGGATCCACTGAACAATCTGGCAAATGCACCTGGATTTAAGTGGGTACAGACAGTCGGAACCAACCTGATCAGTATTTTCATCGTATTCGCACTTTTGTACTGGGTAGGTATGGCACGTATGGTACGAAGCCAGATCCTCATGTTAAAGGAAAGCGAGTATGTTACCGCAGCCCGTGCACTTGGTGTCAGCAATGGTAAGATCATCAAGAACCATCTGCTTACCAACTGTATCGGTACATTGATCGTTACAACAACCTTGCAGATCCCATCCTCTATTTTTACAGAGTCTTTCCTGAGTTTCTTGGGAATGGGTGTTGCAGTTCCGCTTCCTTCTCTGGGAAGTCTGGCGAGTGATGCAATCAATGGTATCGGAACCTATCCATACCTGTTGTTCATCCCAGCTATTGCAATCAGTTTGATTATTTTGAGTTTTAACCTGTTAGGTGATGGACTTCGCGATGCATTCGATCCGAAGTTAAAGAATTAGAAAGGGGACGCGTCATGGCAGAAGAATACTTAGTAGATATAAAGAACGAGCGTCTTTCCTTCTTTACTCCGGCAGGAGAGGTTAAAGCGCTTAACGATGTATCCATTCATTTAAAAGAGGGAGAAGTCCTTGGTATCGTTGGAGAGTCAGGTTCCGGTAAATCCGTTACGGCATATTCTCTGATGGGACTGACGGCTCATCCTGGTAAATTGATAGGTGGTACATTACAGTTTAACGGTCACGAGATCGAGGATATGAGTGAAAAAGAGATGCGCAAGATCCGCGGTAAAGAAATCTCTATCATTTTCCAGGATCCAATGACCAGTTTGAATCCGGTTTACACCATCGGTAATCAGATCACGGAGGTTATCCGTCTGCATACCGACAAAGATAAAAAACAGGCATATGCCCGTGCAAAAGAATTGCTGGAACTCGTTGGTATCAACGAGCCGGAAAAGAGATTAAAGCAGTATCCGCATGAGTTGTCCGGTGGTATGAGACAGCGTGTTATGATCGCTATCGCACTTGCCTGCGAACCAAAGTTATTGATCGCAGATGAGCCTACAACCGCATTGGACGTTACCATTCAGGCTCAGATCCTGGAACTGATGATGGAACTCAAGGACAAACTCGGCATGGCGATCATCATGATCACACATGATCTGGGTGTTGTTGCTTCCATGTGTGACCGCATTGCGGTTATGTATGCAGGAAGAATCGTCGAGTATGGTACGACAGATGATATTTTCTATCGTCCACACCATATGTATACCAAGGGATTGATCCGTTCTATCCCTAGACTGGATACCAAGGAACATGAGAGACTGGTTCCGATCGAAGGAACTCCGGTGGATCTTTTGAACCCTCCGGCAGGTTGTCCTTTTGCACCTCGTTGCGAAGCATGTATGAAGATATGCCTGCGCGAGATGCCACCGGTAACCCAGTTTGATGATGTTCACTATACACAATGTTGGCTCAATCAGAAAGAAGCCATGGAGAAGGGAGAAGCAAATGAGTGATAAATTTATCGAAGTAGAACATTTGCGTCAGTACTTTCCAGCAGGAGGCCATGGTAAGCATAAAAAGTACATTCAGGCGGTAGATGATGTTTCTTTTAGCATCAATCGTGGCGAGACACTTGGTCTCGTAGGTGAGTCTGGATGTGGTAAGACTACCACAGGTCGTGCACTGTTGCGTTTGTATCAGCCAACAGGCGGACGTTTTACATATGACGGCGACGTTGTATTTGATGTAGAAAAAAATCAGTGGGCACAGATGCTTCCATATCGTAAGAAGATGCAGATCGTGTTCCAGGATCCATATGCTAGTCTGGATCCACGTATGACAGTTGGAGATATCGTTGGTGAAGCGATCGATACACATAATCTTGCTGCAAATAAACAAGAAAGATATGAATTAATTATTGACATGCTTCGTAAAGTTGGATTAAACTCTGAACATGCGAACCGTTATCCACATGAATTTTCCGGTGGACAGAGACAGCGTGTTGGTATTGCAAGAGCACTTGCAGTCAATCCAGAATTTATTGTCTGTGATGAGCCGATCTCCGCACTGGATGTATCCATTCAGGCACAGGTCATCAACATGTTTGAAGACTTGCAGGAAGAAATGGGTCTGACCTATCTTTTCATTGCACATGATTTATCTGTAGTAAAGCATATCTCAGATCGTATCGGTGTTATGTATTTAGGAAGAATGGTAGAACTGGCAGACAGTTATGAATTGACAACACACCCGGTTCATCCATATACAAAGAGTCTGATTTCTGCGATCCCGATCGCAGATCCAAAGATCGCGAGAACAAGCAAACGTATTGTTTTGGAAGGGGATGTACCAAGTCCGTTGAATCCACCTTCCGGATGTCGTTTCCGTACCAGATGCCCATATGCCACAGAACAGTGTGCGCAGGAAGTTCCTGAATTCAGGGAGATTTCTCCGGGACATTATGCAGCATGCCACAACCTGGATAAGGTACAGTAATTTATGGTAAACCTTGCGAGGTTTTTCCCCTCGCAGTGTTTATATAAACCTGGCAGTATAAAAGAAACTGCCCATATTTAAGGAGGAAAAAATATGAAAAAGAGAGTGATTTCCTTATTACTCGTTGCTGCAATGACAGTAGGTCTTGTAGCATGTGGATCATCTTCAGGAGATGGTAAGAAGTCTAGTGCTTCATCAGATGAAAAGATTTTATCTGTTGAGACTGGTCCAGATCCAGAGACAGTTGATCCAGCACTTAACTCCGCAATCGACGGTGGTGAGATGATCTTACACGCATTCGAGGGTCTTTTGAAACTCGATGAGAATGGCGATCCAGAAGCTGGACAGGCTGAAAAGTGGGAAGTATCTGATGATGGACTTACCTACACATTCCATTTAAGAGATGGTCTTAAGTGGTCAGATGGTTCTGATTTGACAGCAGAAGATTTCGTTTACAGTTGGCAGCGTGTCTGCGATCCTAACGTAGCAGCTCCATATGCATCAACTGTTCTTGGAATGGTTGAAGGATTTGATGAGGCAGCAGCTGGAGACATCGAAAAGCTTGGCGTTGAAGCAAAGGATGACAAGACATTTGTTGTACATCTTGCAAATCCATGCCCATACTTCGAATCTATTGCAGCATTTGCTACATTGAACCCAGTTCAGAAGGCAACAATCGATGCAAATGGTGATGCTTGGGCAACAGCAGCAGATACATATATTTCTAACGGACCTTTCTATGTAACTGAATGGGTTCCAGGATCTTATGTATTAATGAAGAAGAATCCTAATTACTGGGATGCTGATTCTATTAAGTTAGACGGAATCAAGTTCAACTTGATCGAAGATGCAAACGCTGCATACAGCGCATACCAGACAGGTGAATGTCAGATGATCAAGGATGTTCCTACAGAAGAGATTCCTTCACTTAAGGATTCTGATGACTTCCATGTAGAGCCAATCATCGGAACATACTACTTAAGCTTGAACCTTCAGAAAGAGCCATTTAACAACAAGCAGGTTCGTCAGGCACTTTCACTTGCTATCGATCGTGACTATGTTGCAAACACTTTGATGCAGGGAACATATTCTCCAGCTGGTAATCTTGTAGGACCAGGATGGAAAGATACAGATGGTTCTGATTTCTCTGAGAACGCTAATGGCGGTAAGGAATATATCAGCACAACAGATTATGATGCAAACCTTCAGAAGGCAAAGGATCTCTTGAAAGAAGCTGGATATGCTGATGGAAAGGGAATTCCAAAGATCACATATTCTACAAATGATGCAGGATATCATAAGGTAGTTGCTGAGTACTTACAGAAGGCTTGGGGCGAACTTGGTATTGATGTTGATGTAGAAGTCGTAGAATGGGCTTCCTTCACACCAATGCGTCGTAATGGTGATTACATGTCATCTCGTAATGGTTGGGTAGGTGACTACTCTGATCCATCTAACATCCTTGAACTGTTCACAACAGACAATGGTAACAACGATGGTAAATACAGCAACCCTGAATTCGATGCAGTAATCGAGAAGTCTAGAACAACTACAGACGCAGCAGAGCGTTCTGCAGCACTTCACGAAGCAGAAGATATCCTTATGGATGATGCTGCATGTATCCCAGTTGCATACTACAATGATTTCTATCTCATGAGCGACAAGGTTACAGGTGCATGGCATGCATCTAACGGATACTGGTACTTCATGTACGCTGACATCGCTGAGTAATCCGCAAGGAAACTTGGTTACGTTGTATCCGAAAGTAATTTCATAAGAGTTTTAAAGGAACTGTCCACAACTTGGGCAGTTCTTTTTTTACAAATTTTGCAATCCAGAAACATCGAAGATTTTGCGAGGTGCGGATTGCAAATTTTGTGGAAAACATTGCACAAGTTGTGGTGTTGGTAAAAAAGTAAAACAAGAAATTTGTTTCGTGCTATACTCCAACTTGTAAGTTATGTAGAAAAAGATGTCTAGGTGGGCATCGTAATATTTTAAATAAAAGGAGAAGAGAAATGGATTTGAATTTAAGACCAGCAAGTGAGTGCAAGTTTGACGCAGTTTCATTGGGTGAAGTTATGTTACGTCTGGATCCGGGCGAAGGCAGAATTCGCACCGCAAGACAGTTCCGTGCATGGGAAGGCGGCGGAGAATACAACGTAGTTCGTGGTCTTCGCAGATGCTTTGGCATGAATACCGGTGTTATCACAGCATTTGCTGATAACGAAGTAGGTAAGTTGATGGAAGATTTCATCCTTCAGGGTGGCGTTGATACCTCTCTGATCAAGTGGATGGATACAGACGGAATCGGAAGAATCTGCCGTAACGGTATCAACTTTACAGAGCGTGGATTTGGTATCCGTGGTGCAGTAGGATGCTCTGACAGAGCAAACACAGCAATCTCTAAGGCAAGGCCGGAAGATTTCGACTTTGATTATATCTTTGGTGAACTTGGTGCTCGTTGGTTGCATACAGGCGGTATCTATGCAGCACTTTCAGAGCAGTCATGCGAGACTGTTATCGCTGCAATCAAGGCTGCTAAGAAATATGGTACCATCGTATCTTACGATTTGAACTACCGTCCATCTATGTGGAGTGCTATTGGCGGACAGGCTAAGGCTCAGGAAGTGAACAAGGAAATCGCAAAATATGTTGACGTTATGATTGGTAACGAAGAAGACTTCACAGCATGTCTTGGATTTGAAATCGAAGGAAACGATGAGAACTTAAAGGAACTCAACCTTGACGGATACAAGAAGATGATCAACGAAGCAGCTAAGACATATCCTAACTTCAAGGCTGTTGCTACAACACTTCGTGAAGTTAAGACTGCAACTGTAAATGACTGGAGCGCAATCTGCTGGGCAGATGGTGAAATTCATAAGGCTAAGGATTACAAGGGACTTGAAATCATGGACCGTGTAGGTGGTGGAGATTCTTTCGCATCTGGATTGATTTATGGTCTTATGACAACAGGCGATGCAGAGTTGGCTGTTAACTATGGTGCAGCACATGGTGCACTTGCTATGACAACACCTGGTGATACCACTATGGCTAGCAAGAAGGAAGTAGAAGCAATCATGGGTGGTGCCGGAGCCCGCGTGCAGAGATAGGCTGAAAGCAACTTAATGAGAACGAGCATAAGCGAAGTTCGAATTTAGTGCGAGGCCCGCAGGGAGACTTAGTTGTCGCGAGTGATAACGAAGCGAGAACGCTAGTCGAGTCGTGTCAGAAAGCAACTTAATGAGAACGAACTTCCATATCTTAAAATACAACATAAATACTATGTCACCCCGCAGGGACTTTTCCCTGCGGGGATTTTTCTTTTTGACGTAAAGTGATAAAATGATAGGAAATAGTGTCTGAAATGTAGAAGGAGACCACATGTACCGCATATTTATCGTAGAAGACGACCCGACAATGGCAAACACCATGAAAGAAAAGATAGAGTCCTGGGGCAATGAAGCCAGGATTGTAGAGCATTTTCAAAATGTTATGACAGAATTTACGGCGTACGACCCACATCTTGTTTTGATGGATATCATGCTTCCGTTTTTTAATGGATATCACGGGTGTACGCAGATCCGCCAGGTTTCGCAAGTGCCAGTCGTATTCTTATCGTCAGCTTCAGATAATATGAATATTGTTATGGCAATGAATATGGGGGGAGATGATTTCCTGGCAAAGCCCATCGATCTGGATGTGATGATGGCAAAAATCACAGCAATGCTTCGGCGGACATATGACATGGGAAACCAGCTTCCTATGTTGGAGCATCGGGGGCTGATGCTGGGATTGATGGATTCTACCATCACCTATGATGGACAGAAAATCGAACTGACGAAGAATGAATTTCGCATTTTGCAGACATTGATGGAGCGCAAAGGTGAAATCGTCAGTCGTGATACGCTTATGATGCGTCTGTGGCAGATGGATGATTATGTAGAAGAAAATACGCTGACAGTCAATGTGAACCGCCTGCGTAAAAAATTAGACAGCATTGGCCTGCATGACTATATTGTGACAAAGGTTGGCGTCGGCTATCTCTTGCCCTTGGAATAGGAGGTCATATGAAAAAATATTTACAATATCGTCGGGGATATCTGTGCATATGGCTGCTTCTTTGCAGTGTTCCAATTCTGGTCCAGCTGCTTTATGGACAGGCACTGGAGAGCATTTTGTATGGCGTTGGTCTGGCAACTGTTTTGGTATTGCTTTTTATGGTGCATGATTTTTTGCATTTTCGCGAGAAAGAAGAAAAAAGAAAACAGGTTGCCCAGAATATGGGAAGCCGGGAATTGTGTTTGTTTGAAACGAATGATCCGGTAGAAAAAGAGTATCTCGATTTGCTCGGTCAGCTTACGAAACGCTATTGTAAACAGGCAGAACAACTGCAGACTGCAACAAAAGAAAGACAGGAGTATTATACGACGTGGGTGCACCAGGTGAAGACACCGATGGCAGCGATGAATATGTTACTGCAAAAAGAAGATACACCAGAAAGCCGACAACTGCAGCAGCAGCTTTTTCGTATGGAAGAGTATGTTGAGATGATTCTTCATTTTACAAGATTAGAGGAATCGGGAACGGACTTTGTTTTTGATTCCTATGATTTGGATGAATTGATACGAAAAACGATCCGTAAATATGCGTCCGTTTTTGTGCAGAAAAAGATTGCAATCTGTTATGATACGATCTCGGCACATGTGCTTACCGATGAAAAATGGTTTTGCTTTGTGCTGGAACAGGTGCTTTCCAATGCACTCAAATATACAAATCAGGGAAGTGTAACCATTGCCATGGAAATGCCGGGACTTCTTACCATTCGTGACACAGGAATCGGGATTGCGCCTGAGGATGTGCCACGCGTTTTTGAAAAAGGATACACAGGGTATAACGGCAGAGCAGATCACAAATCCACCGGTCTGGGATTGTATTTATGTAAGCGGACGATGAACCGCCTGCATCATAGTATTTCATTGACATCCGTTGTGGGCGAGGGAACAACCGTCACACTGGATCTTCGCAGAGAAGAGCGTATAATAGAATGATTTTTGCTATCTTACAAAAATGTCACACAAGAAGCCTTATATGTCACACGATTCGATGGTTGACTTATAGGGCTTTTGTTAAAGTATGCTTGTAATGAAAAAAGATAGTGCGCACGCAGGGGATGCGTGTAGGACAGGAGGAAAATATGGCTATGTTAGAAGTAAATTGTCTGGAAAAGATATATAAAACGCGTCTGGGCGGAAATCAGGTACAAGCATTATGGGATGTTTCGTTTTCTGTGGAACAGGGAGAATATTTGGCAATTATGGGAGAATCCGGAAGTGGTAAGACAACACTTTTGAATATTTTAGCAGCACTCGACCGACCAACGAGCGGCAGTGTTCTTTTAGATGGATGTGATATTACGGACTTGCCGGAAAAAGAAATTTCTAAATTCCGTCGTGATCATTTGGGATTTGTATTTCAGGATTTTAATTTGTTGGATACCTTTTCTCTAAGAGATAACATTTATTTACCAATGGTGCTTGCAGGGAAAAAACCAGAAGCGATGAAGGCAAAAGCAGAACCATTGGCAAAAAGACTGGGGATAGAGGATGTGTTAGATAAATTTCCATATGAGGTGTCTGGTGGACAGAAACAGCGTGCGGCAGTGACACGCGCACTTATGATGGATCCCAAACTGCTTCTCGCAGATGAACCGACAGGTGCTTTGGATTCAAAGGCAACAGATGAATTACTGCAGGTGTTCTCGGAGTTACATGCGGCAGGGCAGACAATCTTGATGGTAACCCATTCGACAAAAGCAGCATCGCATGCAAGCCGTGTTTTGTTTATAAAGGATGGAGAAGTGTTCCATCAGTTGTATCGTGGCAACAGTACAAATGAGGAAATGTATCAAAAGATTGCCAATACACTGACACTCTTGACGACAGGCGGTGATGAAAATGAGTAAAGGATTTTACCGCCAGCTGGCAAAAACGAATATGAAAAAGAATGGAAAAATATATACTCCTTATATACTCAGCGTGATTGCTGCTGTGGCAATGTTTTATATTATACAATCATTGGCACTGAATCCGGGATTTGAGAACATGCTCGGCTTTGATACAATGAATTCTATTTTGATATTTGCCTGTTGGGTTGTCCGCATTTTTCTAGTGATTTTCATGTTATATACGAACAGCTTTCTGATCAAGCAGAGAAGAAAAGAGTTTGGTGTTTACCATATGCTTGGCTTAGAGAAAAAACATCTGGCGATCACCTTGTTCTGGGAGAGCTTAAGTGTACTTGTGATAGGACTTTTAGCAGGAATCCTTTTTGGCATGCTTTTGGATAAACTTTTGTATGCAGTTCTGATACGCATGCTAGGTTTCTCTGTTCCGCTGGGCTTTTTTGTATCGCCGCTTGCGATTGGACATACGGTGGTATTGTTTGCCGTCATAATGGCGCTAAATTATTTTTATGATATTGCGCAAATTCATGCGACATCGCCAATCGAACTTTTACATGGAACGGATATGGGCGAAAAGGAACCACGTGCAAAATGGCTGCTTGCCATTCTTGGATTTATACTTTTGGCGACAGGCTATACTATTTCGCTGAAAATAGAAGATCCGGTGTCTGCACTTGCTATGTTTTTTGTAGCCGTTCTCTGCGTCATTTTTGGCACATATCTGCTGTTTACAGCGGGAAGTATTGCGTTACTAAAATTGCTGAAAAAGAAGAAAAGTTTCTATTATAAGACAAATCATTTTGTGAGTGTTTCCGGTATGATGTATCGTATGAAGCGAAATGCGATAGGATTAGCGCACATTTGTGTTCTTTCTACCATGGTGCTCGTGATGATTTCCACGACATCTTCTATGATGTTTAGCATGCACGATATTTTATATACGCGTTATCCGATGCAGAACATGTGTTATGTTTCCGGTACAAGTCGCAGTGACGATCAGAAGATGATAGAAGCCATTCATCAGATGGCGAAGGAAACCGGCTGTGATGTCAAAGATGAGATTTATGTACGCGGTTGTATTATTTATACCCGAAGACATGGAGATGCATTTGAAGCAGATGCGTCTGCCATGGGAACGTCTGCGGGAGTTCTTTTTTGCATGAATCTGGAGGATTACAATAAGAGCATGCATACAAAGGAGACGTTAGAACCGGGAGAGGTTTTGGTATATGCGGCTCATGAACGTTATGGAAAAGACATGATTGAGATTATGGGACAGGATTATCGTGCAAAAGAAGTGAAAAAGGCACCGTGCAATGGAATACTGGCATCTTATATGTCAAGTGGATATTACATTGTTTTCCCAGATGAAGCAGCGGTAGAGCAAATAGCAGAGCACATACCATATCAGTATGATGACTGTTTTAACGAGTTGCGATCATATTATGGTATTGATATCGATGGAGATGCTGATCAGCAAAAGGAACTCTATAAGAAAATACAAAAGTATCCATCCACAAACATGAGCAGCTTTTCTGTGGAAAATCGAAACGTGAATGAGAAATCGTTGAATGCGCTTTATGGTGGTTTGTTCTTTACGGGTGCTTTTCTTGGTGTACTCTTTATGATTGCAACAGTTTTGATCATTTATTATAAACAGATGTCAGAAGGATATGATGATCGAAAGAGATTTCATATTATGCAGCAGGTCGGCATGACGCATGAGGAAGTGTCCTCTGCCATTCGTTCCCAGGTGTTGATGGTATTTTTTATGCCGCTTGTAGCTGCCTGTATCCATACCTGTTTTGCTTTTCCAATGATCCGTCGTATGTTGTCACTCTTTAATATGCGCAATACAGCGCTTTTGGCAGGGTGTATGGTTGGCTGTTTTGTGGTATTTGGTATCATCTATGTGCTGGTGTATCTGATGACTGCCCGGACATACAATCGTATCGTACAGGAATAACCAGAAGGAATAACCGAAAAGTTTTTCCATTGCATGCACTTGACAGGATATGCTATAATCGAGAGCGGATATATTGTAGCAACGCAAGAAGAAACAGTATAAGATATAGTATAAGATATAGAAAGCATCTGATTTGATCGGACGATTTTTATATATACACGAGTGTTAAGGAGTAAGACAATGGTTAAAGTAGTAAAATTTGGTGGAAGTTCCCTGGCAAGTGCAGCACAGTTTGCCAAGGTAGGAGATATTATCCGCGCGGATGAGTCACGTCGTTATGTTGTGCCGAGTGCGCCGGGAAAACGTAATGCAAAGGATACGAAAGTAACAGATATGCTTTATTCCTGTTATGCATTAGCAGAAGCCGAGGAAGACTTTAAGGGTGCACTGAAAAAAATTAAGGAACGTTACAATTCCATTATCAATGGACTGAATCTGACACTTTCTTTGGAAGACGAATTCAGAACAATCGAAAAAAACTTTGCAGATAAAGCCGGAGAAGATTATGCAGCCAGCCGTGGTGAATATTTAAATGGTATCATCATGGCAAACTACTTAGGCTATGAATTTATCGATGCAGCAGAAGTGATCTTCTTTGACGAGAATGGAAACTTTGATGACTATAAAACAGATAAGGCGATGGCAGAACGTCTCTCGCATGTAGAAAAGGCTGTGATTCCAGGTTTTTACGGAAGTGATAGCAATGGCAATGTAAAAACATTCTCCAGAGGTGGATCTGATATTACAGGATCGATCGTTTCCAAGGCAGTACATGCCAGCGTCTATGAGAACTGGACAGATGTTTCCGGTTGTCTGGTCGCAGATCCTAGAATCGTTGAGAATGCACAGCCGATCAAGGTGATCACTTATAGAGAATTACGAGAACTTTCTTATATGGGCGCCTCCGTGCTGCATGAAGATGCAATCTTCCCGGTACGCAAAGCGGGCATCCCGATCAATATCAAGAATACCAATGCGCCGGAAGAACCGGGAACCATGATTGTGGAAAGCACCTGTCAAAAGGCAGATTATACGATTACCGGTATTGCCGGCAAGAGAGGCTTTGTAGCAGTCAATATTGATAAAGATATGATGAACTCAGAAGTGGGCTTCTGTCGTAAAGCACTGGAGGCATTTGAAGAGAATGGTATTTCCATTGAACATATGCCATCTGGTATTGATACCATGACAGTTTTTGTACATCAGGAAGAGTTCGAAGGAAAAGAGCAGCAGGTTATTTCTTCCATCCGTCGTCTCGTAAATCCGGACATCATTGATCTGGAAGCGGATCTGGCACTGATCGCTGTCGTTGGCCGTGGCATGAAGTCTACCCGTGGTACAGCAGGAAGGATCTTCTCTGCACTGGCACATGCCAACATCAATGTTAAGATGATCGATCAGGGATCTTCCGAGTTGAACATCATTATCGGTGTCAGCAACAATGATTTTGACAATGCTATCAAGGCTATTTACGATATCTTTGTGATGACACAGATCTAGATATATGGATCTTTTAAGGCACCTTTTGATAGGTGCCTTTTGTTTGTGAAAAATATCCATTTGCGTTTCAGATATACTTTGTGAAAATTCGCCCTTACATTTTTTGCCAAAAGTTGATAAAATATATATGTATATAGGTAAAATGTGTGTAAATTGTCGTGGACTCGATGGAGTTGTCGAAATTGGTGAAAGGATGTGTCAAGATGTTTGAAGTGGGCGAACGAGTAGTGTATGGTCATCATGGTGTATGCGAGATTGTAAAGATCGACACCCTGGATATGCCGAATGTGCCAAAAGACCGGCAGTATTATTATTTGTCGCCGACGACAGATGGCACCAGCATCATGTATGCGCCGGTGGACAATCCCAAACTTTCCATTCGCCGGGTTATGACCAAGGATGATGTCATGTCACTGATCAAGGCGATGCCGCAGATCGATATGTTAAACGTGACCAATGACAAGCAGCGTGAGAACGAATACAAGGAGTGCATCCGTAGTCTGGACGGCAAGGAATGGGTTCGTCTATTAAAGACTGTGCGGGAGCGTGGACGCGGACGCATGGAAAAGGGCAAGAAGATGACGGCTCTGGATGAGCGCTACATGAAGATGGCGGAGATGCAGTTGTACTCGGAGATTTCCGCGGTGCTGGAGATCCCGCGCAATCAGGTGGAGGGTTTCATCGAAGAACATATGGTAGTCGCATAAAATAAAGAAAGAGTAAACAGCAATCCCCAGATGGAAAAGATCCGTCTGGGGATTTTTGTGACGATTTTGTGAATTTTCAAAAATTATTAGCACTCACTATTGACGAGTGCTAATAAAGGTGCTATAACATAATTGTCAAAAGAAAAGACATTAAAACAATGAGATAAGAAAACAAATAGTTTTGATGATATGGAAGGAGCGATGACTTATGTTAATGCCTAGTATTTTTGGAAATGATTTTATGGATGATTTCTTTGTATTCCCACAGGAGAGAAAGACCACACCGACTGCTAAGGCAAACCTGATGCAGACGGATGTCAAAGAAACAGAGACAGGTTACGAAGTGGTGATTGATCTTCCGGGATATAGTAAGGAAAATGTAAACGCGGAATTGAAGGATGGCTATCTGATCATCAGTGCTACAACGAGCACGAATGACGAGGAGAAATCCGAAGATGGCAAGTACATTCGCAAGGAGCGTTACAGTGGTTCCTGCCAGAGAAGTTTTTATGTAGGTGAAGATATCACCCATGAGGACATCAAGGCGAAATTTGAAAACGGTACTTTGAAGTTGGATATTCCAAAGAAGGAAGCCCAGCCGAAGGTAGAGCAGAAAAAGACGATCGCCATTGAGTGATCGATGATAGGAACAAAAGAGGCTGGCTACAATCCGTAGCCAGTTTTCTTTTAAATAAGAAAGTAGGTGAGTTGGGATGTCTGCCAAGAGAGATTATTATGAAGTCTTGGGCGTCGACAAGAAAGCAGATGAGAGTACGATAAAGAAAGCGTTTCGGCGATTGGCAAAGAAATACCATCCCGATACCAATGCGGGGGATGCAAAGGCGGAAGAAAAGTTTAAAGAGATCACAGAAGCCTATGATGTCTTGAGTGATAAAGAAAAAAGAAAGTTGTACGACCAGTTTGGACACGCTGCCTTTACAGAAGGCTTTGATCCGAACCAGGCAAGTGGTTTTGGCGGCTCCGGCTTCGGGGGAACCAAGTTCTATCGCAATGGTGATGGCATGGAGTTTCATTTTGAAGGCGGCAATATGGATGATATGGGAGATATCTTTGATTCCATCTTTGGAGGTGCTTTTGGTGGTGGTGGCTCCGGTTTTGGCGGCAGATCTCAGGGCTTTGGCAACCGTGCAATGAAAGGAAAAGATCTGCATGCAGAGATCACCATATCCTTTGAAGATGCAGCCTTTGGCTGTGACAAGCAGATCACGATCTCTGATCCATCCGGCAGACAGCCGCAGACTTTGTCGGTGCATATTCCGGCAGGAATCGATGAGGGGAAGACTGTACGCCTTGCAGGAAAAGGTCAGCCGGGCATAAATGGTGGCAAGAATGGTGATCTGATGCTGGCAGTCCATGTGCTTGACAGTAAGGCTTTCCGTAGGGAAGGCATGGATGTCTATTCGACCATCCGTGTGCCATTTGTAACGGCAGCCCTGGGCGGATCTGCCAGAGTCCACACCTTGTACGGCGATGTCGAGTGTCAGATCAAAGAGGGCACCCAGTCCGGCAGCAAGATCCGTCTGAAAAATAAGGGTATCGTCTCCATGCGGAATGCGCAATTCCACGGCGATCAGTACGTGACCGTGGAGGTCGATGTGCCGAGACATCTGAATGCGATGGCAAAACAAAAATTAAGAGAATATGCAGGTGCAGAAAGAGCGTCTGCGTGATAAGATAAGATTTAGGAGGTGAAGCATATGAACATCCAGAAATTTACACAAAAGTCAATGGAAGCAGTGCAGGACTGTGAGAAATTGGCATATGAATATGGAAATCAGGAGATCGAACAGGAACATCTTTTGGTCGCTCTTTTGCAGCAGGAAAATGGACTGATCCCGCAGATGATCGAAAAGATGGAGATACAGTTAGAACATGTTAAGGATAATGCCATCCGGCATCTGGAGGCAAGGACAAAAGTCTCCGGGGGGCAGGTCTATGTCGGTAAGGACTTAAATCAGGTACTCATCCATGCAGAGGATGAGGCAAAGGCGATGGGGGACGAGTATGTCTCCGTCGAGCACCTTTTCCTTGCCATGATCCGTTACCCGAATCGTGCCATCAAGGAAATCTTTAAGGAGTATGGCATTACGAGAGACCGCTTTTTACAGGCACTTTCTACCGTGCGGGGCAACCAGAGGGTGATGACGGACAATCCGGAAGCAACCTATGATACCTTGGAGAAATACGGTTATGATATGGTCGAGCGTGCCAGAGACCAGAAACTTGATCCGGTCATCGGACGAGACGCAGAGATCCGCAATGTGATCCGTATCCTATCCCGTAAGACCAAGAATAACCCGGTACTGATCGGTGAGCCGGGTGTCGGCAAAACGGCAGCCGTAGAGGGTCTGGCACAGCGAATTGTCCGCGGGGATGTACCGGAAGGCCTGAAGGACAAGAAGTTGTTCGCCCTGGATATGGGTGCACTGGTCGCCGGTGCAAAATATCGTGGTGAGTTTGAGGAACGTCTGAAAGCCGTTTTGGATGAGATTAAGAATTCCGATGGCGAGATCATCCTCTTTATCGATGAACTGCATACCATCGTTGGTGCCGGAAAGACAGACGGTGCCATGGATGCGGGCAATATGTTAAAACCAATGCTTGCGCGTGGAGAATTGCATTGTATCGGTGCAACGACTCTGGATGAATACAGGGAATACATTGAAAAAGATCCGGCGCTGGAGCGACGTTTTCAGCCGGTTATGGTGGATGAACCATCGGTCGAAGACACCATTTCCATCCTGCGTGGTCTGAAAGAACGTTATGAAGTATTCCATGGCGTTAAGATCACAGATGGTGCGTTGGTTTCTGCGGCAACTTTATCCAACCGTTATATCTCAGACCGTTTCCTGCCGGATAAGGCGATCGATCTGGTCGATGAGGCGTGTGCCCTGATCAAGACGGAACTGGATTCCATGCCGACAGAGTTGGACGAACTCAACCGTCGTATCATGCAGCTTCAGATCGAGGAGACTGCGCTGAAAAAAGAGGACGATCATTTGAGTCAGGAGCGTCTGGAAAATCTGCAAAAAGAACTTTCCGAACTGCGGGAGAAATTCTCCGGACAGAAAGCCCAGTGGGATAACGAAAAGCACGCAGTAGAAAAGGTTTCCCAGTTACGAGAGGAACTGGAGAGCCTGCGCAATGAGATTAAGATCGCCCAGCAGAATTATGATCTGGAAAAGGCGGCAGAACTCCAATACGGCAAACTTCCACAGTTGGAAAAGCAGTTGGAGCAGGAAGAAGAACTGATCAAGAATAAGGATATGAGTCTTGTCCACGAGAGCGTGACCGAGGAGGAGATCGCCCGTATCATCTCCCGCTGGACCGGTATTCCGGTGGCAAAATTAAATGAGAGCGAGCGCAATAAGACCCTGCACTTAGCAGAGGAACTCCACAAGCGGGTCATCGGTCAGGATGAGGGCGTGACCAAGGTCAGTGAAGCCATCATCCGTTCCAAAGCGGGTATCAAAGACCCGGACAAACCGATCGGATCCTTCCTTTTCTTAGGACCTACCGGTGTAGGTAAGACGGAACTGGCAAAGACATTGGCGGCAAGCCTGTTTGACGATGAGAACAACATGGTACGTCTGGATATGAGCGAGTACATGGAGAAGTATTCCGTTTCCCGTCTGATCGGAGCGCCTCCTGGATATGTCGGCTATGATGAGGGCGGACAACTGACAGAGGCAGTCCGCAGAAAACCTTATTCCGTTGTCCTCTTTGACGAGGTGGAAAAGGCGCACCCGGATGTATTCAATGTCCTCTTGCAGGTCTTAGACGATGGACGTATCACGGATTCACAGGGCAGGACGGTTGACTTTAAAAATACCATTATCATCATGACCAGTAATTTGGGGTCTTCCTATCTGTTGGAGGGCATTGATGAAAATGGCAATATCCGACCGGAAGCCGAAGATGCCGTGATGAACGAACTGCGTCAGCATTTCAGACCGGAATTTTTGAACCGTCTGGATGAGACCATTTTGTTCAAGCCGCTTACCAAGGATAATATCGGTCATATCGTGACGCTTCTCATGGAGGAGTTGAACGGACGTCTGGCAGACCGTGAGATCCGTGTGGAATTGTCACCGGAGGCAGAGACCTACATTGTCGATCATGGTTATGATCCGATCTATGGTGCAAGACCACTCAAGCGGTATCTGCAAAAGTATGTAGAGACCATGGCAGCCAAATGCATTTTGGCAGATGAAGTGGATATGGGCGATACCATTTATATTGATGTAGCGGGTACAGAATTGACCGCTGTCGTAAAGCATCAGGCATAAAAGAGCACATTTTTCATATACTATAGTATGAAGAATAAGAGCAGAGCCAGTCTTGGCAAAAAGTCAGGGCTGGCTTTTTTTATGAAAAAGAAGTATATCCTGACGGGACTTTTTGGACTGCTTGTGACGTGTGGCGGACTTTTCTGGCAGTATGCGGTCTATGAAGGATCGGACCCGGTGCGAAAGACTGCGACAGTCATAAGCAATGCAGACTGGGCAGACCCGGCGGAAAAACTCGTAGCCCTGACTTTTGATGACGGTCCCCATCCGGTCTATACAGAGGAGATCCTTGATGTCTTGGATCAGGCAGGTATAAAGGCGAGTTTTTTTATGATGGGAAAAGAAGCAGAACTCTACCCGGATGTTGTAAAAAAGGTAAGCGATGCCGGGCATCTGATCGGAAATCACACATATACGCACGCCAATGTCTGCCAGATCTCCGCGGATGAGACAACAGAGGAGATAACAAAGACTAATGATATTTTAGAAGGTCTGACCGGAAAACGTCCGCAATTTTTCCGCCCGCCGTTTGGCTGCAAAAATGAGACCTTGGAAAAGCAGACAGGCATGTTCTGGATCTTCTGGGATGTGGATACTCTGGATTGGAGCCTACAGAACGCGGAGCAGGTTTATTGTAAGGTAGTGAAAAATGTGGGAGAAAATGATATTATTTTAATGCACGACGCTTATCCGTCCACTGTGGAGGCAGTCCGGGAACTCATTCCGGCTTTGCAGGAAATGGGCTATACCTTTGTGACAGTCGACCGCCTTGTGGAACCGTGATAGGTTTATGACATACAAGTGATAGAAAATATATATGACAAAAGACTTGTACTTTTTCCCATTATTTAGTATCTTATTAGGTGTGATGCATAATCAGATACGAAATCCTGCATTTTAAAACGAAAATGCAAGAAGAAATAGGAAATATGCAAGTAAATATGCAAGATTTTATATTTTAAAATGCAATTTCGGAGGAAACATGGATTTATTTGATTACATGCGACAGGAAAATGGAAAAAAGGAATCTCCTTTGGCATCCCGTATGCGGCCGACGAGTCTGGATGAAGTCGTCGGACAGCAGCATATCATAGGAAAGGACAAACTCTTGTATCGTGCCATCATGGCGGACAAGATATCATCCATTATTTTCTATGGACCGCCGGGAACCGGAAAGACGACCCTTGCCAAGGTCATTGCCAATACGACCAGCGCGGAATTTACATCCATTAATGCGACGGCGGCAGGCAAGAAAGACATGGAGCAGGTCGTGGAAAATGCCAAGAACATTCGGGGCATGTATGGCAAAAAGACCATTCTTTTCATTGATGAGATCCACCGTTTTAACAAGGGACAGCAGGATTACCTCTTGCCTTTTGTGGAAGATGGGACGGTCATTCTGATCGGAGCAACGACGGAAAACCCATATTTTGAGGTCAACGGCGCGCTTTTATCCAGATCCATCATCTTTGAACTAAAGCCATTATCCCAGGAGGACATCAAGACTTTGATCCGGCGCGCACTGACCGACAGTGCAAAAGGACTTGGCTCTTATGGAGCGGTCATTGATGATGATGCGCTTGATTTTCTGAGCGATATGGCAAATGGAGATGCCAGAAGTGCACTGACAGCCATTGAACTTGGCGTTCTTACGACAGAGCCTTCTGCGGATGGGAAGATCCACATTACTTTATCCGTGGCGAGTGAATGTATCCAAAGGCGTGTTGTGAAGTATGATAAGAGTGGGGACAACCACTACGACACAATCTCGGCTTTTATCAAGAGTATGCGGGGATCTGACCCGGACGCAGCTATCTATTATCTGGCGCGGATGCTCTATGCCGGAGAGGATGTCAAATTCATCGCACGACGCATCATGATCTGTGCAGCAGAGGATGTGGGAAATGCAGACCCGCAGGCTTTGCAGGTTGCCGTGGCAGCAGCACAGGCAGTGGAACGCATCGGCATGCCGGAGAGCCAGATCATCCTGGCTGAGGCTACCAACTATGTGGCATGTGCACCCAAGAGTAATGCCTCTTATCTGTCCATTGATGCAGCCATGCATATGGTGGCAAGCGGACAGACACCACCGATCCCGGTACATTTGCAGGATTCACATTACAAATCCGCCGGTAAGTTGGGACATGGCATTGGTTATCAATACGCACATGATTTTAAAAACCATTATGTCGCACAGCAATATCTGCCGGATGCTTTAGCAGGCACACGTTTTTATGAGCCGACAGATATGGGCTACGAAAAACAGATCCGGGATCATCTGGAAAAGATCCGCAGAGAAGCGGAGTAAGAGGAAATGACCTTTGCGGGCGATGACAGCAGTCGGCAAAGTTTATTTAATAAAGGAACAAGCAACAGGAGGAACAAATAGCATGCAAACATATGCAGACATGACAAAGGAACAGTTGCAGGAAGAACTGACAAAGGTACGTCAGATCTACAAAGAGTATCAGGACAAGGGTCTGAAACTCGATATGTCCCGTGGTAAACCATCCAGCGGGCAGTTGGATCTGGGCATGGGGCTGCTCAATGCAGTGGATGCAGAGTCTTTGATGCAGGCAGAAAACGGTCTGGATACACGTAATTACGGCGGACTGGACGGCATCCCTGAGGCAAAGCGTCTTATGGCAGGTATTATGGAAGTCAGACCGGAACAGGTCATTGTTTGTGGCAATTCCAGTTTAAATACCATGTATGACATGGTGGCTCGTGGAATGCTTTTGGGTTATTTGGGCCAGACCCCTTGGTGTAAATTAGATAAAGTAAAATTCTTATGTCCGGTGCCTGGCTATGATCGTCATTTTGCAGTGACCGAGCATTTCGGCGTGGAAATGATCAATGTGCCAATGACAGAAGAAGGACCGGATATGGATATGGTGGAAAAATTGGTAGCAGAGGATGATGCCATCAAGGGTATCTGGTGTGTACCGAAGTACTCCAATCCACAGGGCGTGATCTACTCTGATGAGACGGTGAGACGTATGGCAGCATTAAAGCCGGCAGCAAAAGATTTCCGTATCTTTTGGGATAACGCTTATGCCGTACATCATCTGTATGGCGCAGAAAAGGGAAAGATCTTAAATATTTTGGATGAATGTGAGAAGGCAGGCAACCCGGATATGGTATTTGAGTTCTGCTCTACCTCCAAGATCTCCTTTGCCGGAGGTGGCATTGCAGCCATTGCAGCATCTGAGGCAAACCTTGCGGATATCAAGAAGTCACTGACTATTCAGACGATCGGTTTTGACAAGGTCAACCAGTTGCGTCATGTCCGTTTCTTTAAAGATGCCGATGGCATTGCAAAACATATGGAAAAACATGCAGAATTTTTAAGACCTAGATTTGAACTGGTACTGGAAACTTTGGAAAGCCAACTTTCCGGTCTGGGAGCAGGATCATGGATCAAGCCGATGGGCGGTTATTTCATCACATATGAGACAAATGAGGGCTGCGCCAAGCGTGTCGTTGCGCTGGCAAAAGAGGCTGGTGTTGTGCTGACACCAGCAGGTGCACCATTCCCATATGGCAAGGATCCAAAAGATTCTGTCATCCGTATTGCACCATCTTATCCAACCATGGAAGACTTAAAGGCAGCTGCAGAGATCTTCTGCGTATGCGTAAAGGTGGCAACGATTGAGAAACTACTGGAGAACTAAAACGGCATTGTTATCAGATGTGAGTGCTTGTAGAATAGAGTAGTTAAGATGGGATTCTAGGAGGAAAGATCATGGCAAAGACAGTTGGAGTGATCGGTAGTGGAAATATGGGCAGAGCCATCATGGGCGGCATGATCGCGGCAGGGCTTTATGCGCCGTCGCAGATTCTGGCATCTGCAAAGACAAAGGAAACGGTTGAAAAAATAGAAAAAGAACTTGGCATTGTTGCAACGACGGACAATACTGAGGTGGCAAGAAAGGCAGATATTTTATTCCTTGCCGTAAAGCCGGGGGTATTTGCCACGGTGATCCCACAGATTCGGGATGTCTGTAAAGAAGGTCAGGTGGTCGTATCGATCGCAGCCGGACAGACACTGGCGTCCATTACAGATCTGTTTGGACGGCAGATCAAGCTGGTGCGTTCTATGCCAAACACACCGGCACTGGTGGGCGAGGCAATGAGTGCCGTGACACCGAATGAAAAGATCAGCCCGGAAGAATTGCAGGAAGTCATGGCAATCTTTGAAAGTTTTGGCAAGGCAGAGATCGTGCCGGAGACTATGATGGATGCCGTTGTTGGCGTGAGCGGATCTTCCCCTGCCTATGTCTATCTGTTTATCGAGGCAATGGCGGATGCTGCAGTTGCCGACGGCATGCCAAGAAAGCAGGCTTATAAATTTGCAGCCCAGTCTGTCCTTGGGGCAGCCAAGATGGTATTGGAGACAGGAGAGCATCCGGGACTCCTTAAGGATGCTGTCTGCTCCCCGGGCGGCACGACCATTGCAGCCGTAGCCGAGTTGGAAAAATCGGGACTGCGTTCCTCTGTGATCGAGGCACAGCGGGCATGCGTGCAGAAGTCAAGGGATATGAGTAAGGAATAAGATAAGATTTACTGGAAAGCAGTTTTCGATGGCTAAAGTATGCTGGCGTTGCTCTCGCAACGATCAATGCTACGGAACCAAGAATGTCACTCAATCAAAATGCAAAATTGATGGGGATTAAGAGTCAATCTTTGTGACTTTGTAAGAGTAAAAGAGCATCAAAACGAGCGCGTTCGTCAGCAGAACGCGCTTCTTTTATGCATTGCATGAGTGATGCGTATTTGGCAGATGAACTAGTCATGGAGTATCAGCAACACAATTCATAGCCCTCTTGCCAATTCCTTTGGTCTTGCTCAATGGCGGCATGCACGCTTTCTTTGAAAAACTTGGTATCACGAAACCATCTTTATCGGTGCTGACATGGGCATATCAGAAATATCCCAAATAACCTCTAAATAAGATTGACAAAAAATTATCAAAGTAGTATAGTGAGGATAAGTGATAATTGACAGATAATTTGATCTGTCGTCAATCGAGGAGGAAAGAAACATGGGAGAATTCAAAAATTTAAAATTAGACGTAGAAGATGAAATCGCTGTCCTGACCATCAGCCGTCCGGCAGCCCTCAATGCCTTAAATAGTGAGACATTGGACGAATTAAATGTAGCACTGACAGAGATCGAGGCTAGAGATGATGTCAAGGTTCTGATCCTGACCGGTGGTCCTGATAAGAAGGGCAATGAGTTCAAGTCCTTTGTAGCAGGGGCTGATATCGCAGAGATGGTCAACTTTAGCGCAGCAGAAGCAAGAGCCTTTGGTATGAGAGCATCTGTTCCATTCTTCAAGTTGATGAATATGCGTCAGGTTACGATCGCTGCTGTCAATGGTTTTGCTCTTGGCGGTGGATGCGAGATTTCCATGGCATGTGATATCCGTATCGCATCTGAAAACGCTAGTTTCGGTCAGCCGGAGACAGGCCTTGGTATCATTCCTGGATTTGGCGGAACCCAGCGGCTGGCTCGTCTGGTTGGTATGGGACGTGCAAAGGAAATGATCTTTACCTGTGACTCTGTTGATGCACAGGAAGCATACCGCATCGGTCTGGTAAATAAGGTTGTTGCCAAGGAAGAACTCATGGATACCGCAAAAGCAATGGCTAAGAAGATCTGCAGCAAGGGAAGTTATGCAGTATCTGTTGCCAAGGCTGCGATCAACAACGGCTATGACATGGACATCAAGAATGCTGTAGAGATGGAGGCAAACCTCTTTGGTGTGGCATGTTCTACACATGATAAGACAGAAGGCATGACTGCATTTTTGGAAAGACGCGCAGCAGATCTGACAGACTTCTAAAAAGCAAATTGACAAACGATACATAAAATGACATGAAAAAAGACCATGGTGCTTTGTAAAGTACCATGGTCTTTTTGACATATCTCTGACATATCTTTTACATCAGTAATTGCAAGATGATCTGGACCAGCCACCATACGATAAAAAGGATCATGCCGCCATTGAGAAAATAGGTCCGGAAGCGTGCGCCGGGAGCAACGCTGTCCGGCGAAGTCAGCAGGTGGATCTTTTTGATATTTTTAAAGAATAATACGATGCCTACGATCACCAGAATGATCAGCACAAGTGCATAGAGGCAGAGCAGTAACATACCGCTCAGATGCGACATAAAGATATCGGTCAGGTAAGAGACATCAGCCATCTTTTCGGGATCTGTGGCGGCAAGCGCCAACTGATCCATACCAGACAGTTTTAGAAGTCCCATGCTGACGGCGGAACCGAGGAAGTTGACCAGCATATGCATATAGATGGTGTATTTGACATTGCCAGTCTTGACATAGACAAAGGCAAAAACGCCGCCGATCACAAAGGCATAGGCAAACTGGTTGAGATTGCCGTGGAAAAGTCCGAAGAAGAGGGCGGAGATCAAAACGGAAATGCCCTCGCCGTATTTGATGGTGCGGTCAATAAGCATCTTGCGGAAAAGCAACTCCTCTAAGACAGGCGCAAGCAGCACCATAACAAGGATATTGACCCAGGCTGCATTTGCAAGGGCTGTCTCCACGATCTCATTCGTGACGGTGGAATCCTTGAGATTGCCGACTATATTGGTGATGATATTTCCGGCGATGTTTGCCAGGTACATGCCGGCATAGCAGATGAGAAAGGTGACGATCCACTGTTTGCCGGTCATGGTACAAGGCTGGATGCTGCCTTCTTTTGGAACGCGCTTGATGACAAGCATCATGAGCGGCACGGCGATGATATAGGTTGTCAGCATAGAAATCAGAAAACTCAGGGTCTGATCTGCGGCGAGCGTGGGCGCCAGATGTGTAAGGGCGAGCGGTGTCAAGGTGCGGACACCGGCAAAAAGAAGTGCACCGATAAAGTAGGCTATGCCGATGCGGGAAAAATGTCTGCGGGTCTCTGTATTCATATGTTTGTCCTCCGTGTGCTATCTAAAAACTATAAGTATAGTATTACACATTTTGTTTGACGTGTCTATTATTCCGCCAACTCTTAAAATTTCTTAAGATTGTTTGAAAAATTATGGAAGTCCGACCAAGGTAGGCGGGGATATGCTATACTAGGTACAAGAAATCAGATCAAGAGACAGAATGTGCAATTTATGACAGAAAGTATAACAGGCAGACCAGTCCTGTTATAATAGGATAGAAGATGATAGAAAATACAGATTTATCGGTTTTGGTAGAGCCGACCCTGACCTGGTATGAGGCAAATAAGCGCGACCTTCCGTGGCGAAAAGATAAAGATCCCTATCATATCTGGGTTTCGGAGATCATGTTACAGCAAACCCGTGTGGAAGCCGTGATCCCCTATTACGAGCGCTTTATGACAGCCCTGCCGACCATCGAGGCACTGGCAAAGTGTCAGGAGGACCCACTTTTGAAACTGTGGGAAGGCTTGGGCTATTACAATCGCGTCCGCAATATGCAAAAGGCGGCGCAGACCATTTGTGCAGAATATGGCGGTCAGATGCCGCAGACCTATGATGGAATCGTGGCGCTTTCCGGCATCGGACCCTATACAGCGGGGGCAATCGCTTCCATCGCCTTTGATGAGCGGGTGCCGGCGGTGGATGGCAACGTACTCCGTATCTTATCGCGCGTCAGTCAGGATGACAGCGACATTTTAAAAGATGCAACAAAAAAGCGCATGACGGCGCAGCTTTCCCAGATTATGCCCAAGGAGGCAGGAGCCTTTAATCAGGCATTGATGGAGATCGGAGCCTTGGTTTGCATACCCAATGGACAGCCAAAATGTGATCTTTGTCCCTGGCAGCCTTTTTGTCTGGCATATAAAAACGATACTTACGACCGTCTGCCGGTCAAGACCAAGGCAAAACCCAGACGGATCGAGGAGAAAACCGTCCTTCTGATACAGGATGGACAAAAGATCGTTCTGCGGAAACGCCCTTCCAAGGGACTTTTGGCAGGACTGTACGAACTGCCTAATATCGAGGGATATTTGACGGAGGAAGAAGCGCTTGCCTTTGTGCGCGGACAAAATCTGGCTCCCTTGCAGATCAAGAAACTGCCGGAGGCAAAACATATTTTTTCTCATATTGAATGGCTTATGCAGGGCTTCTTGATACAGGTGGCAGATGTCGACAGTTTCCAGCAGGATGAGGATCTTTCCAAGGGGCCACAGGACTACTTGCTGGTTGATATCGATAAGACCCGAAAGGAGTATGCGATCCCGTCAGCCTTTGATAAATATGCGGAATTTATTGCTTTGCACCGGATGGACTAAAAGAAATACTTTATTTTACAAAAGTTTTGTGTATATAATAAGAGACGGTTGTTAGGAGGAAGAAACATGAAGATAGTTTCCTTTGCCATTCCGTGTTATAATTCGGAAGGCTATATGTCAAAATGTATAGAATCATTGCTCCCGGGTGGAGAAGATGTTGAGATTATTATTGTAGATGACGGATCCAGTGATCGCACGGCGGAGATTGCGGATGCTTATGCCGAGAAATATCCGACCATCATCAAAGCAATTCATCAGGAAAACGGTGGACACGGCTGCGCAGTCAATACCGGACTTGCCAATGCCAGCGGTATTTATTTTAAGGTCGTTGACAGTGATGACTGGGTGGATGTGGATGCCTACATGAGGGTCTTGGAGACTTTGAAGAAGTTCGTTGCAGACGATACGCTTGTGGATATGCTCTTGACCAATTATGTCTATGAAAAGATCGAGGGCGATTATCATCATCAGCGCACCATGTTTTACACCCTGCTTTTCCCGCAGGAGAGGATCATGGGCTGGCATGATATGAAGCATAACATCAAGGGATTTTCTATTTTGATGCATTCCGTGACCTATCGCACGCAGTTGCTTCGTGATTGTCACTTGGAACTGCCAAAACATACCTTTTATGTTGATAACCTCTTTGTGTATGAGCCATTGCCGTTTGTAAAGACACTGTATTATCTGAATGTAGATTTTTATCGTTATTACATAGGACGTGACGGACAGTCAGTCAACGAAAAGAACATGATCAAACGTATCGACCAGCAGTTGTATGTCAACAAGCGTATGGTGGATGCTTATGACCTGTGGCAGATCGAGGAAGAACATCTGCGTGAGTATATGCTTTCCTATCTGGAGACGATCACGGTAGTTTCTACCTGTATCGGCTATGTATCCAATGATCCGGTCAATTTGAAAAAGGTCAAAGATCTTTGGAAATACATCAAGGATAAGGATCCGCGCACTTATCATCATCTGCGCTGGGGTGCACTGGGGCATGCCATGAATCTGCCGGGCAGATTTGGTCGTTACTTATCTGTAAAAGCATACAAGATCTCACAGCGTTTTATGGGATTTAATTAAGAAAAAGCAGTAGTGAAGGATTTTTCACTACTGCTTTTTGCTCCTTTTAGCGGCTCATCTCAGAGAGAAGGGACTGCTTCATATCATATAATTTCTGTGACAGATCCACATGGATCTTGGACGGGTTGGTAAAACGCTTGTTTTCTTCCCATAGGGTCTCTTTTTCCTGATTGCAGATCTTCTGGATCTCCATAACAGGCGGGGTATCATAGACACGCTTGCCCTGGCAGATCACAGGAACGAGCATTTCTTTCATGGTATAAGACCCACCGGGCAGGGTCGTCTTTTTCCAAGGCTCGTTTGGATCAAAGAGTTTCATATCCTGATCGGTGTCAAAGGTTTCATCGTGAAGACAGATCAGATCGGCTTTGATCTTGCCACTTTCCTTATCATAGATACGGAAGAAGGTCTTATTTCCCGGATTGGTCACTTTTTCGGTGTTTTCAGATAATTTGATCTTAGGGATAAAGCCTCCCTGATCATCAGCAATGGCTGCTAACTTGTAGACCCCGCCGAAAGCAGGGCAATCCTTGGAGGTGATGAGGTTTGTCCCAACACCCCAGGAAGTAATGGTAGCCCCCTGACTTTTCAAACTCTGGATCAGATACTCGTCCAGGTCATTGGAAGCAGAAATGATGGCATCGGTAAATCCGGCATCATCTAACATCTTGCGCACCTTTTTTGAAAGATAGGCGAGATCGCCGCTATCCATACGGATGCCGTAATTGGTCAGGTTGATGCCTGCTTCGCGCATTTCCGTGAAAACGCGGATGGCATTTGGAATGCCGGAACCAAGGGTGTCGTAGGTGTCTACCAAAAGTGTGCAGGCATTTGGATATAGTCTTGCGTATTCCTTGAATGCCGTATATTCATCCGGAAAACTCATGATCCAGGAATGGGCGTGGGTGCCAAGCACCGGCACGTCAAACATCTGTCCGGCAAGTACGTTGGAAGTCCCCTTGCAACCGCCGATGATGGCGGCTCTGGCACCATAAGTACCGCTGTCCGGGCCCTGTGCACGGCGCAGACCAAATTCCATGACGCCGTCCCCCTCAGCCGCATAGCAGACGCGGGCAGCCTTGGTCGCGATCAGGCACTGGTGGTTCATGATATTTAAAATGGCGGTTTCAACTAATTGCGCTTCCATGATCGGCGCGATGACCTTGATCAAAGGCTCGCGCGGGAAAATGATAGAACCCTCCGGCACGGCATAGATGTCACCGGAAAAATGAAAGTCTGCCAGATAGGCGAGAAAGTCCTCATCAAAGATGTGCAGTCCGCGCAGGTAGTTGATGTCATCCGCATCAAAATGCAGGTTCTCAATATATTCAATGACCTGTTCCACTCCGGCGCAGATGGCATAGCCACCACCCGAAGGATTGGTGCGGTAGAAAGCGTCAAACACAACGGTGTGATTGTTGTTGTTTTTGAAATATCCCTGCATCATGGTCATTTCATACAGATCTGTCAGCAGGGTCAAATTCAATGTGCTCATGAAATATCCCCTTTTCTTCTTTTACAAATGGTATAATTGTCTTACATTATAATCCAATTTATAAAAATAAGGAAGAAAAAATGAGGGATGGCATTTTGAAAGATTAAGTGGTAAGATTAAAAGCAAATTCCAGAGGGCATAAGAAGCATATGAAAGATCAGAAATTATCTACAATTTTATCGGTCATCAGCATGATATGTGGCATATTGGCACCATGTCTGGTCTGTTATTGGTATGTAGGGATGGTCTTTGCAGTGGCTGCGATCGTTCTTGGGATTTATGTGCAAAAACATTTTGGTAAAAATCGTATGGTCGTGACGGCTTATATATGCGCAGGCGTGTATCTGGCATTTTTTATTTTACTTGTCGGGATCATGGGCATATATTATAACATCATCGACTTACACAAATAGATTTGGAGGAGCATCATGGATAATAACGAGCATATGTTTGAAGACGAGACAGAGCAGAATACAGCAGGAAACAGCGGTAACCCATACGGGGGACAGCAGGACTATAGGCAAAGCAATCCATACGGAAGCAATCAGGGAAGTGTCAATGGTAACCCATATGGCAATCCATATGGAAATCCTTACGGAAATGCCGGTCAGAATAACGGAAACCCTTATGGAGGCAGTGGACAGAATAACCAGTATTCCTACAATAGCAATCCATATACCAACGGGCAGACCGGACCGCAGGTGGGACCAAATGGCAAGAAACTGGGTGTAGGCTTTGGCGTGGCATCCTTAGTCCTTGGTATCATATCCCTGCTTTGTTTTTGCAGTGGCGTCAATGTGATCTTAGCCATCCTGGCGATCGTCTTTGGTGTGATCCAGATTGTTACCTGTGAGAAAAAGGGCATGGCAATCGGTGGTATCGCGACGGCTGTCATATCAGTGGTACTTTTAGTTATCACATGGGGGCTTTTGTTCAGTAATGCAGCATTTATGGATATGATGCAGGAAGAAATGCAGAATGATTTTGAAGATGACGAGGACATGCAGCAGTTCTTTGAGCAGTATGGCATTGATATGAACGGAGAAGACGATACGCTGTAATTCGCCGGCAATCCTTGACAAACGCATCTACACTAAGTATAATTTTTAACGAAATATGATTTGACAAATGCGTTGAGGAAGACAGTACGCAGAGGTGAGAACGTCGAGCGAGTCGGGTATGGTGTGAGCCGATATTAGTATCTATCTGTGGAAGATCACTTCTTAGCAGCGGACTGAAGGAGTTTATCTGGTAGGAAAGCCGTGAGTCTCTACGTTACAGAGAACATGTATGCAAAGGTGCGGGGCACTTTTAAGTACAGCGTTATAGGTGGTATACGAAACTTTCGTCCTATACGGACGGAAGTTTTTTCTTTTATGCACTGCATTTGTTCAGAATAAGAAATGATAGAAAGGAAGTCGACTATGTACAAGAAAGTCAACACGGAACTCAACTTTGTTGAGAGAGAAAAAGCCACAGAGAAATTCTGGCGTGACAATGACATTTTCAAGAAATCCATGGAGAATAGAAAAGAGGGAGAGACTTACACCTTTTATGATGGACCGCCAACAGCCAACGGCAAGCCGCATATCGGTCATGTAGAGACACGTACCATCAAAGATATGATCCCTCGTTATCAGACCATGAAGGGCAAGTATGTTCCTCGTAAGGCTGGATGGGATACCCATGGTCTTCCGGTCGAGATCGAAGTAGAAAAGAAACTGGGTCTGGACGGCAAGGAGCAGATCGAAGAATACGGTATGGAGCCTTTCATAAAGCAGTGTAAGGAATCTGTTTGGAAATACAAGGGCATGTGGGAAGATTTCTCCGGCACGGTTGGTTTCTGGGCAGACATGGACAACCCATATGTTACCTATGATGACAATTTTATCGAGTCCGAATGGTGGGCATTAAAAGAGATCTGGAACAAAAAGCTACTTTACAAGGGCTTCAAGATCGTGCCTTACTGCCCTCGTTGCGGCACGCCGCTTTCCTCTCAGGAAGTAGCGCAGGGCTACAAGTTGGTTAAGGAGCGTTCTGCCATCGTCCGTTTCAAGGTCGTAGGCGAAGATGCTTATTTCCTGGCATGGACAACGACCCCTTGGACACTGCCTTCTAACGTTGCACTTTGTGTCAACCCGAATGAGACTTACTGCAAGGTCAAGGCAGCAGACGGTTATACCTATTACATGGCAGAAGCACTCTTGGACAAGGTTCTCGGAACTTTGGCAAAGGATGACGAGAAGGCATACGAAGTTTTGGAGACCATGACCGGTAAGGATCTGGAGTACAAGGAATACGAAGCCCTCTATGCATGTGCAGCAGAAGCCGCTGCAAAGCAGAACAAAAAGGGACATTTCGTGACCTGTGATACCTACGTTACCATGAGTGATGGTACCGGTATCGTTCATATTGCTCCTGCTTTTGGTGAGGACGATGCCAATGTCGGACGCAACTACGACCTGTCTTTCGTACAGTTTGTTGACGGCAAGGGCGAGATGACGGCAGAGACACCTTATGCCGGAAAGTTTGTCAAAGATGCAGACAAGGATGTATTGGTCGATCTGGATAAAGAGGGTAAGTTATTTGCCGCACCGAAGTTTGAGCATGATTATCCACACTGCTGGCGCTGTGATACACCACTGATCTACTATGCAAGAGAATCCTGGTATATCAAGGAAACAGCCGTAAAGGATGATCTGATCCGCAACAATAACACCGTAAACTGGATCCCGGAATCCATCGGCAGCGGACGTTTCGGCAACTGGCTGGAAAACATTCAGGACTGGGCGATCTCCCGTAACCGTTATTGGGGAACACCACTCAACATCTGGGAATGTGAGTGCGGACACCAGGAATGTATCGGAAGCCGTGCAGAATTGGCAGAGCGTGCCGGTGATCCAAAGGCAGCAGAAGTAGAACTCCATCGTCCATATATCGATGCCGTGACCTTCACCTGCCCGGATTGTGGAAAGACCATGCACCGTGTACCGGAAGTTATCGACTGCTGGTTCGACTCCGGAGCAATGCCATTTGCACAGCACCATTATCCATTTGAAAATAAAGACTTATTTGAACAGCAGTTCCCTGCACAGTTTATCTCTGAGGCAGTGGATCAGACCCGTGGATGGTTCCATTCCCTGATGGCAGAGTCCACCCTGCTTTTCAATAAGGCACCTTATGAAAATGTTATCGTACTTGGACATGTACAGGACGAAAACGGACAGAAGATGTCCAAGTCCAAGGGCAATGCGGTAGATCCGTTTGATGCATTGGAGACCTACGGCGCAGATGCGATTCGCTGGTACTTCTATACAGCAAGTGCACCATGGATCCCGAAGAGATTTTCCGGCAAACTGGTACAGGAAGGTCAGAGAAAGTTCATGGGAACCCTGTGGAACACCTACGCATTCTTTGTACTATATGCTAATATCGATGAATTTGATGCAACAAAATATACACTGGAATATGACAAATTATCCATTATGGATAAGTGGATTCTTTCCCGCCTCAATTCGGCTGTAAAGGATGTGGATGACAATCTGGCAAACTACCGTATTCCGGAGGCAGCAAAGGGATTGGATGCTTTTGTTGATGACATGAGCAACTGGTATGTACGCCGCAGCCGTGAACGTTTCTGGGCAAAGGGCATGGAGCAGGATAAGATCAATGCATACATGACACTTTACACCTGTCTGGTTACCATCTGTAAGGCAGCAGCACCAATGATCCCGTTCATGACAGAGGAGATCTATCAGAACCTTGTCAGAAGCATTGATGCAGCAGCGCCGGAAAGTATCCATCTGTGCGACTATCCGGTTGTTAATGAGGCATGGATCGACAAGGAACTGGAAAGCAACATGGACGAACTTTTGAAGATCGTCGTTATGGGACGTGCCTGCAGAAATACAGCCAACATCAAGAACCGTCAGCCGATCGGTCAGATGTATGTCAAGGCAGAAAAGGATCTGCCGGCATTCTATATGGATATCATTGCAGATGAGTTAAATGTCAAGAAAGTGACCTTTACAGGTGACGTGGCAGACTTTACTACCTATACCTTCAAGCCGCAGCTTCGTACCGTAGGACCAAAATACGGCAAGTTCTTAAAGGGCATCCAGCAGGCACTTGCAGATCTGGACGGCAACGCTGCCATGGCAGGCTTAAAGGCTGATGGCGTGCTCAGACTGCCGGAGGTAGATGCATCGATCGAACTTTCTGAGGAAGACCTTTTGATCACCATGACCCAGAAAGAGGGCTATGTGACAGAAAACGATGCAGATATGACGGTGGTATTGGATACCAACCTGACCGAAGAATTACTGGAAGAAGGATTTGTAAGAGAGTTGATCAGCAAGATCCAGACCATGCGTAAGGAAGCAGACTTTGAAGTTATGGATCAGATCAAGGTATTCTATCAGGGAGCCGAAAAAGTCGGTCACATCTTTGCCGAGAACTGTGATACAATCAAGAAAGAAGTTTTAGCAACAGAGATCACAGCAGGCGACCAGGGCGAATACAATAAAGAATGGAACATCAATGGCGAGAAAGTTACTCTGGGAGTTTCAAAACAATAATGAGATTGCTGAGAAGAAAGGAGCCTGAGCAGATGGTTCATACTTTTGACAAGAAAGCGTTTAAGAAACAGATCAAGGAAAATGTCAAACTCTTATATCGCAAGGAGTTTGAGGAGGCAAACGATCAGGAAGTCTATCAGGCAGTTGCGCTGGCAGTCAAAGACGAAGTCATTGACAACTGGCTGGCGACCCAGAAGACCATGGAGAAAAAGGATCCCAAGACCGTATATTATATGTCTATGGAATTCTTAATGGGCAGGGCATTGGGCAACAATATGCTCAATCTCTGCTGCTATGATGAGATTTCAGAATGTCTGGATGAATTGGGATTTGATATCAATGCGATCGAGGATCAGGAACCGGATCCTGCACTTGGAAATGGCGGTCTGGGAAGACTGGCAGCCTGCTTTATGGATTCCCTCTCTACTTTGGGATATCCGGCATATGGCTGTGGCATCCGCTACCGCTATGGTATGTTCAAGCAGAAGATTGAGGACGGTTACCAGAAAGAAGTGCCGGACAACTGGTTAAAGAACGGTTATCCGTTTGAGATCAAGCGACCGGAATATGCACATGAAGTCCGTTTTGGCGGCTATGTCAGAACCGAGCAGGGCGAGGACGGCAACCTGCACTTTATCCACGAGGGATATTCTTCTGTGATCGCAGTTCCTTATGATATGCCGATCGTCGGCTACGACAACAATATGGTCAACACCCTGATGATTTGGGATGCAGAGCCAAAGGAAGTCTTTCGTCTGGATTCCTTTGACAAAGGGGAATATGATAAGGCAGTCGAGGAAGAAAATCTGGCACGCAATCTTGTCGAGGTTCTCTATCCGAACGACAATCATATCTATGGCAAGGAACTCCGCCTAAAGCAGCAGTACTTCTTTGTATCTGCAAGTTTGCAGCGTATTCTCTGCCGCTACAAAAAGCATCATGACGACATTCGTAAATTATACGAAAAAGTCACAATCCAGATGAACGATACCCATCCGACCTTGGCAGTTGCAGAACTCATGCGCCTGCTTTTGGATGAGGAGGGCTTGAGTTGGGATCAGGCTTGGGAAGTGACGACCAAGACCTGTGCCTATACCAACCACACCATCATGTCAGAGGCTCTGGAAAAATGGCCGATCGAGATCTTCTCCCGCTTACTGCCGAGAGTTTACCAGATCGTTGAGGAGATCAACCGTCGTTTTGAGATCGAGATCCGCAACCGCTTCCCGGGAGACGAGGGTAAGGTAGCCCGCATGGGTATTATCCGTGACGGACAGGTCAAGATGGCGCATCTTGCCATTGCGGCAGGCTATTCTGTCAACGGTGTGGCAAAACTCCATACAGAGATCTTAAAGACCCAGTCTTTAAAAGATTTCTATGATATGTACCCGGAGAAATTCAACAATAAGACCAATGGTATCACACAGCGCCGTTTCCTCTTACATGGAAACCGCCTTTTGGCAGACTGGGTGACAGATCACATTGGCAAGGAATGGATTACCAATCTGTCCCAGATGAAGAAATTAGAACTCTATGCGGATGATAAAAAGGCACAGCATGAGTTCATGAACATCAAATACCAGAACAAACTGCGTCTGGCAGAATATATCAAAGAGCACAATGGCATCGAGGTCGATCCGAGATCTATCTTTGATGTGCAGGTAAAGCGTCTGCATGAGTATAAGAGACAGTTGCTCAATATTTTGCATGTCATGTATCTTTACAACCAGATCAAGGAGCACCCGGAAAAAGAATTTTATCCACGCACCTTTATCTTTGGCGCAAAGGCAGCAGCAGGCTATAAGAATGCCAAACTGACGATCAAACTGATCAACAATGTGGCAGAGGTCATCAATAACGATAAGAGTATCGAAGGCAAGATCAAAGTTGTCTTTATCGAGGACTATCGCGTATCCAACGCAGAGTGGATCTTTGCAGCGGCGGATGTATCTGAACAGATCTCTACCGCCAGTAAGGAGGCATCCGGCACCGGCAACATGAAGTTCATGTTAAACGGCGCGCTGACCATCGGTACCATGGATGGAGCCAATGTGGAAATGGTTGAGGAAATGGGCGAGGAAAATGCCTTTATCTTCGGTATGAGTGCAGAGGAAGTCATTGCACATGAGAAGAACCGTGATTACAACCCAATGGATATATTCAACAATGATCAGGATATCCGTAAAGTCCTGACCCAGTTAGTCAACGGATTTTACAGTGGCAGCGATTCTGAACTCTTCCGTGACCTTTACAATTCACTCTTGAATACACAGTGTACGCAGTACGCGGACACCTATTTTGTACTTGCAGACTTCCGTTCTTATGCAGAGGCACAGCAGCGTGTCATGGAAGCCTATATGGATGAGACCGGATGGGCAAAGAAGGCACTTTTAAATGTTGCCAATGTTGGTAAGTTCTCATCTGACCGCACCATTCAGGACTATGTGGATGATATCTGGCATTTGGATAAGATCACAGTAAACAAATAATAAATATTTTACGCACATATGACAGCGGTCGCTTTCCTGCGGCTCGCTGTTATATTGCGTCTTATAAACGTGTGCTTATGGCGTACGCTATCACAAGGAGCAAAGAGATGAAAACGGGATTGATCGTTGAAGGGGGAGGCATGAAATGCGCATACAGCGCAGGAGTTTTGGACATCTTTTTAGACGAGGGGATTCAGTTTGATTACTGCATCGGTGTATCTGCGGGCGCGGCAAACAGTGCGTCTTTTCTGGCAGGGCAGCGTGAGCGAAACATGCGCTATTACACCAAACATGTCAAGGATCCGCGCTATATCAGTCTGCGCAGTCTGCTGACAACAGGATCCTTATTTGGATTGCAATACATTTATGGAACGATGACAAATGAGGGAGGCGGCGATCCGCTGGATTATGATGCTTATCATAACAATCCGACGGAGGCTTATCTGCCGGCAACGGATGCCGAGACAGGGCTGCCTCACTATTTTAATAAAAATGAGATCCGGCGCAACGAATACCAGCCGATCATGGCGACCTGTGCCCTTCCGGTGGCATGCCGTCCGATTTCTTATGAGGGACATGTCTATTATGACGGCGGGGTATCGGATTCCATGCCGATCGAGCATGCCCTAGAGCATGGCTGCGACCGTTTGATCGTGATCTTTTCCAAGCCGCGGGGCTTTCGCATGAAGCCGCAGGGCGGCAAGATCGCCTATACGCTTGGGCTCAAGCATAAATACCCAAAGATCGTAGAGGATCTCAACCATCGCCACAAAGTCTATAACCGGCAGATGGATATGGTAGACACATTAGAAAAAGAAGGAAAGGTTATGACTTTCTGTCCGTCCGCAGACATCAAGATCGGCACCTACACCACCGACCCGGCGGTAATGATGCAGTTGTATGATAACGGGATCGCGGATGCCCAAAAACAGATGAGTCAGATAAAGGAATTTTTAAATGGAAAATAAATTGTCAAATATTTGGAAGTGCTTTCTGCCGAGCGTTTGTATCTTTGTTTTACAGATGGCGATTTCTTTTGTGGGGATGTTTTTTGTCTTTTGTTATAAGGCACACACTTATACCAGTGGAAGTTTTTCGGACTTCTTTCAGGGTTACTATAACGCGGTGACATCAACGGACTTTAACGTGGGCGTTATGTTGGTATATGCCGCTATTGCAGCCGTATTGTTTTTCTTCTGGTACTACAAAAAAGTATGTGATAAGAGTGCAAAAAAGGGAGCCTTTGCGCTTTTGAAGGCAAATCCGGCGACCTGTATTGTGGGCGTGATCCTGCTTTCTTTTGGGATGCAGTATCTGTGTACTTATCTGATGAATGTAGTTTCCGTTCTTTTTCCCAACTGGCTGACCCAGTATGAGACCTTGATGGACGGCATGGGCTTGTCAGAGTCACTGACCCTGCCGTTGGTACTCTACACGGTCGTGATCGGACCGATCTGTGAAGAACTGACCTTCCGCGGACTGACCTTTTCTTATGCCAGACGTGTTATGCCGTTTTGGGCAGCCAATGTGGTACAGGCACTGCTTTTTGCCGGTATGCATATGAATCCGCTGCAGGCAGTATATACCTTTTTATTTGGCTTAGTGCTTGGATATTTTGTGGAAAAGGCAGGCAATCTTTCCATGGGCATCTGCCTGCATATGAGTTTCAATGCTGTGGGCGTTTTGAGCGGTGGTCTGGCCTTAGGCGGCAATGGACCGATGCAGTTCTTCTGTATCTTATTTGGCTCTATGGTGGCTACTTATCTTGGCATTTTGCTCTTGAACAAGAATGCCAAAAATATGGCGTAATTTATCATAACTACGAAAGGGAAAGACATGGCATTTGTACATTTACACACACATACGGAGTACAGTCTTTTGGACGGCTCCAACAAGATAACTGAATATGTGGCGCGCGTGAAAGAACTTGGCATGAATGCGGCTGCCATTACGGATCATGGTGTCATGTATGGTGTCATTGATTTCTATAAAGAGTGTAAAAAACAGGGCATCCGGCCGATCTTAGGCTGTGAGGTCTATGTGGCACCGGGTTCCCGCTTTGACCGTGAGTTGTCGCATGGGGACGACCGCTATTATCATCTGGTGCTTTTGGCAGAAAATAATGTCGGCTATCAAAACCTGATCAAGATCGTTTCCATTGGTTTTGTGGATGGCTACTACTACAAACCGCGTGTGGATATGGAGACACTGGAAAAATACCATGAAGGCATCATCGCCCTGAGTGCCTGCTTAGCAGGCGTGGTACCCCGTTATCTGCAGCGTGGCATGTATGAGGAGGCAAAGGAGATCGCTCTTAAGCACCGTGCCATCTTTGGAGAAAACAATTATTTTCTGGAATTGCAGAGCCATGGGATCGAGGCGCAGGAACTGGTCAACCAGCAGTTGGTGCGCATGAGCAAGGAGACCGGCATTGAACTGGTCTGCACCAACGATATCCATTACACCTATGCAGATGATGCGGCGCCGCATGATGTCCTTTTGTGTATCCAGACCGGCAAGAAACTGACCGACACCGACCGTATGCGTTACGAGGGTGGACAATATTTTGTCAAATCCGAAGAACAGATGGCGGCACTTTTTCCTTATGCACCACAGGCGCTTGCCAATACGCAAAAGATCGCTGACCGCTGTAATGTAGAGATTGAATTTGGCGTGACAAAACTGCCGCATTATCAGGTGCCGGAGGGCTACGACTCCTGGACCTACCTCAACAAACTCTGTTTTGAAGGCTTGCAGGAACGCTACGGAGACCGGGCAGAGGAATTGAAACCGCGTTTGACTTATGAATTAGAGACCATCCAAAAGATGGGATATGTGGATTATTTTTTGATCGTCTGGGATTTTATCAATTATGCCAGAACACATCATATCCCAGTAGGACCGGGACGAGGCAGTGCAGCCGGAAGTCTGGTGTCCTATACGACCGGTATCACCAATATCGATCCGATCCGTTACAATCTATTGTTTGAGCGATTTCTGAACCCGGAACGTGTATCCATGCCGGATATTGATATCGACTTCTGCTTCAACCGCCGAGGTGAGGTCATTGATTATGTCATTGAAAAATATGGCAAGGACTGTGTGACCCAGATCGTCACCTTTGGAACCCTCAAGGCAAAGGGCGTCATCCGGGACGTTGGACGCGTCATGGATATGCCATACAATTATGTGGATTCCATCGCAAAGGCAGTGCCGGATGATCTTGGCATGACATTGGATCTGGCTTTGAAAATGAGCCCGGATCTGCGCAAGATGTACGAGGATGACCCGGAGGTCAAGCGGCTGATCGATACGGCAAAACGTCTGGAAGGTCTGCCGAGGCATACGGGAATGCATGCGGCAGGTGTCGTTATCTCCCAAAAACCAATGGATGAATATGTGCCGTTATCGCGTGGCGGAGACGGTACGATCACAACCCAGTTCGTCATGACGACGATCGAGGAACTGGGACTTTTGAAGATGGATTTCCTGGGACTTCGTACCTTGACCGTCATTGATGATGCTGTCCAGTTGGTCAAGAAAAATTATGGCGTATCGCTGGATATGGATCATATTGATTATGATGATAAAAAGGTCTTAGACCTGATCTCATCCGGTAAGACGGAAGGGATTTTCCAGTTGGAAAGTGCCGGCATGAAGAATTTCATGAAGGAACTGCGCCCGGAGAGTTTAGAGGATGTCATCGCTGGAATCTCTTTGTATCGTCCGGGACCAATGGACTTTATCCCTGCCTATATCAAGGGCAAGAACGACAAGGCATCCATCACCTATGACTGTCCGCAACTGGAACCTATCTTAGCCCCGACCTATGGCTGCATCGTATATCAGGAACAGGTTATGCAGATCGTGCGTGATCTGGCGGGCTATTCTATGGGTCGGAGCGATCTGGTGCGCCGTGCCATGTCCAAGAAAAAGACCCAGGTCATGGAAAAGGAACGCCAGAACTTTGTTTACGGAAATGAGGAAGAGGGCGTCAAGGGTTGCATTGCCAACGGGATCAGTGAGGCTGTGGCAAATAAGATCTACGACGATATGATCGATTTTGCCAAGTATGCTTTCAACAAGTCCCATGCGGCAGCATACGCAGTTGTGGCATATCAGACAGCCTTTTTGAAATATTATTATCCGGTTGAATTCATGGCAGCCCTCATGACTTCGGTGCTGGATAATGCAGGCAAGGTTGCTGAGTACATCATGGTCTGCCGGGAGATGGGCATTGACGTCCTACCACCGGATATCAATGTGGGAGAGGGCAAGTTTGCCGTATCGGACGGAAAGATCCGCTATGGCATGTATGCGATCAAGAGTATTGGACGTCCGGTCGTGGATTTCATTGTGGCAGAGCGTCAGCAGAACGGCGATTACAAGACTATCGAGGATTTCTTAAAGCGTGTCAGTGGCAAGGAAGTCAACAAGCGTGCGGTGGAAAACCTCATCAAGGCGGGAGCCATGGATGGACTGGACGGCAACCGCCACCAGATGATCACGGTATTCCCATCCATCATGGATCGGATTAGCAGTGATAAAAAATCTTCCATGGCAGGGCAGATGACTCTCTTTGACATCGCATCGGATGATATCAAAGAAGAATTTGAGATCAAGATGCCGGATCTGGAAGAATACGATAAGGAAGAATTTCTGGCATTGGAAAAAGAGGTGCTGGGTGTTTATATCAGCGGGCATCCTTTAGAGAAATATACAGAACTTTTAAAAAAGAACGTGACTGCAGGCTGTCGAGATTTTATGCTGGATGAGGAGACTCATAAGGCGACTGTGGCAGACGGGGCAATGGTCATTATCGGCGGCATGATCACGGACAAGACCATCAAATATACCAGAAACAACCAGACCATGGCTTTTATCACCATAGAAGACCTCTTGGGCAGTGTGGAAGTGATCGTCTTTGCCAGAGAATACGAAAAATACCGAAATCTTCTGGAAGTGGACAACAAGGTCCTGATCAAGGGACGTGCCCAGGCAGAGGAAGAAAAGAATGCAAAACTGATCTGTACGGAAATGCATGGATTTGACGAAGTGCGCAAGGAACTCTGGGTCCAGTTTGCGACCAAGGAGGAGTTTGAAGCAAAACAGCAGACTCTCTTCGATGCCATTGCCGATATGGATGGGGAAGATAACATTGTGGTATATATTTCTGCTATCAAGGCGATGAAGCGCATGCCGGCAAATTGGAATATTTCCATAAATGAGGATGCGATGGAGAAAATATCACAGATTTTTGGCAGACAAAATGTAAAAGTTGTGGAAAAGAATGTTGAATTTCAAAGAAAAAGATATTAGAATATAAGTCGAGTGAATGGATTAAATTATAGGAGGAAGTTACGATGGCAAAAGAAGTACAGACAATTGGCGTCTTAACAAGTGGTGGAGACGCACCGGGAATGAATGCAGCCATCCGTGCAGTCGTGCGACAGGCGATTGCCAGAGGTAAAAAGGTCAAGGGAATTAAGCGTGGATATGCCGGACTTTTGCAGGAAGAGATCATAGATATGGATGCGCATAGTGTATCTGAGATCATCCAGCGAGGCGGTACGATCTTGCAGACAGCCAGATGCTTGGAGTTCATTGAACCAGAAGTACAGAAAAAAGCAGCAGACATCTGCAAGAAGCATGGAATAGATGGATTGGTCGTTATCGGTGGTGACGGTTCCTTCAAAGGAGCGCAGAAGTTGGCAACACTGGGGATCAATACGATTGGTCTGCCGGGCACGATCGATCTGGATATCGCATGTACAGAGTACACGATCGGATTTGATACAGCCGTAAATACAGCAATGGAAGCCATTGACAAGGTACGTGATACTTCTACTTCCCATGAGAGATGTTCTATCATCGAGGTTATGGGACGTGGTGCCGGTTACATAGCACTCTGGTGCGGTATTGCCAACGGTGCCGAGGATGTATTGCTTCCGGAGAGATATGATTATGACGAGCAGGCACTTGTCAACCATATCATCGAGGGCAAGAAAAAGGGCAAGCAGCATCACATCATCATCAATGCCGAGGGTATCGGACATTCTGCTTCTATGGCAAAACGTATCGAGGCTGCTACCGGTATTGAGACAAGAGCAACGATTTTAGGACACATGCAGCGTGGCGGAAGCCCGACATGTAAGGATCGTGTTTATGCATCTACCATGGGTGCATTGGCAGTTGACCTGCTTTGCAAGGGAGCATCTAACCGCGTTGTAGGTTATCGTCATGGCGAGTTCGTTGATTTTGATATTGATGAGGCACTTGCAATGACAAAGGGAATTGATGAATATCAGTTCGAGATCTGCAATACGCTTTGCAATTCATAACAGGAATGATATGAGGGGTGATGCCGCGTGCATCATCCCTTTTTTGGTTTTCTACCATGCAGAAAGGCAGGAAGTATGATCACAAGCACCGCAAATAAGCAGGTAAAACACATTATACAATTACAGAAAAAAGCGCGGCTTCGTCGCGAGGAAAATGTCTTTATCGCAGAGGGCCCGCGCATGGTCATTGAGACGCCAAAAGAAATGCTGGAAGAGATCTATGTGGCAGAGTCTTTTGAAGATACCTGGGATGGACCAGTAGATGAGATCGTCAGTGACGCGGTGATGAAGGCTATGTCGGATACACAGACCCCACAGGGAGTGCTTGCTGTGGTAAAAAGACCTTCCTATGATCTGGAGGATATTCTTGCCAGGCGCCCGGCACATCTGCTTTTGGTGGAAGGAATTCAGGATCCGGGAAATCTGGGGACCATGTTTCGCACCGGGGAAGGCGCAGGCGTTACCGGTGTGATCATGCACAAGACGACGGTAGATCTTTTTCATCCAAAGACCGTGCGCTCGACCATGGGAAGCCTTTACCGGGTGCCTTTTTATGTGGCAGAAGACTGGGAAAAAGACCTGCATAGAATCTCGGAGGCAGGCATATCTTTATATGCAGCGCATTTGCAAGGAAAGCAAATGTATGATATGTTTGATTATAGGTCTGATTGCGGATTCCTAATCGGAAACGAGGGTAATGGTCTGACGGATGCGACGGCAGCGATGGCGGACGCTTATCTGCGTATTCCGATGGAGGGATCGGTAGAATCTCTGAATGCGGCAATGGCGGCAGGCATACTCATGTATGAGGTCAACAGGCAGAGAAGACAAAAGTAGGAGGACGTAAGAAGTTGCGTATATGGTTCAAACAGTGGAAAGACAGCCGTATGGTGCGGGATCTGGTCATTGAGGACAATTCGGATGAGACGAGAACGCACAAGGTATTTGGCGCACTGGATCAGGCTTGTTATGATATGGATCTGGGCAGACCTTTATGGCTGGATGTTACGGTGCGTGATTTTAAACGCCAGGCAAAAGCCAGATTTACCAAAGATTGTTTTATGGAAGAAGTTCCGTTTGATTATTTAGAGATCGATGTCATTGAGGAAGACTAGGATGGGTCGAAAAGCAGGGGGTAGTTAGAAATGGAAAGCATAATGATGCAGGACGATTCGGTTTTGTCGTGGAATACGGCAATGCTTTTATACAATTCAGCACTGAAAGAAATGGGAACCAAGATTGAGATCTTAAATGATGAATTCCAGCATGTGCATCAGTACAATCCGATTGAATACGTCAAGACCAGATTGAAATCGCCGGAGAGTATTGTCAAGAAATTGAAGCGCTATGGATACGAGGATTCCATTCAGAATATGATCGAATACTGTAACGATATCGCAGGTGTGCGTATTGTCTGTTCCTTTACATCCGATATCTATCGTCTGGCGGATATGATTGGTAGACAGAGTGATATCACCGTTTTATCCATCAAGGATTATATCAAAAATCCAAAGCCGAGCGGCTATAAGAGTTATCATATGATCGTTACGATCCCGATCTTCTTGTCCGATCGCATGGTAGATACCAAGGTGGAGATCCAGATCCGTACGATCGCCATGGATTTCTGGGCGAGTCTGGAGCATAAGATCTATTATAAATTCGAGGGGCATGCACCGGCGTATATCAGCCATGACTTACAGGAGTGTTCCAAGATTGTATCCGAACTTGACGAAAAGATGCTCATGTTAAATGAGGCGATCTTAAAGGCAAAAGAGGAGCAGGAGAAAAAAGAAGCAGAAGAAAAGTAGAATTGCTTACCCAGTCAACAAGGAAGGTTGACTGGGATTTTTCTTGTCTGTAGCATTGCATATTGTTGTTTTTTGAATACAAAAATAGGTTGAACTGTTGGAAAGAGAATGATACAATAGGGATTGTACTAAAATAAATACATCGCTAAAGCGATGAGGAGTTTATATGGACGAGATGACAGTGAAGGCACTCGCCAAGATCAATATCGGTCTGGATGTGACTGGCGTGCGGGAGGATGGATATCATCTGGTGCGCATGATCATGCAGACGGTGCATATGTATGATCTGGTGACGGTGTCTAAAAGTGCAGAGACAGGCATTTCCATGACGAGCAATGCCAAGTATCTGCCGACCAATGAGGATAATCTTTGTATTAAGGCTGCCAAGTTGCTGGCAGATGAATTTTCCATTACGGATGGTACACAGATCCGACTCAGCAAGAGGATTCCGGTTGCGGCAGGCATGGCTGGAGGCAGTTCAGATGCGGCAGCCGTTTTATATGGTATGAACCGGATCCATGGACTGGGACTTACCAAAAAAGAACTGATGGAGCGAGGCGTAAAGATCGGTGCAGATGTACCTTATTGCCTGATGCGGGGGACGGCTTTGGCAGAAGGGATCGGTGAGGAGTTGACAGAACTTCCCCAGATGATGCGTTGTCCGGTTTTGATCGCAAAACCGCCCATCTCTGTTTCTACCAAGTATGTTTACGAGCATCTGGATGCGATCGAGGATCCGGTGCACCCGGACATAGATGCCATGATCGCAGATATTACAGCGGGAGACCTGCATGCGTTGGGATCCCATATGGGCAATATCTTAGAGGATGTGACTATTCAGAAATATCCGGTGATCGCACAGATCAAGGAGTTGATGCGGCAGAATGGAGCCGTGGTTTCCATGATGAGCGGCAGTGGTCCGACCGTCTTTGGTTTTTTTGATGATGAGGAGACTTTACAGAGAGCAAAGCGTGCAGTAGAGGCATCGGGACTTGCCAATCGCGTACAATGCACGACCATATATAATAATAGGAGATAATAGAGAATGAGTGAAGAATTACAGTTGGACATGGATTCCTATTTGCCCCTGCGAGACGTGGTATTCAATACCCTGCGTAATGCGATCCTGCGAGGGGATCTCAAGCCGGGCGAGCGTTTGATGGAAATGCATTTGGCAAATAAATTGGGAGTCAGCAGAACACCGATCCGTGAGGCGATTCGTATGCTGGAGCAGGAAGGACTTGCCGTGACGATTCCGCGCAAGGGAGCTCAGGTTGCTAAGATGACGGAAAAGGATCTGCAGGATGTCTTAGAGATCCGGGATGCTTTGGATGAACTGGCGGTCAGCATGGCATGCCAGCGTATGACACTGGAATTGTTATTGGAACTCAAAGAGTCTATGAAGGATTTTGAGATCGCAACGAGATCCGGGGATGTGCGAAAGATCGTGGAGGCAGATGAGGCATTTCACAATGTCATTTATCGCATGGCGGACAATCCAAAGTTGGAGACTATCGTCAACAATATGCGTGAGCAGACCTATCGTTATCGCTATGAATATGTCAAGGGCAATAGCACTTACAATCAGTTGATCGATGAGCATGCCAAGATCATCGCGGGCTTTGAGAAAAAGGACAGCGAGTATGTCAAGGCGATCATGCATACGCATCTGGAAAATCAGATCGAGGCTGTGCGCGTGGTTATCCGTGAGCAGGAATAAATTTCAAATTATCAGACCATACTAAGAGACAGGCGAGAGCCTGTCTCTTTTAATGTTTGAGAGGTAGTTAGGATGGAGCAAGGATATAAATTCACAGGAAAGATCGCAGAAGACAAAGGCGCAATGCAAAAGATCTTCGCAAATTGCGACGACATCCTACAGCGGGATATGACGCTGGGAGCAGAGCACGGCATTGACTGCTTTTTACTTTACATTGAGATCACCATGTCGTCCGTTATGTTTGAAACCACAGCCATCGGGCAGTTTTTGACCCGGTTATCTGTCATGCCGGAAAATGAGATTCGGCGGCAGTTGGCAGAAAATGGGCAGGGACTTTCGGACATGGTCTTATATGACACGGCAGAGGAGGCAGCCGCCGGTCTTTTGACCGGGGATGCTATCTTGGTGATCGACGGCTTTGCCCATGCCATGAAGATCCCGGACAAGGGCTATCCGGGGGCGACCGTGCGGGACACAGACTCAGAGAAAGTCCTGCGTGGCTCTAACGAGGGATTCAATGAAAATGTCAAGATCAACACAGCCCTTCTACGCAAACGCCTGCAATCCACAGATCTGAAAGTGGAAAATATGAGTCTGGGCGTGCGCACTAACACCCTGGTCAACCTGGTGTATATGGATGGGATTGTGAAAAAAGGACTACTGGAGCATGTCAAGGCAAGACTATCTGATTTTGTCATTGATGGGATCCTAGACAGCGGGATGGCAGAGCAGTTGACGGAAGAAACCTGGCTGTCCCCATTCCCGCAGATCCAGTCGACCCTGCGCCCGGATCGGGCGGTCATGGCAGTCTTGGATGGAAAAGTCCTCATCCTCTGCAATAACTCTCCGGCGGCGCTGATCGTGCCGTCAGACTACAACTCCTTTATCCAGACCGCCGATGACTACTATCAGCGTCCGATCGTGGCTTCCTTTGGCAGGATGCTCCGCTATGTGGCGTCCTTTCTGGCAGTCGCTATGCCGGGGCTGTATCTGGCGGTTACGAATTTTCAGACCGGCATCCTGCCGACGACCCTGCTGATGTCCTTTGCGGCGGCTCGTCTTGGCGTGCCTTTTCCTGCTGTCGTAGAAGTCCTTTTGATGGAACTATCCTTTGAACTTCTTCGGGAGGCGGGCGTGCGTTTGCCGGGAGCCATGGGTAATACCATCGGTATCGTGGGCGGACTCATCATCGGGCAGGCGGCAGTGGATGCCAATATTGTCAGTCCTATCGTTGTGATTGTGGTGGCGTTTACCGCCCTGTGTTCCTTCTCCATCCCCAATGAGGAATTCGCAGGAGCCTTTAGGATGCTTAAGTTTTTTGTCATCCTTATGAGCGCGTGGCTGGGCTTCTTTGGCTTCCTATGGTCCATGTTTGCCATCCTCATTCATCTGGCACTTTTGAAAAGTTTCGGTCAGCCTTATCTGTTACCTTTTATCGGGGCCAAAGGGGATGAGGAGACCAGACGTAAGGACTCACTGATCCGCTTTCCACTGGGAAAAATCTTCTACCGGTCGGTACATGCAAAATGGGATCAGAAAAGAAAATTCCGTCGGAAAGGAGACGAATAGCCATGCAGATGCAAAACGGAAAAATTTCCCTGCGCCAGTATAAAAGACTGCTCTTTTTTGACATGGTCGGTCTGGGACTGGTCATCCTGCCGGATCTTCTGGCAAGACACGCAGAGCGTGCAGGCGGATGTTCTATTTTCCTGGGAGCCCTGCTCGCCAGCCTGTATGGCGGGCTTTTGCTTGCCTGTATGCGGGGCGGGGTTCGTGATCGGTCCTGGCTCTATCTTCCCTATGGGATCTATCTGCTTTTCGTGGGAGCTTTTGGGCTATACCTTCTGGCAGACCTGGTGCATACCTTCCTGCTGCCGGAGGAGTCCTTTCTCCTGCTCACAGTCCTGATCCTGCTTCTGGTGCTCTATAGCAGGCGCGCCGGTCTGGAAGGGCGGGGACGGACCTTTGAGGTCTTGTTCTGGCCTATGCTCCTGCTTTTGATCATCCTATTGGCACTGGGGGCAAGCAGCCTGCGTGGCATGAATCTTTTCCCACTGCAGCTTTCCAAAAAGGGCTTTGCCTTTCTGGGCTGGTATCCTGCTTTTTTGGTCTTTTCCTCCTGCCAGTTTGTCTTTTTTATGGGGGATGGTCTGGAAGACGGCGTGGATCAGAAAGCCCAGTGGAAAGGAACCTGTGAGATGATCTGGCTGTCAGCCCTTGTCCTCTTCCTGACTTATGAGATGCTGCTTGGCTCTTTTGGCAGCCAGGCATTGGCGGCGGCGGAGACACCGATCATGATCTTTACCAGCAACATTGTCATTCCCGGCGGTTTTTTGCGGCGGCAGGAAGCCCTGGTGGCAGGCGTGTGTTTCGCGGGGCTGATCGCTTTTTGCGGCAGTGGTCTGCATTATGGGATCTTCTGCATCAAGCGAGGGCTGGGACTGGAAAAAAAAGCACACAAGAAAGGGGAAAAGGCAGTTGTCTGGCTGTCAGCCCTTGCCATGCTTCTGATCAGTCTGGGACAGTATTATTACAGTAGAAAAAGCGGCGGACTGGTGGTGCTTCTGGCTTGGCTGTCAGCCCTTGCCCTGTGTTTTCCTTTTTTCCTGATGGAAAGGAAAAAGCGAAAAAGAGGGATGGCACTGGCGGTCCTTTGTCTGGGAATGGTCTTGTTTGGATGTGGCTGTAGTGTGCAGGAACTGGAAAATAAGAGTTTCCCTATGGTCATGGCCCTGCGCGCGGAGGACGGCGACTGCGTGCTTACCTATAAATATATGGATCTGTCCCGGGTGTCCGAAAAAGAAAAGACCAAGCAGGGCAGTGATGAACTGACTGTACGGTCATCCTCCGTGAGAGGTGTCATCCGCCGTATGGATGAGAAAAACGGAAAGATCCTAGACCTCAACCATGTCAAAGTCCTTTTGCTGGAGGCAGAATTTCTGGAAGAAAAGGATTTTATGCAGGAACTGGTGGAGATCGGAAACAGCGGTGTGGATCTGCCGGGCAACATGATCGTTTTTGTGGCGGAGGATGTGGATGCCATCAGCAATCTGCAAGAAGAAATGGACGAAGATCTGGGCAATTATCTGGCAGAGATGCTGGAGGGCAATCCCAATTACGAGGATACCAGCGGAGCGACTTTTAAGAGCCTGATCTGTGACTGGTACAATGGGGGCAGCAGTACTATCCTGCCGAGCCTTGGCGTGCAGGACGATCTGCCGGTCGTGGAGGGCTACTATCTCATGCAGACCGACGTCAGTGGAGATGACCAGATCTTGCGAAAAGTGACCGCAGAAGAAGGCTATGTGGCAGGACTGTGCAGTGGTGCTATTGGCATGGTGGATATGGACGTGGACGGCGGGCAGATCCATCTGGAAAATGTCAAAGTCTCTTATGAATATACGGCGACAAACTCCGGTGTCGGCTGTCAGTTGACCTTTCGCGGAGACATCATACAAAAGGACAGCATTGATCTTTCTGCCCAGAAATTGCAGGAGGCTGCCGCTGCCTATCTGGCGGGCATGATCCAAAATGCATACGAGCAAAAGGGGCTGGATCTTGCCAACTCCTATGGACATCTGCGCTGCCATGATCTGGATCTTTATGAAAAATACCAGGGGCGGGCAGGGGCTTATCGGAAAGATCTGCATCTGGAAACAATCTGTAAATTCCGTGTCGTGGAATAAGGATTGTATAAAAGAAAAATTTGGTTGCATACTTTGGTTAGAAACATCGGATGGATGTCCGGTGTTTCTAATCTTAAGACAGAAAGAGCAGGAAGCAGATATGTATGCAAAAAGGAAAAATATAAGGATCGTGGCAGGACTTTTGATCGTAGGACTACTTGTCCTCATAGGGCAGAGCCGGCATTTGCAGGAGGACTACGCCAGTGAAGTCTTTCGTTTTCATGTGATCGCCAATAGTGATACTGAGGAAGATCAGGCACTCAAATTGCAGGTGCGGGATCAGGTGGGGGCTTATGTTTCGGGATTGCTTGCGACAGCAAGCGATAAAAAGGCGACAGAGAGCATCATCCGTGCGCATCTGAAAGAGATTGAGAAGATTGCGGGGCAGGAGATCGCAAAAGAAGGTTATACCTATCCGGTCACGGCGGCGATCGAGGATGTGGATTTCCCGGAGAAGTTTTACGGCATTTATCATTTGCCTGCAGGTAATTATACTTCCCTACAGGTGCGGATCGGTCAGGCGCAGGGCAAAAACTGGTGGTGCGTCATGTATCCCAATATGTGTTTTCGGGACAATACATATGAGGTCGTGGGAGAGGATGAAAAAGAGCAGATGTACCAGGTCTTTACCTTATATCAGTATAAAAAACTCATCGAGTCCGAGGACAAGCAGATCCGTTTCCGTTATCTCTGATGTCCGTAAAATGTGCAGATAAAAATGCCATGGAAGAGAAGATAGGAATAGGGTATAATCCTATATGAGCCATCCGGGAAGCACCGGGGCTGACAGACTAAGACAGAAAGACAAAGGATATACCAATGGATAATCGTATTCTTATAGAAATGACAAGTATACAGACCGTGGATGGGCAGGCGGATACCAATCGGCTTACCTACCACGGCAGATATCAGGAAACGGATGGAAAAGCAATCCTTCAATATATGCAGGTGGATGAGATGGGGCGTACCCGCAATAAATTGGAAGTCTGGGACGGCGGCTGCCGCATGACGACGACAGGAGATATGGGACGGGTCATGGAATTTCTTCCGGGGCAGCGCACAAGCACGCAGATGCGGACCCCTATGGGATGCATGGATATGGATATTGTCACGCATGTCTATGAATTGGATGTTGTCAAGGAAAAAGAACCACACATGCAGATCTTACTGGTCTATGATCTCTATGTCGGTGGAAATACACTGGCAGAGAACCGGCTGGAAGTCCGTGTGCAACCGGCATAAAGAGAGCAAAGAAAAAGGCTTGTCCGTATCGGACAAGCCTTTTTGATATGTCTTATTTGCTGGCATTGAGTTCTTTCTGCTTGCGCAGTGCCCAAGCACGAAGCCCCTTTTTCTTCTTTTTGCCATCTTCGGATTCTGTTTTTCCGTGCAATCCGCGAACACTTGTGATGTAAAGTCCGCTGACTCTTGCCTTGACTTCCTTCTTTACAGGAATCTCATCAAAGATCGTCGCATCACAGATCAGTGACATGACCTTTGGACCAACCTTGGCCTTAACGATCGGCAACTTGGACAACTTTGCATAGAAAGGTGTCTGTGCGATCACTTGCTCCGGCAGACCGGAATCTTTGATCCGTAACTTTTTCTTGTCGATGATAAGCATTGTCACATTCTGGGCGGTTGCCTCCACCTGTGCGTTTTGCTCTTCCTGTTTCTTTTCGGCACGCTTGCCAAGGAAATACAATCCAATGATCAGCGCAACGAGAATGACCAATACAACAATCAATACAATCCAACCAGTACTCATTCCGTTATCCTCCTAAAAATATCGGAGTCCATTGTAGCATTATTCCCCTAAAAAAGCAATGGATGTGTCATATTGTAGATGGAATTTACATAAATTCATAGTGGATGATGGGACGGATCCGATCCCAGTGTGGAGAAAGGATGGAAAAATGAAAGAGACAAAGGTGCGAAGGGGATGCGTTGTGCGCAGCCTGCTTGTCATGTATATTATCAGTGGATTATTGTTGGTACTTTTAGCCCTTATCGTGTCACGTGTGGAAAAAGAGGATGCAGTCGCCCAGGTCGGCGTGATCGTCATCTATGTGCTTTCCTGCGGTATCGGGGGCTTTGTCCTGGGAAAATGGAAGAAAAGGCAGAAGTTTTTGTGGGGGCTTTTGGTTGGGATCTTATATGTGGCAACCCTGCTTGGGGCAGCCCTCTGGATCCAGAAAGGAAGCCTGCCGCCCATCCCCTATATGGGAACTGCATCTGCCATCTGCATCGGATCGGCAATGCTGGGCGGTATGCTGAGTTGAGGAAGCAGAAAAAATGCTTTTCCTTTAGGCACTTGTATGCTATAATATAGCGTAATCAAGCAGTAAAGGAGAGATATTTACAATGAAACATGTACAGACATTAAATACAAAGAAGTTACAGAACACAGTAAAGAAGGGTGGATGCGGCGAGTGCCAGACATCTTGCCAGTCTGCATGCAAGACATCTTGTACTGTAGGTAACCAGTCTTGCGAGAACAATCGCTAATCATCATATTTGTACAATGCGGAGCGTCCTACTTTTCGTGGGAGGCTCCATTCTGTAGTTAAAACAAGAAAAAGTACACGCGACCGTACGCTTGATAGCGTTCGGTCATTTGTGCGTTTATAGAAGGAGGACTATTTTGGTTCATCAATACAAAATGGGCGGTTACAATATCGTGATCGATGTCAACAGCGGGGCCATTCATGTGGTGGATGACATGACCTACGATATGATCGAGATGTATGAGTCATCCGATAAGGACAGCATTTTTGCAGAGATGGCAAAACGCTACCCGGATCACAAGGATGAGATCGCAGAAGTCTGGGACGAGATCGCAGAACTGATCGCCGCAGAGGAATTATTTACAAAGGACTCATATGAGCCTTATATCACAGATTTTGCCAAGAGACCTACGGTTGTCAAGGCACTGTGTTTACATATTGCCCACGATTGCAACCTGGCATGCCAGTATTGCTTTGCAGAGGAGGGCGAGTATCACGGTAAGCGTGAACTCATGTCTTACGAAGTCGGCAGAAAGGCATTGGATTTTCTGGTTGCCAATTCCGGCAATCGCCGCAACTTAGAGGTGGATTTCTTTGGCGGAGAGCCGCTGATGAATTTTCAGGTTGTTAAGGATCTGGTCGCATACGGCAGGAGTCTGGAGGAAACACATAACAAAAAGTTCCGCTTTACGCTTACGACCAATGGCGTGCTTTTAAATGATGACATCATGGAATTTGCCAACAAAGAGATGGGCAACGTGGTCTTGAGTATCGATGGCAGAAAAGAAGTCCATGACCGCATGAGACCTTTCCGCAAGGGGGCAGGATCTTATGATCTGATCGTACCGAAGTTCCAGAAGTTCGCGGACAGCCGACATCAGGAAAAATACTATGTGCGTGGAACCTTTACCCATAACAATCTGGATTTCTCTAAGGATGTCCTGCATTTAGCAGACCTTGGTTTCAAGCAGATCTCGGTAGAGCCGGTCGTTGCACAGGAGACAGATTCCTATGCGATCCGCGAGGAGGACTTGCCACAGTTGATGGAAGAATACGAAAACCTGGCATTGGAGATGGTAAAACGTCATGGAAAAGAAAATGACTTCAACTTCTTCCACTTTATGATTGATTTAGAAGGCGGTCCTTGTGTGGCAAAACGTTTGTCAGGTTGTGGATCAGGAACAGAATATTTAGCAGTAACACCGACAGGTGATCTTTATCCTTGCCATCAGTTTGTTGGAAATACCGACTTTTTGATGGGAAATGTGGATGATGGCGTGGTCAATACAGACCTGCGTGACGAGTTCAAGTCCTGCAATGTCTATGCCAAGGACAAGTGCAGGGAATGTTTTGCAAGGTTTTATTGTAGTGGTGGATGTGCAGCCAATTCTTACAACTTCCATGGCGATATCCATAATGCATACGATATAGGATGTGCACTTCAGAAAAAACGTGTTGAATGTGCCATTATGATAAAAGCGGCATTGGCTGCACAAGAAGGAGAAGAAGTATGAAACGATTAAAGAAAGGGCAGGGAGTAGCGTGGCTTGTGGTCCTGCTTGCCTGCATTGTCGGATTTGGTTATCTGGCATGGAATATTGTGACAGCGACCGTTTCCGGCAAAGATGATTTTGACATCCGTCTGGGTCTTGACCTTGCAGGTGGTGTCAGCATTACTTATCAGGTTGTGGGAGATACCCCGTCCAGCGAAGACTTAAACGATACGGTCACCAAGTTACAGAAGCGTATCGAAAATGAACTGGGATCCGACTCCTCTACAACAGAGGCGAGTGTTTATCCGGTCGGTGATGACAGAATCACTGTTGAGATTCCAGGTGTTAAGGATGCTAATGCACTTTTAGCAGAACTGGGAACGCCGGGCTCTATTTATTTCATCGCGCAGACAGATGCTGATGGAAACCAGAACTATTCTTATGACAGCACGACCGGTGGTTATAAGTTGAATTATGACCTGAATGATCTGATCGCAAATGGTTCCGTTATTTTGCAGGGGTCTGATGTAAAAAATGCTACGGCTACCAATCAGCAGAACCAGACAACAGGAGCAACAGAGCCGGTGGTATCTATTAGCTTGACAGATGCCGGAACAAAGGCATTTGCGGATGCAACCACAACGGCTTACGCAAGAGGTGAATCTATCGGTATCTACTATGACGGACAGTTTGTCAGTGTACCAAAGGTAAATGCAGCCATCACAGATGGCAAGTGTGTTATCGAGGGTATGAGTGATTTTGATGAGGCAGACAGCCTTGCTTCTTATATCCGTATTGGTGGTCTGAATCTGGAACTGGAAGAGTTGCAGTCAGAAGTCGTAGGCGCACAACTGGGAAGCAGCGCATTATCTACCAGTTTGCTTGCAGCAGCCATCGGTCTGATCATTGTCATGATCTTCCTTATGATCATGTACCGTGTGCCGGGTGTGGCAGCGTCCCTTGCTTTAGCACTTTACACAGGACTTATGTTATTTATCCTGTGGGCATTTGATATTACCCTTACATTGCCGGGTATCGCCGGTATCATCCTTTCCATCGGTATGGCGGTGGATGCCAACGTTATCATTTTTGCCCGCATCCGTGAAGAGATTGCGGCAGGCAAGAGTGTGATCGCAGCCATTGAGATTGGATTTAAGAAAGCACTTTCTGCCATTGTTGATGGTAATGTGACAACATTGATCGCAGCAGCGGTTCTTGGTGTTTTAGGTTCCGGTACGGTAAAGGGATTTGCCATTACCTTAGCGCTTGGTGTTGTTCTTTCTATGTTTACCGCCTTGGTCATCACAAGAATTTTGATGAACGCTCTGTATGCAGTAGGACTCCGTGATCAGAAGTTCTATGGCAAGGCAAAGGCAATGAAGAATATCAACTTCATGAGCAAGAAGGCAGTCTTCTTTGCCTGCTCTATCCTGGTGATCTGTGTCGGCTTTGTCGGCATGGGCGTACATGGTGCAAAGGGAGATAAGGCATTAAATTATAGTCTGGAATTTTTGGGCGGTACTTCAACAACCGTAGAATTTAACGAAGCCTACACTTTGGCACAGGCAGATGATGAAATCGTGCCAAAGATCGCTGAGGTCATCGGCAATAATGACGTCCAGACACAGGTTGTTGATAATACCAATCAGATCATCTTTAAGACCAGAAGTCTGGATCTGGAGCAGAGAGAAGCACTCAATACCATGTTAGAAAATGATTATGGTGTAGACGAGAGCGCGATCACTTCTTCCAATATTGGTTCTACCATCAGTGGAGAGATGCGTTCACAGTCTTTGATTGCTGTTATCGTAGCAGCATTCTTTATGCTTCTTTACATCTGGTTCCGCTTTAAAGATATCCGGTTTGCAAGTAGTGCCATCATTGCCCTGATCCATGATGTGCTTGTGGTACTGGCACTTTATGCAGTTGCACGTATTTCTGTGGGCAGCGCATTTATTGCATGTATGCTTACGGTTATCGGTTATTCTGTCAATGATACGATCGTTATCTTTGACCGTATCCGTGAAAATAAAAAAGTACTTCGTGATGAGACACCGGAGAGTCTGCAGACACTGGCAAATGAGAGTATCACGCAGACACTTTCCAGATCCATCAGTACCTCCTTTACGACAGTTGTTATGGTACTTATGCTTCTGATTCTTGGTGTAACAAGTATCCGCGAATTTGCATTGCCACTTTTGGTTGGTATTGTATGCGGTACTTATTCTTCTATCTGCATCGCTACAGAATTATGGTATGTGATGAAGGTACATATTAAGGGAAAAAAGAAGGCAAACTAAGATAGGTTACTTGTAAACATGCACATCATAAGGAGGAAAGGATGTACACATTAGAAGATATCAAAGCAGTAGATCCACAGATTGCAGATGCCATTACGGCAGAGTTTGGCAGACAGTCCAGCCATATCGAACTGATCGCTTCGGAAAACTGGGTGAGTCCGGCCGTGATGTCGGCAATGGGCAGTGTACTGACCAACAAGTACGCAGAGGGTTATCCCGGAAAGCGGTACTATGGCGGATGTGAGTGTGTTGATGTGGTAGAAGAATTGGCAAGAGAGCGTGCTAAAAAATTATTTGGATGCGACTATGTCAATGTACAGCCACATTCCGGGGCTCAGGCAAACATGGCAGTGCAGTTTGCCGTACTAAAGCCGGGAGATACTGTGATGGGTATGAATTTGGATCACGGCGGTCATCTGACCCATGGATCACCAGTCAACTTCTCAGGTACTTATTTCCATATTGTTCCTTATGGTGTGAATGATGAGGGATTTATTGATTATGATGAGGTGGAGCGCCTTGCAAAAGAATGTCATCCTAAGATGATCATTGCAGGTGCATCTGCTTATGCAAGAGCCATTGATTTCAAGCGTTTCCGTCAGATCGCCGATATGGTAGATGCGGTGCTCATGGTTGATATGGCACATATTGCCGGTCTTGTTGCAGCAGGTTTGCATGAAAGTCCGGTTCCTTATGCGGATGTTGTTACGACAACAACCCATAAGACTTTACGTGGTCCGCGTGGTGGTATGATCATGGCTACCGCAGAGGCGAATGAAAAATATAACTTCAATAAGGCTGTATTCCCTGGAACACAGGGCGGTCCGCTCATGCATGTGATCGCAGCTAAGGCAGTTTGCTTCCAGGAAGCCTTGCAGCCGGAGTTTAAGGTCTACATGAAACAGGTGGCTGACAATGCACAGGCACTTGCAAAAGGCTTGCAGGATAGAGATATCAAGATCGTATCCGGTGGTACTGACAATCACTTGATGCTTGTCGATCTGACCCCATATGATCTGACAGGAAAGGCAGTTGAAAAGTGGCTGGATGATGCACACATCACCGCCAATAAAAATACCATTCCGAACGATCCGAAGAGCCCATTTGTTACAAGCGGTATCCGTCTTGGTACACCGGCAGCTACAAGCAGAGGCTTGAAGGAAGACGACTTTGATCGTGTTGCAGAGGCAATCGCCAGCGTGATCAGGGAAGGCGAAGATGGCGTGGCAAAGGCGCGCAAGATTGTGGACGAACTCACAGATAAATATCCGTTGAAGTAATAACTTTGCTGCGAAGCATTGGGATTACCAATAGATTTTTGATAATGGAAGGAAAACAAAATGATCGATATTAAGTTTTTAAGAGAAAATCCTGAAATTGTAAAACAGAACATCAAGAATAAGTTTCAGGAGCACAAACTTCATCTGGTAGATGAGGTTATCGAGTTAGATGCGCAGGCGAGAGCTGCACAGCAGGAAGCAGATGAACTCCGTTCCAAGAAGAACAAGATCGCTAAGCAGATCGGTGCTTTGATGGGACAGGGCAAGAAGGAAGAGGCAGAAGCAGTCAAGGCTGAGGTTGCCGGTATTTCTGCGAGACTTGCGGAGTTAGAGCCGAAAGAAAAAGAATTACAGGAAAAGGTTACACAGATCATGATGAACATTCCAAACATCATTGATCCATCCGTACCGATCGGCAAGGACGATTCCTGCAACGTCGAGATCGAGAAGTTTGGCGAGCCGGTCGTTCCTGATTTTGAGGTTCCATATCATACAGATATCATGGAACGCTTTGACGGCATTGATCTTGAGAGCGCTGGAAAGGTTGCTGGAAACGGCTTCTACTATCTGATGGGAGACATTGCAAGACTGCATTCTGCAGTGATCTCTTATGCAAGAGACTTCATGATTGACCGTGGATTTACCTACTGTGTACCACCGTTTATGATCCGTTCTAACGTGGTTACCGGTGTTATGAGTTTTGAAGAAATGGATGCCATGATGTATAAGATCGAGGGTGAAGACCTCTATCTGATCGGTACATCCGAGCATTCTATGATCGGTAAGTTCATTGATACTTTGAATGATGAAGAAAAATTACCATATACCCTGACTTCTTATTCTCCTTGCTTCCGTAAGGAAAAAGGTGCCCATGGCATCGAGGAACGTGGTGTTTATCGTATCCATCAGTTTGAAAAGCAGGAGATGGTCGTTGTATGTAAGCCGGAAGATTCCAAGGCTTGGTATGACAAGTTGTGGCAAAACACCGTTGATCTCTTCCGCAGTCTGGATATCCCGGTTCGTACCCTGGAGTGCTGTTCCGGAGATCTTGCAGATCTGAAAGTAAAATCATGTGATGTAGAGGCATGGTCACCTAGACAGAAGAAATATTTCGAGGTAGGCTCCTGCTCAAATCTTGGGGATGCACAGGCTCGCCGTTTAAAGATCCGTGTGAAGGGTAAGGATGGTAAGTATTTTGCCCATACCTTGAATAACACGGTTGTTGCACCACCAAGAATGTTGATCGCATTCTTAGAGAACAACTTAAATGCAGATGGTTCTGTTAATATTCCAGTGGCTTTACAGCCATACATGGGCGGTAAGACAGTGCTTGTTCCAAAGCATTAGTGTGTCAAAAAGAAACATATCGAAGCACAGTGAGCCAATCGCTGTGCTTCTTCTTGTTTATGGGACAAATATCTGCCAACTAATGTACAAGCGATAAAAAAACAGAAAATTCTGAAAAAAGAGTGGTAATATGCCATCCACCTTGCTACAATAGCAGTAAGAGAAAACGAAGCGAGGAGGACATGTGACATGAAGGTTTTTACAACGGACAAAATTCGTAATGTGGTTGTTCTGGGGCACAGTGGGGCAGGCAAAACCAGTCTGGTGTCCGCGATGAATGGTATTGCAACCGCATCCAAGCAACGCATGACAGAACCGGCGGCAACAACGCAGATGCTTGTGCAGCCGATTTTGTGGGACGATCACAAGATCAACATTCTGGATGTGCCGGGAGCATTCGATTTCGTGGGGGAGATTGAAGAAGCCGTAGGCGTTGCAGATGCTGCCATCATCGTTATTTCCGGTAAGAATGGTGTGGAGAACGGAACGCGCAAGGCATGGGCTATGTGCGAAAAATACCATTTACCGCGTATCGTTTATGTAAGCGACATGGATATTGATGATGTCTCTTTTAAAAATGTTGTACTGGGTTTACAGGAATTGTATGGCAAGTGTATTGCACCTTTTCATTTTCCGCTGCGTGAAAATGAGGAATTTGTGGGTTATGTCAATGTGATCCAAGAGCGGGCAAAGCGTTGGCAATCCGATGGAACGGTTGTAAAGTCAGAAGTGCCGGAATATTCTATGGAAAATCTCTCTATCTATCGGGAAGCCCTGATGGAGGCGGTAGCAGAGACCAGTGAAGAATTTCTGGACCGCTATTTTGCAGGCGAGACTTTCTCGGAGAACGAGATCCGACAGGCACTCCGCGTCAATGTATCCGAGGGAACGATCGTACCGGTCATGATGGGCTCCAATACCATGGAAAGAGGTATGTATACACTATTGGCAGACATCATCAAATATCTGCCGTCACCGGATCAGCGCAGTGCAACCGGTATGAATGTCCTGACCCAGGAACTTTTCGAGGCAAATTATAATTTTGCTAAGGCAAAGACAGCCTATGTATTTAAGACTATCATGGATCCTTTTATTGGAAAGTATTCCCTCTTTAAGGTCATGTCCGGTGTTATCAAGTCAGACGATAACCTATACGACCCAGTCAAAGGACAGGAGATCCGCATCAGTAAGTTGTATGTCATGAAGGGAAGCAAGGCAGAAGAAGTAGAGGAACTGCACGCGGGCGATGTGGGTGCCCTCAGCAAGGTGTCGGGCTTGCAGACCTCCACGACACTTTCGACCAAGGCAACGCCGGTTCTTTATCCGGCGACCGCAATTTCCACGCCATATTGTGCAATGCGCTATTTTGCGGCAGATGCCAAGGAGGATGACAAACTGACGCAGTCGCTTTTAAAACTGGCAGAAGAAGACCGGACACTTCGGGTGGAAAATGACAGTGAAAACCGTCAGACGCTTGTATATGGCATCAGTGAACAGCATTTGCAGGCGGTCGCAGACCGACTAAGAGCCAAATATAACGTCGAGATGCAATTAGAAGCACCGAAAGTAGCATACCGTGAGACTATCCGGGGCAGTGCGGATGTCGAATACAAGCACAAGAAGCAATCCGGTGGACATGGACAGTACGGACATGTCAAAATTAAAGTATCTCCGTCAGGAAATCTGACCAGCGCATATGAATTTGAAGAGACTGTTGTCGGCGGAGCCGTACCGAAGAATTTCTTTCCGGCAGTGGAAAAGGGTATTGCCGAGGGAACGCAGGCAGGACCGCTCGCAGGATATCCGGTGGTCGGCATCCATGTCAATCTTTACGACGGCTCATCTCATTCGGTGGATTCGTCAGAGGCAGCCTTTAAGACAGCAGCCACCATGGCTTTAAAGGATGCCCTCATGAAAGCCGATCCTGTCCTTTTGGAGCCAATCGCATTGCTTCAGGTGCGTGTACCGGAGGATAAAGTTGGCGATGTTATGGGAGAACTCAGCAAGCGCCGTGCCAGGATCATGGGCATGAATCCGGAGCAGGAGAATGGCAGGCAAAGGATTGAGGCAGAGATTCCCTATGCAACACTCTATGGTATCGGGACAACACTTCACTCTATTACAGGAGGGGAGGCAGAGTATTCCTACGAATTCCTGAAATATGAAGTTGAAAATAAGGGATAACTTAAGAAAGTCTTAAAGACTTCCCTACTTGGAAATTAAATGATGAACCGCTACAATATGTATATGATTAATCAATACATGTTGTGGCGGTTTTTGTGTGTCGGATGCATAATTTTGCAAGGCATCAGATATCATCTTAAAAAACACAACAAAATTCTCTGGAGGATAAAATGGTAAACGTACTGGTTTGTGATGATGAAAAAGATATTGTTTCTGCACTGCGGATTTATCTGGAAAGTGAGGGCTATCAGGTCTATACGGCATATGACGGTATAGAAGCGCTGGAAGTGCTGGAAACAAAAGAAATACATTTGGTGCTCCTGGATGTGATGATGCCACGGCTGGATGGGATCCAGACCATGGCAAAGATTCGCGAGACATCTAATGTTCCGATCATACTTTTGACAGCAAAGAGTGAGGATACGGATAAGGTTTTAGGACTCAATGTCGGTGCAGATGATTATGTGACAAAACCTTTCAATCCGGTAGAATTGCAGGCAAGGGTCAAATCACAGTTGCGCCGCTACATGCAACTGGGGGGAAACCATGCAAGCGCTTCCGGTGATGATGGCATCATCGCGATCGGTCCGATCGTATTAAATGATCGGGCTAAAGAAGTGACGTTAGATGGAGAACTGGTCAATCTGACAAGGACAGAATATGATATCCTGCATCTTTTGATGGAAAACCCGGGAAAAGTATTTTCCCCGGCACAAATTTATGAACAGGTCTGGAAGGAAGATGCCTTTGGCACAGAAAATACCGTTGCTGTTCACATTCGTCATCTGCGTGAAAAACTGGAGTATGATCCGGCAGAACCAAGGTATGTTAAGGTTGTGTGGGGAAGAGGGTACAAGGTTGAAGACAAATAGAGCTCGTCCGTACAAACTGCCACGATGAAATAAAACAGGAAGAAATGTGAGGAATTTGATATGAAAAAAAATTGGAAAGGACAAACGGCGTATAAGGCTTTTGCGCTTTTGATTGCTTGTATAACCGGAATAACTACACTGCTTGCCGCTATCATGATGATCTTCAGTATCGGTTTACGTGCCGAATATGGGAATCAAAATGATACGATCGCAGAACTCATGCAGGAACATATGGTTTCCAACTATGCAGCCTATTTGAAGGAGAGTGCAACCGAAGAGGGCGGCTCCTGGGATGCTTTGGATGGCTCTTTGCTGACCTACGCAGTAGAGCAGATTGATTTTCAGGTAACAGGAGATGGCGACAAACTCAATGTTGTGCGGAACAACAATTTTGTCTATGGATCACCTTATCTGATCCAGTGGCTGCAGGATAAAAACCATCGGGAAATGGATGGCGTGTATGAAAATGTATTTTTCGATAAAAATGAATACCATTATAACACGGATACCTGGTTGGGAGCCATGCAGACCAATGTCTATGGATATGTTGGAAATGATGAAGTCTATCTGGATGAAAGCAAAAATGGAGATCGGTTGGAGTATTATGATTATGACGTAGACAGTGAAGATGCAGATAATATAGAAGAAAATCTGACAGATGAAGACAATATGTCGGATGATGTCGAAAATGAAGGGAATAATGCAGGAGACCTTCTTGCAGGAGAACTGCCGCCGGAAGGAACGTATACTTTCTACCGTATTTATATGATTCCCAATCTGGAAGATGTATTTCTGGAGGCAAATGATACAGCGCAATTGACGGATGAACAGCAGGATGTAGTCAAAGAGAATTACCGCGATGCGGCAATCACCATTATGGGATCTTTTTCTTATGGAAAAAGTGCTTTGGATCCAGGCAATTTCTTTGAAGTCATCAATCGTCTGCAAAAATATGAAGATGATCTGGTCTTTGCCAATGGCATGAGTGATTATCTGTGGATTCCGTATATACTTACTGCCATACTGACTATGCTGCAGAAGGTTTATCTGCCGATCCTTCTGGTATCGTTGCTTTTGTTTATCGTTTCCTTTGTTTTTCTGATGACCATGTCCGGACATCGCAAGGAAGATGATGCGATTTACCTACGATGGGCGGATCGCGTACCTTATGGTATTTACGGCATTGTAGTTGCAACAGGTGTATGCTTAGGCGTGATAGGGAATATAGGATTGTGGATGGCCTATTATAGTGGGGTTCTGGCATTGGCAGAGTTCGTTACTTTGTCCATTGTGCTTGCAATCCTTTGGACATTGCTTGCACTGGCATTTTGCATGAGTACGGCAACGCGTATCAAGTCAGGTCAATTCTGGAAACATACACTTTGGCATTATATTGCAGCCTTTTTTAGAAAATGGCTGATCAATCCTATCAGACGGCTGCATCGTGCAATACATGAAAATACAAAACTAAGCACGCGTTTAGGCCTAGGGCTTGCCATTTTAGCCTTGGTGGAACTGATGGCCTTACTGGCAACCGGTATTTATGGCGCAGGCGTTTTCCTTTTCTTTTTATATAAGATAGCCGAGACAGCCTTGATCTTCTATCTGGTCTTGATGGCAAAGAAATTAAAAGATGGTGGAAAGCGTGTCGCCAGTGGCAATTATAATGAGCCGATCGATACCACACATATGATTGCTCCTATGAGAGAACACGGCGAAGATATCAACCATGTGGGCGAGGGGATCGCTATTGCAGTGGCAGAACAGATGAAGAGTGAACGCTTCAAGACAGAACTCATCACGAATGTGTCGCACGATATCAAAACACCGCTGACCTCTATTATCAACTATGTAGATCTGATCAAAAAGGAGGGGATTTCTGAGGAAAAAGTAAGAGAGTATGTTGAGGTCTTGGATCGCCAGTCTGCTCGTTTGAAAAAACTTATTGAAGATCTCTTAGAAGCATCCAAGGCATCCACCGGTAATGTAGAGATGCATATGGAAGCCTGTGATGCCGCTGTGATGATCTCGCAGGTGGTCGGAGAGTATCAGGATAAACTGCAAGCACAGGATATTGAGATTGTGGTAAATGAAGCAAAGAATCCTGCAAATATCATGGCAGACGGCAGACATCTGTGGCGGGTATTTGATAATATCATGAGCAATATTTGCAAATATACACAGGACCATACCAGAGTCTATGTCAATGTGGAAGATGCAGGTGACCAGGTGCGCATGATCTTTAAGAATATTTCCAAGTATCCGCTCAACATCAGCAGTGACGAGTTGATGGAACGTTTTGTCAGAGGTGATGCATCGAGAAATACCGAAGGTCACGGCTTGGGACTTTCCATCGCATCCAGCCTGACCGCACTCATGGACGGACAACTGACCATCGATATTGACGGTGATCTCTTTAAGATCACGGTTGCGATGAAGAAGCAGGCTTAGAAAGGCTCTGCACATATGCGGATGGGGGCAGTCCGGTGCGCTTCTTAAAGACAGAAGAAAAATAAGACGGCGTGGAAAAATGTAATTTGGCACTCAGATCAGTCAGGGAAATGTTGTTATAGGTCAACATTTCCTTGGCTTTTTCTATGCGCAGATCTGTCATGTAATCGCCGATGGACTGCCCGGTCTGTTTTTTAAACTGGGAGGACAGGTAATAGGTGGAATAGCCTAGGGCTTCTGCCAGATCCTCCAGAGTGATCTTTTCATAGATGTTGCGGTGGATCAGTGCGATGCAGTCATTGACAAAAGGAGAGTATTCCTTTCCCTGTAACTGGATCTCATGCACGCGGTGGATAAAGGTATCATAGGCAAGAAAATGGATATCCATGATATTGTTGAGGTCTGTGCAGTCAGGGGATTCGATCTGCTGGATATAGTAGTCACTGAGAGAGTAGGCTTCGTCCGGATCCATACCGCCACGGATGGCGGCGCGGGTAATGAGTGCCACAAAGACAATGATCTCATCCTTTTCCTGTCTGACGATATCGCCCGGGCTCATAAGTCCTACCAGGTAGTTGTCTGCAGATAATTCCGTATTTTGCAGTTCGTCCTGATAATGGATGTTGCCGGTCTCGACATGTTTTAGCATAGCACATTCCATGGCATAACTACTGTGTTCGGTGATGGTAATATCGTGTGCTGTGCTGCCATTTTTCTTGGTTGGAGCCAAGGTATTTTTGGAACTGAGTGGATTGAGGGTGGGAAAAGAGGTGGTGGTCAGATTTCCCGGTGTTTTTCCATAAAGAGTGTAGTAGAGCATGCGCACGCTCTGCAAAAAGAGGCTATAGGGAATGACCGGAATCTCCTTCTGCACTTCCATCATGCGGTGCTGAGAGGATATGGACATATGCCAGTCGTCTAGCAGGCGCTTGAAATTGATCTCCGATACGGAGGAGTTTAAAAAGGGACCTAAGACGTAGAAAGAGTCTAAATTGTCATCTACAATATAAGGCTGGATCGCCCAGGTCAGGCAGAGGCGGTCCGGGTAGAGGATGGGCATGGTGGAGTTGGAAGCATAGGTCTTTAAGGCATCATCCTTGGAGTCAAAAAAGAAGTTGCGGACTTCGTTGATCCAGGGACAGTTGGTATCCAGGAGTTCCCAATCCTTTGTATAGTGCCAGAAGCAGATATTATTTACTGCATATAAAGAGTCGAATAAATAAGTAAGTTTTTGTGTCTGATACATGCTAAGTCCTTTCTTTCTCATCTTGTATTATCCATATCCTAGCACGCTTTTGTTAAATTTTCTATAATGTTTAATGAAATATTGTTAGAAATATCGAAATTTTAACAGGGTAAAACACAAGGAATTGGTATGATAAATACAAGAAATGGTCATGTGAAAGCACATGATCTTACAAGGAGGGTATTACTTATGAAGAAAAAAGCAAATTGGCTGGATCCGAGTACAACAGCCGAAAATGAAGTCCTGCCGGGCTATCTGAAGTGGGCATGGACATCCAGAGGTCTGTCTCTAGCACTCAATGTTATCTTGATCATGCAACTGACCTATTATTGTACCGACATGCTGGGCATGGGGGCAACACTGGTCGGAACCTTGCTTCTGGCATCCAAGATCTTTGACGGTGTGACAGATTTGTTTGTTGGTTTTATCATCGATGCGACGCATACCAAATGGGGCAAGGCAAGACCGTATGAGATCTTTATCGTCTTTGTATGGGGACTCACCGTACTTCTTTTCTCTGCACCGGAGATGAGTACGACCGGAAAAGCAATCTTTGTATTTGTACTTTATACACTGATCAATTCCGTCTGCGCTACTTTCTTAAATGGTGGCGATGCCGTATATCTGGCAAGAAGTATCCGAAGCGAGAAGAATCGTGTATCCGTTATGTCCTTTAATGGTGGTATCATCATGCTGTTTTCTATCGTAATCAGCATGCTTTTGCCACAGTTGATCGCAGGCATGGGATCTACCAAGGAAGGCTGGACGACCATGGCACTGCTCTTTGCCATTCCGTGTGCTATTATCGGTATGTTCCGTTTCATCTTTGTCAAGGAAGTGGTAGATGACAATCAGCCATCCGACCAGCAGAAAGAGGAGGTACAGAAGATCCCGCTCAAGCAGAGTTTAAAGTGTGTATTCTCTAACAAATACATCTTTATTCTGGCTGGTATGACCTTAGTCGTACAGTTGGCAACCAATATCGGTACAGCCGTAAATACATATTATTTCAAGTACATCATGGGTAATATCGGTCTGGCAACACTGGTTTCTATCGGTAGTATGCTGACACCGGTCATCATGCTGATCTTCCCGGTACTTTCCAGAAAGTTCGGAACCGTTCCGATCCTGCGTGCAGGTGCTGTTTTAGGCGTTGTTGGTTATGGCATCCGTATTCTTGGTGGAACCAATCTGGTTACTCTGACACTTGGTTCTGTTATTGGTGGTGTTGCGATTTTACCGGTTACCATGATGATCTCTATTTATCTGATCGATACCATGGACTATGGCGAGTGGAAGACCGGAACCAGAGTAGAAGGTATGCTTGCTTCTGTCAACTCTTTTGCTTCTAAGTTGGGAAGTGGTATCGCATCTGGCCTGGTAGGACTGATTATGGGACTTGCCGGATATGATGGAAGTCTTGCAACCCAGTCAGCATCCGCTCTGACCTCTATCCAGGTACTCTTTAACTATGTACCTATGGTTCTGATGGTTGTACTTTTGATCCTTGGTATTGCATACAAGTTGGATAAAGAACTTCCACAGATCAAGGCTGACCTTGCAAAAAAGCATGAGGCACAGTAAGAAGAAAGCGAATAATTAAAAAAACGTAAAAATTTAATAAGTCAAAAGTGCAGTGTCTGTTAGAATGCGTGTAACAAATAGCAGAGACTGTACTTTTTGAAATATAAAAAGCGCAGAGATAGGAGAGGTTTATGTCATTTACAGCAAAGATGTTTCGCATGGTATCCGGAAAGGCAGATGCCAAGCGTGACGCAAACTTAGTCGTACCGGAGGATGTAACCGCAGTCTATGATATCAATTACGCCGGGAATGCGGATGCTTATAACTTACTGGATGTGTATTATCCAAAGGACACCGATCATCTTTTGCCGGTCATCGTCAGCATCCATGGGGGCGGCTATGTCTATGGAACCAAAGAAATCTACAAATATTACGGTATGTATTTAGCCCAGCAGGGATTTACTTTTGTCAATTTCAATTACCATCTGGCACCGGAAGCCAAATTTCCGACCCAGTTGACGGAAACGAATATGGTGATGGAGTGGATGTGCGATCATGCTGATGAGTATCATCTGGATCTAAATAATGTCATTTTGGTGGGCGATTCTGCCGGATCCCAGATGACAAGCCAGTACGCAGCCATCGCGACCAATGCAGATTACGCAAAATTATTCCCCTTTACGGTGCCGGAGGAAATCAAGATACGTGCCCTTGGTCTGAATTGTGGTATGTACACCCTGACCATTCTGGGTAAGGATGGCAAGGTCAACAAGATGAACAAGGAATTATATGGCGATTATCTGGGCAAAGATTTTGATTTTTCCAATGAAAAAATAGATGTGCTGGGGCATATCACCGCCGATTATCCGCCGACTTATGTCATGACATCCTATTATGACTTTTTGAAGGAAAACGCCCAGCCTATGTATGAATTTTTAAAAGGCAAGGGCATCCCTTGTGCATGGAAATGCTATGGATCAGAGGATAAAAAATATATGGCGCATGTCTGCCATGTCAATATGAATCTGGAAGAGGCAAAAGAGATCAATCAGGATGAATGTGCATTCTTCCGAAAATATCTGGTGTAGAAAATTCAGACTGCAAGCAGCCTTGTATGAGAATAAAAGAAAAGGAGACAAGAAGATGGTACATATTACAGATGCAAGTATGCAGAAATTTGAAAAAGAGCATATCGCAAAGGTGCGCGAGGTTGCACCGGAATGTGCGATACTCTTAAAGAGCAATGGAGATTTTCCTTTGGATGCAGCAGGCAAGATCGCGCTCTTTGGCAGTGGCGCCAGAAGGACGATCAAGGGTGGAACCGGATCCGGGGATGTCAATGTCAGAGCCTATACGACCGTAGAGCAGGGATTGGAGAATGCTGGCTTTGAGGTGGTGAGCAAGGCTTGGCTGGATGCTTACGAAGAACATATGACAAAGACAAGAAAAGAATGGATCACCGCCATGAAGGCAGAGGCGGCAGCCGCAGGCATCAATGGTATTATGTATTGCATGGGAAAGGTCATGCCGGAAACTGCCTATGAATTTTCATTGGAAAGCGATGCGGACATCGCCATCTATGTACTGGCAAGAAATTCGGGTGAAGGCGCTGACCGTACCATGGTAGCGGGCGATATCAATCTGACCGAGACCGAGATCCGCGATATTCTGGCATTACAGAAGCAGTATGACAAGTTCCTTTTGGTATTAAATGTTGGTGGCATGGTAGATCTGACACCGGTAAATACCGTAGAAAATATCCTGCTCTTAGGACAGTTGGGAACACCGACCGGCGATGTTTTGGCAGACCTTGTCCTTGGCAAGTCTTACCCATCCGGTAAACTGGCTATGACCTGGGCGCCGATCGCAGAATATCCATCAACCGAGGGCTTTGGCGATCCGGATGATACCTACTATCGTGAGGGTATCTATGTGGGCTATCGTTATTTTGATACTGTCGGAAAAGAAGTGACCTATCCATTTGGTTACGGACTTTCTTACACGACATTTGCTGTTGAGACAAAGGATATTGTCGCAGATGAAAAGCAAGTCACAGTCACAGCCCAGGTGATAAATACAGGAAAATGCGCAGGCAAAGAAGTGGTACAGGTCTATGCCAGCCTGCCGGAAGGAGACCTTGACCAGCCTTATCAGAAACTGGTCGGCTATGCCAAGACCAAGGAAGTGGCAGCCGGAGAGAGCACAGAAGTTTCTGTCACTTTTGCAACCCAGACCCTTGCTTCCTTTAGTGAGAAGGACAGCGCCTATATCATGGAGGCAGGTGAATATGTCATCCGTCTGGGAAGTCATTCCAGAGATACCATGGTAGCAGGCATCCTGACCTTAGATGACAAGGCAGTCCTGGAAAAGACCAAGCACATCTGTGAAGGCTGGGGCTTTGATGATCTTGTGCCGGAAAAAGTTGCTTTCAACCCAGATGGCGAGGAAGAACAGAAAGAGGCTGCAAAACATATTGCATTATCCGCAGCCAAGTTTGAGACCGTGACTTATACTTACCCGGAAGTGGCAGCGGAGATCCCGGAGGGACAGACTTTTGATTTTGCAGAAGTGCTTTCCGGTAAAAAGACTTTGGAGGAATTTGTCGCAGGACTTTCGGATAAGCAACTGGCTTATCTTGCCATTGGCAATTATAAGGATGTACCGGAAGGCGCGGGGGCAGAATCAGTCATCGGTGCAGCAGGATCCCATGTGGCAGGTGCCGCAGGCGAATCTACCAGCCGTCTGGAAGATCTTGGCGTTGGCGGACTTTACATGGCGGATGGTCCGGCAGGACTGCGTCTTGCTACTTCCTACAAGATCGTGGATGGCGAGATCAAGGGCAATGCCAATGCTTTTGCCAACTTTATGGAATTTATGGGCGAGGAAGAACTCAAGATGATGGCGTCTATGGCACCAAAGCCATCGGAAGCGGAACTTGCAGCACCGGAAAACTACCAGTACTGTATCGCAATCCCGATCGGCACGGCTTTGGCACAGGCTTGGAATGATGATGTCGCGGAGATCTGTGGCGATATGGTCGGACAGGAAATGGAAATGTTCGGTGTGCATCTGTGGCTGGCACCGGCACAGAATATCCAGCGTTCCCCGCTTTGCGGACGAAACTTTGAGTACTATTCTGAGGAACCGATCGTCAGCGGACGTACCTCCGCTGCCGTGACGCGCGGTGTGCAGAAGCATCCGGGCTGCGGGGTTACCATCAAGCATTTTGCATGCAACAATCAGGAGACCAACCGCTTCTTGTCCAACTCTGTTGTCAGTGAACGTGCCCTGCGTGAGATCTATCTCAAGGGATTTGAGATCTGCGTCAGAAGTGCAAAGCCGGAGGCTATCATGTCATCCTATAACCTGGTAAATGGCGAGCATACCTGCAACAGCAAGGATATCCAGACCCACGTACTTAGGAATGAATGGGGACATGAGGGCATTGTCATGACAGACTGGTTTGTGACCGGTGGAATGGGCAATGGTGCAGAACACCGTGATAACAAGTATGAGACAGGATCTGCCGCAGGCTGTGTCAAGGCTGGCAACAATATCACCATGCCGGGCGGATCGAGTGATCTTGCGGACATCCTGGACGCATTGACCAATAAGGAGCATGCATATGCCCTGACCAAGGCAGAATTGCAACAGAATGCCATGACAGTCTTAAAGGAAGTCATCAAATTGAGAAAATAAACAGAAAAAATAAATTCATACGACGGATACGTTTGGAAACCCAGACGTATCCGTTTTTTTATACACTAGATGCTCTACTGACATAAAACATATACACTAAGCATAGAGATAAAAGAAAATATGCAAAAAGTACAAGGATTTATGCAAATTTACTATATTTATGTATATAAATTACAGGAAAAATACCATACACTAAGCGTTTTGACGATAAAAACAGGTCGTGGTAGATTTCTTATTGTATAAAGTGTATAGTTCTTCTTGTATATACAGTAACAAAACCGGCAGAGGAGATCCGCTTATGAAATCAAACAAAGAAAAGATCTATGACTTTATTCAGATGCATGATACGGCAGAAAAAGAGGGAGGTGTGTCAACGACATATATCGCACAGGCGCTATCTTTACAGCGAACCAATGTCAGCAGTCTTTTGAATGCTCTCGTGGAAGAGGGAAGGATACATAAATCCAATGGCAGACCAGTTCTTTATTCCATTGCCGGTGTCAGCCGGGGGGATGAGGAAGAATGTTTTTGCAAGATGACAGGATGGCAGGGCAGTTTACAGCATCCGATCCAGTTAGCCAAAGCAGCAGTCTTATATCCGGGCAGAAGCCTGAATATCCTGATCGTGGGAGAAAAGGGAACCGGAAAGAAAGAGTTCGCACACCTGATCTACGAATATTGTCTGGTAAAACAAATTTTTTCAGCGGAGAGTCCTTTCTTACAGATGAATTGCAGGGACTATCAGGGCAGTGCCAAAGATGCCAGGGAAAAACTCATGGGCGAGCGGCAGAGTGGCATGTTAAAGGATGCGGAGAGCGGTATCTTATACATGGATAATGTGCAGTATCTGGACGGTGGACTCTTGCGGGAAATCGCCTCCTACAGCGGAAAGCCCGGAAGGAAAGGGCTTTTGATCGCCAGTTGCACACCGGACGCACAGCCGGCACAGGAGGAGTTTCAGAGTGAATTTCCAATCGTTATTACAATGCCGAGGATCACAGAACGACCGATCGAAGAACGTATGGAAATGATCCAGACACTTTTTTCGACCGAAGCCTCGCGGGTAGGCAGGGAACTGGTCGTAAAGGAAGAATTGATGCGCTGCCTGCTTTTATATGAATGTCCTGAAAATTTTCAACAGTTGAAGCGGGATATCAAGATCGGTTGTGCCAATGCTTATGTGAGGGAACTGGCAAATGACCGGAGGATCACCCTCTATGTCAGCGACTTTGAACCGACCATACGTCAGGGAATGTCCCGTTTCGGACAGATGAGGGAGGAGATCGAAAGACTGATCCCGGAAAACAGCACCTTTACCTTTGACGGCAGTCGGATGCGTGTCAGTGAGACAGAGACCAAAAATATTTACAAGGAATTGCGGCAAAAGGCAAAGCAACTGGAGTCGGAGGGCATTGAGGATGAGGATATCAAGATGCTGCTCAGCACCGAAGTGGAAAGAGCCTTTGGCAAATATCAGCAAAAACTGATCCATGAAGTCCGCAGCCGGAAAGAATTGGAACTCATTGTAGATGAGGAACTGATCGACATGGTGGAGAGATTTCTGGCAAAAGTGGAGAACGCAAGGAACAAAAAGATCGACGATGCCGTATTTTTTGGACTTTGTCTGCATATGAAAAATGTAGTGAATGGTACAAAGACGACAGAGTCCATGGATCGGCTTGAAATATCTGAGGTCGTTACCAAATACAAGCAGGAATATATGCTAAGCCTTGCCTTTGCGGAGGAGATACAGGAAGTCTATGGCAGACAACTGACCATAGACGAGGTTATTTTGATCACCATGTTTTTGTGCTACGAACCGCCAAAGCAGACGGACAAGGGACAGATGGTTATCCTCTACGCCTTTTATGGCAAGGACATTGCAGCATCCATTGTGCGTACGATCACCGAGATCACAGGATTTAACCATATTTTTTCCTTTGAGGTATCGCACCGTCAAAGCGAGACGCAGATCTATGAGTCTTTGAAAAAATGTATTTTGGAGATTGAGCAAAAACAAGGTGTGTTCATAGTCTATGACAGTGATCTGGTGTCCAAAGTGGCAGAGGAGATCTCTGCGGAGACAGGTATTATGATCCGTCTTTTCCCGGCACCGGTGACGACCATGGGGATCGAACTGGCGAGAAAGGCAATGATCTCATCCAACCTGGATGCCGTTTATCGGGATGTCATGAAAAGCGTCGGTGATTTTGCCACCAGCCATGAGAAGTATCTCATCACTTTATGTACTACGGGCAAGGGTGGCGCGGAGGAATTAAAGACCTATATTGAGCGCTACGGTCACATGGAGGATGTGCAGATCATTCCTTTATCCATGAGTGATCCCAAGGCTTTGCAGGAGGTATTTCGTGACCTGATGCGGCGTGGAACCATACTTTGTGTGGTAGGAACCTTTGATCCAAAGTTATATTCCATTCCTTTCTGCTCGATCACGGAGGTTTTTACGACACCCAAAGAACGTTTGCCGGAACTTTTGCGAAAGACCGAGTCTAAGGATTATGAGGTCGATCATCAGGAAGTCTTTCATTATCTTGCCGGGCAGTTTAGCCATGTGGAGATAAAAAAGGTAGAGTCATCGGTAGAAGCATTTTTACAGGAGGTCGATCAGAAATTAAAACATATGACGCAGGATGCACAGATGGGACTATTGGTTCATACTGCCTGTTGTATTGAGCGTTTGGCATCCGGGGAGACTTCACCCGAAAATCCAAAGCGCAAGGCAATCCTGCATCAATATCACAAAGAATTTCAGCAGCTGCTTCGGATGCTAAGACCGATGGAAAAAGCCTTTCACATTATCTTTAGCGACGACGAGGTGGCAAATATGCTGATGATCATATATCAGATATAAAACAAAGGAGGTTACTATGAGCGAAGAATTACAGGAAGCATTGGAAGAGATTTCCATGTTGATCATTGCTAATTCCGGAGCAGCCAGATCGGCGGCATTTGAAGCCTTACAGGCTGCCAAAAAGAAGGATTTTGCACAGGCGGATCAACTGATGGAAAGCGCGGAAAAGAGTTTACAGACAGCCCATGAGGCGCACCGGAAACTCTTGCAGATGGATGCAAAAGGTCAAGTGGACAGCGTCAGCATTCTGCTTTGCCATGCACAGGATCATCTGATGGGAAGTGCATTAGCGGGGGATCTCATCAAGGAAATGATCCTTTTATACAAGGAAAAATAAGGAGGGGCATATGGAAAGGAAAGTGTTATTGATATGCGCTGGGGGCATGTCAACCGGGATTCTGATGAAGAAAATGGAAAAGTATGCAGAGGACAAAGGCATTGAGCTCAAGATCGACGCAGTGGGGATGTCCGCATACGAAGATTCCTACAAAAATTATGATGTGATCCTTTTAGGACCGCAGGTGTCTTACAAAAAGGAGGAGATCGCACAGGTAACGCAGATGCCGATCGCCGTGATCGCAGCCTATGATTACGCTATCGGTAATGTAGACAACATCATGAAACAAGTGGATGAGATCTATCCACAGTAATATCCGGTAAGGGTTTTTAGGGAAAGGAAAAGGAGAAGGATATGAGTAATTTATATGAAAGCAAATTCATGCAAAAAGTAAAATCCATAGGCGAAAAATGTGCGGGTAACAAAGCGATCGCAGCAGTATCTGCCGGTATGATGATGGCAATGGGCATCATCCTGATCGGCGCTATTTTCCAGTTGATCGCAATCATCCCGACTTTCTTTGGGGCGTGGACGACGGACGATGCGATCTATAACATCTTATTGGTACCATATGATCTGTCTATGGGGCTGATCTCTGTTTATATGGCATTTACCATTGCCTATTCTTATGCCAAGTCGCTTAAGATGCAGGCACTGACCAACGCATTAAATGCCATGTTGATCTTTTTGATCGTTGCAGGACCGATCAAGACGGTAGAACTGGCGGACGGAAGCAGTTTTACCGGTATTGACAACTCCTGCCTGGGTGCTGTGGGTATGTTCACAGCCATCATCATTTCGCTCTGTACCGTCAAGATGGCGCATTTTTGTGAAAAGCATCATCTGATGATCAAGATGCCGGATGTCGTGCCGAAATTTTTGCAGGACACCTTTGCATCTTTGATTCCACTGGTTATCAACATCGCGATCTGGCATACGATCGGAAGCATCTGCTTGAATGTCATGACGATCTCTCTGCCATACGCGATCTCTTATCTCTTATCTGCACCGCTTGGCGCACTGACCAGTGTACCGGGTATCATTATTGTCGTATTGGTTGCAAATGTCCTCTGGACTTTTGGTATCCATGGAACCATGGTTGTTTATATCGCCATTATGGCACCGCTCATGGAGTACATAGCCAACAATGCTGAGCATGTATCCAAGGGTGAAGCACTCGTCTTTGTACCGGTTGCTTTGTTTGGTATCATGAACTGCTGTGGCGGAACGGGAAATACCTTGGCACTTTGCGTCATGGGTCTCTTCTCCAAGTCTGAGCAGATCAAAGCAGTCAGCAAGGCGGCTGTTGTACCGGGTATCTTTAATATCAATGAACCGGCAACTTTCGGTTATCCGATCATGTATAATCCGACACTTGCTATTCCATTTGTGATCAACCCATTGATTACCATGATCATTTGCTACTTTGGTTATATGGTCGGCTTCTTTAAACCGGCGTTTACCATGATTACAGCGACCTTACCGGTCGGCGTATCACCATACCTGTGTACCTTATCCTGGACCAATATCCTGATTCCGGTCATTGCCTTTATCGTGGCATGGGTGGTATATCGTCCATTCTTTAAGGTATATGAGCGCGATCTGATCGCAAAGGAGCAGGAAGCAAAAGAGGTGGCTTAATGAATGCAGACTTTTTATGGGGTGGCGCGATCGCTGCCAACCAGGTAGAAGGTGCATGGAAGGATGATGGGAAGGGAGAGTCGATCTCAGACCATATCACCGCGGGGACAAAAACGTCTCCGCGGCGATTTACCAAAGAAGTGAGGGAAGGCGAACACTATCCAAGCCATCATGCCATAGACTTTTACCATCATTATAAAGAGGATATTGCCCTGTTTGGGCAGATGGGATTTCAGGTACTGCGTCTGTCTATTGCGTGGACACGCATCTTTCCTATGGGGGATGAGGAAAAGCCAAACCAAAAGGGATTGGATTTTTACCACGCCGTATTTGCTGAGTGTAAAAAATGGAACATCCGTCCGCTGGTGACACTGTCACATTATGAAATGCCTTACCATCTGTGTCAGGCATATGGCGGTTGGCAAAATCGTAAAGTTATAGACTTTTTCCTGCGTTATTGCCGGACGGTTTTTACAGAGTATCAGGATGAGGTCGATCTGTGGCTGACCTTTAATGAGATGAATACTTTAGTCAGTCGTTTTGGAACCCTGCTGGGGGCAGGAATTTTGCCGGAAGATGGAGCAGATATGTTTGGGCTTGGTCGTATGCAGACGCCGGAGACAAAGGAAGAAATGCAGGCGCGTTTTCAGGCACTCCATCATCAGTTTGTGGCAAGCGCAAAGGCGGTAGCCTTAGCCCATGAGATCAATCCGAAAAACCGGGTGGGCTGTATGTTGTCGGCGGCAGGAGTCTATCCATATACCTGTTCACCGGATGATATGTTAGAGGCACAGTGGCAGATGAAAAAAAGCAACTGGTTCTGTGGGGATGTCTGCATCCGCGGGGCATATCCTTATTATATGGAGCGTTTTTTTGAAGAAAATGCTATTGTCATTGTCGGCAAGACAGAGGATGCTGACATTTTAAAAAAGGGCTGTGTGGATTTTTTCAGTTTCAGTTATTATACTTCGCGTTGCGTGACAAGAAATGCCGAGGTACAAAAGACTGCCGGCAATATGATGCTGGGCGTGCAAAATCCGTATTTAAAGGCCAGTGAATGGGGATGGATCATCGACCCCAAGGGGCTGCGCTATCTGCTCAATGCGATTTATGACAGGTATCAGATTCCGGTCATGCTGGTAGAAAATGGCTTGGGAGCGGTCGATCAGTTGACGGAGGACGGATGTATCCATGATGATTACCGCATCGCATATCTCAAGGCACACATTGAACAGATGAAGGAAGCCATGAAAGACGGGGTGGACCTGATCGGTTATACGCCATGGGGCTGTATCGATCTGGTCAGTGCCAGCACAGGAGAGATGAAAAAACGTTATGGTTTTATCTATGTAGATCTGGATAATGAGGGCAAAGGATCCGGAAAACGTATAAAGAAGGATTCCTTTTACTGGTATCAGAAGTGTATTGCCAGCCATGGCGAGGAATTATAGAAATAAGAGGGTGGATCATATGGTTACAAAACAAGTGGAATTTATCAATAAGACAGGACTTCATGCAAGACCGGCATCGGATTTTGTCATGCTGGCAAAAAAATATGAGTCTAAGATCACGATCTGTAAGGAAGGTGGAGAGCCGGTCAATGCCAAGTCGGTCGTGCGTCTTTTGGCAGAAGGAATCGGGCAGGGAACAAAAGCGGAACTTGCAGCAGAAGGTCCGGATGAGGAAGAAGCGATCGAGGCTTTGGCAGTTCTGGTTGCCAGCGGATTTGGAGAATAAGGGGACAGCGACTATGGGCGAGAGACAGAAGTTTTTATGTGGTAATGCCGTATCCAAAGGGATTGCGATCGCAAAAGCATATAGATATGAACCATTGGATCTGAAGGTCAGCAAAAGCAAGTGCGACAAGGAGGAGACAGAAGCCGAGTGTCGGCGCTTTCAGTCGGCAAGGGAACAGGCAAAGGAGGAATTGCAGACACTTTATGCAGCCTTAGAGGAGGAACACCCGGATCAGGCGAAGATCTTTGTGGCGCATCAGGAAGTCCTGGAAGATGAAGAAATGACCGAGGAGACGGAGAATGTCATAAAAGAGGATTGTCTGACGGCTGAAAGCGCAGTTGATACAATATTCAACCAGTATGCCGATCTCTTAAAGCAGGTAGAGGATCCCCTGATCGCAGGCAGGGCGGCAGATTTTTTGGATGTTAAGGCAAGAGTGCTTCGCCTTTTACTGGGAAAAGAGGAAAAAAGACTGGATCATTTTGCCGAGGATGTGATCGTGGTGGCGCATGACCTTTTGCCGAGCGACACTGCCAATCTGGATCGCGACCATGTCAAAGGTCTGATCACGGAAGTGGGTGGTTCCAATTCGCACTGCGCAATCTTAGCCAGAAGTTTTTCACTTCCGGCGATACTGGGAGCAGAAGATGCCATGACGCAGATCCAGGACGGACAAGACCTGATCCTGGATGGTCTGACCGGTCAGATATGGCTGGATTTTTCCCAAGAAGAAAAAGAGCAGTATGAACAAAAGCGACAGTTGTGGAAAAAACAGATAGAGGAGGAGCAGACCTATTTGCTTCGTCCGGGAGCAACCAAAGATGAGGTAAAGATCGCGCTGGGGATCAATGTAGGATCGGATGCGTACGATACAGCAGGGGCGGCATATGATTTTATCGGTCTTTTCCGGACGGAATTTCTGTATATGGAAAACGACCATATGCCGACGGAAGAAGAACAATTCAGTGTCTACCGTCGTATCTTAGAAGGTGCAAAAGGCAAGCCGGTGACCCTGCGGACGCTGGATATCGGAGGGGATAAGACCCTGCCGTATTTTTCCCTGCCAAAAGAGGATAATCCATTTCTGGGAGAGCGGGCGCTGCGTTTATGTTTTTCCCACATGGAGATCTTTGAGACGCAAATGCGTGCGGCACTCAGGGCATCTGTCTATGGAAATTTACAGATCATGTTTCCCATGGTAGGCAGTATGGAGGATATCCGCAAGGCAAAGGAAGCGGTAAGAAAGGTCATGGATGCACTGAAGCAGGAGGGGATTGCCTATGATCCAAAGGTTAAGATCGGTGTCATGATCGAAGTCCCAAGTCTGGCTTTGCAGGCAGATCTTGTTGCGCAGGAGGTGGATTTTGCCAGTATCGGATCGAATGATCTGACCCAGTATGTATGTGCGGCAGACCGCATGAACGCTGCCATGGAGCCTTACTATCAGACTTATGCACCGGCGATGGTTCGGCTCTTGGGCTTTGTTTTTGAAAGTTTTCAGAAGGCAAACAAGCCGATCTCTGTATGTGGTGAGATGGCGGGAAATCCCAAGGGGGCGGCACTTCTGGTCGGACTTGGCGCAAGAAAACTCAGTATGAATGCTGCCATGCTGGCTGCAGTAAAAGCAGAATTGGCAAGGCACAGGATAGACGAATTAGAGAAAATGGCAAAGACCTGTCAGGAACTTTGCACAGAAAAAGAGATTAAGGAGCAGATGGAAATGTAAAAGAAAGTTAAGAGGTTTTTTATGAAAAGAAGAATAGCAAGCAGATATCTGGCTGGTTTATTGACCCTTATTCTTACAGTGACGACTTTGGGAACATCTTTGGTCGAGGCGTCTACAGGGGACATTGATGCCGCAATCGTAGCGGAATCATTACAGGTGGCAAAGCAGGTCGAAGCAGAGGGCATCGTTCTTTTGAAAAATGAAGACGGGGTGCTGCCACTTGCAGCAGAGCAGGCTGTCAGTGTCTTTGGAAGCGCAGCGATCGATCCGTATTATGGCAGTTCCGGTTCCGGATCGATCAAGTCGGATACCATGATCGGATTTTATGATGCGCTTTCTGCAGCAGGTATTACATATAATGATACCCTTTATCAATCTTACCGGACTTGGTATGGAAAGAACGGCAATCATAAAGAAATGCCCGTCAGCGAGTTGGATATGACCCAGGCAAGGGAATATGCCGATACAGCGATCCTTATGATCGGAAGATCCGGGAGCGAAGGAAATGACCTTACCCTGGAAGAATTGCAGTTGAGCGCGGATGAAAGCAGTCTGATCGATACAGTGGCAAAGACTTTTGATCATGTGATCGTATTGTTTAATATTGCAAATATGATGGAGATGGGATTTTTAGAAAATTACCCATCGATCCAGGGGGCTGCGATCATATGGACACCCGGTGAAGCGGGCATGGAATCGGTCGCACAGATGTTGGCAGGGCAAATAAATCCATCCGGAAAACTACAGGATACGATCGCATATCATGTATCGGATCATCCATCTACAGCAAATTTTGGCGATTATACTTATGCGGATCAGAAAGCCAACTTTGTGGAGTATGAGGAAGGCATTTATGTCGGCTATCGCTATTTTGAGACCTTTGGGGTTCCGGTCCAGTATCCGTTTGGCTTTGGACTTTCTTATACAGAATTTGCATGGAGCGATATCAGCTTTGATAAAAACGGAAGGGACTGTCAGGTGGCAGTGACGGTGACGAATTGCGGAGAACGTGCCGGTAAAGATGTGGTCCAGATCTATGTCAGCCTGCCATATCAGGCAGGAGGTGTGGAAAAAGCGGCGACACAGTTGGTGGCTTTTGTCAAAACGGATCTTCTGGAGCCGGGAGCAAGTGCACGCTATACGGCAACCTTTGACATATGGGATTGTTCTTCTTATGATGCTGACGGCGAACAGGCATATATTTTAGATGCCGGTGATTATACGGTGCGTGTGGCACATGATGTAAAAGATAGTGAGTGTGATTTCTCTTATGCACTTGGGGAAAAACTGGTAAAGAAAACGGATGAAGTATCCGGTGCAGAGATCAAGAATTTATTTTCGGATGCTTTCTGTGATCAGATGACGGTTCTGTCAAGAATGGATCCGGTGGGGACTTATCCGACCACACCTGTCAATGAGACCTGTCCGGTTGATATCAGTGATATGGATGCTGCTGTAGCACCGGAAACGGATGCGGATGCCGTGGCACCGACGATCGGAGCGATTTATGAGGATAAGATCATGCTGCAGGAAGTGGCTGTGGATCCATCATTAGAGGAGGCATTTTTAGATCAGTTGACTTTGGATGAGATGATCGATCTGATCTGTAACTGCGGCTATAAGACACCGGGCGTAGATCGTCTGGGAATCCCAAAGACAAATGATAATGACGGACCGGCTTCCGTAAAAGGAGCAGGCGGTCTTTTGTATCGGGACTCCGGTGTGGCATGGCCGGCGGGAGTATGTCTTGCCTGCACATGGAATGTAGATCTTGCCTATGCACATGGCGTGCGCTGTGGTATCGAGGCAAAAAATATAGGTACAAATATCTGGTATGCACCGACGGCAAATATTCATAGAAATCCAAAGGGCGGACGAAATTTTGAGTATTTTTCCGAAGATCCGATCGTTTGCGGAAAGATGGCAAGTGCCATTGTGCAGGGGGCGCAGTCACAAAACCTGACAGTTACAGTAAAACATCTGGTCTTAAATGAGCAGGAGAAAAACCGCTGGGGGATTTTGACCTGGGCGGATGAACAGACGATACGGGAGATATACCTAAAGCCTTTTGAGATAGCGATCAAGGAAGGCGGAGCAAGAGGTGTCATGTCTGCTTACAGCCGTTTGGGAAAGACCTGGTGCGGCGGAAATGATGTACTGTTAAAGGATCTTTTGCGTACAGAGTGGGGCTATTCCGATTATGTGATCTCAGACTTTTCCGTACATGGTCTGTATGGAAGTTATATGAATCCTTTACAGGCGACATATGCGCAGAATGATGCAAATCTGACAGGTATTTATGCAGTCCAGTTTTTATCTATCAAAAAAGCGATGAAGCAGGAGTATAAAGAAAATCCGGCAGCTTTTGGTACAGCCATGCGAGCGTGTGTGAGAGACATTATCCATATGAAAATGGCATCCAGTGCATTCTCTAGGCAGGTGGGCACATCGGAAAGCATACACATTGAAGGTGAGACGGCAAAGGTCAAGGGTAAGTCTGTCAAGAATGCCGGGTTTACGGAAAAAGCAGATGGTGCAAGTCAGGGATATGTGCTCTGCAATCTGTCCAAGAAAGGCAATGTGGCAACATGGACATTTGATGTAGCGGAAGCAGGAACCTATGATTTGACTATGGCATTGGCAAGTACAAATCTGATCGGGAAAGATGTGGCGTTAAGTAAGCAGATCAATATGCAGGTCAACGGCGTGGATACGGATGTATCGGAGATAGAAATTCTGGGCAGTGGCGTTTTGAAATATAATCAGTTCGCTAGCTATGGCCCATTGCAGGTAGATCTGCAGGCAGGGACGAATACGATCACTTGGACAGTGATTGGGTATTCGGTGCCAAATGTAGACTATGTGGAATTATATAAAGTAACAGAGTAATTAGGATGTTCAAGTCATCCATGGCGGATCAGGCGTATGCTCTCTGCCATGGATGATTTTGCTATTCGGGTAAAATCTGTTAGTGACAGTGCAGGACTTTCCTGCCGGAACCAGTAGGCATACAAGCCCATGATGCCATTGGCGATATATTCTGCGTAGTAATCTTTCTGTATCTCGGAAAGTGAAGTGTCACAGTTGGACTCCAAAATGCAGTATTTGATCGCTGCTACGCCATCTTGAAAAAATCCGGAGCAACTTGGCTCGGTAAAGATCACGCGGTAAAAGTCTATCTTATCTTGTGCTACAGCGCTCAGACAGTCAAAAAGAGTATCTAACTGCACATTTCCGCGCTGCTTGAGTTGCTCGGTGATGGCATCGCGAGCAATCTTTTGCATTTCTTTTACCAGATCTTCGATACTCTCATAATGAAGATAGAAGGTGCGACGATCAATATCAGCCTCACGCGTTAATTCAGATATGGTAATGGCGTTGTAAGGTTTTCTTTTTAATAGTTCCACAAAGGCATGACGCATTGCCTGTTTCGTCTTTTCTACGCGACGGTCTGTTTTGCGTTCTTTTGTTTCAGACATAAATTTTCTCCCCCCTGTAATATTGCTCATAAAGTTGTGACTTGTGCATTTCTGCTCATTTCTAAAAGGACTGGCGATTGTTTTTTTGCCAGAAACATTTATATAATAATAGCATAATAAATGCACAATGTGTGCATCAAAAGTACAAGGAGGGGGATTTTTTATGGGAATTTTGTACAATGTACCAGATTTAAAGACGTGGGGATTTATGGCATTTGTCCTATTGGCATTGATCGCTTTTAATGAACTGGGGCGAACCAAGAAGTGGGGTGGAATTTTGCTGTTTGTGATTGTGCCGTTGGTTCTAACGATCACAATCTGGCCGACAACAGCAGCACCGGGAAATGAATATGGAACAGGAAACTGGTTCAACTGGGTAAAGACATATTCAGCACTGGCTGGTTGCGTAGGATTTATGCTGATCCGCTACTGCCCAAAGATTGAACATAGTAAGTTCGCAATCTATTTTCCACCAATTATTTTAGCGGCGAATATCTGCGAGGCGGTTATGCGAGATTTTCAGGTATTTTCGTGGGGATTGACAGAGGGCGGATATGTAGACAATTTGTGGACGATTTCCGGACCGTGGAACATTATGAATGGCATCGCCGGAATCTTTAATATTTTGCTGATCTGTGGCTGGTCAGGCATCTTTGTTTCAAAGGATAAAAGCAGGGATATGATGTGGCCGGATATGGACTGGATCTATATTCTGACTTATGATCTGTGGAATTTTGCATATACATATAACTGCATTTCAGATCATTCCGTATATTGTGGAATGTTACTCTTGCTATCCTGCACAATACCGTCTTTCTTTATCAAGAGGGGATGTTGGTTACAGCACAGAGCGCAGACGCTGGCACTTTGGATCATGTTTATCATGACGGTCCCGACCTTTGCAGATCGTGTAGCACCGGTGCCGACAACGCACAATCCGACGGCATTCTTTATTGTAAGTTTCCTTGCGCTTGCAAGTAACGCTGGACTTTTCATCTATCAGGTATACGTTATTCGTAAGAATAAGAAGAACCCACTTAAGGATGAACTTTATACAGAAACAGCACATTACAAGAAGATTGTTGCTGAAAACTAAAATTTCATAATTTCACTTATATAGCTGAGCCGCCATTTTTATGGTGGCTCAGCATTTTTTCGCTTTCATGGTAGAGGTGTTGTGAGGTTTCTGATTTTGAACAAGGGAAAGCGTTTTGCTCGTGTTATACTTGTATAAAATCGAAAAGTGCATCTATACTAAATGGAGGATAAAATATGAATCAACATGTAGATAAAGCAATGGAGTTAAGAAACGAGATGCCAATGGTAAATAACTGTGCACAGACCATCATGCGTGTCTACGCAGATGAACTTGGCATGAATGAGGAACAGGCGGCAGCCATCGGCTGCAATTTTGGTGGCGGCATGAAATGCGGTGGTACTTGTGGAGCAATCACAAGTGGACTGATGGTGTTAGGCGCTATGGGCATAGATTCGCCAAAAGTCGTCGGAGAATATCGCAAACGTATGGCAGGTATGCATGATGGATTGACAGACTGTGCGGCGTTATTGCAGGAAAATGCCAGAAAAGGTGGCGAGAAAAAGGTACATTGTGATAATATGATTAAGGAGTCCATCGAACTGATTGATGAACTCACAGAGAATAAATAAGGAATGGAGCATCAAAATGGATATTTTTGATAAGATTGAATTACAGGATTGTCCAATCTGCGGAGGCGCAGGACTGTTGGAAGAGGAGAATGGCAACAGTTTTTATGTGGCATGTATGGATTGTGGCAGCCGTTCTGTAAATATTGATTACAAAGAAGAAGCAAAACGTGAAGATGCAGCACAGCGCGCTGCAGACTTGTGGAATACCGGAAAAGTAATTTCCAGTCATCCGGGAGAATAAAAAAAGAAGCCGCAAGGCTTCTTTTTTATATGCTTTATATGTGCCTTAGATATTTTTTATTGTATAGCATTATGCAGCAGAGTAAGCACTGTATTTACGTCATCCACATTCATTTGACCAGGGGCAGAAATTTTATTGGCAGCGGCAAATGTCATGGAGGAACCGAATACCTCACCGCAGAGACGACTGAGGACACCGGTATCTGCCATAGACATGGTTATAATTGGACTTGTGGCATGACAGCGTGTCATTTCTTCTGTTGCGGAGAGGAGTGTCAAAACATCTTTTTTGCTTTGTGGCATGACAGCGATTTTGGGGATATCAGCCCCCATGTCCTGCATTTTACATAGACGCTGGAGGATGTCCTCTTTGGAAGGTGTTTTGTAAAAATCATGATTAGAAGCAATGACTTTTACACCAGCAGCGTGCGCACCGGCAATGATTTCGGATACTGTATCATCACCAATAAAAATCTCAACATCAATAAGATCGACATTACCGGTTTGGGACGCAAGAATATTTAATTCTTTATAGGCATCAACGGAAATAGATTTTTCGCCACCTTCTGCGGAAGTCCGGAAAGTCATGAGCAGTGGTGTTTCACCAAGGATGTTACGAAGTTCTTTTAATACATCTTCTACTTGCGTAAAGTCAAAGACGCCCTCAAACCAATCAGCACGCCATTCTACTACATCAAGTGGAATGGTATGAAAGGAACGTGCTGTAGTAAGAATTTCTTCCTTTGTCACACCGACGATGGGAACGATAATCTTTGGCATTCCAGTACCGATTTCGATATTTTTTACTTTTACAGGATTCATAATGTATTCTCCTACTATAATATGCATGCAAAACCTAACTATAATGAATGTACTCGTTGTTTTGCATAAATGCAACTGCCTTTTGATAAAAAATGACTTTATCACTTTAAAGCCAAAGAGTACTTGAATTCAGACCTGCCATACGTTATGATGGAAGAAATTCGTGAAGTCATATAGATATCTGTGATTTTACATAAAAGAAGGCAGAGGACTTGAAAAATGAAAGATTTGGAGAAGTTAGATTTTAATATTTTTCTGATTGGCTTTATGGGCGTTGGAAAAAGTACAGTTTCAAAGGCTTTACAGCGTATGTTCGCCATGGATGTGGTGGAAATGGATGAGATTATTGCAAAACGCAATGGTATGAGTATATCAGAGATTTTTGAGTTACACGGAGAGGAATATTTCCGTAACGAAGAGACTGCGTTTTTGCGAGAAAGTCGCGAAAAAAAGAACATGATCGTGTCGTGCGGCGGTGGTGTACCGATGCGCCAGGTGAATGTGGATGAGATGAAAAAGAGTGGTAAGGTAGTGCTTCTTACAGCCAACCCGGAGACGATTTTAGAACATGTCAAGCATAGCCATGACAGGCCACTTCTGGAAAATAATAAGAACGTAGATTATATTGCAGAACTGATGGAAAAGCGCCGGGAAGCTTATGAAGCAGCTGCTGATATCGTCATTGCTACCGATGGTAAGAGCGTCTATGATATTTGTGAGGAAATCATTACAAAGGTCAATCAGTAGCACAAGATGTTGTTGATACGAGAATAAACTACAACATATAGAAAAGAGGAAAAAAGATGGGAAAAGAGATTACAGGACATACAGGGCTTTTATGTTTGCTTGGAAGCCCGGTGGCACACAGTATATCGCCGGCAATGCACAATGAAGCATGTAAGCAGTTGGGATTGGATTACGCGTACTTAGCGTTTGATGTGCCGGAAGAGAAGATGCCGCAGGCGGTAGAGGGACTTCGTACCATGGGAGCGCGAGGTTGGAATATTACGATGCCGGGAAAGAATATTATGTGTAAATTAGCAGATAAGCTTTCGCCTGCATCTGAGATTTCCGGTGCATGCAACACCATTGTTAATGAGGATGGTGTACTGACTGCATATACGACGGATGGCGTAGGTTTTATGCGTGCTGTTAAGGACAAGGGTGTAGATATCATTGGAAAGAAGATGACACTTCTCGGTGCCGGCGGAGCTGCAACAGCTATTTTGGTGCAGGCAGCGCTTGATGGTGTGGCTGAGATTCAGGTATTTAATATCAAGGATGCTTTTTGGGAGCGTGCGCAGGATATTGTGAACCAGTTGAATGAGCGTACCACGTGTAAAGTGACGCTGCATGATTATGAAGACCCAGAGGTGCTTCGCGCAGCCATTGCGGACAGTGCGATTCTTGTCAACGGTACATCGGTTGGCATGGCTCCAAAGACGGATGCAACCATTATTACAGATACGACAATGTTCCAACCGGATCTTTTCGTATTTGATGTCATCTACAATCCAAAGGAGACGAGACTTCTGCGCGAAGCAAAGGCAGCAGGATGTAAAACATCCAATGGTATGTATATGCTTTTGTACCAGGGAGCAGCATCTTTTGAACTGTGGACAGGACAGGAAATGCCGGTGGACATCATAAAAGAAAGGTATTTTTCATAGGACGCTGTGAAAAGCATGGAGGGAGTTAGTTATATGAACACAATGCCAATAGCGGAAGTTATTGATCATGTTGCAACTATTTGCAAAAAACATGGATGCAAACGATTAGATTTATTTGGATCATTCGCGACAGGAACAGCAGTACCTACGAGTGATATTGATTTTGTGGTGTACGATTGTGATAATATAACAAAATTGGAAGAAGATTTGGAGCAGATTGATACATTGCGAAAGATAGATATTTTCGATTATAATAGTATTAACAATGAGTTCTTGTTGGAGGATATTCGTAAGTATGGAAAACAAATATATTAATCGCTATCGTACATTTTGTAAATGTCTGGATAATTTAAAAAAAAGCAAGCAGGCAAATCCAAATGAAGATTTTGTGTTGGAAGGAACCATCATGAATTTTAATCTCACTTTTGACATTTCATGGAAAGTAATGAAAGATATATTGGTGAAGCAATTGGGAATTCTTGATTTTGCGATAGGATCTCCGAGAGATACGTTACAGCAGGCATTTACCAATCGCATTATTGATGATGACAAATGGATGCAGATGCTCCGTATTCGAAATCAGTTGGCGCACGACTATGATGGAAGTCTGGCTGCGGCGGAATTTGCGATAATCGTTAATGAATATATCCCCTTATTTGAACGATTCAGAGGTTGCGCAGAACAATATTATACATGACGAAGAGGAAGAACCGCGAGGTCTTCCTTTTTTTATACAAAGAAAATTTAGTGATGTATGCAAAAAGCATACATGTAAACATGACCGTGAGGATATATGCTTTTAATATACACAAATTAAAGGCTAGTCATATGAAAAAAGTACGTTTAGACTATTAGCAGAACGAAGGGAGGTTCAAAGGTGAATTATATCGTAGATAAGAAAAAGGTGGGCGCATATTTAAAAAAATTAGTCAAAGAAAGTCAATATTCCTCAAACAGACAATTTGGCAAGGAATATCTGAAAATGATGGGATACACTCAGCCAGACGATATAGAAATCAATAGAATGAATAATCGTCTGTCGCAGATTTTTAATGGGAAAAAGGGAATACAGATGGAGGACATGCTGACTTTTTCAGATTTACTGGGGGTATCCTGCGAAGAAATATTAAGTGCAGGAGAGCGACGGGTTCCAGTATCTAGTCATATGACAAATTATCGCATTGCTTTTTCGCAAGATGAAGAATTATGGTCTAGTTATATGAAGCGTGAAGATAAACTGTTTTTAAATAGTGATGAGTATGGAAAAACCGTGATTGACTATGCAATAGAATTTAAAAATTATCCATTTATTAAGTGGTTGTTGGATGAAGAATTTATATGGCTTGTAGATAATAGTGAATATCGTCAATTTGGTTATTCATATGGTGGTGGAACAAGCATAGAAAAGCGTGCTCCATGGGACATGGATAATGCTGTACCATTACAGGTGAAATATGATGATCAGTTAAGACTGAAGATTATAACATTGGCACTGGAAAATGAAGATTATGATGTTTTAGATGAATTTCGGGCAAGGGAGACACCGTTTTTACATAGGGTGGGTTATTTAAATGATCGGGATGATGCATACCAATATTACAATGAAGATTATATACATGCAATCGCGAATGCATCGGATAATGTATTGGAATATTTTGCTAAAGAATTTGAACTGGTAAGCAATCTTAAGTGGAAAAGTCAATTTATTTATCCGTTTCTTGGGGAAGTTATTGAAGTTTTAGTGGAGAATCATCAATTTAAAAAAGCGGAGTTTTTGGCGCAACATGTTTTAACACATAATCAGAATACATATGAACAAGTAGAGTCTTTGATAAATATCGCCTATACAGCAGCATGTGATGAGTGGGGAGATAAACTCACGGAAGATTTAAAGAGAGCCTTAAGACTACAAATACCCAAGCAGATAGAATATTCGGAAAAAAATCGCGTGGTGTCTTTTTTCGATAGTATGGGGAAAGATAAAACGCCGATCTGCTATGCGACTAATATTGTGAGAGTAAAAGTGGATAAAACCAAGTCACCCATCAAAGATGTGTTGCTTGAAATTAATATGTGGTATGACCGAGTTGCAGCATTAAAGGAGACATGGGGATGCGAATGAAAAAGAAAGTGAAGGTAATCATAGGGATCATCATTGTAGTGGTGCTGGTGATAGTCATTGGAAAGATTTCTTCGCATCGTGTGAATACATTAGCAAACTGGTCTTTTCAATATAATGACAGCACAGATGATTATAGTCTCTTCTTCGCGCTATGTGATACGAAAGAAAGAGAAGTTGCGGCATCCGGAAAAGTTAGTATTCGAATAGAAAATGAGAATGGTCAGGTTGTTTATGAGGGAAAGAAGGCATTTGATAAATCAGATTTCGGAACCTATGAAAGCAAGGCGGCTGGTGAACATTTTCTGGCTGATGTCAGAATTGGTAAAGATGAAATGGCAGAAGGAAGTTCAGAGAAGGGTATGGTCTATTTTACGGTTAGTGGAAGTGATTATGTATTTGACGAGGTTCATTGCGAGGCATATAACCTGCCAACAAAAGAAATAACGATAGATGTACAGGGATTGCCACAAGAAATATGCCAAAAGGATTGGGATGGCTCTGTGAAAGCAAAACTTATGATCACGGATGTAACATATAGTGTATCATCTGATATGATGGCAGGTATTACTTTTAGTATATCTGGAGAAAAGACATTTGGAAGTCGTACGAGTTTGGGCTATGATATGATAGATTACCAGTTATGTGACGGAAATGGATATGTGGTAGATTCTGGTCAAATTTTTATAGACAAAGCACTTGGAACCGGAGATAAATTTACGGATGATTCATTGACAATTTATGACTTGATTCCGGGAGAAACATATGTGCTGACTTTTCAAGATGGTGCGTGGTAGATGAAGAAAAAGGATAAAAGTAGCCAACCTGTTTGTTGGCAAAATGATACGGTGGAGAATAAATAAAAAACGCGTTGGGCTGATAGAAATCTATCAACCCAGCGCGTTTATTTCGTTTCCTTACTTTTTATTAAAGTTGGCTCTCTTTCTTAAAGTAGGATCCAGGATACGCTTGCGGATACGCAGGCTTTCCGGTGTTACTTCAAGCAGTTCATCCGTATCGATGAAGTCCAGCGCCTGTTCCAGACTAAGGACTTTTGGTGGAACCAGTGTCAGTGCTTCATCCGCAGAAGAAGATCGGGTATTGGTCAGATGCTTCTTTTTGCAGACATTCAACTCGATGTCTTCCGCACGGGAAGAAGATCCGATGACCATACCGGCATAGACTCTTTCGCCAGGTCCGATAAAGAGGGTTCCACGATCCTGGGCAGAGAACAGACCATAAGTTACGGATTCGCCGGACTCAAAGGCGATCAGAGATCCCTGCTTACGGTAAGCAATGTCGCCCTTGTATGGTGCGTAGCCTTCAAAGATCGTATTGATGATACCGTTTCCCTTGGTGTCGGTCATGAACTCGCCACGATAACCGATCAGACCTCTTGCAGGAATCAAAAATTCGATTCGTGTGTAGCCGCCGGTGATCGGGGTCATGTTCTGCAATTCACCCTTGCGCTGGCTGAGTTTTTCGATAACGGCACCGGTAAATTCGTCCGGTACATCGACATAAGCGCGCTCCATTGGCTCTAATTTCTTGCCGTTCTCATCGGTGTGATAAAGTACCTCTGCCTTAGATACGGCAAATTCAAAACCTTCACGGCGCATATTTTCGATTAGAACGGACAAATGCAGTTCTCCACGTCCGGAAACCTTGTAAGAATCCGGAGAATCGGTCTCTTCTACACGCAGGGAAACGTCCGTGTTTAATTCCTTGAACAGACGATCGCGGATATGACGGGAGGTAACGTATTTACCTTCCTGTCCGGCGAGCGGGCTGTCATTGACGATAAAGTTCATAGAGATCGTCGGCTCAGAGATCTTCTGGAATGGGATCGGCTTTGGATCGTCAGGGTTGCAGATGGTATCTCCGATGTGAATGTCCGCGATACCGGATACGGCAACGATAGAACCGATGCGGGCTTCCTCAACGTCAACCTTTTCCAGACCGTCAAATTCATATAACTTATTGATGCGGACTTTCTTTAACTTGTCCGGCTCATGATGGTTGACAACGGCAACTTCCTGGTTGATACGCAAGGAACCATTGTCGACCTTTCCGATACCGATACGTCCCACATATTCATTGTAGTCGATCGTGCTGATCAGAACCTGTGTACCAAGGTCAGGATCACCGGTTGGTGCCGGGATATAATCTAAAATGGTCTCAAACAAAGGAACCATGTCTTTTCTTTCGTCGTCCAGATTTAAGACAGCAAAGCCTTCCTTTGCGGAAGCATAAACGAATGGACAGTCCAGTTGTTCGTCAGAGGCATCTAGATCCATGAAAAGTTCCAATACCTCATCAATAACTTCGTCCGGTCTTGCCTCCGGTCGGTCGATCTTGTTGATACATACGATAACCGGCAGATCCAGATCCAGTGCCTTCATGAGCACGAACTTGGTCTGTGGCATAGCACCTTCAAAGGCATCAACGACTAGGACAACGCCGTCTACCATTTTAAGGACACGTTCTACCTCGCCACCGAAATCTGCATGTCCCGGTGTGTCAATGATGTTGATCTTGGTATCCTTATAATAAACGGCTGTGTTTTTGGATAAAATGGTGATACCACGCTCACGCTCAATATCGTTAGAATCCATCACGCGTTCCGCAACTTCCTGGTTGGCACGGAACACACCGCTTTGCTTTAATAATTCATCTACAAGTGTCGTCTTACCATGATCGACGTGAGCGATAATGGCAATGTTACGAATGTCATCTCTTGATTGCTTCATGTCATCCTTCTTTCTATAAGGTCTTTCCTTAATATAATACAAATTTACACATACTGTACTAGTTTACCACAAATTTAGGGATTTACAAGTTTATCGACAAAATGCCTGTCACTTTTTACCTTGCACATGGTAAACCATAATGGAGAAAAGATTGAAAGATCCAAAAGAAGGGAGAGGCTAATCAAATGGCAGATAAAGTGTTAGAAAACAATCAGGTATCAATCGTGGGAGAAATTGTTTCGGATTTTTCTTACAGTCATGAGGTGTATGGGGAAGGTTTTTTTGTGGTGGAAGTAGCCGTGAACCGTCTGAGCAATTATGCAGATTACATTCCACTCATGGTATCTGAAAGATTAATTGACACGACACAGTCTTATATTGGTGAAAAGATCCATGTGACGGGACAATTTCGCTCGTATAATCGCCATGAAGAAACAAAGAACAGATTGATCTTATCTGTCTTTGTCAGGGAACTTGAATTTGTAGATGAATATATGGAAAACGAGGATGAGGAAAGAAAGAGCAATTACATCACACTGGATGGCTATGTGTGCAAAGCCCCGGTTTATCGTAAAACGCCGCTGGGACGGGAGATCGCAGATCTTCTGGTGGCAGTTAACCGCTCTTATGGAAAATCAGATTACATTCCATGCATCTGTTGGGGCAGAAATGCCCGTTATGCCACGACATTTGAGATCGGCAGTCATGTCAGCGTGATCGGTCGTATCCAAAGCCGGGAATATGTAAAGAAATTATCGGAGGACGAGGCAGAACGCAGAATTGCATATGAGGTATCTGTATGCAAGATTGAAGAATTGGACTAAAAATTCACATAATTGCCATATTTTACAATCTGTGGTAAACTGAGTGCACTTGGTGATGTATTTTTAAATTTCAACCGTCGTAGGAGGAATTATGGATAAGGGTATTATTCAGATTTATTACGGAGAGGGACAAGGAAAGACATCTGCAGCACTTGGCAATGCCATCCGCAAGGCAAGTAACGGACAGAGTGCCTATGTGGTGCAGTTCATGAAAGGACAACTGGATACGGAATATCTGACAAGGCTGGAGCCGGAGGTCAAGGTCTTTCGCTTTGAACGTTGCAGCGAGGGATTTGATGCGCTGGATGAGGCAGAAAAGCAGGAGCAGAAGCAGAACATCCAAAATGGCTTGAATTTTGCAAAAAAAGCCCTTGTGACCGGACAGTGCGATATGCTGGTTCTGGATGAGGTCTTAGGACTGGTAAAGGAAGGCATGGCAACGGAAGATCAGATCTTAGAGGTCTTGCAGGCAAAGTCCTTATACACAGATGTGATACTGACAGGCAGGGATTCATTACCGCGTGTATTTGATATGGCAGACAACATTTTAAATATCGTACCGGAGAAAGTCTGAACCGTCGATATTTATTGACAAGGTAATAGCGTAATGCTATAGTTTAAAAGTATTATATAAAAAGGTAGAGGTTGCGTAATTCATTAGTAATTCACAGGATGTGGCAGGCACAGTGGAGTGTGAAGGAAAGGGAGGCACGCCGAAAGGATACGTCTTCTGCGGATGTTTTCTTGGGCGCAAGTTTAATAGGCTTGTGACTGTCATCTCGTAAGAGATGGGGAGCTATCATGGATGCGTATGTATTGACCAGCTCCTTAGAGCTGGTCTTTTATGTGCAAGACCTTATGACAAGATAGAGATAAAACATATATGCATTGTTTCACGAGGCAAACAGGTCGCATATACTGTATAAAGGAGGAGAAGAATATGGCTATTTTTACAGGCTCAGGAGTTGCAATCGTTACACCGATGAAGGATAATTTAGAGGTAAACTACGATAAACTGGAAGAACTCATTGACTTTCATGTAAAAGGTGGCACGGACTGTATCGTCATCGCCGGAACGACAGGCGAGGGCGCGACCTTATCCATGGAAGAACACAGAAACGTGATCCGCGCGGCAGTGGAGTTTACCAGACATCGTATTCCGGTGGTGGCAGGGACCGGTTCTAATTGCACAAAGACAGCGATCCAGCTTACCCAGGAAGCAGAGGAAGACGGTGCAGACGGTGCACTGATCGTGACACCGTATTACAATAAAGCAACACAGACAGGCTTGATCAAGCATTACAGCCAGATCGCATCAGAGACAAAACTGCCGATCATTCTTTACAATGTACCGGGACGTACCGGATGCAATATCCAGCCGGAGACCGTGGCAACGCTGGTTCGCGAGAATGAAAATATCGTAGGCTTAAAGGAAGCAACCGGCAATATGGCACAGGCATCCAAGACTATGTACCTGTGTGACGGCAAGTTGGACCTTTATTCCGGCGAGGACGGACTTGTTGTACCGTTGATGGCGATCGGCGGTATCGGTGTGATCTCCGTTATTGCCAACATTGCACCACAGCAGACACATGATATGTGTGCAAGTTATATGGCTGGCGACCGTGAAAAGGCTTTAGAATTACAGATGAAGTCTTTGCCGCTCGTTGATGCACTCTTTAGCGAGGTCAACCCGATCCCTGTAAAACGTGCTCTGAACCTGCTTGGCATGGAAGTTGGTTCTCTGCGTGCGCCACTTTGCGAAATGTCAGATGCTAATGCGGCTGTCTTAAAGCAGGCAATGGTAGAATACGGACTGCTGTAATCGGGCAGACTAGATAACGGAAGAGGAGATTTTAAGCATGGTAAAAGCGATTATGCATGGCTGTAATGGTCATATGGGTCAGGTCATTACAGCCATTTGCAAAGAAGATGAAAATATTGAGATCGTAGCAGGCATTGACTTAAATGACAGCCTGCCAAACGACTATCCGGTCTATAAGAGCCTGGCAGAGTGTGATGTCAAAGCAGATGTTGTCATTGATTTCTGCAATGCCAAGGCAGTTGATGCACTCTTAGATTATTGTGAGACGACAGGGACACCGGTGGTACTTTGCACGACCGGACTTTCGGACGAGCAGCTTGCCCGTGTAGAGGAAGTATCGAAAAACGTAGCAGTCTTAAAGTCTGCTAATATGTCACTGGGTATCAATACCTTGATGGATCTTTTGAAAAAGGCAACCGATGTGTTTGCGGAGGCTGGATTTGATATCGAGATCGTAGAAAAGCACCACAACCAGAAACTGGACGCACCGAGCGGTACGGCGCTGGCACTTGCAGATGCTATCAACGAGGAGTTGGACAACTCCTATGTTTACAAGTTTGACCGTTCCCAGGAGCGCAAGAAGCGTGAAAAGAAAGAGATCGGTATTTCTGCTGTGCGTGGCGGTTCCATTGTGGGCGAGCATGAGGTCATCTTTGCCGGTATGGACGAGGTCATCACCTTCAAGCATACGGCATATTCCAAGAGCGTATTTGCCAAAGGTGCTGTAGAGGCAGCCAAGTTCTTAGCAGGCAAATTGGCAGGACATTATGATATGAAGGATGTCATTGCAGCCAAGTAGGAGCGGGAAGTTATCTTCCCTACATAATAATATAGGTTTTTATTTGAGGTACTCTGTAGGATGCAGAGTACCTTTTTTATGAGACAATGAAAATATGCATCTTGACAAAAGGAGGTAATTTTCTTAAAATACTTCAAAAATGAACAATTCAATTTTGAAAGGAGATGCATATGAAAACAGGACTTGAATTCAGCAGAAAAGTGGACACTGCATATGTGGCACTTTGCAAACCTTTGCGCAAGAAGTGGCATTTGACGCAGACAGCCCTGGATATTCTTATGTTTCTGGCAAATAACCCGGAGTTTACAACTGCCCGTGATATTGTTGAGATCCGAAAATTGAAAGCAAATCTGGTATCGGTCAATGTAGACCGACTGGTGAGGGAAGGCTATCTGGTGCGACAGGAAGTGGCAGGGGATCGTCGCAAGACGAAACTTTTATGCACATCCAAAGCCGATGAGATCATCACACAGGGAAGAAAATTGCAGCAGGATTTTGTTGCACTTTTATTTGCGGGGATTGATGAAGAGACAATGGATATCCTTTTAGGCAGTATGACAAAAATGGAAGAAAATCTTGATTATATACTTGAGGAGGAAGCGTAAAGATGAATTTGTTGCTTACGATCTTAGTTACTTTTTTTGCGGGAATGGGAGCGGGGCTCGGAACCGGATTTGCGGGGATGAGTGCAGCCGCGGTCATCAGCCCCATGCTGATCACATTTTTGGGGCTAGACCCCTATATGGCAGTCGGCATTGCTTTATCGTCTGATGTCTTGGCGAGTGCAATTTCTGCCTACACCTACGGAAAACACAAGAATCTGGACATAAAAAATGGCTTGATCATGATGGCAAGCGTTCTGCTCTTTACGGTCGTGGGAAGTTACATTTCCAGCTTGGTACCATCGAAAACCATGGGAAATTTCTCTGTCTTTATGACATTTTTACTGGGAATAAAATTTATTGTCCGACCGGTCATGACGACAAAAGAATCTATGGAGAGTGTTTCACCGAAAAAACGTGTGATCCAGTCGATCATCTGTGGCGTTTTGATCGGTTTTATCTGTGGATTTGTCGGCGCAGGAGGCGGCATGATGATGCTTCTGATCCTGACATCTGTCTTGGGTTATGAATTAAAGACCGCCGTAGGCACCAGTGTGTTCATTATGGCATTTACGGCACTGACCGGGGCAGTATCACATTTTGCGATCGGTGGCTTGCCGGACGTGACCGTGTGGATCCTCTGCATTGTCTTTACCCTGATCTGGGCGCGGATCGCTGCCATTTTTGCAAATAAGGCAAAGCCAAAGACTTTAAACCGGGTAACCGGGATCATTCTGGTTGTCCTGGGCATTGCCGTTATGGGATTTTCCTTTTTGTCTTAAATGAAAACCCTACAAAAACTTGCGTAAGACCGGAGCGAGTTTATCGGTGTGCTCGACATAAGAGCCGTGTGTCTCGCCCTCAAAGATATGCAGGGTCGCCTGTGGCAGGTGATCTGCGATCGTCTGGGTCTCCTTGGGCTTTATCATATCCTTGCTGCCAGCACAGACGAGAGCAGGAAGGTTGATGGAACGCAATTTGTCCGGCGCAATGTCCGGCTCTAACAGCATCATTTCCACCAGTGGACTGTTTGTCTTTTTGTAAAGAGATTTGATCTCGCGTCTGGCAGAGCCGGTCAGACCCTTAGGGCTCAGGTTGGCTCCGCACAGAACAATGGCGTAAAGAAGATCCTGGCGTTTTAAGGCTACGAGCAGTGTGATGATGGCGCCGTCACTAAAGCCGCACAAGACCGGCTTTTCAATATGTAAGGACTCGATAAAGCAGATGACGTCTGCTGCCATATCTTTATAATGATATTCTTTTGGGGTGGCACTTTCACCCTGTCCGCGGCTGTCGATGGCATAAACCGTATGATCCATGGACATTTCTGCGATCATGCGATCCCAGATCGCGTGTGTTTCTCCATTGCCGTGCAAAAAAATGATGGGGCTGCCTTCTCCCTCTTTTTCATAAGATAATATCTGTCCGTTTAGTTGAATATACATAGTAAAACCCCGCATCTGAAAATTTCTATCTAAATTCTAGCATGATGGGAAAAAAGTTACAACTCCGGGATGGAAACTATGGCTATTATTTAACGTTCTTTTTACTTTACCCACATGGGGCGAAATGGTATAATCTTTGTGTATTATTAAAAAATAAGGGGGTTTTTTACAAATGAAACTAAACGTAAAAAAGACGGTCCAGGTCGGATTCGCGTTTTTATCCATCTGTGCATTCTGGCAGATGTATAATGCCATCATTCCGATCATCCTGACCTACACATTCCATATGAATGAGACGATCTCCGGTGCCATCATGGCAGCGGACAATGTACTTGCCTTGTTCTTACTGCCGCTCTTTGGTGGTATTTCCGACCGGTGCAAGTGCAATTGGGGCAAGCGTAAGCCATTTATCCTGTTTGGAACGATCGCAGCAGTCATCCTGATGCTTTTGATCCCACTCATCGATAATTCTTACTATGAGAACCCGTCGACAGCCAAATTGGCACTCTTTATCGGGGTATTGGGAGCACTTTTGGTTGCCATGGGAACCTACCGCAGCCCGGCGGTTGCTTTGATGCCGGATATCACACCAAAGCCACTGCGAAGCCGAGCCAACGCCATCATCAATCTGATGGGAGCACTGGGCGGTATCATGTATCTGGTGATCGCCAGTGTGACTTTGAATTCCAAGAGCGAGCATGAGAACTACTTCCCGATCTTTCTGATCGTAGCAGGTATCATGGTCGTAGCCGTCATGATCGTTATGATCACGGTAGATGAAGTAGACTTAAATAAGCAGATGCGCGAATATGAGGCTGCACATCCGGAAGAGAATCTGGAAGTACAGGATGCGTCCGGTAATGCAGAACTGCCAAAGGATGTCAAGAGAAGTCTGATCTTCTTACTCCTTTCCGTAGCTTTCTGGTTCTTCGCATACAATGCTTTGGAGACATGGTTTACCACTTACGCAAAGAGCGTATGGGAAATGACGACCGGTCAGGCATCCCTTTGCCTTACCGTTGCAACCGGTGGCGCCATCTTAGCCTATGTTCCGGTTGGCTCTATCGCAGCCAAGATTGGACGTAAGAAGACCATTTTGAGTGGTATCATCCTGATGCTGATCAGTTTTATCGTGGCACTTGCATTTTCACTTATGAGTGACACCTTCAGCCCGGTTCTCTATGTTCTCTTCTTGTTAGTAGGATTTGGCTGGGCAGGCATCAATGTCAACAGTCTGCCGATGGTTCTGGAAATGTGTAAGGGAAGTGACATCGGTAAGTTCACCGGCTATTACTATACCTTTAGTATGTCAGCACAGATCGTTACACCGATCGTGGCAGGCTTTTTGATGGAGCATGTCGGCTACAAGGCGCTGTTCCCATATGCCGCAGTCTTTATGGTGATCGCATTTATTACCATGCAGTTTGTAAAACACGGCGACAGCAGAGAAGGTATCAAGCAGGGTATTGATGCATTTGATTTTGAAGATTAAGAGAGAGGAAGTAATACATAATGAGAACAAAACCACTTGTATGGGCGCATAGAGGAGCCAGCGGATATGCACCGGAAAACACACTTGCCGCTTTTCAGAAGGCGGTAGATTTAGGCGCTGACGGAGTAGAACTGGATATCCAGTTGACAAAGGACGACCAGATTGTCGTCATCCATGATGAGATGATCGACCGTACCAGCGATGGCAAGGGATGGGTCAAGGATTATACTTTGGAAGAATTGCGGGCATTCAATTACAACCGCACCAAACCGGAGTATAAGCATGCTGATATCCCTACCATGCGAGAAGTGTTTGAACTCTTAAAGCCAACCGGGCTTTTCATCAACATTGAGATCAAGACCGGTGTGGTATTTTATGAAAAGATCGAGGAAAAGATCTTAGCCCTGGCCAAGGAAATGGGCATGGAAGACCGCGTTTGCTATTCTTCCTTCAATCATTACACAGTGACACGTATCCACGAGTTGAAGCCGGATGCAGAGGTTGGATTTTTATATGCAGACGGTCCGATCGATATGCCGTCTTACGGCGTAAAGCACGGTGTCAACGCACTCCATCCTGCACTTTACAATCTGCAATATGACGGATTTGTCAAAGAGTGCAAGGAAAAAGGACTCAAACTCAACGTCTGGACAGTCAACGAGAGACCATATATGGAAATGTGCTGTCAGTACGGCGTGGATGCTATCATCACTAACTACCCGGATATCGCAAAAGAGGTAGTCGGCTAAGACAATATACAATAAGGGGATGACATGGAAATGTTACAATATTTAGAGCAGTTTAATTTGCTCTCTGTATTTGTGCGTCTGGCGCTTGCGACGGTCTTGGGGGGATTGATCGGCTTGGAGCGTGGATCGCATGGGCAGCCCGCAGGTCTGCGCACCTTTGCGCTGGTCTGTCTGGGAGCCACCATTGCCATGATCACAGATGAATATCTGGTTGTGACATATGGCACGGGAGATCCTGCCCGACTGGCGGCACAGGTCATCAGCGGCATTGGTTTTCTCGGCGTAGGTACGATCATTGTAACCGGAAAGAATTACGTCAAGGGATTGACGACGGCGGCAAGTCTGTGGACGACCGCCTGTCTTGGCATAGCGATCGGCGCGGGATATATCGCAGGAAGCCTGCTGGCTTTCTTTTTCATCGCTTTCGTTATGACTGTGCTGACAGCTTTAAGCCATTATGTGGATGAGCATAACACCAAGATTAAGTTGTATCTGGAAGTGGATAAATCAGACGGCATTGAGGTGCTGTATGATTATGTGACCAAGAATGGCTACGAGATTGCTTCCGTTGACAAGCAGAAGCGGCAATCTTTACAGGGCAAGGACACGGTGCTTATGGTCGTGATCGATCTGAACAAGCGATGTTCGCATGCAGACTTCATCAATGGACTCAATCAGAACGATTCGATCCATTACATAGAAGAAATTCGATAACAGAGATGCAAATATGGGGAAACTCGGTTGAGTTTCCCCCTTTTTTGTTTTATAATTCTCTAATATAAGTAAAAACAGAAAGTAGGAAAAAATATGTCAGAACACGATAATGATTTTCGAGAAGTAATAGATGAAGAAGACAAGGATGCGGATGTCGTAGAAGTGACAGGTGATACTACGGTAGACCCGAGCGTCGCAGATCCGAATAACGACAAAAAGGATGATTATGAGGATATCTGCTATATCTGCCGCAGACCGGAGTCTGTTGCCGGCAAGATGATCCACATTCCAAATAACATCTGTATCTGCAACGACTGTATGCAAAAGACCTTTGATTCCATGGAAGGTTTTGGCTTTGGCAGTGGGGACAATGCAAGTTTAAACAACATTGATTTTTCCAAGATGCCAAATATCAGCATGGTAAATCTTTCGGATCTTTCTGATTTCATGCCGAACATGCCAAACTCACAGCGTCTGAAAAAGAAGAAAAAGAAAGAAGACAAGCAGGAAGCACCTGTGCTGGATATCAAGAATATTCCGCCACCACACAAGATCAAGGCAGAACTGGATGAGTATGTGGTCGGACAGGAATACGCCAAAAAGGTCATGTCCGTTGCCGTTTACAATCACTACAAGCGTGTGGCAACCGGGACCATGGATGAGATCGAGATCGAAAAGTCCAATATGCTCATGATCGGACCGACCGGTAGTGGTAAGACCTATCTGGTAAAGATACTTGCGCGCCTCCTGGATGTGCCGCTTGCCATTACAGATGCGACTTCTCTGACCGAGGCAGGTTATATCGGTGATGATATCGAAAGCGTTGTTTCCAAACTTTTGGCGGCAGCAGACAATGATGTGGAAAAGGCAGAGCGCGGTATCATCTTTATTGATGAAATCGACAAACTGGCAAAGAAGAAAAATACCAATCAGCGTGATGTCAGCGGGGAATCCGTACAGCAGGGCATGCTCAAACTCCTAGAGGGAGCCGAGGTTGAGGTTCCGGTCGGAGCCAGCAGCAAGAATGCCATGGTGCCGATGACCATCGTAGATACCAAGAATATCTTATTTATCTGCGGCGGGGCCTTCCCGGATCTGGATTCTATCATCAAGGAGAGACTCAACAAGGCATCTTCCATGGGCTTTATGGCAGATCTCAAGGATAAGTACGACAAGGAAGAAAATATCCTGATGAAGGCGACAGTCGAAGACCTCAAGAATTTTGGCATGATACCGGAATTTCTGGGACGTCTGCCGATCCTCTTTTCACTGGAGGCACTGGATGAGGATATGTTAGTCCGTATTCTGAAAGAGCCAAAGAATGCCATCATCAAGCAGTATCAGAAGTTACTGGAACTGGATGAGGTCAAGTTGGAGTTTACGGATGAGGCACTGCATGCCATTGCAAAACAGGCAAAGCAGAGAGAACTTGGCGCAAGAGCCCTGCGTGCCATCATAGAGGAGTTTATGCTGGATATCATGTATGAGATCCCTAAGGATGACAACATCGGGAAAGTCATTATCACAGAGGACTATGTGACGAAAAAGGGCGGACCAAAGATCGTTATGCGCGGAGCAGAAGCCAATCTGATCGAAGGATAATTTTTTACGGTATTGAGGGAGTAGATATACATGAGATACATCGCACTGACGGAAGCAAAAGCAGGGATGCAGTTGGCGACCAGCCTATATGATAGTAATGGGCGAACGCTGGTTGGCAGTCATATCCTGCTGACGGACAATTACATCGAAAAACTGATCGAATACGGCTATGCGGGTATCTACATCGAGGATGAACTGACACAGGACATTGAGGTGGAGGATGCCATTTCGCCGCAACTGCGTGCGGAGGGCATGGATTGCATCGAAAAAAGAGATATTGACGGCTGCAAGGTCGTGGCAGAAAAGTTGGTCGAAGAGATCCTTTCCAAGGGAAGGATTTCTTTGGATATGCTGGATCTGCGTTCCTATGACGATTATACCTATGCACATTCCGTGAATGTAGGTGTTTTGTGCGGTGTGATCGGCATGGAAATGCACATGAATGAAAAAGAGATGGCACAACTGGTCACGGCAGCCCTTTTGCATGATCTGGGCAAACTTGCCATCCCGGGGGAGATCCTCAACAAGCCGGGGCGTCTGACCCAGAAAGAATACAAGCGCATGCAGGAGCATCCGGTCATTTCCTATGAACTCATCAAGGATCGTTTTGACCTTTCTGCACAGATCAAGGTGGCGGTTCTCTTTCACCATGAAAATGTCGATGGGACAGGCTATCCTAATGGTGTCATGGGTGAGGAGCAGACTCTTTTTACCAAGATCTTACATGCGGCAGATGTCTATGATGCGCTGGTTTCCAAGCGTCCTTACAAAGAGCCTTATGCGCCGTGTGAAGCGGCAGAGTATCTCATGGGCGGTTGCGGGATCCTTTTTGACCGGGAGGTTGTTGAGGTCATGCTGCGTTCCATCCCTCTTTATCCAAAGGGCACCGAGGTGGAATTGTCCGATGGCAGGGTCGGTGTGATCAAGGAGAATGCGGATGCCCACAATCTGCGACCGATCGTGCGGCTTTTGGATGGCACGACACTGGATCTGTCTGACCGTGCCAATATGTCGATCGCCATCTTACCGCCAAAGGGCAAGCAGGAAGTTTCTACTTCTTCTGAGGCCGAGCGGAAGGAAATGATCAAGCATCAGCGGGAGGTTCATATCATCGCGGTGGATGATATGAAGACCAATTTACAGATGATCTATGACATTTTAAAGGATGATTACAAGGTGACGCTTTTGAAGTCGGGCGCACAACTGATCAAATATTTAGAGAAGAATCCATACCCGGATCTGATCCTGTTGGATATCGACATGCCGCAGATGGATGGCATCGAGGCGGCAAAGCGGGTCATGGATATGACAAAGGAGAGTGTGCCGATCATGTTTGTATCTGCCCTCTGTGACACCAAGACGATCATGGCATGCAAGGACTTAAATGTGGCGGGCTATGTCGTCAGACCATACAAGCCGGTTTACATACGTTCCGAGATCGAGCGTATCATAAACCGATGGGAGGCAAATTAGATGGTATTTGGATTTCAAGTGGTATGTTTGCTGGTGACACTGGTCACGGTATTTGCCTATATCGCGCATCATGTGTATTCCAGAGAACATCGTCTTTTGCCTCTCTTTTTAGGCGTAATCGCCGTCTTTGATTTTTATCGGATCGTTTTGATGCTGACGGGAGCCGTAGGTCTTTTTGCCCAGTTGGAAAATCTTCTGATACTGACGCTGACGACCGTTATCTCTTATTATGCGGTCGATTATCTGCATATCAAATTGCCTCATGCTATCCATGTGGGCTTATTTCTTTATCTGATCGTTTTACTTATCCTGATATTTTTACATTTCGACCAGCCGGATACCTATGTGGTGGCATTTCGTTTCTTTACGATCTCTAACGCGCTTTTTGTATCGGCGGGAGCCTTATATTCATATGAGACACAGCATTTTTCCAAACGCGACAGCATTACGAATGCCCTTATGTTTATCGCCATTTGTCTGCCGTCTGTGGTGGGCAGTACCTGGCAGGTCAAATCAACACGGGGACATTCCCTGCTCTTGGTGGTATGTCTGGCAAGTTGTCTTATCATCTTATATCTGATCTTTGCCAATCGTCTGGTGGCGACTAGCGTGGTCATGCAGCAGAATGCTTTTGCAAATTCCAGTGTGGCGCAGTTTTTGCTGGATAAAAACCTGGAATTGATCGATGCCAATGGTATGGCGATGGATATTTTCCTGGATGGCAAGGAGTTTTGCAATTTTGAGGATATCCATGACTTCTTCTGGAAACATAAGGATATGATCTTTGTGCAGGACGGCAGTGTGGGCGATTATGTCTATCGGGACAAGACTTATGAATGTAAAGAGCGTATCATCTGTCAGGGCAAGCGGCTTTTAGGCTATCAGTTGTCGGTTGCAGATGTGACGGCAGAGCGGGCGCGTCTGGAGCAGTTGACCGAGGAGAGCAAGGCGGCACAGTGGCAAGCACAGATGAAAAGCCACATGCTTGCGACCATGAGCCACGACCTGCGGACACCGGTGCATGCCATTATAGGAGCCAGTGACATCCTCATGACCAGCCATGCCATTTCTGCCAGAAACCGTGCCATGATCTCTTATGTGCGAGGGGCAGGCAATGATCTTTTAGAAAAGATCGATCAGATCCTTTTGTATTCAAAGATGGAAGTGGGACGTTTGGAATTGGAAGAACACGCTTATTCCATGGAACACCTGATCACGGAACTCATGCAGATGCTCTTATACAACTTGCATGGGCATGATGTCGGCTGTCGGGCGCGGTTTGCAACGCCGATCCCGCAGACAGTCATTGGGGATGAGGAACATGTGCGGGAGATCCTGCAAAATGTGATCTCCAATGCGGTCAAATTTACCAAATCCGGTCAGATCGACCTGACCCTGTCCTGTCAGGATCTGGAAGATGACCGGGTGCGTTTCTGCTGCCTGATCGAGGATACCGGAGCGGGCATGACGGAAGAACAGATGGCGCATATGTTTGAGTCCTATCGGACCTATACCGTGGACGGACAGGAGGGTACAGGACTTGGCATGACTATTGTCAAGGAATTGTGCAAACTCATGCAGGGCGATTGCAAGGTGGAGAGCCAGCAGGGAAAGGGTACAAGGGTAGAGGTGACCTTCTGCCATAGAAAGGCGGATGAAGGCAAAATCCAGCCGGGTGAGATCAATCACTTTACTTTGGTTGATAGAATAGTCAACTACAAGGATGATGTCTGCCCGGATTATGTCTATCCGACGGCGCGGGTCTTATTGGCAGATGATATGGTCATCAATCAGCAGATCTTCCGCCATATGATAGCCCCTTGGAAAGTACAACTGGACATCGTGGCGAACGGTATGGAAGCAGTTGAGGCTGCCAGACATGAGGACTATGATCTGATCTTTTTGGATTATCTTATGCCGGAAGTCAATGGGCTGGAAGCGGGAGCCGAGATCCGCAAATACAGTCAAGTGCCATTGGTGCTTTTGACGGCGAGCGATCAGGAAGATATTTTACGGGCTGTTAAGGACAAGGGATTTGATGCCTTCCTGGGCAAGCCGATCGATATGTTCCGCTTCAAAAACACGCTGGAGGAATTGCTGCCCAAAGAAAAGCAGACGCCGGTCGTCTTGCGGGACAACGCAGGGCAGGCACATCATATCGAGATCTATGCGCGGGCTTTGCAGACCTATCTGGATGAGATGGAAGAACTGCGGGAGGAACTACCAGTCTATGCTAAGGAGGACCGGGAACTTTTCCGTGCCAAGGTGCATGGTGTCAAGAGTGCCAGCCGACAGATCAAGAAGGAATATCTCAGCGAATATGCGGAAGTTTTAGAAATGGCGGCGATCGTAGGCAATCAGAAATACATCGATCGCCACATCGAGGAACTCCTTTCCTGTATGGATGATGCCTTAGAGGAAGTGCGGGCAGAACTTTCCTATATGCAGGATGCTCTGGCAAAGACGGAAAAAGAGTCGGAGCAGAAAAAGGTCATGTCTCGCGACAAAAGGCAGTATCTTTGGCAGGAGATCAAGGAGGCTTTTGCTTCCTATGATACCGGATCGATCGAGCGGGGCTTGGAGACCTTGGGGCAGATCGCCCTGCCGGAAAGCGAGCAGGCTGCCTATGAGCAGACCCATGCGTATTTTATGGATTTTGCCTATGAGGAAGGCGAGACTTATCTGGAAGAATTTTTGCAGGAATTGGATATAAAAAGCAGATCATAGCATAAGATATCATATGAATTGTTATGATATGATCTATGGAAATGATTATTACGATCTGATCGTGCGCAACACGGCATATTTGCCTCCGCTTTCGGATGGCATCTGTGGTCTGGATGTGGGGAACAATTACACCATTCTTTTTGTCTCGCGCGATCGCTATCCCGACTTTCGGGTGGCAAATTACCACTATAATGCCATACCAAACTGCTACCAGCCTCTGTCCATGGAAGCCCTGGATGCAGCAGGGATCCTGCAGGTGCGGGAAAACCCGGCGCTGGGCTTGGATGGAAAAGGCGTTTTGATCGGCTTTTTGGATTCTGGGATCGATACGACCCATCCGGCATTTTTGGATGCCGCTGGGGAAAGCCGAATCGTCGCGGTCTGGGATCAGAATTATGTGGAAGAAAACGAAGGCACGGCCAGAACGGCGGATGACCTGCCACAGCCTTATTACGGCAGAGTGTATGGAAAAGATAGCCTTTCTGTCTATGGCAATCGTGATGCGACCGGGCACGGAACTTATGTGGCGAGCGTGGCTGCAGGCAGTGACGTAGGAGATCACAGTGGGGCGGCACCGGCGGCGGACATCGCCATGGTGCATTTAAAAGAGGCAAAACCTTATCTGCGCCAGTATTATTTTATCCCGGAGGATGCGACCTGCTATGCGGAAAATGACATCATGTTCGGCATACAGTTTTTGGATGAACTGGCAAGGATGCGGGGGCAGGCGCTCGTGATCTGTATGTCTTTGGGCTGCGGGCTCAGCAGCCACAGCGGCAACAATTCCCTGGCACTTTATCTGAATGATCTGGCGGTTGCCTACCGCAGATGCGTAGTGACGGCGACCGGAAATCTTGCGGCGGCAAGAAAGCATTTTCAGGGAGTCTTTACGGCGGAGGACATAGAAGAAGGACTGGGGAAAAAGGCCTACCGGCAGGTGGAAGTTGTGGTGGAAGAAGATGTCTGCGGTTTTGTCATGGAACAGTGGTGTCTGGCACCTGCCCGCTATGAGGTGGCGATCGTTTCGCCTTCCGGGGAGGTACATCCGGCGGTCGGGATCCAGACGGCGGGTAGTCAGATCTATGATTTTCCTCTGGATGGAACGACGGTGGAAGTGGACTACAGTTTCCCGGAAGCCACGGCAGGCAACCAACTGATCTATTATCGTTTTACAAAACCGGCGCAGGGCATATGGCGGATCCGGGTCTACAGCGAAAACGGACAGCCGGGAGAATTTCATATGTATCTGCCGGGGCAGGCGCTGACATGTGGGCGCATCTACTTTCTGGCATCCAACCCGGATACGACCATTATGAATCCGGCGAATGCCAACCGCGTTCTGACCATTGCAGGCTACAATGCCGTGGAAAATGCTATTCTTTTGGAAAGCGGGCGTGGCTATACTATAGACCGGCGGATCAAACCGGATCTGGCGGCACCGGGCTATGCGGTCGAAGGAGCAGTAGCAGGCAGGGGCAATTTCCCGGCGGAAGCCCGGTATGAAAGGCAGACCGGTACCAGCGGGGCTGTGGCGATCGCATCAGGGGCCGCGGCACTTTATCTGCAATGGTGCGACAGACGGCAGGATACTCTGGTCAATACGACACAAGTTAAAATTTTTTTGATCCGGGGGGCAAGGGCGATCCCCGGTGACCTTTATCCCAACAGGCAGTGGGGCTATGGGGCGCTGGATCTGTATGAATCTTTCCGGCGTATATAATAAGGATAGGCGGGAAGCAGGAGTTCTGTTAAAATAGAGGCAGTGACCTATCACAGATACCAAGGAGAGAGAATGTTAGCACTTAAAGTATTAGATGTAAAAAATTGCATGAATGACCTTTTGGCGTCGGAAGCCTTTGATCGTTTCTTGTTGTCAGATGCGACGATCACGACCAGGATGACTTATTCTCTGGACGGACATCTGACCAAGGGCTATCTAACCGAGGAGGAACTTTTGGAGGAAGGACTGTCCGGGGAACGCTGTGTGCCTTATGGATATGTGCGCAAATTGTGCTTTGATATGATCAAGGGCAAGCGCAAACCGGCATCTTTTCATTTTACCTTTCTATGTCCGCAAAAACTTTTACGCGAGATCATAGAGGGACAGAGTCTTTCCATCCAGCCGTCCGAGGTAGCCAATCTGACCCTGAATTTACGCTATGTCGGGGAAGAATTACTGGTGACGGCAGGTTGCACCATGCAGGGATTTTCTCTGGATCGAAGCATGGAAGAAGCATGGAAAACATGGGTATTAGCCTTTTTTGGGAGACTTTCGATCGCAGTGGAAAAAGCCGTGTAAGAAAGACCGAAATGCCTTTACTTTTCGGCGCTTGTGTGCTACTCTAATCACATATTGGTTTCCAATATAGATAATTTTTTTGGAGGTACTTGTAATGAGCAAGGGTACAGTAAAGTGGTTCAACAACCAGAAGGGTTACGGATTCATCTCTGACGAAGAAGGCAATGATGTTTTCGTACACTACACAGGCCTTAACATGGAGGGCTTCAAGTCTTTAGAAGAAGGCGCTGCTGTAGAATTTGATGTTACAGATGGTGCTAAGGGACCACAGGCAGTAAACGTAACAGTAGTAGGCTAATCTACGAAGTATTAATCAGACCGTTTTCAATGTACCTTTTTAGTTTATACATCTTGATTTAAATTGAGCAGGAAATTGGGATACAGCATGATTAAGGAAAGGCGGCGTGCATAGCATGTCGCCTTTTGCTTTGCGGCGGCTGCGCAGGACGGGAACATCAGTGCCCCCGGTCATACTTGCCCTAGATTGTTTCCTATACAAAGAGTGTTGTCCGTCCTGCGTAGATAGGACGTATGACAGTAAGAAAAGGCGATATGCTATATATGGAGGAAGTAGAATGAAGAATGAGATCTTAGTGAAATATTTGAAGGCGGGGATCACGCCGTTTCATCTGGTGCAGCAGTGCGCAGCAGACTTAGAGGCGGCAGGCTTTGCACCGCTTGCCATGGAAGAAGCATGGCATCTGGAAGAAAGCAAAAAGTATTATATCAATCATCATGGCACAACGATCCTGGCATTTACCGTGCCAAAAAAGGATGAGATGCTGGCAAGTCAGGATAATATCGCACTCCGCATTGCTGCGGCACATACGGATTATCCTTGTATGCGGATCAAGACCAGCCCGGATGTCAAGACCAAGAAATATCATAAACTGAATGTGGAAGTCTACGGCGGAGCCATTCTGAACACATGGCTGGATCGTCCGCTGGGGATCGCCGGACGCGTGGCACTGCGGTCAGATAAGTGCCTACATCCGCAGATGCGCCTGTACGACAGTAAAAGACCATTGGCAACCATCCCAAACCTTGCCATCCATATGAACCGTGAGATCAATAAGGGCATAGAACTCAACCGCCAGGCCGATATGCTGCCATTGCTTGGCATGGGCGAGGATGAGGATGCCTTTATGACATTTCTGGCAAAAGAACTGCAAGTGCCGGTGGAGGATATTCTGGACTTTGAACTGTCTATCTATGTCTGGGAAGAACCGGCTCAGATCGGTCTGCGAGAGGATATGATCTCATCGCCGCGTATTGATAATATCAGTTCCTGTGCTGCGATCATGGAGGCTATGTGTCAGGCAACTTGTGACAAGCATTTAAATATCGGCATTTGTTACGACCATGAGGAGATCGGCAGCCGGACCAAGCAGGGCGCAGGATCTGCCATTCTCACCGATGTCATCGAAAAGATCTATGAATCTATGGGATGGACGGCTCGGACTGCAAAAGATGCCATTTATCAGGGACTGATGGTCTCTGCGGATGTGGCGCATGCCCTGCATCCAAATCATGTGGAAAAAGCAGACATCACATCACAGCCGATCATGGGAGATGGTTTTGCCATCAAGGAGGCTGCTTCTCAATCTTATGCTACGGACTGCGAAGCCATTGGCATTGTAGAGCAGATCGCACGGGCAAATGGGATCGCTTACCAGAAATATACGAATCGATCTGACATTGTGGGCGGCGGTACTTTGGGAGCCATTTCCTCTGCACTTTTACCGATGCGCACGATCGATGTGGGTGTACCTATGCTTGCCATGCATTCCGCAAGAGAATTGATGGGGCAGGCAGATTACGGCAACCTGAAAGATCTGATCGTATCTTTTTATGGAGCAGCCTGAACTTTAACGATTTTTTAACCTTTGGAAATTAGAATGAGAAAAAATACAAAAGGACATAATAGAATATATGCCTGTCTGGGGCTTGTATGCAGTCTTTGCCTTTTACTTCTTACTGCCTGCGGTCCGGTGGATTTTTTACAGGAGACCGTCAATGGGCGGCTGGAAAAGGTCGTTGTGGGCGAGGCAAAAGAGGTTGAGACCATTTCGGCAGACCGCTTTGCCTACCAGCAGTTGTCGGCAGAGGAGCAGACAGTCTACGATCAGATCTTAGATTGCATCCAGCATCATACCGATTGCGTGACGGTATCCACCAAGGATCAGGATGTCTTAGACAAGGCATATCGCTGTGTGATGGCAGATTACGGCGGGCTTTTCTGGACATCCGGTTACCAGTACAACACCTATTCCAGTTTTGATCAGGTGATCGGCATGGAATTTATGCCGACCTATACCTATACCCAGCAGGAGCGGGAGGAATTGCAAGCGCAGATCGACGATGTTGCAGACCTCTGGCTGGCCGGGATCGACAGCGATGCCTCCGATTATGAAAAAGTCAAGTATGTCTATGAAACACTGATCAGTCAGGTGGATTATGATGCCGATAGCCAGAATAATCAGAATATCATCAGCGTATTTATAGGTAAGAAGACGGTTTGTCAGGGCTATGCGGATGCGACGCAATATCTTTTGTGGCAACTGGGCGTGTCGTCTATCGTGGTGACCGGTCTGGCAGGTGGCGATAACCATGCATGGAATCTGGTCAATCTGGACGGAGAATACTATTATATTGATACCACTTGGGGCAACACCCATTTTCTGGGAGAATTGCAGGGTGCCAAGAAGATCGATTATGGCTATCTGGGCGCCAGTACGCAGGATCTGGCGGCGACCCATACGGCGGATATGCCCTTTGACCTGCCTGCCTGTGAATCTGTGACGGACAATTACTTTTATCAGGAAGGTCTGTATTTTGAGACAGCAGATTTGTCTGCTATTGGCAGCCGGATCAGAGAAAAATATCGACGGGGCGCGACAGAAATCTCCCTTCGTATGTCAAATTTGCAGGATTACCTGCAAGTAAAAGACGATCTGATCGGGCAGGATAGGATCTTTACATATCTGGAGGGGCAGCAGGAACTGACCTATTTTGAAAATCAATCGCTCTATATTTTGACTTTTGTCTTGTAAAAGAGTAGGAAAAAGCCACTTTTGCTGGAAAATGCGCAAAAAGTATTTACAAAAGTGGTTTTATATATTATTATGATGTGGTGATGAAAACCACGTGAGAAATAAAACAAAACCACAAACAGGTTGGGAGGCGTTTTTATGTATAAAATAATCATTGATTCTTGTGGAGAATTATCAGAAGAAATGAAAGAGAACGGACATTTTGCCAATGTTCCGCTGACATTACAGGTCGATGATGCAGAGATCGTTGATGATATGACCTTTGATCAGGCAGATTTTTTGAAAAAGGTCGCTGCCAGTGAGGAGAGCCCAAAGTCAGCCTGTCCTTCCCCGGATGCCTATATGCAGGCGATGGATTGTGATGCAGACCATATTTATGTGATCACCCTGTCATCACAGTTGAGCGGATCCTACAACAGTGCCTGTCTGGCAAAGGATCTTTTCTTAGAAGACCATGAGGATAAGAAGATCTGTGTGATCGATTCCAAGTCCGCTTCTGTCGGGGAATCTTTGATCGGACTCTATATTGCATCCTGTGAAGAAGCCGGTATGGATTTTGAGACAGTGGTTGAAAATGTCGGTAATTACATCGAAAACCAGCACACTTTCTTTGTACTGGAGACCTTAGAGACCCTGCGCAAAGCAGGGCGTCTCAGCAATCTGAAGGCAAAACTTGCCAGCACCCTCAACATCAAGCCGATCATGGGATCGACCGAGGAAGGCTCCATTCAACAGTTGGCGCAGGCAAGAGGCATGAATAAGGCATTGGATCGCATGGTCCAGTCCATGATGGAAGTGACCAAGAACTGTGAGAACCGTGTTCTGGCAATTTCCCATTGTAACTGTAGGGAGCGTGCGCTACAATTAAAAGAAAAAATAGAAAAGGTAGCCTCTTTTAAGGATATTTTTATTGTTGATACGGCAGGTGTCAGCAGTATGTACGCCAATGACGGAGGCATTATCATGGTGGTATAGCGCACATGCAATACGAAGAAATTATCGAAATCATACAATCAAAAAGAAGATTTGGAAAGGCATATGGAAGAGATGTGACCGCGGAAATGATGGAACGTTTAGAACATCCGGAAACGGGCATGAAAATCATTCATATTGCCGGAACCAATGGAAAAGGATCAACGGCAGCATTTGTAAGTAGTATATTACATGCTGCCGGTTTTGTTGTAGGAAGATTTACATCACCACATCTGATCCGCTTTACAGAACGTATCGTTGTTGACGGAGAAGAAATTGGAAAAGATGATGTCATACGATTAGGAGAACGTGTGTTAGCACTTCCGATGAGACAGGAAACAACGATGTTTGATTTGTGCCTGGGAATGGCAGTGCTATATTTTAAAGAGAAGAATTGTGACTTCGTTGTTTTAGAAACGGGACTCGGTGGGGCGAAAGATTCGACTGCGGGATTATCAGTTGTTCCTGAGGTTTGTGCGTTTACAAATATTGGATATGATCATACGGCAATTCTTGGAAATACCATAGAAGAAATTGCAGCGGAAAAAGCCGGGATTTTGAAAAAAGGTACCCATGCAGTTCTTGGAATTATGGATGAAAAAGCAGCGGATGTGATAAAAAAACAGGCGGAGATTTTGGATGTCCCCATTACAAATGTGGATAACTTGTTGACAAAAATCTCAACCTACGAAATACCGCTAAACGGCGTATTTCAGAGGGCTAACGCCACATTGGCTGTGGGGGTAGTGGAAACATTATTCAATAACCATTGTGGATATCTCGGGGATAACTTTTTGTCGAAAAAAGAGGAAATCATTCGACAAGGGTTAGTGGAAGCTAAGTGGCCAGGACGAATGGAGGTTTTGTCCGAGAAACCGTATGTTTTGGTAGATGGAGCTCATAATCCGCATGGAGTTGAAGCGTTATTCAACTCACTAAAAAATATGTTTCCGGATGAAAAATTTGTCTTTTTGGTAGGAGTTATGGCAGATAAGGACTACAGAGCCATGATGCGGTGCATGTATCCGCTGGCGGACACCTTTTTGTGTGCTACGGTTGATACCAGTCGCAGTTTACAGGCGGACGAGTTGTGTCAGGATCTTTTGGAAGATGGAATGTCTGCTTCCGTAAGTGGAGATCTTTTGGATGGGATCCAAAAGGCGATCGCTTTAGGAGAAGAAAAAGGAGAACGTATTATTATTTTTGGATCTCTTTATTTTATAGGAGAGGTCAAGGCAATATTTGAAGGCGGAAGCATACATCTGCCGGAGTATGAGTAGAGGAGAAAAGGATGCGAAAAAAAGAATTAGCAAAACTTGTCATAGAAAGATTAAAGGAAGAATACCCGGAGTCTCATTGTACCCTGGATTATGATGATGCGTGGAAACTGCTCGTCAGCGTGCGTCTGGCTGCCCAGTGTACGGATGCCAGAGTCAATGTTGTAGTGCAGGATCTTTTTGCGGCTTATCCGTCGGTAGAGGCGCTGGCGGAGGCGACCCCGGAAGAAATCGAAAAATATGTCCATCCGTGTGGACTGGGCAAAAGTAAGGCGCGGGACATCAGTGCCTGCATGAAGATGCTGCGCGATCAGTATGACTGCCATGTGCCGGATGATTTTGATGCCCTGCTTTCCTTGCCCGGCGTGGGGCGAAAAAGTGCCAACCTCATCATGGGGGATGTCTTTGGCAAGCCGGCGATCGTGACGGATACCCACTGTATCCGACTCTGCAACCGGATCGGACTGGTGGACGGCATCAAGGATCCGAAAAAAGTGGAGATGGAACTTTGGAAGATTGTGCCACCGGAGGAGGGCAGTGAACTCTGCCATCGTCTTGTCGATCACGGACGTGCCGTGTGTACCGCGCGGACTGCACCTTATTGTGATAAATGCTGTCTGGCGGATATTTGCAAGAAGAGGATATAAATTATGAAAACTGCACATAAGAATTGCGTATCTTTTCTATTCGTTGTAGAATATACACATATAATATGGAGAGTAGGAAAGGGGTATTTTTTATGGAGAATGAAGAAAAACTCAGAAAGCGGAATTTGATCACTTATCCGCTGGGAACGATGGGACGTGATGCGGTTTACGCACTGATTAACAGTTATCTTTTGACCTTTGTCTTGTTTACCCATTCGCTGACGGCAGCGCAGTTGACCGCCATCACCGGTATTATGATCGGAGCGCGTGTCTTTGATGCCTTTAACGATCCGATCATGGGCAATATCATCGAGTGCACCAGAAGTAAATATGGTAAGTTCAAGCCATGGCTTTTGGCAGGCATTTTATCGACCTCGGTGGTTATTTATCTGATGTTTAATGTGCAGTTGCAGGGCTGGAAGTTCGTGGTATTTTTTGGTGTCATGTATTTTGCCTTTAGTATTACCTATACCATGAACGATATTTCTTATTGGGGCATGGTTCCGGCGCTGTCCTCCGATGCAGATGCGAGAAACCAGTTTGCCTCGAGAGCTACGCTTTTTGCCGGTATTGGTGGTACGGCGGCAACGATCCTGATACCGCTTTTTACGACAGGCAAGAATACCATTGGCGGTAACGCTGCTTACGCATACGGTAGGATTGCGCTGGTGATCGGTATCTTAGCACCGCTTTTTCTTTGTATCACCATTTTTGGTACTAAGGAGCACCGCGATACGGCGCAGGAGAATAAGGCAAAAGAGAAGTTCAGTTTCAAGAAACTGGTACATGCGATCTTTCGGAACGATCAGTTGATCTGGGTAGCAGTCATCTTTTTGATCCAGCAGATCGGCAATGGATTGATCGTGGGCGGTATCGGTTCGACTTATATTTATTCTATCTATGGATATGAAGGTGGACTTTATTCTTTGTTTACGACCGTCGGTATGTCGGTTACGGCATTTTTGATGATCTTTTATCCGACCATTTCACGCCATATCCATCGTAAGAAACTCATGGGCTATATGGCTGTGATCGCAACCATCGGGTATGTCATGATCTTTGCCTCCGGGCTGATGCCGGGCAAGGGCATGGGCAAGTTTGTGGTGCTTATGATCGGCTATATGCTCTGTAATTTCGGACAGTATTGCTACTATCTGATCATGATGATCTCTATTATGAATACGGTCGAGTACAACGAACTCAAATTTGGTTCGCGTGATGAAGGCATCATCACATCCCTACGTCCTTTTATCACCAAACTGGGTGGAGCCATCATTGTAGCGGTCACATCAGCCGCATATATTTTGCTGGGGGTTACCGATTATACCAACCAGATTTCAGAATTAGAGCAGCAGTGCAATCAGAACCTGATCACAGAGGCAAGCAAGTTGTCCCAGATCGACGCAGTGCTTTCTCATGTGACCAATCAGCAGGCTATGGGGCTTTTGATTTTTATGTCCATCGTGCCGGGCATTTTGATGCTACTTTCTTATTTTCTCTATAAGAAGCATTACAAGTTGGATGAGGAAGAATATGACCGTATCTGCAAGGAGTTGGGAAAGACGGAGTAGGATCACCTTCGTATATCCCCCGGCAGCAGACCGTAGCGTTCCTTGAACTTTCGGTAAAAGAAGCCCTGATTATGGTAGCCGACAGCCTCGGCAATGGAGGCAATGGATCGGTCTGTCGTGTGTAAAAACTGCATGGCTTTGGCAAGCCGGATCTCCTGTATGTAGGCAGAGAGGGTAATATCTTCTGCCCCGCGAAAAAGACGGTTCAGATAGTCCGGGCTATAGTGAAAGGCATTGGCAACGGCAGATACTGACACAGTGGCAAGATGGGTATTGATGTACTGCTTGATATCAGAAAGCAGGGCATTGTGCCATGCCTTGGTATCTTCGGTCATGACCTGCATACGAAATTCCTGTGTTAAAAGGTCAATGATGCGCTCGACATAGCCGACGATGATATGTTTTTTGCCGGGGCGGCAGGCGATCAGTTCTTCCAATATGGTATAAAAAGCATGATAGGTCAGAGGTGTCTGATCAAAAGGAGAGAAGCGGATATAGAGATATTCGCTTCTTTTTTGGTTGAGAAGTTTTCGGAGTGCCTGCATATAGTCGGTGCGGCGGTCGGCGCCAATATATTGATCAAAGAAAGAATCGTCCACATCCAGACACAGGATGGTGCAGTCTCTGGCGAGAAGATATTCTCCGTGCATGACACCGGCAGAGATCAAAAGCATTTCTCCCTGTGAAAGGCTGACATCCTGATCTTCGATATGGATGCGCAAAGACCCCTCGACAATGTAGATGAGTTCAATATGTGTATGTGCATGGAGGTCACAGCGCATACCGTTTTCAAAAGGAATCAAAAAAGTGTAAGCGTCCGGTGCAGAGATCGTGGCATAGAAAAACTCCTGCTTAGACCGGGGACTGGTGTGCCAGCCGGTCAAGGTGACCAGGTCGTAGGTCAGGCGGCGCGGAGAATTTTGGAAATGGTAAGTCGTATCTAAAAATGCCTGATGCTCGGCGTAAGAATTGACGACAGGCTGATCTACCGTGCTTTTTTCAACTGTTTTTGAGAGTAATTCTGTAATATTCATGGGGAAAGTATAACATGCCGGAGAAAAAAAGAAAATACCATGTCGGATTTGGTAAGTGAAAAGCGACAGAGTGTGCGTCATTGGAAATTACAATCGATGGAAAATGAGGTTAGGATAGGAGTCATCATAAACAAAGTAAAATAGAAAGGATAGATAGGATTATGACAAGTAAAAGAACCGTATTTACCGTAGATGGAAAACCTTTTATCGCAATCGCCGGAGAGTCACACAACTCCAGTTCATCCGATGCCGCCTATATGCAGGGCGTATGGGATAAGGCAGAAGAGGAAGGCTTAAATACCTTACTGCTCCCTGTGACATGGGAACTGACAGAACCGGTGGAAGGACAATTTGATTTCACATTAGTTGATACACTTATCAACCAGGCGAGAGAAAGAAAAATGCATCTGATCTTCCTTTGGTTTGGTACATGGAAGAATGCCCAGTGTATGTATGCGCCGGAATGGGTGAAAAAAGATATGGTGCGATTCCCGAGAGCCCAGATGGAAAAGGGCAAGAATAAGACCAGACTGATGGCATTTTACGGCATGGAATATACGACGCTTTCCGCTTTTGGTGAGGAGACAGTGAAGGCTGATGCGAATGCTTTTGCTCATCTTATGGCACATATCAAGGAAGTCGATGAAAACGTGGGTACCGTGATCGGCATGCAGGTAGAAAACGAGACCGGTATGCAGGGATCTGACCGGGAACATTCCGATTTTGCTGATGCGAAATATGCAGAGGATGTTCCGGCAGAATTTGTTTCTTATATGAAGGCTCATACAGACAGCATGGAGACCGGTGTCAGGGAAGCCGTGGAAAATGGCGCTCATGCCGGAAACTGGGAGCAGGTCTTTGGAGCATGTGCCGGAGAGATCTTTACTGCATACTATGTGGCATCTTATGTGGAGAAAGTGGCTGCCGCAGGCAAGGCAGTATATGACCTGCCGTTTTCTGCAAACTGCTGGCTGGATAAGGGCGAGGAAGCGGGAAAATATCCGACCGGTGGACCGGTAGCCAAGGTCATGGAGGTATGGCGCTACGCAGCACCGTCGATCGATGTGATCTCTCCGGATATCTATGTGCCAAACTTTACCGAGATCTGTGATACCTACACCAAGATGGACAATCCGCTCTTTATCCCGGAGACAGCGACACATTCACATTGCGCACCGCGTCTGATCTATACGATCGGCCATTATCATGCAACCTGTTTTGCGCCGTTTGGCTTTGAGGATATGGGGCAGCCTTTTAATGATATTTCTGCCTATCTGTTTGGGGTGGACGTATCCGATCCGCTCTTACAGACGCCACAGAATGTCGAGGACTATCGTTGGTGTGCATCAACCTTAAATGACATGATGCCGCTTCTGACAGAAGCTTATGGCACAAACGATTTGCAGGCGGTGATCTCCGAAAAAATGGATATGACGCCGAGCGATCCGTCTAAGGGCTTTGCCGGAATGATGGCAAATAGTGATCCGGAAAATGACACCATGATGTTTGGCGGCTTTGGCTTCAAGGTCATGATGAACATACCGCTTGTGACAAGAAAAGACGGTGTGTGCTTGATATTGAAGGCAGAGGAAGATACCTATTATATCCTGGCGAATGGCTGCATGATCACGCCATTTTCTGCAAACCCGGAAAAACCAAACTATGACATCATCGCACTGGAAGAAGGCAAATTTGTAGATGGACAGTGGAAAGCCGGTCGTCGTTTGAATGGCGATGAGGCATCCCGTTTCTGCTACAATGACTATACTCTGGTGAAATTGAAGGTATTTGCTTATAAATAAAATATGAAAAACAGAGGATTTCAGTTGATCCGTTGCATTTTTTTTCGATACTGCAATGGGGTCAACTGAAATTTTTTCTTAAAGGCATTTTGAAAATAACTTTGACTGGAGTAGCAGAGATAATTGCTGATCTCCGTCAAAGACATGTTGGTATACATTAAAAGGCTCTTGGCTTCTTCCAATTTACAACGTGAAATGTAGGCACCCGGAGAAATACCCAGTTCTTTACGGAAACAATTTGTAACATAGGAAGTGCTGCGTTCGATATTATCTGCAACATCTGTTACGGTGATCGGTTCGTTTGTATGGCTGCGAATAAAATTCATGCTATTGAATACATCACTGGATACCCCAAGTGGGATGTGGCTCTTGCCGGAAAGTTGGCAGAATTTAACCAGCATATTGTAGCGTAGAGTCTCAATCTCGTGGATAGATTGGAGTTTTTCACATTCCTGCACATATTGTCCCATCAATTCAAATGCAACTTCTGTTGAAACACCGCCGGGAATGGCTCCGATCATAACGATATTGGTGATGGTGCTAATGAACATATTTTTTGCCTGGCGCAGCGCCGATGTTGCCATAGGCTTTGCCAGAATACTCAATGGAATCTGATTTAAATAACTTTCTAATTCCTCCTCATTTCCCATTTTAATAATTTCATAAAGTCGCAGTTCGTTGGAATAGGTATTGAAATATTCTTTGGCTTCGTCTCCGATATTGGATCTGGTATTGGTCGCCATGTCATCTGCTGACGGGGTATAATCCGGAAAAAAGTGTGATAATTCACAGGTTTCATTATTGATTGCCTGATGAAGAAAAATTAAGTGCTTGGCTAATTGTAATTGGTTCATACGCGGGATAGAGCATAAAAAATCCTGGATCTTATCTCTTTCAGAGAATGGGATTTTATTTTCACGAAGGAAGGCATTTAGGATCTCAGGTGTGATCTCAGTCTCGAACACGGGACCAATCACGATGTGTATGGAAGTGTCTTGGACGCGGACAATGCCATACTCGATCGAAGGATCATAGTGACTAAAACAGGGGAAGTTTGGAAGATCATCCGGGACATAATAGTCATTATATTGAGGAATATTGGTTACTGTCCGTACGGAAGAATAAAGTATGTTCACATTGTCTAAAAGATTGACAGGAATACTTGTGGCAGAAAAATAACTTTTACAAAAATTAAGATAATCCATAAAATATATCCTCCGATCATGATTTTAAAGTCAGTTTAAATGAAAAAAAAAGAAAAATCAATAATGAAAATCATAATAACAAAATGAAAAGCGCAATATTGAATAAAAATCCTATGATATTCTTGTATCATCAAAAAGATGACAAGCGCGCGAAAATGGAATCTACAATTTTAGGAGGTTTTTATGAAGAAAATAACTTGGAAGAGAATGCTATCGGTAGCACTTGCTGCAACCATGGTAGCAGGGGTTTTTACCGGATGTGGTAAATCGAGTAGCAAATCGAATGATCCGGATCATTTCTCAATGTGGATCTTTCAGACAGATGGCGCGGGCAAGTATTATACGGATTACAACGATTCCGCAGCAGTACAGTACATAGAGGCGCAGACATGGGATACGGAAAATGGTGGTATTGGCGATGGTGAGAGCCTGGATTTTGATTTTCAGGTGCCGGTTGCCGGATCAGAATCAGATAACTTTAATACACTGCTCTCCACAGGTGATTATCCTGATCTTTTGGATCTTACGGTTTCATCTGAAAATGCAGAAGCCTTGGCAGATGACGGAATCCTTATGGATATCACAGAATATGTAGAAAAATATATGCCAAATTATGTTGCATATCTGGAGCAGAACCCGGAACTCAAGATGCTTTGCACATCAACAGATGATGAAGGCAAGACACATTATTATCAGATCTGTATGTTGGGCGATTCCGTTAGAGATCCTTGGCAGGGCTATATGTATCGTCGTGACTGGATCGTAAAGTATGCTACACCGACCGATTATGTATGGGATTGGGATAGCGATACAGTAAAGAAAAATGGTCATCCGGAAGTAACACCTCTTTCTGAGGCAAAGAAACAGAACAATCTGACCGGATGGAAGAAAAATGAAGTGACTTCCTTTAGCGCAAGCGATGGAGATGATCCGGACAATACCTATGAAGATAATGTTATCTTCCCAAGTGGTACATCAGATCCTCTGACCATCAGCGACTGGGAGTGGATGTTTGAAGCATTTGACAAGGCAATCGCAGAAAGAGGCTGGGATGATGCTTATGACATTTCTATTTCTTATATGGGAAATAGTACCTTAGGCGATCTGGTTTCTTCTTTTGGTGGTGGTAACGGCTACTATTACATCAATGATGGAACGGTAGAGTATGACGGAACTTCTGAAAACTTTAAGACATACACAGAATGTATGCAGAATTGGTACGATCAGGGATGGTTGGATAAGCAGTTCTATACCAGAACAGATATCTTCTATATGATCAATACCACAGGCGTTAGTCAGGGTAAGGTAGGTCTTTGGTCTGCTTACACAGGAACCGCTTTAGGTTCTGTGATCCGTGATACCTGCATGGATGAGTCAGATAAGGAAGATGCCTATGCAATGGCTGCACCACTTCCAATCAATGATACTTACGGTAGCGATGCACAGAAATTTAAAGATCCTGACTGCATGTATCATGACAGCAGAAAGGCAGCAGCACTTGGTGTTACCAACAAATGTGAGGATAAGGATTTAGCAACACTGTTTACCTTCTTTGATTGGACTTACACAATGGAAGGCGCTTTGCTTACAAACCTGGGACTGACAGAAGAGCAGATCAGCGAAACCAAGTTGGATCCAAACTTATATGAAGAATATGGATACAAGGGCAGTTATGAATTGACAACAGGGGATGATGGAAAGCCGCTTTATACCCAACTGATCCCACTTGACGATGCTGTAGGTGGTGCTGTGACTGCAACCAGAATGTGTGTAGGATTGCAGCTGAATGGTAATACAGATGACTATACCATAGAGCAAGACGAATCCGCAGTGTTAAAGCATGCATATGAATTATGGACCAAGTATGAAGATACCGGAAGTGCATCTGATTATGCATCCTTATTAAATTCGGATGATTCACAGACATGGAGTACAATGCAGACTACAGTTAGAGATTATATGAGCCAGAATCTGCCGCAGGTAATCCGTGGAGAAAAGACATGGGATGAATATGTAGCAGGTATGGAAGCAAATGATCCATCCAGCGTTTGCGAACTCTTGCAGAAACAGATTGACAAAGCAAAATAAAAAGATATTGCCTTATAGGATATTTAAGACCGTCATACCGGTATGGCGGTCTTTTTATACCAAAATTTCAGGAAAAAGGAGAAAAACATGAAGCAGCATATCAAACTTTCTAAGACACAAGTCAACAAGGGAGTCTTGGATTTTTCACATTTACTGGATGCGCCTGCGGGCAAACATGGATTTTTGCAGATAAAAGATGACCATTTCTATTTTGAAGATGGTACACGAGCACGTTTTTTGGGGTTTAACATTGCAGCGAGATCCAACACACCGAGTCACGAACTGGCAGAAAAATTGGCAGACCACTTTGCAAGCATGGGAGTAAATATCATCCGCATGCATGCAGCAGATGCACCGATCGGTCAGGAGGAGTGCACCTGGAGCAGTTGTAAAGAGGCACCTCTCCTAAAATATAGTGAGGGGTCCAGCATAGAGTTTAACCCGGAAGGTCTGGATCGTTTTGATTATCTGGCAGCTAAATTAAAGGAAAAAGGCATTTATCTGCATTTTGATCTTCTGATTGCCCGCCAATTTCTAGCTGGAGACGGACTGGAATATCCGGGAGATATGGTTCCTTGTATCAAGTGTTTTCCTATGTTTAACCAGCGTCTGATCGATCTGCAAAGAGACTATGCAAAGAAGTTTCTTTGCCACGTCAATCCTTATACAGGGTTTGCCTATAAGGATGATCCGGCGGTAGCTGTCGTGCAGATGAATAATGAGGATTCGGCGATCAAAGGTATTGATGAAGTAGACCAGAATCCACAGTTATTGCCTTATATGGAAGAGGTACAAAGGCGCTTTAATTATTTCCTATTGATGAAGTATGACAACCGGGAAAAACTGGCAAGAGCATGGACCAGTGATGGAGTATGTGCCCTGCGCGAGGATGAGGATCCGGCAAAGAATACGGTTAAGATGGTGCGGGGATCTTTTTACCAGCCAACCAACAATGCATGGGATGACTGGGCAGGCGATGTCAGCCCGGCGCGTTATGCAGATTATATGGAATTTGGACTTTGGTCCAATCGACGTTTTTACCGGGAATATAAAAATTATCTGCTCTCTCTGGGAGTCAAAGTACCGATTGCTGCCAGCAATCTGATCGCGGGTGCCGCGGATGTCTATGGACATATTGACGGTGATTTCATGGAGAATAATACGTATTTTAATCACCCGATCCTGCCGGTCTATGGAAGGACATTTATGACGGGGCGGCCCTCGGAAAGTGTATCAGTGAATCCGCTCACGGTACAAAAATATATTGGACAGATGGCAACAACGCTTTTATCACTGGGATCTGTGTCCTGTGTCGAAGGGAAACCATTTATGATTACGGAATGGAATGATTATGGATTACATCCGTTCCGGTCGACTTCTTTTGTGCAGATGATCGCCTACGCTTGTTTGAATGATTGGGATGGTCTGATCCTCTATAATCATCATACATCGGACAAGGACAACCAACCGGATGATGAGATCCATGATGTCTTTGATTGCTATAATGACCCGGCAGTTATGTGCCAGTGGGGGTTCATGGCAAATGTGTTTTTGAAGGGATTGGTAGCCAAAAGCAATGTCAAAGTAGAGCAGGTCTTTTCCATGGAGGATTTGGAGACATTGCCAAATTGGTACGCCATGGTCAATCTGATCGCACCATATATTACCGGTCTGCGTGCGGCATTTGTGGAAAATGGGCATAAATATCGGGGAGATGCGGATCTTGCGATCAATGCGGGCTACTTTAATACTGCAGATTTATCTGAAGCAAAGCATGCTGTGCAGTTTGCATGGTCAAAGGATAGGGATGCTTTTCGAAGATTCCCGGATGACCAGCGACTTCCTAAGGCTAGTAAAGGCTGCATGGAAGAGGATGCCAAGATTTATCTGGACGAAAAAAATCTTGTCATTAGAGATATCCGTCAGATGGCAGGTATGGGAGATTATACAGAGTTTGCAGAGAAACTGGATCAGGCAATGAAGTGTTGGAAACTAATCCCGGAGGATACAGGTCTGGTGGATGGAAAATTGATTTCGGCAACAGGAGAGATCTGTTTCGATCCGGCATATGCAAGATTTGAGGTACATACACCGTATGCCGCATACTTTAGTGGTGCGCCAGAAGAAAATATTGTGCTGGATGATCGTATTCTGGTCAAGGCATGCAATGACCGAATCTCACTCTCCGTCATGCCGCTATATCAAGAGGAAAGGGACAAAATGAAGCTGGCAGATGCCAATGAATTTGTGATTTCTGCGTTTGGACGATGTGGCAATGATGATAACGTGATCTCAGACGGACCGGAGTATGCACCGGGTATCACGATGACTTGTATCACAATGAACGGAAAGTTATATGCGGAGACCTTAGAGGGAAGCATGATCATAAAGGCACAGAATAAGGCAGTCCTGGAGTTTTTAGATACTGAGGGCAATGTGATCTCTTCTGTGGAGAAAGCAGCGAAAAATGGTCAGGTTGTCTTTGACTTGCCGGGAAATGTAGCCAGTGTATTTTATCATCTGTGGATGGATTAGAAAGAGGTAATATATGGAAGATAAATTATATGAATTTTCGGAAGATGAAAAAGCCTGCGTGATCTATCAGCCCAAACTGCCACGCTATTGGTTTAATTATCTTTGGAGTGAGAAAGGCTACTGTGCGCAGATTTCCCAGAATGGGCATGGACGAAGTTATTACCTGAATGAGAAAGCGGATATGTGTATGCTGAATAATAATGATGCACGCTATGTTTATATCCGTGATGATGAGTCTATGCAGAGTTGGAATATAGGTGCGGCACCGCTCAATGAAGAAGTGGAAAATTTCAAATGCACGCATCATCTGGGATATACAGAGTTGTCTTCTCAGGTGGATCAGATCACATCTTGCTGGTGCCTGTATGTGCCGAAGGATGCTTATCACGAGGTTTGGCGGATACGCATAAAAAATGAGAGCCAGCGGACAAGAAAATTGAGTGTTTTTGAGGCGACCAGTTTTGAACTGGAAGGCTTTTCCTATCCCAGATATTATGAAAATTATCGATGCATGGAAACACATTTTGATAGGGATCTGAATGGGATTTACTGTTCTTCCGATCATCCTTTTGCTCCGCATAAGCGGTATAACGCATTCCTTGCCTCGTCGGAACCGGTCTTTGCTTTTGACGGAGATCTTTCAAAGTTTTGCGGCGGCGTAGGAACGATCACTAAGTTAGATGCGTCGGCATATGCACTTTTTCAACGTCCGGACATTGTTGTGAAGGGACTGGATTGCAGTAATTCCGAGGCGGCCTTATTTGTCCTAGGGGCAGTCCTGCAACATAAGATCGTCCTTGCGCCGGGTGAAAGTAAAGAAATTTATATGGTCATGGGAGTGAGCGAATCCGTAGAAGAAGCCATTTCTGTGGGCAGACAGTACAAAGAGAAAAAGGCTGTGGAGGACAGTCTGCAAAAGGCGATCGCCTATAATGTGGATAAGTACAGTTCCCTTATACTGGAAACCCCGGATGCAAAAGTGAACCATATCATGAAAGAGTGGATCAAAAAGCAGGTGGATTGCTGCATTGTCGGTAAGAAAGGAGTTCGAGACAATTTGCAGATTGCGGTAGGACTTTTGAATTACCGGCAGGAAAAGGCAAAAGAAGAGATCTTAGAATGTTTACGCCATCAGTTTCAGAATGGTCATGCTGTCTTGACATGGTATCCATATGATGATACCCGCTATTCGGATCAGCCGTTCTGGATCATATGGGCAGTGTGCGAACTGCTCAAGGAAACGGGGGATCTTTCTCTCCTGGAACAAAAGATCTCTTGGCAGGATGGCGGTCAGGCAACGGTCATGGAGCATCTGCGCGCAGCGGTATCCTGTCTGATCCGTGATAAAGGAAAGCACGGTCTGGTCAAGATCTATTTTGCAGATTGGAACGATGCCTTAAATATCACGACCGATCCGGAGGCAGAAAGCGTGATGCTGTCGGAACAGTTCTGTATGGCACTGCTGGAGATGGAAGCCTTGATGCATTATATCGGCAATGAGGAATATGCCGTCTTTTTGCGACAGGAATATGAAAAATTGGCACAGGCGATCAACACCTATGCGTGGGATGGCAAATGGTATATGCGTGCCCTCAGTCAGGTGGAAAATATTGGTTCAAAGGATAGCGATGGGAGCAAGATTTATCTCAACGCGCAGACATGGGCGGTGCTGGCAGAGATTGTACCGCCGGAGCGTATGGCAGATGTGGTTGCTTCCGTGGATGGCATGGAAGGAGATTTCGGCTTTCCACTGAATATGCCAGCCTATGAAAAATATTCACCAAATGTAGGGCGTATGTCCGGTATGCTTCCGGGCTTGTTTGAAAATGGCGGTGTATATTGCCATGCGACCAGTTTTAAGATTTTTATGGATTGTAAATTGGGACGCGCCAATAAGGCAATCCGTACTTTGAAAAAGATCATGCCGGATAGTGAGCAAAACCCATCCAGCAATTCCGGGGCAGAACCATATGTGTTTACAAATTGCTACGCTACGCACCCGGGATATTATGGAAAATCCTACTGGTCATGGACGACAGGTACATCGGCATGGGCTTTGCGCAGTATTTATGAAGGAATCATGGGTTTACAGAGAACTTACGAAGGTTTAAGGATCGCACCGTGTTTTCCGTCAGATTGGAATGAGGCGACGGTAGTGCGGCATTTCCGCGATGCAGATTATCGGATCTGCATCCATAATCCTATGCATCTGGAGCAGGGAGTAGCACATATTCTTATGGATGGCCAGGAGATTACAGGCAATATCCTTCCGGATATGCAGGACAACAAGGTGCATGATGTACAGGTTACCCTGTGCGGAAAATGATATTTACAATCAGAAAATGAAAAACATAATACATAGAATGATGCCTATGATAAAGTATAAGCAGAAACAAGGAGGAAGGTTCTATGGCAAAAACAAAATCTAAATCGGCGACGTATAACCCGAAAAACACATGGAAATATGATCTGAAGAAAAATGGAGTGCTTTATCTGATCTTCTTGATCCCATTTACATTTCTCTTGATCTTCAAATATATTCCGATGGTGGGGATTTTGATGGCATTTCAGGATTATAAAGTCGCGAAAGGCTTATTCGACAGTCCGTGGGTCGGACTGGATAAATTTCAGGAACTGTTTGCGGGGGCACAATTTGGTTATGCTTTTCGCAACACGGTCTATATGGCACTATTGAATCTGACATTGGGATTTATCATTCCGGTTATCCTGGGACTTCTGATCAGTCAGGTCAGAAATAAAAGAAGATCCCGTGTGGTACAGACCATCACATATATGCCATATTTTGTTGCACCGGTCGTTGTGTGTACTTTGGCAAAGGAGTTTTTAAAAGAAGGTGGAGCCATCACCATGTTCCTGACTATGTTTGGACTTCCAAACCAGAACTGGCTGGCAGTCAATTCACCGGTGTTCTGGTTCATTAACTGTTTCCTTGGCATTTGGCAGGGGGCAGGCTATGGAGCTATTGTTTACATAGCAGCCATCAATGGCATTGACCAGAATCTCTATGAAGCAGCCTGTATTGATGGAGCAAGCAGATGGCAGCGCTTATGGAATATCACAATCCCAAGTATTGTGCCACTGGTTGTTATGATGTTTACCATGCAGATTGGATTGGTATTTATGACAGGATTTGATAAGGTATTGCTTTTGTATATGCCGACAACTTATGAATTTTCAGATTGCCTGAGTACATACACCTATCGAATGGCATTTTCTTCAGGAAATGACTTTAGTTTATCAACAGCATCCGGTTTGTTGCAGTCTATTATCGGAACCCTGTTACTGATCTTTGGTAACAAAATGTCTGAAAAAGCAACGAAAATGTCGCTGTTCTAAGGAGGAATGAGAGATGGCTAGAAAACCGAAATACAAAGAAGGAATGGTCGTACACCCGAGCCTTGGAGAGAGGGTAGCAGACGTCATTATCGGGATTATCTTATTGGCTTGCATGGCATTGGCAATTATTCCGATGTGGCATACCCTGATGGCGTCTTTGTCCGATGGCAATTTACTCCTGGCACACAACGGAGTCTTATGGAAATGGGTAACAGCGGACGGAAAACCAAACTGGGACGGATATATTAAGACTTTATCTTATGATGATATGGCGATTATCAAGAGTTATGCCTATACCATTTTATATGTGGTGGGCAATGTCCTGGTCGGTTTGGTATTAAATGTGATCGCAGCTTATGTGATCTATCGTAAGCCAAAGGCATCCGGGATTATGATGCTCTTTATCATTATTTCCCTTATGTTTAATGGTGGAACGGTACCGACCTATATGGTCATCCGGAATCTGGGGATGACCGGAACCGTATGGTCTATGATCCTGCCGGACTGTACCAATGCCATGTTTATCATTTTGACCCTGAATGCATTCAAACAGGTGCCAAAATCAACGATCGAAGCAGCCGAGTTGGACGGGGCAGGACATTTTACCATCATGTTCCGTATTCTGCTTCCGCAGGCTATGGGACTGGTAACGGTAACCATGATCAACACAGCGATCATTTCTTGGAATGCATGGTTCAATGCAATGCTTTATGTTCCAAGTGATAAGAATTTGTGGCCTTTACAATTGTGGATCAAGCAGATCGTGGCAGATAATGCGACACTTACTACAGCAACATCACCGGATTGGAACCGTTATCTGGTATCTTACTGTGTGATCATCATTGCCACTTTGCCGGTACTTATCGCAATGCCATTTGCACAAAAACAGTTACAAAAAGGATCTCTGATGGGAGCCGTGAAAGAATAAAGGATAGGAAAATATGATTAAAATTAGTGATATTACGATCGACTATCGTTCTTTATTGGAAAGGAAGGATACCATTTATTATACGGATCAGTCAAAGCCAGTGCTTGGATTTTGCATGGAAAGTGATGAACAAAAGATTCGTGTAGAGAAGGCATGTATTTCCTTAAATGGATGGCAGGAGGAAATAGACGAAATCGCCTATGTTATCTATGGGGGAGAAGAACTCCTGCCGATGCAGACATATACGATCCGTGTGCAGGTAAAAACGACAGACGGTAACCATACAGAAGCCCATGCGACCTTTGAAACAGGTCGCATGGAGCTACCTTGGAAGGGGAATTGGATCACGGATCCATCGATCATTAATACGTCACCCTTATCACCGAGACCTCTGGAATTTCGCAAAAAGATCATTTTGCAAAAGCCGGTAAGATCCTTGAAAGTTATGGCAACAGCCATAGGGATCTATGATCTGTATTGGGATGGAAAACGGATCAATACAGAATACTTTGCACCGGGATTTACGGATTATGATCATCATTTACAATATGGTATCTACCCATTGGAAAATATCCAGCCGGGCACTTATGAGTTGCGGGCGATCGTCGCCGCTGGCTGGGCAGTGGGACGGTCTACCTATATACAGGATACCAATAAGAGCAGATCTCTTTTGATGGCAGACAGGCAGGCTTTTTTATCTGACGTTTTTGTGGAATACATGGATGGAACAAGTGAATGTGTCGGTACCGATGCGTCCTTTGAAGTGGCGCAAAGCGGGACATACCTTTTTGCAGATTTCTATGATGGTGAGATTTATGAGGCAGATCCAAGCCGTGCTGTCTACGCATGGAAAAAGGCAGAAAACACACAGTTGAAAGAAAAACCAACTATTCAGGTTCGCTATGGAGAGCCTGTTTTGGGACATGAGATCTTTGCGGGAAAGTATATCGGACAGACCAGGGATGGAGAATTTTTATATGACTTTGGACAGAATTTAGCAGGAGTCATAAGAATGACGGTGCAGGCAAAAGCAGGAGATGTCATTACCATCCGTCATGCGGAAGTTCTGGATGGTGATGATCTTTATGTGCAAAATCTTCGTTCTGCCAAGCAGATCATAGAATATCACTGCAAGGATGGAGAACAGACATATTCGCCGCGTTTTACCTATATGGGATTTCGTTATATTGCTGTCAAAGGCATCCGGCCGGAACAGATGCAGATAGAGGTACAGGCGGTTTATTCCGATCTTCTGGGAGATGGCGGTTTTTCCTGTTCCAATGAGGATCTGAACCAATTACAGAACAATATCGTATGGAGCGGAAAAAGTAACTTGGTGGATATTCCGACAGATTGTCCGCAACGCGATGAGCGGCAGGGCTGGACAGGAGATATTGCTTTGTTTGCTTCTACCGCATGTTTTAATTTTGCCATGGATCACTTTTTGATGAAATGGCTGAAGGACATGAAGGCAGAGCAGGGAAAAACGGGATCCATTCCTTTTGTTGTTCCCGTTAGAAAAGGTATCACACCGAGCATGACGACCAGTTGCTGGGGAGATGCCTGTATTATCGTTCCATACGAATTGTATCGCTATAGTGGAAATGTGCGGATTTTGGAAGAAATGTATCCGGTCATGAAAAAATACATGAAGGATGTCCGCAGGTGGGCTAATATGGGGCTTCTTGCCAACAAGACACCTTATGTATTTTCCCTCCCATTTCAATTTGGTGACTGGTGTGCACCTTATGGCAGCCTGCCGGACTGGCTTGCAAAAGGAAAATGGACGGGAACTGCCTATTATGCGCATGCCTGTGATTATATGGAAAAAATTGCACGGATTCTGGGAAAAGACCGGGATGCGGATGAATACCGGAGATTAGGCGAGAAAGTAGCAGACACTTATATAGATAAGTTTATGCAGGGCAAGGGGCAAATGCCGGACACGGAGGCTTTTCAGACGGGCTATGTCTTGCCTTTATATTTTTCCTTGGCAAAGGCTGAGAAGGTCAATCAGACAATGGTAGAAGAACTGTGGAAGTGTATCCAGGCGGATGGTGGACATCTGAAGACAGGATTTACGGCAACACCTTATTTATTGTTTGCGCTTGCGGATCATGGTTATGTAAAAGAGGCATACAAACTTTTACTGGAGGACACCAATCCGTCATGGCTATATCAGATCCGAAAAGGTGCCACAACGACATGGGAGCAGTGGGACATTATTACAGAATCCGGTGAGATAAAAGAAGGATCCATGAACCATTATGCATATGGCGCTGTCGGAGATTTTCTCTACCGCAGGGTGTGCGGTCTGGAAGCCGAGGAGGCAGGCTATCGCCGGTTCCGGGTACAACCATTGGTGGGCGGCGATCTTACTTTTGCTGAATGCTGGCACAGGTGCCCTTATGGGATCATCCGTGTGCGCTGGGAAAAGCGGGAGGATGATCTGTATGATCTGCAAGTGCAGGTTCCGGTGGGGACAAGTTGTCGGGTGGTACTGGCAAATAAAGAAATTGAGATGGTGGAGAACGGAAATTATGAGTTTACATGGAAAGAATAAAATTTATTTGGATGAAACGAGATCTGTAGAAGAAAGGGCAAAAGACCTGCTTTTGGATATGTCGCTGGAAGAAAAGATGGCACAGGTCAACTGTGTTTTCCCATTCGATAAAAAAGCCATGGATCTTGCATGGATCGCTGAGAGAGTGCCTTATGGTATCGGCGAGGTCAGTACCTTGGAAATGCGGCGCATACCGACCTTACAAGGCGCGGCGCAGTGGGTAAAAGATGTGCAGACGCTGGTTATGGAAAAGAGCCCGCATCATATTCCTGCGATTTTTCACATGGAGGGACTTTGCGGAGCTTTTATCCAGGAGGCGACCAGTTTTCCGTCCGGTATTGCCAGAGGGGCATCTTTTGATCCGGATCTGGAAGAACAAATAGGATCTTGTGTAGCCGAGCAGGAATTGGCTTGTGGTATTACCCATATTCTGGCGCCGGTTCTGGATATATCTAGGGATTCCCGCATGGGTCGGCAGGGAGAAAGTTATGGAGAGGATCCTGCTCTTGCAAGTGCCATGGGGGTAGCCTATACCAAAGGAATTCAGGAAGCAAGTGTAGATGGCAGACAGGCGGAAAGTGTGGCGAAGCACTTTTTGGCATTTCATAACTCGCAAGGTGGAATCCATGGAACCCATAGTGATACACCCGAAAGACTTTTACAGGAAATATATGGAAAACCTTTTCAGGCGGCGATCAAGGAAGCTGGATTAAGAGGAATCATGCCTTGCTATTGCTCCATTGATGGAGAGCCGGCTTCTCTTTCCCATAAACTTTTGACAGACTTGTTGCGGGAACAGATGGGATTTGATGGTCTGTGCATCAGTGATTATGGTGGCATAGAAAATAGCCATAATTATCAGCGTATTGGTGAAAGTATGGCAGATGCAGGGGAGATGGCACTGGCTGCCGGTATGGATGTGGAAATGCCAAGTCCTGCCGGTTATGGCAAGGAATTACAGGAAAGATTTGCAAATCAGGCATTGGATATTGGCGTGTTAGATCAGGCGGTATATCGTGTCCTTTGTGCCAAGTTTCGCATGGGTTTGTTTGAACATCCTTACCCGTTTATGGATGACAAACTGGAAAATGTTTATCGGAAGGCGGATAAAGGAAAGCAGCTGACCAGACAGTCAGCCATGGAATCCATGACACTGCTCAAGAACGACGGTATTTTACCTTTACGTAAAGATAAGATAAAAAAGATCGCTGTGATTGGTCCCCATGCGGATAATGCGCGTATGTTCTTTGGCGGTTATACGCACATATCTATGATGGAATCTATTTATGCGGTGGCGAACAGTATTGCAGGGGTTGCCGGGATTGAAAATACGACCGGTAAGACTATTCCAACGGTTCCGGGGACTGATATCCAGTTGGATCAGGGGGAAGAGTATGATGCTATTTTGCGTACCCAGAAACCGGACTGTCCGTCTCTTTTGGAATATTTGAAAGCGTATGCACCATCCTGCGAGATCGTATATGCCAAGGGCTATGATATTGCCGGTCAGGATCAATCAGGATTTGATGAGGCATTGCAGATAATCGGGCAGGCAGATCTGGCAATTCTTACTCTGGGAGGAAAATACGGCACCTGCTCTCTGGCATCTATGGGAGAAGGTGTGGATGCAACAGATATCAATCTTCCGGAGTGTCAGGATGCATTTATTGAACAGGCAGCGGAAATAGGCAAGCCGCTTGTGGGTGTCCATATCTTTGGTAGACCGATTTCTTCTGATATAGCCGATGAAAAATTGCATGCTATCCTTGAGGCATGGAATGGTGCTGAGTGTGGTGCGGAGGCGATTGTGCAGACCTTGTTTGGTGAGAATGATCCGGCGGGACGTTTGCCGGTATCGGTAGCATATAAAAGCGGACAGATCCCTATTTATTACAATCATCCGTGGGGGTCTGCGGAGTCACAGAGTGGCAGTATCGGCTTTGCAAATTATGTGGATATGTCGCATAGTCCGCGCTATCCGTTTGGACATGGCTTAAGTTATGCAGAGTTTTATTATCGGGATCTGCATATAGAAAATAGAGAAGTAGATACCATGGGCGACATTGTATGTAGTTTTTTCTTAAAAAATGTGTCAGACTGTGCAGGTGATGAAGTGGTGCAGATTTATGTATCAGATCGATTTGCATCCCGTACCAGACCGGTCATGGAATTGGCAGCCTTTGAGCGTATTCCTTTGCAACCGCATGAAGAAAAGGAGATTATCTGTCACATTTCGCCGTCTCAACTTGCATTTTTAGATAAGGATATGAAGTGGAAGATAGAAAAGGGTGATATTGATCTTTTGATCGGAGCCTCCAGCAAAGATATCCGTCTGAAGGATAGCATCCGGATCACAGAAAATGCATGGATTGATGGCAGAGACAGAAGTTTCTATGGAAAGGTAGAGGTCAAATGAGAGTATATTGTAATCCGGTAAATGTACCCTATGCTTATCAGTTTAAAAAGGATCCACGGGATCGGTATAAAATGACAGTCAACCGGGAGGCGGCAGATCCTTCGATGGTTATGTTTCAAGGCAAATATTATCTGTTTGCTTCTATGACAGGTTCGGTGTGGGTCTCTGAGGACATGGCGCATTGGGATAGTTATCCTTTGCCAGAAAATATGCCAATTTATGACTATGCACCGGATGTGCGTGCCATAGGTGAGTATCTGTATTTTACGGCATCTAGCCGGGATGTAAAGTGTAGTTTTTATCGCACCAAGGATCCGATCCATGGGCCGTATGAAGAAATACCGGGCTATATGGATTATTGGGATCCGAACCTGTTCCAGGATGATGATGGCAGACTCTATTTTTACTGGGGATGCGCAAATGCGACACCTATCTGGGGGATAGAGTTGGATCCTGCGACCATGGAACCTATGGGCCAGAAAAAAGATTTGATCTTTGGTGACCCATATCATATTGGTTATGAGCGCTTTGGGGAAGATCATTGTGAAGAACCAAAGAGTCAGGCTGAGATTGATGCCCTATTTCAGGAATTTTTAGATCAATGCGGAGAAGATGCAGATAAGATCCCGGAAGCCAACAAGGCGATGATACGGGCAACCTATGCCGGAATGCCTTATATCGAGGGTGCATGGATGACAAAGCATGCCGGAAAATATTATTTACAATATGCTTGTCCGGGAGCGGAATTCAATGTTTATGCGGATGGGGTCTATGTGGCGGATGCACCGTTGGGACCTTTTCATTTAGCAGAGAATAATCCATTTTCGTATAAGCCGGGTGGCTTCCTGCCGGGAGCCGGACATGGATCTACCATGCAGGATCGCCGGGGTCAGTGGTGGCATACGGCAACCATGCGTATTAGTAAGAATCATGTATTTGAAAGACGAGTAGGCATTTGGCCGGCAGGCTTTGATGATGTGGGAAATCTCTATTGCAACCAAAGATACGGTGATTGGCCTTATATTATAGAAGATATAGAAAAGGATCCATGGGCAGATCCGAGGTGGTATCTGCTCAGTTACCGGGCGAAGGTGACTTCCTCCGGGTGTGAAAAGGGACATGAGGCGGCATTGGTTGTGGACGAAAATGTGCAGACATGGTGGAAAGCAAAAGAACTGGATGCAGAACCTTGGTTGTGTCTGGATCTGGAGACCTGTGATCATGTGCATGTGGTGCAGATCAATTTTGCTGATGATATGGAAAACAGGATAGACTGTCCGGGAAGTCTGGTGGCAGGACCCGATATGGAACGTTATATAGACTGCAATATACATCCGACAAGATGGCTCTTAGAGGGATCTGCGGATGGCAGGGACTGGACGGTTTTGGTGGATAAGCGGCAAGCCCAGACAGACCTTCCGCATGATTATGTGGTATTTGAAGATGGCATAGATCTGCGTTTTATCAAATTGACGATCATAGATGTGCCTTATCATGTTTTGCCGAGTGTCTCAGGAATACGGGTCTTTGGAAACGGGGATGGTAAACGACCGGAGATGGCGAGGGCTCAGGTAGAACAAACCGATGCAAGAGATATGGTAGTATCTGCTGTTTCAGATGAAAGCGTTTGTGGATATAACATTTTATGGGGGCATGCACCGGGAAAACTTTATCATAGTTGTATGGTTATGGGAGCATGTCAGGCATATAAAGTGGGAGCACTCGTAGAGGGGCAGTCCTATTATGTAAGAGTGGATGCTTTTAACAAAAATGGCATTACGCATGGAAAAGAAATTTGCCTTCCTATGGTATGATAGTAAAAACGTTATACACAGGAGGACATAGAATGCATCCAATTTATTTTGTGAGACATGGAGAGAGTGAATGGAATGTTGCAGACCGTATCTGCGGGCAGACGGATGTAGCCTTGACAGACCTGGGGCATGCGCAGGCAATTGCGACCGGGCAAAAGATCGCCAAAGCGGGAATTGCCATCGATGAGATCCTGTATTCGCCGCTGAGCCGGGCTGCGGAGACGGCGCGGCATATTTCGGAGATGACAGGCGTGCCTATGCGCATGGAACCGCGTCTGGTGGAACAGAATTTCGGCAAATGGGAAGGAACTTCGCCAAGAAATGCTGCGGACTTCTTTGAGGCAAAAAAGCAGTTTGTATGCCGCCACGAGGGCGGGGAGTCTATGCTGCAGTTAGCCCAGCGCATTTACAATCTTTTGGATGAATTGGGCAAAGAGGCGGATAAGACCTATATGCTCGTTGCTCACAATGGCATTGCCCGCGTGGTCTGTTCGTATTTTCACGATATGACAAATGAGGAGTATGCCTCATATGGTGTGAAAAATTGCAGCCTGACAAGATTTGATTTTGACTAAGGCTTTATTTTGGCATGGTCGAGGGCATCCTCGATCGCCATCATAAGGACCTCGGTCGTGTACTGGTTGTTGGCTTCGTATGTAATATTGTCCAGAGACTGTGACTCATAGATCTGCTGGCTGATGTTACTTAGCGCCGGCTGCATGAGTGGGTACATGGTTGCAACGGACTCCTCCAGATTGACAAAGGAAATGTCATTGATATGGTTGGAATCGACGACGACCTGGACTTCGATGGCACTGTCGTTCATGGTAAATCCGGCAGTATATACGCCGGGCATGTAGATGGTTTCCTGCACAGGCTCCGGTTTCTCGTGGCTGGAAAACATCCAGCATAAGAGAATGACAAGCAGTACGCCAAGACCGGCAAATACCGCAGTATATATTAATTCTTTTAGATGAAATACGACGATTTTGGTTTTCTTGCTCACGATAATTCCCCCAGTTTTCGGTGTCTAGTAGAGTATATGAAAAAAAGTTAAAAAAATTCTTATTTTTTTGTTGACAAACTATAGGGGGTTATATATAATAATTTTTGTCGTCACGGAGATGACACAACATAATAAATGCGACAGTGGCTCAGTTGGTAGAGCACCTCCTTGCCAAGGAGGAAGTCGCGGGTTCGAGTCCCGTCTGTCGCTCTTGTATGAGGAACGAATTTGATTCGTTCCTTTTTTGCGTAATAAGGAGATTGTTAAGACAAAGAAAAACCATCTCGCCCCGATTAGTGCGGTCGCGAAGATGGTTTTTCTTATATTATGGTAACTTATATTTTACTCATCAGTAAACATATAGACTTCCCCTGCTGTGGATAGGGTCAGATCATCGGTGTTTGTGATCATGCCCATGTCGATCATCGCCTGCAGGGTATGGGTGCAGTCCGGTGTCGGGTGGATATATAAATGTGCGGTCATATCTCCATTTGCGGCAACGGCTTCCTTGGTCTCCTCAGCGACCGCCATTTTGGATACCGGAGACAGGGCGCCGGTGACGCTAACGTAGTTTGTAAATAAACTTAAGGAAGAACGACCGGTGTAGTAGAAGGAATACTTGGTGCGGTCCAACAGGATCGGTTCCGGGGATCTTAGGACAAGAGCGAAGGAATCCGAGTAGCATGGCGCGCTGGCGTCCAGATCTGTGATCTTGTAGTTGCCTTCCTTAATATCCTGCACAAATGCCTCATAGAGATTTTGCAACTGGGCATTCGTGTAAGTCTTTTCTTCAGATCCATCGTCCGGGGCGTCAAAAGGATAAAAAGTCACATCCTCTGCCTGAAGTTCTGCATAGTTTTTTGAAATACCATGGGTCAAGATGGCATCCTTGTCGTTAAAGAGTGACAGGAGTTTTTGACAGGTATTCTGATATGCTTCGGACTTGCCGGCATAATCCGGCAGACGGTAAGAACGGCTCAGTGAACTGCCGTCTTTTAAATGGTAGGAAATATCCAAAAATCCATAAGGCTCGCTGCAATGTCTGGAATAATCTAAAAGTTCTTCTTTTTCATTTATGATCTCTTTGTGGATCGAAATGAAATCCGCAATCTCATCGGCATCTGTAAGAGCATAGGTGGTTTCTCCCATCGTCATGTCTACTTCAAAAACATCGGATGCTGTCGGAACCTGCCTTTCGATACCAAATACATCAAAACGCACGCAGAGCAAGAAGGCGAAAATGACGCCGGTGTAAATGCAGCAGTATTTCATGTACCGCCTTTTCCATACATGTCTGGTTCGGTCGATCAGCATCTGTATTATGAAATAAAGGATCACACCGATGCCGAGACATAGGATCATGATGCTGATAAAAAATACCGTCTCATTCTCGGAAAGGAGATTGGTTAAGGCATAACCGATGCCGACGGTTGCCAACAATGAGGCGAAAAAGGTCATACCCAGTGTAAATACCGGTTTCATAAATGGCACTGCGATAAAATCACCACAGGTTTCCAAGGCTTTATGCTGGTAAAGCAGGTAAGCGAGTCCGGCAAGCCCAATGCCGACTAAGGCATAGACCAGCAGGGTAGGCAGAGCCTCCGGCAGGATATGATAGATCCGGTAGGTGGCATCATTGATATAAATTCCGGTATGATGCGGCAGATAGGCTGACGGCGTCATACAGAGCAGTTTGTTCCGGTAAATATCCGAAGAATAAACACCGAAACAAAGGAAGGATAAAAGCACGCGGATCACGACCTCAGCCGCCATAAACATAAAATTGAAGATCCAGTAGAAGATGAAATTTGTAATTAACTGTCCACTGATCATGGCGGTAAACAGGGCTATGCCTAAAAAGCATAGATCATAAGCAATCATGCAAAGCATCCAATACCATGGAATCCATACCAGACTTCCGGCACCAAAGACAAGATAGAGGATGGTATTGATCAGGGTTACTGCCAGTTGCGGCAGGAGAGTAAGCGTCAAAATAGAAGCAATACCGGTTGAAAACATGATCTTACGGTTGACCGGGAAAGCATGCATCATGTTGCAGGACCGTCTTTGGTATAAATAGGAAAAGACAGCCAAGGTCACTAAGATCATGTAAATAGCAACAAAGATTGGTACATTTCTGTTCATCACCCCTTCATACAAATCCTGATGTGTTTTTAGGGTCTGGATATAGGCGTCCGGGGACTTTTGCATATTCAGGCGGTTTACGAGCATATTGCAGGACATACTGATAAAAAGAAATGCAAAGTAAAGAAGCGGAAAAGCCACAAAGCGAGTCAGATTTTTCTTGTATATGGTCTTGTTAAAAAAGGATGTTTTTGACTTCATAATGTTCTCCTTCCATTTCATAGATAAAGATTTCTTCCAGGCTCAGAGGAAGAACATCTAAAAGCAGTGGATGCAAGGCTGCCATTTTTTCCTGCGCCTCCCGTGGCTGACCTTTTAAGATCAGGGTAGAAACACGCCCGTTGGTCACGGAATGTAAAACCTGCAGTCCCTCCGGGATCGGTGGAAGATCGCCGTCAAAGGCAACCTGCACTTTGGTGACACTGCTCTGTAAATTGTCTAAAGAGCGTTCCAATATGATATGGCCATGGCTTAGGATGCCGATGTGATCGCAGACGTCTTCCAACTCACGCAGATTGTGTGAGGAGACGAGTACGGTCGTTCCACGATCAGCAACTTCGCCCATGATCAGGCTCCAGATCTGTCGGCGCATGACCGGATCCAAGCCATCGACCGGTTCATCCAAAACGAGCAGGGCAGGATGGATGGACAGAGCCAGAACAAATGCCACCTGCTTGATGGTACCCTTGGAAAAAGACCGGATAGGTTTCTTGAGGTTTAACATAGGAAAACACTTGCAGATCTTATAAAAATACTGCTCGTCAAAACTTGGATATAAGCCCTTGTAGTAATGCATCATATCAAGCGTGGTCGCCTGTGCAAAATAAAAGATCTCATCTGGGATGTAGGCAATTTTTTCTTTGATAGACGCATTTTCCCGGATGTTTTCACCGTCAATGAGGATCTCGCCTTCGTCTGGGCGGTAGGCACCGACGATATGACGGATGATAGTGGACTTTCCGGCACCGTTGGGACCGACCAGACCATAGATGGCACCCTTAGGTACATGCATCTGCAAATGGTCGAGGGCTTGTGTGCCATGGAAAGATTTGGAAACATTATTGATCTGAATCATCTTTGCCACCTCCTTTTGCCAGCACTTCAATGCGTTCTTTTAATTGCTCCTTGTCTTCGCTTAAGAAGAGAAGTTCTTTTACGATCTCGTCAAATTTTTTTAGCAATTCGTCATTCCTCCCGGCTGAAATATCTTTTCTGTCTGCAGCAAAACTGCCACGGCCTGTGATCGTGTAGATGTAACCCTCCTGTTCCAATTCACGGAACGCCTTGGCGATGGTGTTGGGATTGATCGCCAACTGGCTTGCAAGTTCGCGCACGGAGGGAAGTTTTTCATCGGTAGCAATCGCTCCGGTGATCACGAGACGCTTTAAGCCATCCTTGATCTGTTCGTAGATGGGCTTGGAGTCCCGATAGTTTAGTTGAATCATAAAAGGAATCACCACCTTTACCATTTCTGAAACTGTATTAGTTGTACTAGTACACTTATAACACGCTTTGCTAGGATATGTCAATAGCCTGTGAAAAATGCATAAAAAAACACTTCACAACATGAATTTGTGAAGTGCCTGTATGTCTTGTATCAATATGTATATGAACTAGTCTTGCAAAGAAGAAAGATACTCTGTCAGATCTGAGGTATCTACACTGTAATAAGTAGGGGTTTCAGCCTTTTTCTCCTCGTATTTTGTGTGTGCAGAAAATCCTGCCCATACAACGATAGCGACTGCCACAACAATACCGCCTACAGCAAGAAGGATGTGTTCCATCTTTTGCTTTTTGAGGATCTTCTTACGGTTGTGTTTCTGTTCTTTGCGTAAGTCAACTTTTTCCTGGCTCATTCTGTCTTACTCCTTCGATTAATTTCTTCTATAAATATAATCCTTTTTGCGACAAAAGGCAACTTCTTTTGTTGCGCTCCTGGGATAAATTCGCTACAATAAATAATAATATGGCATTGCTATACATTGATTGAAATGATATATGATTTGACATAAAGATGGGAGGAAATGACAAGTGAGTCTAGCAGATCAGATTTTTGTAGATATGTGCAATGATATCATAACGAATGGCATCAGCACGGAGGGAGAAAAGGTGCGCCCGAAATGGGAGGACGGCACCAGCGCTTATACGATCAAGAAGTTTGGTGTCGTGAACCGCTATGATCTGTCAAAGGAATTTCCGGCTATCACACTTCGTAGAACAGCCATCAAAAGTTGTACCAATGAGATGCTCTGGATCTGGCAGAAAAAGTCCAACAATATTCATGACCTCAAGAGTAGTGTCTGGGATGAATGGGCAGATGAGACAGGCTCGATCGGCAAGGCTTATGGTTATCAGATGGGGGTAAAGCATAAGTATAAAGAAGGTATGATGGATCAGGTAGACCGCGTGATTTATGATCTGAAAAACAATCCTTTTTCACGTCGTATCATGACAAATATTTATGTACATCAGGATCTGTCAGAGATGCATTTATATCCTTGTGCATATTCGATGACATTTAACGTGACGACAAGACCGGGAACAGACAAATTGGTTTTAAATGCAATTTTAAACCAGCGTTCACAGGATGTTTTGGCAGCCAACAACTGGAATGTATGTCAGTATGCTGTGCTTATGCATATGTTGGCACAGGTGTGTGATATGGAAGTGGGAGAACTTGTACATGTGATCGCAGATGCACATATTTATGACAGACATATTCCACTCGTGCAGGAACTGATTACCAGAGAGCAGCATCCGGCACCAAAGTTCTGGCTGAATCCGGAGATCAAGGATTTTTATGCCTTTACCGAGGATGACATCCGTTTAGATGATTATGTTACCGGACCACAGATTAAGAACATACCGATTGCAGTATAAGGAGTAGATATATGAACATCATCGCATCAGCAGACAATAATTGGGCTATTGGCAAGAACAATGAACTTTTGATCCGTATCCCGCAGGATATGAAGCGTTTCCGTCAGATGACAACAGGAAATGTCGTTGTCATGGGACGAAAGACTTTAGAGAGTTTTCCAAATCAGGCACCCCTCAAAGACCGCATCAATATTGTATTGACGGCAAATCCAAATTATGAGGTCAAAGGAGCTGTGATCGTACATTCCATGGACGAATTGCAGGAAGAATTGCAAAAATATAATTCCGAGGATATTTATGTGATCGGTGGAGACAGTATTTACCGGCAGATGCTGGATCTTTGCGATACAGCCTATATCACAAAAATCGATTATGCCTATGAAGCCGACGCACATTTGCCAAATCTGGAAAAAGATCCGGCATGGTCGATGACTGAGGAGAGCGAGGAGCAGACTTACTTTGATGTAATCTACACCTATCAGATATATAAGAGAGGTTGATCATAATATGGACATCACGGGAAGAAAATTATTTGTAAAAGCATTACAGGAAGAAGGCGTAGATACTATTTTTGCTTATCCGGGCGGAATGGTAACCGATATTGTGGATGAGTTGTACAAGCAGGATTCAATCCATGTTGTTTTGCCTCGCCATGAGCAGGCGCTGATCCATGAGGCAGAAGGATACGCTAGAGCAACAGGACGCGTCGGTGTATGTCTGGTGACCAGTGGACCGGGGGCAACCAATACGATTACCGGTATCGCAGATGCACATTACGACAGTATTCCGCTTGTCATCTTTACCGGTCAGGTGCCGCAGAGCCTGATCGGAAACGATGCCTTTCAGGAAGTTGATATCGTTGGTATGACGAGAAGCATTGTAAAATATGGTGTGACCGTGCGTGACCGCAAGGATCTGGGCAAGATCATAAAGATGGCATTTCAGATCGCAAGTTCCGGCAAGCCGGGTCCGGTATTGATCGATATCCCAAAGGATATCCAGACCCAGAACGGACCGGCAGGATATCCGGATCATGTGGATATCCGCGGCTACAAGCCAAATGAGACCGTACATATCGGGCAGTTGAAAAAGGCATACAAGATCTTGAAATCAGCCAAGCAGCCTTTGCTTTTAGCAGGCGGCGGTGTTAATATCTCAGGGGCACAGGAACTTTTGACGACCTTTGCGGAAAAGATGCATATACCGGTTGTCACGACCGTTATGGGCAAGGGAGCCATCCCAACAGACCATCCTCTATATGTGGGGAACAGCGGTATGCATGGCAGATATGCCGCAAATATGGCGGTCAGCGAATGCGATGTTCTCTTCTCGGTTGGCACAAGATTCAACGACAGGATCACGGGCGATCTGAACGAATTTGCACCAAAGGCAAAGATCGTACATCTGGATATTGATGCATCTTCTATTTCACGAAATGTCGTTGTGGATGTGCCGGTCGTTTCGGATGCCAAGATCGCGCTGGAACGTCTGGTGGAATGGGCAGAAGCCAAGAATACGGACAAGTGGCTGGCAAAGATTGGCATGTGGCAGGAAGAAAATCCGCTGGAAATGCGACGAGACCATGGACTTTCGCCACAGATGATCATGGAAGCCATCAACGATACTTTCCCACAGGGAATTGTCGTGACGGATGTCGGACAGCACCAGATGTGGGCAACGCAGTATATTACCATGCCGAGAGGCAAGCAGATGATCACTTCCGGTGGTCTCGGAACGATGGGGTTTGGTTTCCCGGCAGCAGTGGGCGCCAAGATCGGAGCACCGGACAAGGATGTTGTCTGTATTACGGGAGACGGCGGCATGCAGATGAACATGCAGGAAATGGCGACCGCTATTTGCGAAAAAGTGCCACTGACCATCTGTATTTTGAATAATAATTATCTGGGCATGGTGCGCCAGATGCAGCAGTTGTTCTATGGCAAGCGTTATGAGATCACCTGTCTGCGCCGACAGATCGGATGTCCGGACGGTTGCAAGGGACCGAATGAAGCGTGCCCGCCATATGTCCCGGATTTTGTGAAATGGGCTGAGAGTTATGGGGCGCATGGACAGCGCGTGACTTCTTTGGAGGAGGCAAAAGCGGCGCTGGCTGAGGCAAAAGAGCGGACAGATGCACCTACGGTGATAGAGTTTATGATTGCAACAGAGGAGATTGTTCTTCCTATGGTAAAGAGCGGTAATCCTATGAGCGAAATGATTTTGAAGTAGGAGGTGTCAGATATGGGAATGAAAAATCGATGGATTGCACTCTATGTAGAAAATCAGGTGGGCGTTCTGGCGAAGGTGTCCGGTCTTTTTTCTGCAAAGTGCTATAACTTACAAAGTCTTACCGTTGGCACGACCGAGCATGAAGATGTCTCGCGCATGACTATCTGTGTTACCAGTGATGACATCACCTTTGAACAGATCAAAAAGCAGTTAAACTGCATGGTGGAAGTCATCAAGGTGATCGACCTGACGCATGTGCCTTTGCACATGAAAGAGATCCTTTATGCCAAGGTCAAGGGGCTTGACAATGAGGGCAAGGAAGAAGTCTTTCGGATCGCGCAGGTCTTCAACGTCAACAATGGCAATGTTAAAGTGGCGGACATCGGCGAGGACAGTGTACTTTTGGAATGTACGCTGACAGACCACAGAAATGACGATCTGATCACACTTTTGAAAAAGCAGTTCAAGAGCAAGGTTGAGATCGTGCGGGGCGGTGCGGTTGCGATCGAGGCAATCTCTACATCCTGCCGATAAAGATGAGGTTTGATATGAAAAAACTTTGGAAAAAGTGTCTGGTTCTTTTCTTGTGTTTTTGCGTGATGTGGAGCGCAGGGGGCATAGGCAATGTCTACGCTAAGTCTCTGGAGGAGATCAGACAGGAACAATTAGAAAACAAAAAGAAAAAGGACGAGGCAGAGAGCCAGAAGAACGATGCACAGAAAGTTGTTGACGATCTTCAGGACGAGGCAGATGATCTTGGCGCGACCTATAACTCATATAACAAGCGTTTGCAGAGCGTCAACCAGGAGATCACGGATACGCAAAATGCGATCGAATCTGCCAATGCCAGCATTAGTCAGTTGGAAAAGGAACTGGCTGAGGCAGAGGCGGCAGAGGCTGAACAGTATGAGGGGATGAAGACCCGTATCCAATACATGTATGAGAACGGATCCCAGTCGCTTTTGACCACCCTTCTGGAGAGTGGCTCCATGGTAGAATTTTTGCAGAGAGCCGAGTATGTGTCCTCTATCACTTCCTATGACCGAAAGATGATGAACTCCTATGCAAAGTTGCAGGAGACCATCAAGGAAAAGTCGGCAGCACTTAGTGATAAAAAGACAGAACTTTCTGCCTATAATGATACGCTTTCTGCAAAGCAGGATGAACTTGACGATCTGGTCAATGATGCCGGCAATGCCTACAGTGCCAAGAAGGGGGAAGTATCAGCGGCACAGATGTCCGTGGAAGAATACAATGCCAAGATCCAAGAGTTCCGGGACAATGAGACAGCATTAGAGGGAGAGGCAGCAGCAGCGCAGGCAGCCCTGGCACAGCAGATCCTGCAGCAGCAACAGCAACAACAGCAGCAAGGGGGAGATACAGGTGGAGACGGCAGTGATGGATCCGATGCAGGTAATGCAGGAGATGCGGGCAATACACCGCAGATTCCTACGGAAAATACCGGTGGCTCGATCTCTTATTCGGATGCTGACTTGAAACTGATGGCTGCGATCATCCAGGCAGAAGCCGGAGGCGAGTCCTATGCAGGACAGTTGGCAGTCGGAACCGTTATTATGAACCGAGTCAAGAGTTCCCTGTTCCCGAATACCTTATCGGGGGTCATTTATCAGACCAACCAGTTCCAGCCGGTACGAGACGGGCATCTAGCCCTGATCCTGGAGCGTGGACCGAATGAATCCTGCACCAATGCCGCCAGACAGGTTTTGAATGGCTACCGGTCGGGCGACTGGCTCTTTTTCATGACCAAGAAGTGGGCTGATTATTACGGCATCACGGGATATACTATGATTGGAAATCATGCGTTCTTTAGAAATTGGGGAGCAAATTAGAAAAAACGTGGATACTTTTCTGAGGGAAGGTGTCCGCGTTTTTGTGCTATAAGAAAGAGAAAATGATTTATTAAATTTTGATTAGTGTTTATAATAAAAAAAGACTTCTATATGAAGCCTTTAAGCACACCCTGTGCTGCTGGAAAAACCAGTGAATTGAATAAATTTTTATTTGAACTCGCAGTGTAAATTCGTAGGGGAACTACAATTTACATTTGTATGGTAGCGCAAAGATGGAGGAATGTCAAATGAAAAATGAGAAAAAGTACTATTTAGGATTGGACATTGGAACGGATTCTGTGGGCTATGCTGTGACAGACACAGAGTATCGCTTATTAAAGTTCCATGGGGAGGATGCTTGGGGCAGTCATGTATTTAGTGCGGCTGCCCTTTGTGATGAGCGTAGAAATTTTCGCTCTGCGCGACGCAGACTGGATCGAAGACAACAGCGCGTGCAACTTTTGCAGGAAATCTTTGCAGATGAGATTGCAAAGATTGATCCGCGCTTTTTTATACGTTTATCAGAGAGTTATTTATGGCGTGAAGATACAGCAGACAGGTATATTTTCTTTAATGATAAGGAATATACAGACGTTCAATATATGGGAGAATATCCGACAATTCATCATCTTATTTCGGATTTAATGCATGATAAAAAGAAACATGATGTGAGGCTGGTATATTTAGCATGTGCATGGTTAGTTGCGCACAGAGGACATTTTTTGAATCAGATCAGTGTGGAACATATGGATTCATTGCTGGATATTCAGGAAGTATATCAGAATTTCCTGGGATTTTTTATAGAAAATGGTTTTGAAAATCCGTGGTCATCAGATGCGCAGGCTATTGGTGCGATTTTAAAAGAGCATGTGAGAGTGACAGAAAAACAAAATCTTCTAGCGGCAACTATATTGGATGATAGAAAGCCAAATAAGAATGTAAGCGAAACTTTTCCATACAGTGAATATCATATTATTCGTTTACTGGCTGGAGGAACTTGTAAATTACAGGATTTATATGGAAAAGATGAGTATGAAGCCTTTGGCTCTCTTTCACTTGAGATGGATGATAATAAAATGGCGGAGATCATGGTCAATATCGGAGATGATTATGAACTGATTTCTGTATTACGCAATTTACATGATTGGAGTGTGCTGGCAGAAGTTTTAGATGCGGAATCCGGAATTACAACGATTTCGGAGGCAAAAGTGAAAATATATGAGCAGCATAAAGCGGATCTTAAGACATTAAAATACTTTATACGTAAGTATTGTCCAACAAAATATGATATGGTTTTTCGTGAAGCACGAAATGACAACTATGTGGCCTATTCCTATCATGTCAACCGAGATATAGCAGACCAGGTCAAAAGCAAGGCGGATGTTGAAACTTTCTCGAAGTTTCTTGAAAAAATAGTAGGGAAAATTCAGCCAGATGAAGAGGATGAAGCCGTATATCAGGAGATGTGCGAACGGCTGGTGTTACGACAGTTTTTGCCAAAACAAAAAAATACGGATAATCGTGTGATTCCGCATCAGTTGTATGAATATGAATTAAAGAAAATTCTGGACAATGCAAGCGAGTATTTACCATTTTTAAAACAGAATGAAGATGGAATTTCAAATAAGGATAAGATATTAAGTGTATTTAAGTTTAAAATCCCATATTATGTTGGACCACTGAATACAAATTCTGATTTTGCATGGATTCAGCGCAAAGCAGGAAAAATTTTGCCTTGGAATTTTCAGAGCATGATCGATGATGATGCGAGCGAAGAAGCATTCATAAAAAAGATGACAAATCAATGTACATATCTTCCAGGAGAAGCAGTTTTGCCGAAGGATTCTTTATGCTATCAGAAGTTCATGGTTTTGAATGAGATAAATAATCTAAAAATAGATGGTAGAAAGATACCGGTAGAAGCCAAGCAGGGACTATATACATGTCTTTTCTTAAAATATAAGCGTGTAAAGAAAAAGCAGATTGAGGATTATTTGATCAGTAATGGATATTTAGATAAAAATCACAGAGAGAGTCTGAGCGGAATTGATGTGACGATCAAATCATCATTATCTTCCTATCTTTCTTTCAAGCGATTGTTGGATAAGAAGATACTGAGTGAACAGGAAGTGGAGCGGATTATTGAGAGATCTTCGTATGCAGAAGATAAAGGTCGTGTAGGAAAGTGGTTACGAAAGAATTATCCGGATTTGTCAGATGAAGATGTCACATATATTTGCAAAATAAAAACCAAAGATTTTGGAAGACTATCACGCAAATTCCTAACTGGCATGGAAGGGGTTTGCAAAGCAACAGGAGAGATAGCGACCATTATCAACATGATGTGGGAAACCAATGATAATCTGATGGAATTGTTATCAGAACGATATACTTTTGTAGAGACAATTGATGCATGCAGAAAAGAGTATTATACGGGAAGAAAGCAGACATTAGAAGAACGTTTAGATGAAATGTATGTATCAAATGCAGTTAGAAGACCAATATATCGTACCCTAGATATCGTAAAAGATATTGAAAAAGCATTTGGAACACCTGAAAAAATCTTTGTTGAGATGGCGAGAGGAGGATTACCAGAGCAAAAAGGAAGACGGACAAAATCACGTTATCAGCAGATTCTGGATTATTATGCAAAGTGCCGGGAAGAGGATGTTCGCGATTTGAAACATCAGTTAGAGACCATGGGCGAATACGTGGATAATCGTTTGCAAAGTGATCGGTTGTTTTTATATTTTATGCAATTCGGGAAATCGGCATATAGCGGAACTCCTATCTCGATTGAGCGTTTAATGGCAGGTTCCAAAGAATACGATATCGATCATATATATCCACAGGCATATGTTAAGGATGACAGCATTATCAATAATAAGGTATTAGTGTTGTCAGAGGAAAATGGTGCAAAACAAGATGTTTATCCGATCAAAGCAGAAATTCGCAACCAAATGCAAAGTACATGGGCATACTGGCATCATTTGGGAACCATTTCAGATGAAAAATACAAACGACTGATTCGCTCAACTCCATTTACAGAGGACGAAAAGTATGGATTTATCAACCGTCAGTTGACAGAAACGTCGCAGTCCACAAAAGTAGTAGCCGAATTGCTGAAGGAAAGATTTCCACAGACGATAATTGTTTATTCTAAGGCAGGACTGGTTTCTGAGTTTAGACATGAGTTTGATCTGTATAAATCACGTACATATAACGATCTGCATCATGCGGTGGATGCGTATTTGAACGTGGTGGTAGGAAATGTGTATCATATGCGATTTTCGCGTCAATGGTTCCGTGTCGAGTCCAGGTATAGTGTTAAGACGAAAACCTTATTTACACACACTGTTAAATGTCAGGATCAAATTGTTTGGAACAAGGAAGAAATGTTACCGCGAGTACTTAAAACAGCAAAGAAGAATACGGCTCACTTTACCAAGTATGCAAGTTTTAAGACTGGTGGATTATTCGACCAGCAACCAGTAAAGAAGGGAGCAAACTTGATACCATTAAAGGCAGGACTCCCAACGGAAAAATATGGTGGCTACAATAAGGCGGGGGTTATGTTTTTTATTCCGGTACAGTATAGGACTGGAAAAAAGTCGACCTTAATGGTATTGTCGGTGGAACTTTTATATGGCAAGAGATTTCTGGAAGGCACGACATTTGCCAGAGAGTATGCGAAAGATCGTTTACAGCGCATTACGGGAAAGCCCGTGGATATTGTGGATTTCCCAATGGGAATGCGACCATGGAAGGTAAATACCATATTGTCTTTAGATGGATTCCGCGTGTGTATCACGGGAAATGCGAGTGGAGGTAAGTGTTTGATTGCACAGCCGGTTGTGCAGTTTTCATCGGATGAGTATTGGAAGTATTATCTGAAAAAAGTAGAGAGGTTAACGGAAAAAGTATCCAATAACCCACGATACGCTTATGATGTGGACTATGATGTAGTGCAGGCAGAGGATAATTTGAAATTATATGACCTCTATATAGATAAATTGCAAAATACCATTTACAAAAAACGAATCAACTCTCCATTACAACTTCTTATAGATGGGAGGGAACGGTTTATAGGATGTAATGTAATAGAACAGTGTCAGGTGTTGTTAAATATTCATCAGGTGTTTGGCAGAATGACGGCGGGATGTAATCTGGAAAAAATAGGTGGAAAAGCGCATAGTGCTGCGACAGTAAGTTTTAGTAGCACGATGTCAAACTGGAAAAAGAATTATTCAGATGTACGTATTATCGATCAATCGGCATCTGGATTGTGGGAAGTGGTTTCGGATAACATTTTGGAGTATGTATGAGTTGGCGAGTGGTAGTCATTGAAAGTCAATCCAAATTAGATTACAAGATGGGGTATCTGGTTGTACGTGGATTGGAGACAAAACGTGTTCTTTTAGATGAAATAGCGGTGCTTCTTATAGAGAATCCTGCAGTTTCTATGACAGGTGTCTTGATTGCGGCGTTGACGGAAAAGAAAATAAAAGTAATCTTCTGTGATTCAAAACGAAATCCTATTGCGGAATTGATACCTCATCATGGTTGCCATGACAGTTCAGCCAAGATTCGTTCACAAATAGCGTGGGAACAGACGGTGAAAGATAGTATCTGGCGAGATATTGTAAGTGAAAAAATACGAAAACAGGCAGATTTTCTCTTGGAAATAGGATGTTTGGAGCAGGCAAGGATGCTATCCGGTTATACAGAACAGATTGAACTTGCGGATACGACGAATCGTGAAGGACACGCTGCAAAGGTGTATTTTAATGCACTTTTTGGAATGGAATTTACCAGAAGTGCCGATATAGCCATCAATGCTGCGCTAAACTATGGTTATAGCATGATTCTTTCGGCATTTAATCGGGAAATCAGTGCGAATGGATATTTAACACAATTGGGAATATTTCACAATAATATGTTCAATCATTTTAATTTGTCCAGTGATCTGATGGAACCATTTCGTATTTTGGTCGATCGGCTTGTATATCAAATGCAGCCGGTGGAATTTGATACAGAAGAAAAACATGAAATGTGGCGCATCATGGATCAAAAAGTGAGTATTGATGGACAGAGTCAGTTTGTAATGAATGCTATTAAGATATATACAAAAAGCATATTGGATGCAATTAATGATGGAGATGCTTCGCTTATAAAGTTTTATGGTATGTTGTAGCGAAAGCATTTGGGAGATAAAATGGCAGGGTTTCGATTTATGAGGATGTTAGTCTTTTTTGATTTACCGACACTTACAACGGAAGACAAACGGCAATATCGGCAGTTTCGAAAACTGTTGATAAAAAATGGATTTATTATGTTGCAAGAATCTGTATATTGCAAAATGATGACAAGCCCATCTATGGAAAATTCGATTAAGTTGCTTATTCATAAGAATAAACCGTCACAGGGAATCATACAGACGCTGGTTGTAACAGAAAAGCAATTTGTCAAGATGGATTATGTAGTCGGAGAGTATACAGGCGATGTGATCGATACAGAGGAAAGGCTGGTTGTGTTATGAAAGTATATATTCCACAAATAGATAGCACAGTTACGTGTGAAGCGGGGTGTTGCCAGACAATCGTGATTGAGAATCAAAAAGTATGGTGTGATATTCTAAATGATTTGGCTGACCAGTCGCAAGGAGCAGAAGGGAAAATAGTTTTATCGAATGAGGATAAAGTTCTTCCAATGGCAAAACATGCGGAAATGGTATCACAGTTTATCCCTTTTGATATGAATCAAAAAGGACTCATAACAAAGATTGTCAATCGGATGCAACAACGGGCAATAGGAGAAGATTATTTTTTGAAGATGTCAACCCTGGTAGCAGAATGGGAGCAATTACTTTTGGAATTATCCACGGAGATGACAGGCCATATAAGTTTTTCAAAGGTTAATATAGAATCCCTGATCAAGGCAGCAGGAGTGGAAGTGGAGAATGTTTATGATAATCTGGGGGAAAAGTTGTTGGATTATTTTGAACTGGTGCAGATATACGATCATAATAAGTTGTTTTTCCTGATCAATCTGAGAAGTTATTTATCGGATGGAGAGATGGAAGAATTTTTTGAAGATGTGCAAAATCGTGGATATACGGTTTTATTCATAGATGCCATGGAACATCCAATTTCAAAGCGAGAACATAGAATTATAGTGGATGCAGATCAATGTATTTTATGTTAAAATAAAAGTGTTTCCGAAAAAAACTAGGGATGTTACACAAATATTTCGCAGATATTTTTCTCGGGCAATTTGAGGTTTGAGGTTTGAGAGCAGTGTAAATTCGTAGGGGAAACAAACGATATTGCAAAAAATACAGAAGATATTGCAGTTTGAGAGCAGTGTAAATTCGTAGGGGAAACAAACTATGACCTATACACGAAAAGTCGTCGTAAGGTTTGAGAGCAGTGTAAATTCGTAGGGGAAACAAACTTGCAAATGCGACGGAAATCCCGCTCAACGTTTGAGAGCAGTGTAAATTCGTAGGGGAAACAAACAAAAAATCGTCTGCCACCAAACATTATATAGTTTGAGAGCAGTGTAAATTCGTAGGGGAAACAAACGGCTTGTCCCCGGCTGCCGGGATAAAGTTCGTTTGAGAGCAGTGTAAATTCGTAGGGGAAACAAACGAATGCAGTCTGTGAATTGTCTGTCTTTGAGTTTGAGAGCAGTGTAAATTCGTAGGGGAAACAAACGCATCTTTCTCATTTGCAATCTGCAATGTAGTTTGAGAGCAGTGTAAATTCGTAGGGGAAACAAACTTTTCTGACGTTCATGTTGTCGAGCAACAGTTTGAGAGCAGTGTAAATTCGTAGGGGAAACAAACATGGAATCTCCCTTTATTTTCAGAGCGAAGTTTGAGAGCAGTGTAAATTCGTAGGGGAAACAAACGATTAATCCTGTGATATAATCGATTGCCATGTTTGAGAGCAGTGTAAATTCGTAGGGGAAACAAACTATCAAGGCAATTCACACAGTAGAGGGAAAGTTTGAGAGCAGTGTAAATTCGTAGGGGAAACAAACTCAACATGGTATTACGTGGCGAATACTTGGTTTGAGAGCAGTGTAAATTCGTAGGGAAAACAAACGATAGCACTAGTGGAGCAGTTAAGACCAACGTTTGAGAGCAGTGTAAATTCGTAGGGGAAACAAACAGTGGGTTAAACTCTAACAACTCACTTTCGGTTTGAGAGTAGTGTAAATTCGTAGGGGAAACAAACTGTATTTGACACGAGTGAGGTCATGCACTTGTTTGAGAGCAGTGTAAATTCGTAGGGGAAACAAACATGTCAAGATGGGGAATCTATATTTCAGCAGTTTGAGAGCAGTGTAAATTCGTAGGGGAAACAAACAGCAGAGAATTATCAAAGGTGGAGTTATAGTTTGAGAGCAGTGTAAATTCGTAGGGGAAACAAACATTCATCTACAATCTTCATGCAGGATTCAAGTTTGAGAGCAGTGTAAATTCGTAGGGGAAACAAACCCACATCTTCATCCGGAGGAAATGAGATTAGTTTGAGAGCAGTGTAAATTCGTAGGGGAAACAAACCTGTTCGTCAGAAAAGACTCTTCTACTTCCGTTTGAGAGCAGTGTAAATTTGTAGGGGAAACAAACGATAGCGAATAAAATAAATAATCTGCCTGCGTTTGAGAGCAGTGTAAATTCGTAGGGGAAACAAACTGAAAGAGATCGAGAACGACAGCGCCGCGGTTTGAGAGCAGTGTAAATTCGTAGGGAAAACAAACACGCGCGTGAAAAATCGCTTGCCACGTGTCGTTTGAGAGCAGTGTAAATTCGTAGGGGAAACAAACTTGATAAGACCGTTGAAAAACCACACCTTAGTTTGAGAGCAGTGTAAATTCGTAGGGGAAACAAACTAAAATGGCAGATGTATTAGCACAAATAAGAGTTTCGATAAACTGTGGAATAGATGTTTGACATAGAGCAGAAGCGATGTTAATATAATAATAGAAAAGGTGCTACCTATGACGGTTCGCCTGAAAAATGGGTAAAAATAACCGCTTAACTTGTCAGGTTGGGGCGGTTATTTTTGTGCCTTGGAATCACGCTTCCCATGAGCGTAACCCAGACTGTAAAAAGTCGCACACAGTGAAATCACTGCGATTAAGTCACTGATGGTCAGCATAAGCACATACCTCCTTTCGTAAGATTTCCCTCAAAAAGAGAGATAAATCTATGTAATCGGAGCTATGTAATACTCTCCGCGCAAAGCGAACCGCCATTTCACGTCAAGTGAAGTAGCACCTTAGGCTGTAAAGCCTATAATTATCGTATCAAACATTTGTTCTGAATACAAGATATGTTATCGAAAATCCTAAAATAAGGTTTTGACTGTTCGCCTGCTCAAAATAGTAAAATCCCAACTCTTTTTTTGTAATAGATGCAAGAAAAATAATTCCGAAAATTACGCAAATTGTGTTTGAATAAGACACAATTATAAGGCGAAATTCCAACGCTAAGATAGAAAATGAAAATGGCAAACCCCCATATATTGATAATTTTTTAACAAAGATAAGAAACAGGTCAAAAAAGTATGTGGCGAAAAACTTGTGAATATTCTGACAATTTTATTTTGCAAGCCGCAAGTGTAAAAAAGTTGGCTTGCATGAAGAATAATTTTGTGCTACTATAAGTTCATGCGGAAACGCTGTTTTCTTTTTTTTACTTTCGCTTGTTAAAAAAATAACGAATGGTAAAAAAAGAGAAGCAGCAAATAAGAAATAAAAAGGAGAAAGAACATGGGAAAGAAAGTCGTTTTAGCAGGTGCATGTCGTACTGCAATCGGAAAAATGGGGGGAGCACTCAGCAACACACCAGCAGCAGATCTTGGTGCTATCGTTATTAAGGAAGCATTAAATCGTGCAGGTGTAAAACCAGAGATGGTAGACGAAGTTAAGATGGGATGTGTTATCCAGGCTGCACAGGGGCAGAACGTAGCACGTCAGGCAGCGATCAAGGCAGGACTTCCGATCGAGGTTCCGGCAATCACGATCAACGTTGTTTGCGGATCCGGTCTGAAATGTGTAAATGATGCAGCAACCATGATCATGGCAGGAGAGGCTGATATCGTTGTAGCAGGTGGTATGGAGAATATGTCAATGGCTCCTTACGCTATGACAAAGGCTCGTTTCGGATATCGTATGAACAATGCAACAATCATTGATACTATGGTAAATGATGCTTTGACAGATGCATTCAATCATTATCATATGATGATCACAGCAGAGAACGTTTGTGATAAATATGGCATTACAAGAGAAGAACTTGATGCATTCTCAGCAAACAGCCAGCAGAAATGTGAAAAGGCTATCGCAGAGGGCAAGTTTGATGACGAGATCGTTCCTGTACCGGTTAAGGTTAAGAAGGAAATGGTTGATTTCGTTAAGGATGAAGGTCCAAGACCTGGTACAACACCGGAATCACTTTCTAAGTTGCGTTGCTGCTCAGGTAAGGAAGGCGGACTTGTTACAGCAGGTAATGCTTCCGGTATCAACGATGGTGCAGCAGCAATCGTTGTTATGAGCGAGGAAAAAGCAAAAGAACTTGGTGTTACACCAATGGCTACATGGGTTGCAGGAGCACTTGGCGGTGTTGCGCCGGAGATCATGGGTGTTGGTCCTGTTGCTTCTACAAAGAAAGTTCTTGCTAAGACAGGACTTACCATTGATGATATGGATCTGATCGAAGCAAACGAAGCATTTGCAGCACAGTCAATCGCAGTTGCAAGAGATCTGAACTTTGATATGAGCAAGGTAAATGTAAACGGTGGTGCGATCGCACTGGGACATCCGGTTGGAGCATCCGGCTGCCGTATCCTTGTTACCCTATTACATGAAATGCAAAAGAGAGATTCTAAGAGAGGTCTTGCTACACTTTGTATCGGTGGTGGCATGGGCTGCTCAACAATCGTTGAAAAATATGAATAAAAATTTTTAAAAGTATATTTTACGGAGGTGCTAACATGAAGGTTGGTGTTATTGGAGCAGGAACAATGGGACAGGGCATTGCAAAGGCATTTGCCCAGGTCGATGGATATGAAGTCGCACTTTGCGATATCAAGCAGGAATGGGCTGAAAGCGGAAAGGCTAAGATCGAAAAAGGCTATGCTCGTTTAGTAGAAAAAGGAAAATTGACACAGGAAGCTGTTGATGCTATCGTTGCTAAGATTACTCCTGGATTAAAGGAAGACCTTTGCAAAGACTGCGATTTGATCGTAGAGGCAGCTTTCGAAGATATGAACGTTAAGAAGACAACATTTGCAGAACTTGACAAGATTGCTAAGCCAGAGTGTATCTTCGCATCTAACACATCAAGCCTTTCTATTACAGAGATTGGCAACGGACTTACACGTCCACTGATTGGTATGCATTTCTTCAACCCAGCTGATCGTATGAAATTAATCGAAGTTATCGCAGGTGTAAATACTCCTGTTGAGTCAGTAGATGCAATCAAGAAGATTTCTGAAGAAATCGGTAAGACACCTGTACAGGTAAATGAAGCAGCAGGATTCGTTGTAAACCGTATCCTGATCCCAATGATCAACGAAGCAGCATTTATCAAGATGGAAGGTGTATCTGATATCGCAGGTATTGATGCCGCTATGAAACTTGGCGCAAATCATCCAATGGGTCCTTTGGAGTTGGGAGATTTCGTTGGTTTGGATATCTGTCTTGCTATCATGGATGTTCTTTATAAGGAAACAGGCGACAGTAAGTATCGTGCATGCCCACTCATCCGCAAGATGGTTCGTGGTGGAAACTTAGGTGTAAAGAGTGGTAAAGGCTTCTATGTTTACAATGCAGACCGTACCAAGACACCGGTAGACGCACAGTAAGATTAGGATTTCAAAGCCCCGTCTATGCAGGCGGGGCACATCATCGAATATTATTTATGAAAGACGGAGGAATGAAGATCATGGATTTCGGTTTAGATAAGAAACATGAAATGGCGCGTACTTTATTTAAAGAGTTCGCTGAGACAGAAGTAAAGCCTCTTGCACAGGAAGTTGACGAGACAGAGCAGTTCCCTGCTGAAACTGTTGCAAAGATGGCAAAGAGTGGATTTATGGGAATCCCGGTACCAAAGGAATACGGCGGACAGGGATGTGATCCTTTGACCTATGTTATGTGTGTAGAGGAATTGTCAAAGGTATGTGCAACCACAGGTGTTATCGTTTCTGCACATACATCACTTTGTATCGACCCGATCATGACATACGGAACCGAAGAACAGAAGCAGAAATATGTAAAGCCTTTGGCAACCGGTGAGAAACTTGGTGCATTTGCTCTTACAGAGCCGGGTGCCGGTACAGATGCACAAGGGGCACAGACAAAGGCTGTTCTTGATGGCGATGAGTGGGTATTAAACGGATCTAAGTGCTTTATCACAAATGGTAAAGTCGCAGACGTTTACATTGTTATCGCTATCACAAGTGTGACAGAAGACAAGAGAGGCAGAAAGAAAAAGAACTTCTCTGCATTTATCGTAGAAAAGGGAGCACCTGGATTCTCCTTCGGAACAAAGGAAAAGAAGATGGGTATCCGCGGTTCATCTACATATGAATTGATCTTTGAAGATTGCAGAATTCCAAAGGACGCATTACTTGGACCGGAAGGCAAGGGCTTCCCGATCGCTATGCATACTCTGGATGGCGGACGTATCGGTATCGCCGCACAGGCTCTTGGTATTGCAGAGGGCGCATTGGATCGTGCGATCGCTTATACAAAGGAAAGAAAGCAGTTTGGTCGTTCTATCGCCCAGCAGCAGAATACACAGTTCAAACTGGCTGATATGGCTACCCGTGTTGAGGCTGCACAGTTTTTGGTTTACAGAGCCGCTATGGCAAAGGCAAACCAGAAGGTTTACTCTGTAGAGGCTGCAAAGGCAAAACTTTTTGCTGCTGAAACAGCAATGGCTGTTACAACCGAGGTTGTTCAACTCTTTGGTGGATATGGTTATATCCGTGAATATGATGTAGAGCGTATGATGAGAGATGCCAAGATCACTGAGATCTATGAAGGAACTTCAGAAGTTCAGCGTATGGTTATCTCTGGTGCATTACTGAAATAGAAATAGGAGGAAATGAATACATGAAAATCGTAGTATGTATTAAACAGGTTCCTGATACAAAGGGCGGCGTAAAGTTCAACCCGGACGGAACACTTGATAGAGCAGCAATGCTTGCCATTATGAACCCGGATGACAAAGCCGGCTTAGAGGCAGCACTTCGAATCAAAGACGAGATCGGTGCAGAAGTTACCGTTCTTACCATGGGTCTTCCAAAGGCAGATGACGTACTTCGTGAGGCATTGGCTATGGGAGCAGACAATGCGATCCTTGTTACAGACAGAGTACTTGGTGGAGCCGATACATGGGCTACATCTACAACCATTGCCGGTGCACTGAGAAACATTGACTATGATCTTATCATCACAGGTCGTCAGGCAATCGATGGTGATACTGCACAGGTTGGACCACAGATTGCAGAGCACTTGGGAATCCCGGTTATCTCCTATGCAGAAGATATCAAGGTAGAAGGAGACTCTGTTATTGTTAAGCGTCAGTATGAAGACAGATACCATATCTTAAAGGCACAGATGCCATGTCTGGTAACCGCTCTTTCTGAATTAAATACACCAAGATATATGACTCCTGGCGGAATCTTCGATGCCTATGACAAAGAAGTTACCGTATGGGGACGTGCAGACTTAAAGGATGTTGATGATTCTGACCTTGGATTAAAGGGATCACCTACCAAGATCGCTAAGGCATCTGACAAGGTACGCAAGGGCGCAGGTGAGAAAGTTACATTAGATCCATCTGAATCCGTATCTTATATCATGGACAAATTAAAAGAGAAACATGTAATCTAATTTGGAAGGAAAACGGTGAATAAAATGGCATTAGAAGAATATAAGGGCGTATTTATTTACGCACAACAGGTAGATAATGAAATTAGTTCCATTGCCTTTGAATTGATCGGAAAGGCAAAAGAACTGGCTGCTGATCTTGGAACAGACGTAACGGCAGTTCTTTTGGGACACAATGTAGGAAATCTCGTTGATTCTTTGGCTGAGTATGGTGCAGACAAGGTAATCGTTGTAGATGATCCGGAACTTGAAACATACAGAACAGAACCATATGCACATGCACTTGCTTCTGTTATCAATGAGTATAAGCCGGAGATCATGTTGGTTGGAGCAACTGCCATCGGACGTGATCTGGGACCTACCGTTTCAGCAAGAGTAAAGACAGGTCTTACCGCAGACTGTACCATGCTTGAGATCGGTGACTTCCCACTTTCTGTTCCGGAAGGAAAAGAGGATACACAAAAGCATGGTCAGTTACTTATGACAAGACCTGCATTTGGTGGAAATACGATCGCAACGATCGCCTGCCCGGACAATCGTCCACAGATGGCAACCGTTCGTCCTGGTGTTATGCAGAAGATCGAGCCGATCAAGGGTGCAAAGGCAGAAGTTATCAATTACAACCCTGGATTTACCAAGAACAACAAGTATGTTGAGATCCAGGATATCGTAAAGGCAGTTGGAACCGTTGAAAATATCATGGATGCCAAGATCTTAGTATCCGGCGGACGTGGTGTTGGCAGTGCTGAGAACTTCCAGATGTTAAAGGATCTGGCAGATGTTCTTGGTGGTATGGTATCCTGCTCACGTGCTGTTGTTGAAAATGGCTGGTTGGCACAGGATTATCAGGTAGGACAGACAGGAAAGACAGTTCGTCCGAATGTATATTTCGCAATCGGTATTTCCGGAGCAATCCAGCATGTTGCCGGCATGGAAGAATCTGACATCATTATTGCGATCAATAAGGATGCAGATGCACCGATCTTTGATGTTGCTGACTATGGTATTGTCGGTGATCTCAAGAAGATCGTACCAGCGCTGACAGAGGCTTTAAAGGCTGAGTTAGCATAATAATTGCTTTCCCATCATTTCTTATTTTCAAAAGACGAGTCGATCATGCGATCGGCTCGTTTTTGCGTCGGAGAAGGTGCCCGTGCACACTTACCCGGCTTTGCACTTTCCGAGGAACACATTTGTATATTTCGGGTAAATTCAGTACAATATAGGTGTTGATAATAATAGGGGGATAAATGAGATGGGTGGTAAAATTACAGAAATCGATACAGTCTCATTGGATGAGGCAAACAAGGCTCTCGTGATCATTGATCAGACCAAGTTGCCGGGGCAGATCCAGATGCTTTCGCTGACAAAGGCAAAGGAGATCTGGGATGCTATTTATCTTTTACAGGTCAGAGGGGCACCGGCGATCGGTGTTGCAGCAGCCATTGGTATGTATGTCTTAGCGTCGCGTTATGAGGTGGATGACTATGATGCATTTTATGCTGCATTTTGTCGGGACAAGGAATATCTTGATTCATCCAGACCGACAGCAGTCAATCTATCCTGGGCACTAAAGCGTATGGAAGGTGTGGTGACAGCCCATGCAAATGAGGATATTCCTGCCATCGTTGAGGCATTGCATCAGGAGGCAATGGTCATTCGTGACGAGGACATTGCCGTATGTCACAAGATCGGTGAATATGGCATGGAACTGCTGAAGCCCGGCGATGGTGTTTTGACCCATTGCAATGCAGGCAAACTTGCAACCGTCCGTTTTGGTACGGCGACAGCACCGATCTATCTGGCAGAGGAACACGATTATCATCTGCGTGTCTTTTGTGATGAGACAAGACCTCTCTTACAGGGAGCGCGTCTGACCGCATTTGAATTGCAGGAATCCGGCGTGGATACGACCCTGATCTGCGATAATATGTCAGCCATGGTCATGAAAAACGGCTGGGTCAATGCCGTCTTTGTCGGATGTGACCGTGTGGCAGCCAATGGCGATACCGCCAATAAGATCGGTACTTCGGTCGTAGCCGCAGTGGCAAAACTCTATGGTGTTCCGGTTTATATCTGTGCACCGACGTCTACGATCGACATGGCAACACCGACCGGGGATGACATTGTGATCGAGGAAAGAAAGCCGGAGGAAGTAACACAGATGTGGTATGAAAAGCGCATGGCGCCGGAAGGTGTCAAAGTCTTTAATCCGGCATTTGATGTGACAGACCACGAATTAATTGCAGGCATTGTGACAGAATATGGGGTGGCAAGAGCTCCGTATACAGAGTCTTTAAAAACAATTATGGATCATAAGCGTAAACACGCATAAAAGGGAGGAAATTAGTATTATGGCAGAAGAAAAGAAAGGGTGCGCCAGCGCATCTACTTGTTCAAAAGAAAGTTGTGCAGGTTGTGCATCAGCAAACAAAAAAAATCCATTTGAGGTAGAAACAAATCCAAATGCACATATCAAGCATGTGATCGGTATTGTCAGTGGTAAGGGCGGCGTAGGTAAGTCCTTTGTGACTTCATCCGTGGCTTCCATGATGGCAAAGGCTGGTTATAAGGTAGGTATTCTGGATGCCGATATTACAGGTCCGTCCATTCCAAAAATGTTTGGTGTGCATGGTCCGGCAGTCGGGGATGACAATGGTACTTTCCCGATCGAGGCAGAAGATGGCACCAAGATCATGTCCATCAACTTACTCTTAGAGGACGAGGAACAGCCGGTCATCTGGCGTGGACCTGTCATTGCAGGAGCAGTCAAGCAGTTCTGGACAGATGTCCAGTGGGGCGATGTGGATTATTTGTTTGTTGATATGCCACCTGGAACAGGTGATGTTCCACTTACGGTATTCCAGTCACTTCCGGTAGATGGTATTGTGATTGTGACATCTCCACAGGAATTGGTACAGATGATCGTAAAGAAAGCTTATAACATGGCAGGAATGATGGACGTTCCGGTACTTGGTGTGGTAGAAAACTATTCTTATGTGAAATGTCCGAATTGTGACGAGGAGATCCATATTTATGGTGACAGTCACATTGAAGATGTGGCAAAAGAATTAGGCATTTCCGTCCTCGGCAAACTTCCGATGGATCAGAAATTTGCCAAGGCAGCAGACGCAGGTCAGATCTTTGCAGTGGAGAATGACTATCTTACAGAGGCTAAGACAGTTCTGGAGAAATTGTAGCAAAGAACAAGGAGATCATAGTATGATACTGGGCAAAGAGATCTTCCTTGCTCATGGTCTCCGGATGTAGGAACCAGGATTTGGAAAGTTGGATGATTCCACCAGCGCAATAATTAGAAATCACGTAACGGTGCACGGGAAGTGCACCGTTTTTTTCTTCAAAAACAGCCAGACTGCCCTCTAAGTTGGACTGGATATCTTCCGTCAGCATAGGCATGAGGGTGGAAAAGAGATGGCTGGATACATTGTTGGGCGAAAAATGCTGGTCTTCGATAAAGGTAATAAATTTTAAGAACATATTTGTACTCAGATCAACAATGTTCTCCGCCTGATGGTGTTCTGTGGAAAGGTTGAGATCGCCGAGGACGGCAGTGTAAAGGGTATCGCAGATGCTCCACATCACAAGCCGATGGAGATCAAAGGAAACTTGCAGGAGATTGCATAGGCAATAGAAACTATCGTAGAAAAACATGCTGAGGAGAGGTGGACATGGAGAAGAAAGAAACGAATGTGATGTTGAAAATTGCCAACATCATCGTAGATAAGAGAAATCTTATTTTTCTAGTCCCTATTTACATTTGTGTGTCTGATGTATCAACAGTATAATTATACATTTCACGAATTGCGTATGTAATTAGAAAGTCAAGTAGTCCAAATTCCATAAAATGAAATTTTAGGGCAAATTACAGACATTGGCTTGGCTGTAGTATTTTTAAACAACGTGTGTTAGACTGCTGTTATACAAATCGAAATTTATAAAGGAGAATATTGATGAAATTATTTTTATGTTCGCACTTTTCAAGTGTAGGAAGTCTGATAAAGGAAGAAATTGAAAATAAGAAAGTCGCATTTATTCCAACAGCTTCACTGCGTGAAGGCTACACCGGTTATGTCGGCTCGGCTCGAAAATTATTCAAAAAGTTGGGAGCGATCGTAACTGAAATTGATATTTCAACGGAGGCTTATTCAACGATACAGTCTGTTTTTGAAGAAGCAGATGTGATATATTTTACCGGCGGAAATTCTTTCTTTCTTATGGACCAGCTCCGTAAAACGGGAACTGATGGACTGCTGAAAAAGGAATTGGCAAATGGAAAATTGATGATCGGCGAGTCGGCAGGCGCAATTATATGCGCTCCAAGCATCCAATATATCGAGCAAATGGATGAAAAGCCGGAGGACTACTCACAAGAAGATGATGCAGGGATTGATTTGATTGATTTCTATGTTCTTCCGCATTATCTTACAGCACCATTTAAGAAAGTTACCGAGAAAATAATGACTGAGTTTTCGGATTTGAATCTATGCCCAATTAACAACCGTCAGGGAATTGTAATTGATGGTGAAGATTCAAAGGTTATTTGCAAAGACTAATTTGAAAATTCCAGTTTGTAGAATTAAGAAAATCGGTATTTTTGAGGAGATAGATATAAAATGACCTTCCAATTAGTTTGTATAGAACCAAAAGAATTAACGCAATACAAGTCTGATATGCAGGAGGCATTTCAGAAAGGTTTTGAAGATGTTTTCGGGAAAACAGATGCTGTTATTCTGCCTGAAAAGGACATTGACCAGTCGGTGAATGCGGAGGGTTCTGCTGTCTATAAAGCTGTTGTCGATGGAGAAATGGTGGGCGGTGCAGTTGTTATTATCAATGAGAGTACACAGCATAACCATTTTGACCTGCTTTTTGTAAAGAACGGAGTTCAGAGCAATGGTATTGGTAAGAAGATATGGTTTGAATTGGAACGGATATATCCGAAGAGGACATTAGGGACGTTCCTTTTGCCATAAGGAGTGTCCCATTTGGACGTGCCTCGGTCTTTACTTGCAAAATCTGCCTCTTACCATCATAATAGTAGATAGTTAGTGTTATAGGAGAGCAGATAGGATGAAAAGGAACAAAAGAGATCAGGACAAGCATGAGCGACTACTTCGCCTGATCAGTGCGGTGATCGTACTGGCGGCAGCCCTTTGTCTGGGGATATATATTTATCAGCAGCATCAAAATGATTTTGCAGAGGCGGAATATGCCAAGATGCGGCAAAAGCAGGAAAAGACGGAAGAACCGGTAGCGGAGGCATCGCCTATCCATGATTTTGCATCTTTGCAGGAGCAAAATGCGGACGTGTACGGCTGGATCAACGTGGCGAATACCATTGTGGATTATCCGGTCTTGCAGACAGAAGAAGATAATTATTATCTGAGTCATGACATGAACCACGTCGAGACTACGGCGGGAGCCATTTACAGCAATGCCTGCAACAGCAAGGACATGTCGGATGCCATTACGATTCTATATGGGCATGATATGCGCGCGGATACGATGTTTGGATCCTTGCATTTGTTTGATGATGCTGATTTTTTTGAGAAGAATGAGACTATGACATTTGAGACCCCGGAGGCGCTTTATACCTATCAGATTTTTGGCGTCTACAATTACAATGATAATTATATTCCGGCAATGTTTGATTTGAAATCAACAGATGGTGTACAGCAGTTTCTCGATTCACTGAAATCATGTGCAGAAGAAGGGCGAAGTATTACCCATGTCAGAAAAGGTGTGGAAGTAACGGCAGATGACAAACTTCTGGTTCTTTCTACCTGCATTGGCAGTCAGAGTGACCGGCGTTTTCTGGTCGTTGGAAAATTGATTGATACGACATCCTATCGTTAGGAAAGCTAGACTTGAAAATCGATTGGTAATGTGGTAATCTTTCTAAGTAACTGTGAAACGCAGTTATACGTGCGGGCATGGCGAAATTGGCAGACGCGCTAGATTTAGGTTCTAGTGGGAGACCGTGCAGGTTCAAGTCCTGTTGCCCGTACTATCATAACGGAACGTGTCACAATTGAAAAAAGTTCTTACAAATATGCTTTGCCAGATGTTATAATCTAGCAAAGCATATTTGTTTCTGGTGTGATCTTTATATGAGCGAGGTTCATATTTCTATAGATTCAATTTATCATTCGAAAATCTATGCTTTTATTCCAAGAAAACAAAAGCAGAATTTTTGATGAACTGTATTATAAAAAAGGCACATTCTTTCTTACTAATTTATACATAAAAAAACGAATTTTTGTATTAAAGAAATCTGCAAAGCCGGCTATGATAACATATATAAAAATGTAATCATACAAGTAAGATTATAATGTATAGCATAGGAGGTTGGTATGAAAAAAACAAGTTTGAATCGTGGCTGGGTGTTTATGGCAGGGGAAAAGTCAAGTATCCCTATGATGCCGCAGCAGACGAAGAAAGTCAATCTACCACATGATTTCATGGTGGAAACAGATGTAACGCCGGATGCTCCGGGTAAGGCTGAGAGCGGATTCTATAAGGGAAGTGCGGGAACTTACTTAAAGACCATTACGCTGACAGAAGAAGAAATGACGGATACCATGCTTTTACATTTTGAAGGATGTTTTGGAAAGACAAGAGTTCTCATCAATGGCAATCCGGTCGGCAGTCATGCCTATGGTTATACGCCATTTACCATGGATATCCGCAAGTTTTTGAAGGTAGGAGACAACGAGATTCAGGTAATCGTTCATACCGATGATGATCCAAACGGTCGTTGGTATTCCGGCGCCGGTTTGTATCGCGGTGTCAACCTCTTAAGCGCACCGGCATTTCATATAGCACATGACGGAATCTTTGTATATACTGATCATATTACAAATGGGGATGCTTTTTGCAAGGCGGAAATTACTGTGGTCAATGATTTGGCAAAGGCAAGCGGCGATGCAGAAGGATTCTTAAAACTCAGCGTTGCAAAAAAGGACACAGGCGAGGAAGTGGCTGTGCGCTATCAGAAGATCAGCCTTCCGGCAGGAACAAGTCAAGTAGTTCCACAGGCTTTTGTTATTGAAAATGCAGAACTTTGGGATACCGAGAATCCTTATCTTTACGAAGTGAAGGCACAGTTGAGTCTTACATCAACTGGTAATGTTCATATGTCTCTGGACAACCGCCAGGATTTGATGGCACAGACCGATTACGAGGATGAGATTACGACAAGGTTTGGTGTTCGTACCATCACAGCAGATGCTAAAAATGGACTCCTTTTAAATGGAAAATCCATCAAGTTGAAAGGTGGATGTATCCATCATGACAATGGAATTCTGGGTGTGGCAAGTTTTTACGATGCCGAGTACCGCAAGGTAAAACTGCATAAGGATAATGGATACAATGCTCTTCGTCTGGCGCACAATCCGCAATCAGAGCAGATCTTAGATATCTGTGATGAACTGGGAATGATTGTCTTTGATGAAGCTTTTGATGTTTGGAATCTGCCTAAGAATAGTTTCGATTTCAGTCATCAGTTTGCAGAGGATGGTATCAAAGAAATCGAGGCTATGGTAAGACGCGACCGCAATCATCCGTCTATTTTCTTCTGGTCCATTGGTAATGAGTTGACCGAACAGGGCGGTATGGCTGCTGGATATGAGGTTTCTGCTATGCTGGCAAAAACAGTGCGAAATATGGACAGCACAAGACTGGTCAGCGGCGCACTTTGTTCTTTCTTTAAGGGCTTGGATAATGAGGATAATGCAGCTTTTTGGCAGACTTTCCGCAAAGAGATGCCGCAAGGTGGTTCTGTCATAAATATGGATAATTCCTACGGCAAGAAGATCTGGATGGAATATACCGCCCCATTTGTTAAAGATTGGGATGTGGTCGGTTACAATTATCTGAACTATCATTATGAGACTAGCCATGAACTTTTCCCGGATCGTGTGATTCTTTGTACAGAGAGCAAGCCGGGGCAATTTGAAGATTATTGGTCAGATGTAGAGCACCTTCCGTATGTGATCGGAGATTTCCTCTGGACAAGCATGGATTACATTGGAGAAGCAGGTATTGGAAAGAGCATTTATTGTAGCGAAGAAGAAGTGCCACAGATGTCTCGCATGTTAAACTACGCAGCTTATCCTTGGCGTCTGGCACAGGCAGGAGACTTTGACCTTTGCGGAAATGTCAGAGCCCAGGGAAGATATCATCAGATCATCTGGGGTGCAAACGATACTTATATTTTTGCAAAAGATCCGAAAAACAATGGAAAGATTGCCTTGATCGGTCGTTATGGTTGGGCAGAAGGCGGCAACCATTGGTCTTGGAATTGCGAAAAAGGGACAGCGGTAAGTGTAGAAGTTTATAGCCGTGCTGAGGAAGTAGAACTTTTGTTAAATGGCAAGTCCCTTGGCAAAAAACCAACGGGGGCAGAATGCCATTTCAAGGCAGAATTTGAAGTGGCATATGAGGCAGGTACTCTGACAGCGATCAGTTATCAGGATGGACAGGAAGTATCCCGTGATGAAGTAAAAACGGTGGGAGAGCCGGTTGGACTTAAGATCACTATGGAAAAGAATCAGATTGCTGCAGATGGAGAAAGTCTTGCTTATGGCATCGTCGAAATCGTAGATGCAGAAGGCAACTGGGTACCGACAGCTGAGGATACGCTAGCAAAGGTTTCAGTAGAAGGTGCTGCAAGTCTGGCGGGCTTTGGAACAGGCAGAGGCCAGACAGAGGAAAATTACACCAAGGGGGAATTTACATCCTTTGAGGGCAGATGGCAGGTCATCCTTCGTGCCGGTACAGAAGCCGGAGAGGCAGGTGTACATGTAGAGGCAGAAGGTTTAGGTCTTGCAGAGAGCCACGTGATCGTAGGATAAATGTTTAATGTTTTTGATGGCTGGTGCGGAAAGCCGCTGGTGTTGTGTGCATTTCTTCCTTAAAGGCACGACAAAAGAAATTACGATTGCCAAAGTGGAGCAGATCAGAAATCTCCTGAATACTCATTTTGGTGGAAACAAGTAAATAGGCGGCTTTTTGCACCCGAGCTTTTTTGATGTAGGCGTTGATACTGACACCTACTTCTTTTTTGAATTTTTTTGACAGATAGTAATCGCTATAACCGATTTTTTCAGCCAACAGAGGAATATTCAGGTCATCATCTGTGTGCAGTTCGATGTAGTCGATGCAGGCTGCGATATTTTCAGAATAATGATTTAGATGCAGATGATTATGAACCAGAAAAAGAAAATCATCAAAGGCCAACTGGGCAGACGCTGTGATATCACCATAGGATTTGGCATGAGATAGGTTGTTTAAATAAATATTGCCGCGGGAAAATGCCGTATCAGGAGACACACCACCATCAATCGCAGCGCGGATACACAGACCGATAAATATGATGGTGTATTGACGGGTACGTTCCAACTCCTGGATATTTTGTGGCTGCATATTGCTAAGGTGTGCAGACGCCGGACCAAGTGATGATTTGCGATAGATATCGCCCGTTCGTATGATGTCGAGCATGACATTTTCTCTAGCCCAATAGGAAGCATAATCTACCGATTTCGTCGATCTATCTGCAAAAGAATCATAGTTAAAGTCGGCATAGGTGATGTCGGATGGCTTCAAATGTTCGTTGTTTATGCTAAAGTGAAGCATAAGTGTGTATTTGATAAAATTTGTTGTTGTAACAACAGGAACCTGACGCAGATAATCGTATAATTTGACCTTCCAGTGTTCTCGTATATCGGGGCGCTTTTGCAATAGGGCAATCGTATCGTCGGAGAGCATGGCTGTAAAGACCGGACCAATGATATGAATGCGGCTTAGTTGATGAGCGATATCCTTTTGGTAGACGACAGACCACATCATACCGGTGATTGATGTGACCATAAGCGGGGTATCATGCTCCTGACCAAAAGTGATGATTTCATCGAAGTTTTTGGCATGGCGGAGCATGGTATCATAAATAGGAAGAGAAGAATTGGTCCAAAGACAATTCCCTTCGGCATCATACTGCCAAAGATACAAGACTTCATTACATTGGAGAAAGTCCAACAGCAGTGAGAGGCGGTTTTGAATATCCACATCGGTCAAAGTAGGTTTTGTCAATGAATTCAATTCTTCCATGGATGATGTATTCCTTTCTTTTAATCGAGATAATTCCATTCACTAGGATCTGTCCAACCACGTTTTCCTAAGAATTTTTCCAGAGGAATTTTGGCAATCTCTTCTTTGGATAGGTTGGATTGTGTTAGTCTTGCCCAGCCGCTATTGCCATTTCCGCTTTGGAAGGTATCGGTTGGTTTTAAGAGATTTAACATTGGTTCTCCTGCTACAAAGCGACGTGCGTTTTCTCGGATGATCTCAATGCTTCGGCCAGCGCGGTTGGGAACCTGAGGCGTCATATGTGGTGTGATATAGACATTTGGCATTCTCCAAAGAGGGTGGTCGGATGGGAATGGTTCTTCTTCTATTACATCGAGCCCGGCACCGCCAATCGCTCCGTCTTCTAGAGCCTGTGTCAGGGCAGCAGTATCCACGATGCCACCACGTGCCATATTGATGAGGACGGCATTGGACTTCATTTTACGGAATGCTTCAGTATCAAACATATGATAAGTTTCATCGGTTAGAGCCAGTGTCAGAACGATGAAGTCACATTCGGCTAAAATAGGATCTAAGGTGTCGCCATTCAGACCGCAGTATTTGTGAGGAATGTAATCATAATCTTTGATTGGATATTTGTCATAGGCATAGATTTCCATGCCAAAGGCTTGCAGGCGGTCAGCAAGCATACGGCCGTTATTACCCATTCCCAGTATAGCAACTTTTCTTCCGTAAAGTCCACGCCAGTTGTTCGACCCGTCAACACCCCATTGACCTTTTTCCTGGGCAGCCAAAAGTTCTTTGGTGTGATAGCAGGATTGCAGCATAAAATAGATGCAGTGTTCTGCCAGAACAGGGGCACTTCTTCCGGCAGCACCTGTCACGAAGATGTTTTTGGCAAAAACCTCCGGGCGTGCAGAACCATTAAGTCCGGCATGGTCGCAGGCAATCCATTTTAGAGAGTTTTCTCCTAGCAGGCAATCCGGGACATCGCCCAGTACAAGAGCAACGTCTGCGTCTTTTGCTTCCTTCTCCAATTTTTCTTTGTCATAAAAGTCTACATATATAAATTCTGCGTTTGGAAATACATTACGCAAGGTGTGGTAGTTATCTTTGTCGTACCACAATGTAGATACTACTTTTCTGATCTCATTCATTAGTTTAATCTCCTTTCAGTTACAAACGTTTTGGAATGGATGTGACTTTATTATACAAGCCACCTGAGATTTGTTTATACTTAAAATAGTTAAAATATATCCAGAAACGATACAAAATATAGAAAGAGAGAAAACAGATATAAAAAACAGAAAACAGATATATACAAGATCATAACACGTTTTTATAATGAGGGCAACTTCAAAGGAGGAGGTGAAGGAACATGAGCGACACCAGATGGTGGGAAACTTTTCCATGGCGTATGGTGCAGACCAATTTACGTGAGATTGATATGGCAGATATGGATGCAAAATCTTATGTAGATGAGTTGAAACGATATCATGCAACGGTTGTGACACTAAATGCTGCTGGTATTATTGCAAGTTATCCGACGGAAGTTACGCAACAGAAGCAGAGTGATTATCTGACAGGAGATACTTTGGCTGATATACTTCGTGAATGTCATAAGGCCGGTATCCGGGTGATTGCCCGCTGTGATTTTTCAAAAGTGCATGAAACCTTGTATGAGGAACATCCGGAGTGGGCATATCGCCAGAGTTCGGGACAGCCGCTGATTTATAATGGCTATGTGCAGACTTGTATCAATGGAGATTACCAACAGAGGTATGTATATGATATTCTGCGAGAACTTTTTTCAAAATATGACTTTGATGGTTTGTTTTGCAATATGAGTTCTACCTTTGTTGTGGACTATGAATTACAGGTTCATGAGCCATGTCATTGCAAGAATTGCAGACGATTGTTTCAAGAACACACCGGAATGGAGATACCGGATAGCCTGAATCCCAAAGATCCGGCTTTTGGACGCTATATGGCCTTTATTGGTGCATGTAGCAAAAAACAAAAACAGAGGATGTACGAAGTCGTGAAGGGAATCAATGAGAATAATGCCATAAATGGGTTTGATTATTTTCGGACAGAGTGCAATCAGGATGTCAACCATCACGCATGGGTTTATGATGCATCGGTCAATGCGAGAAGAATAGCAGGACCTTTACATGACAAGGTTGTGGATGATGCATCCGCTGTTTATATGGCTTTTCGATATCGCCACAGCAGCATATCCAGAGGGATTCTGGAAATACGACAATGGCAGAATCTGGCATATGCAGGAAGTACCAGCCTTTATTTGCTTGGAACCTTGGGAAAAAGTGCAGATCAGTCAGGAATAATAGCCTCAAAAAAAGCGTTCGATTTTTTTGCACAACATGAAGATCTTTTTCGGGGGCAGCAATCAGCAGCGCGTGTGCTTCTGATAGAAAAGCCTCTGATGGGAAGAAATGATCCGGAGGCAGATGGCTGGGTACAGGTATTGACGCAGTTGCACATTCCGTTTGATGAACAAAAGATTGGGGAAGTATCTGCGCCTTTGTTAAAGAGATATGATGCGGTTATTCTGGCAGATGTTGAGACGATGTCAGATACACAGTGCGAGATGCTGGATTCTTTTGTGGAAAAGGGTGGAACATTGATCGCAGATGGATGCTCATCTATGAGTGATGAGAGACGGCAACCAAGAAAACATATGGGATTACAGTGTCTGGGTATGGATGAAATTACAGAAAAAAAGCAGGTGCGCTCAGCAATTTTTCAATTTTCAGATGCAGAGAAAGAAGCGTGGGTGTCCTGTAAGGAATCGGGCGTGGATTGCATTGTGCCAGGAGATTTGGTTGTGACAGGCACACGTAGAAAAGAGGCAAAAACATACCTGCGTATGATTTCCGATCAGCCGTTTGGACCACCAGAGATCTGTTATTCCACGGAGAAAACCGAGATAGCAGGAGTGTATGAGAGGGACTATGGAAGCGGGAAAAGTCTATATATTCCATTTCGCATAGCTGCTTTTTATTACGAATTTGGCTATGACAATTCTTATGATTTCTTAAAAGATATTGTTTGCAGTCTTGCAGGTGTCAAGAGCATCGCTCCGACATTGACACCTATGTGTGAGTTGGCAGTGACCGAAGGCGAAGCCGGAAAGGTGATACATCTTATCAATTTATCGGGGGCTTTTGCTAATTATACTTATTGTGAGCCTTTACCAATCCGCGATATTTTTATTGAGATAGCATGCGGTGCGGATAAAAACATGGATGCCTTAAATGGCGGTCATGTAATACGGACAGATAAGGGGATAAAACTGGATTGCTTGCATGGATATGAGGCAATTCGTATTTATTAAAGGAGGTTTTTATGAATTTAAAGAAAATATTTGCTGGAATGTTTGGTAGTAACGATCCCAAATATCGTACGGCAAAACCATGGGAAATGATATTTGCAGGAGGAACCAGTGCCGCAAAAATGGCATTTTATGTCCTTATGATGTATGCCTCTTATGCAATGAATGCCGGATTTGGTATTGCGGTTACGGTAACCGGTATTATCATTCAGGCCAAGACAATTTTTGACGGTGTGACAGATCCTATTGTCGCTGTGATTTATGACCGTCTGCCGGTGTTTAAACATATTGGAAAGATTCGACTCTTTCTGTTGATTGGCTGGGCGACCTGTTCTATTGCGGCACTTTTGATGTTCCGTATTCTGGCAGGAAAATTTAGTGGCGTTGCAGGAATTGTTGTGTTTTGTCTGGTTTATGCTTTGTTTGTTGTTGGCTACACGATCATGTCTATTGGTGGGGCTTCCACGATCAGTTCTGCGCTGACTAACGATCCAAAGCAGCGTCCATTTGTTACCTTTGTTACCACGGTTTATCAGTACATTGGACCAATCCTTGTCAATACCATTCTGGCATTTGCAGTTTTGCCAAAGTATGACAACCAATATAATGTAGAGAGTCTGAGTGAGGCATGTGTTATCTTTATCATTACGGCTTTTATCTTCGTAATGTTTTCCTTCATTGGTCTGCATAGAATTGACACACCGGAAATTCTGGGAGAAATGGTTGCCATGGGTGGCAAGCAGACTAAGGTAGGTATTAAGGAAATCGTAAATATTTTTAAGGAAAATGTTCCTATGCGTTGTTATCTGGTTACAGGTATTACAGATAAAATTGCATCTAACAGCGCAACCCAGACGATTGTGCTTACCATGTTAAATGGTATTTTGATTGCCAACTATAAGGCGGCGACAATGATTACGAATGCGGGTACGATTATTAGTTTTGTCTTTGTATTTCTGGGTGGTGTTTATATTGCCAAGAAAGGAGTAAAGGTTGCAACTAAGGTATGGTCTGCTGTTAATATCTTTATCAATATAGCAATCTTTGCCTTTTTGTTATACCTTGGACCAACAGGTATGGCGCAGATCGGAAAAGGTGGCGTAGTCATGATGGTCTATGTGGTATTTACCATGGGTGTTAATGCATCCAAGATGATCCTAAATGTTGCTGAAGGAATGATGCGAGCAGACGTTATTGACTATGAATTGGAGCGTTCCGGAAACTATATGCCGGGAACCGTTGGTGCGGTTTATTCTCTGACAGAAAAAGTAATTGCCTCCTTTGGCTCTACGATTGCAGCAGTTGCGGTTGCAGCAATCGGATATAAGACGGTAATGCCGCAGATGGGAGATGCGGCAACCTGGCCAATCTTCTGGGTAACGGTTATTCTAACGTATGGGTTTCCAATTCTCGGATGGCTGTGTAATATCATTGCCATGAAGTTCTATGAATTGGATTATGACCGCATGGCTGAGATTCAGGAGAACATTGCTGAAATGAAGAAGCAAAAGAGAAAATAAATAGAAGTGCTTGAGGTGAATGAAATGAAAATAGGATTTATTGGTCTTGGAATTATGGGAAAACCAATGGTGAAAAATATCATCAAGGGTGGATATACGGATGTCTTAGTGAACGGCAGACATCAGGATGTCTTGGATGAAATGGAAGCCTGTGGTGCAAAATCTGCTACTTATGAGGAAATCGGCAGACAGTGTGATGTTGTCATGACCATGCTGCCAAACTCTCCGCAAGTGAAAGAAGTTATGCTGGGAGAGAATGGTGTTGCTGCTTATATGCAGGAAGGTAGTATGTTTATTGACATGAGTTCTATCAATCCGGTTGCAAGCAAAGAAATTGCAGCAGTGTTGGCGAAAAAGAATATTGATATGTTAGACGCACCGGTTTCCGGTGGTGAACCAAAGGCAATCGACGGAAGTCTGAGTTTTATGGTTGGCGGAAAAGAAGAACTGGTGGAGACTTATCGTCCGCTGCTTGAAACCATGGGATCATCCGTGGTAAGATGTGGAGAGGTTGGTGCCGGAAATACCACCAAATTGGCAAACCAGATTATTGTTGCCTGCAACATACAGGCACTGTCAGAGGCTCTTACACTGGCACAAAAGGCAGGGGTTGATCCGGAACTTGTTTTTCAGGCAATTCGTGGTGGTTTGGCTGGTTCAACCGTCATGGATGCAAAAGCGCCTATGATGATTGCCGGAAATGATAAACCGGGATTTAAGATCGATCTGCATATCAAGGATCTCAACAATGCACTGGACTGTGCGCATACCGTGGGTGCACCGGTACCAATGACGGCCGAAGTGCAGGAAATTATGCAGTGGATGCACAATCATGAGGGCGGACAAAAGGATCATAGCGCAATTGCGCAGTATTACGAATATCTGACAGACATTCAGATTGGTAGATAGAGGAGATAGAAAGAATGAATCAGGAGTTAAGAAAGGATGCAGAACAGATCATAGATGTGGCGATAGCATCCGTTCAACCTGATGCGGCAGTAAGACGTGCTCTGAGTAACATTGTGTTCTCAGAGCATGTTTATATTGTGGCGATCGGGAAAGCAGGATGGCAGATGGCGAATGCTGCGGTTTCCTATTTGCAGGAAAATGGAATCAAGTATGAAAAGGGTATTGTTATAACAAAATATCATCATGTTATGGGGCAGTTACCACGTATCCACTGTGTGGAGGCAGGACATCCGGTACCGGATGAAAATAGTTTTAAAGGAACGCAAGAGGTTCTTTCCATGGTAAAGGATCTGACAGAGGAAGACATGGTATTATTTCTGGTTTCAGGCGGTGGCAGCGCCCTGTTTGAAAAACCCAGAATCTCAAAGAAAGAATTATCGGATATCACAGAGCAGTTGCTTGCCAGTGGGGCTGACATCGTAGAGATGAATACCATTCGAAAACGTCTTTCGGAGGTAAAAGGTGGCAGATTTGCGTTGGCGTGTATGCCGGCAATGGTAGAAGCCGTCGTTTTGTCAGATATTGTGGGAGATCCTATGGATATGATCGCGTCCGGACCTGCATATCCGGATGCGTCTACCTGTGAGGATGCAGGAAAAATTGCAAAAAAATACAAATTACGACTGAGCGCGGCGGCAGAAAAGTGTCTGGCGGATGAAACCCCCAAAGAACTGCATAATGTCCATACGCAGATTATTGGCAGTGTACGACAATTGTGCAAGGCGGCATACAAAGCCTGTAAAGAACTGGGGTATGAGCCGAGAATCTTAGCGGAAGATGTGACGGCAGAGGCAAGAGAGGTTGGCTGGAATCTGGCGCAGCTGTGTCTGAGGGAACATGACGATGCGGGGAAGAAAAAGATGGCACTGATTGCCGGAGGAGAGACTGTCGTACATTTGCGTGGCAAAGGAAAAGGTGGGCGGAATCAGGAACTTGCTTTTTCAGCGATGAAAGTTATCGCCGGACAGCAGAATATGGCAATCTTTTCTGTAGGCTCCGACGGAACGGATGGTCCGACAGATGCAGCAGGCGGCTATGTGGATGGAGATTCTTATGAAGCCTTAAAGAACGCAGGATTGTCTTACGAAAAGATTTTACAGGATAATGATTGCTATCACGGACTACAGGCCATTGACGGTTTGGTAATGACAGGACCTACCGGAACGAATGTCAATGACTTCTGGGTTGCTTTGATCGGATAGGGGGTGACAAGATGAAAGTAAAGCCCTTATTGGAAGGTAAGCCTTTTATGACCGAATATGGAATTGTCGGTTACAGTACGGTTGTTCTGATAGCGTGTGATGACGAGAAAAACATACTGTATGACTGCGGATCAAAAGGATGCGCTTTGCAATTAAAAGAAGCATTGGAAAAGGCAGGGATGAAGCCGGAAGATATCACGCATGTGGTCATCAGTCATCTGCATTTTGATCATGTTGGGAACCTACCGCTGTTTTCCGATGCAGAAATTCTGCTTAATAAGATCGAGTGGGAGAGTGCAAATCAAACGCCGGATGAGTGGCATAGCATCCAGACGCTGGCGTATTTGGAGAAAAGAGGAAATCTGCGTTTTGTAAAAGAAGGAGATATCATCTCAGAGGAGGTGTCTGTCATGGAATTGCCGGGACACACACCGGGGCTTATCGGTCTGCGCTGTGGAGCGGAGACGATTTTATGCTCGGATGCCATGAAAAACCGCTATGAATTATGGAAGAATATTCCCTTGATGAGCCAGAATTTGGAGCAAAGCAGGAGATCCATACAACGGATCAAGGAGAATGCCAGATATATTTATCCGGGGCATGATGGCATGTTGGATTTATTACATGAAAACAGTGATGAATATCCAGCGGTTACGCTGCGTTATGCAGATGGAAGGCAGATAGATATAAAAGCATAGAAGAAATGCAAACAAAATTTACCGGGTTTTTCAGAAAATGATGCACATGACCCCGAAGGAATATCAGAAAAAAAGTCCTCACCTTCAGACCCAGTATGTTCTTCATCAGCCGGACATTATGCAGTTGAATCAGTTTCAGACATTCTGGGAAACCGGATATGATGTGGAAATGTTGAAAAATGCGTATTAAAAAGGACAGCGCAAAAACGCTGTCCTATATGGTGCCAAGGCACATTCTTTTTTATGCGATTGGTGTGATACCATCATCGGTGTAAAGTTCGTAATCGGCATCTGTATATCCGATATATTGCAGTGTTGTCATATCGATGGCATCTACATATTCTGCCACATCGACCACCGGGATCTTGTGATCTTTGCGGATAAAAAGCGGAACTTCATTCAAGGCAACTTCTGCAAAATGCCAGCCCTTTTCCCACTTTTCTTGTAAAATAGTGCCATCTGCAAGGAATTTGACAAAAATCATTTCTTCCGGCAGATAGACCGGACGACCGGCAGCGTTCTGGGTGTAAACCGGAGCGATCATAATCTCGTTTCCAAGCATAAGCTGATCTTCGATCTGTCTTGCTACGGCATCATCCGAATAAGTGAATGCCAGCGGCTTGAAATAAAGGTCATCGCCAAGTGCAGCTTTCATATACTCGCTGTAGAGATAAGGAAGCAGACGGTAGCGAACACCGATGACTGCTGCAAAGTCCTGAGGATCTTCAAACTGATAAAATTCCTGTTCGCGCGTTCTGGTTGCAGAATGGTTGCGCATGAGCGGTGTGAAGACGCCAAGCGCTAAGAAACGCAGGAGCAGATCTCTTGTGGTATTTTCTCCGAAACCACCTAAGTCACAGCCAACGTAAAGGAAACCGCACATATTCAGCCCCGGCAGCATTTTCAGGCAGAGCAGAATGTGACTCCACCAGGACTTGTTGTCGCCGGTCCAAATGCCGCCATAACGGTGCATACCGATATAAGAAGACCGCGAAAATAATAGGATGCGTCGATCAGGAACAAGTTTAGCAAAGGCTTCGGATGCGGCTCTTGTCATGTTGTAACCAAACAGATTGTGTACTTTGTTGTGGCAGACTAATTTGCCGTCAATCTTGTGATACATACGGGCATAGTCCGAAGAAATATCATTTCCGGACATGAGATAGAAAATTGCCACTGGCGGATACTTGGAGTCGCCGGAGAGCAATTCTTTGGTTATCTTTTGCTTTTCTGCCATTCCTTCCGGTGTATAAAAGATTGCCGGTTCGTTCATGTCATTCCAGAAAGCGTCAATTCCCTGCGATAAGAGGCTATCATATTTTTGACCGAACCACGCTCTTGCAGCAGGATTTAAGACATCCGGGAAATGCGTCAGTCCCGGCCAGACCGCCGCCTCAAAATTAGAACCATCTTCTTTTTTACAGAAATAATCACCGGCAAGGCCTTCTTCATATGCATCATAGCCTTCTTCGATCTTAACTCCGGCATCAATGATAGGTACTAAATGGATGTGGTCTTCCTTCATTTCGTCAACAAATCCCTTAAAGTCAGGAAAAGCCTCTGTATTTACCGTAAAATCCTTGTAGCCGTCCATGTAATCAATGTCCATATAGACCATGTCAAGTGGCACATGAGCCTTGCGGTGTTCGGAAACGACCTTGCGGAAATCCTCCGGCTTTTCGTAACCCCAGCGGCTCTGCCCGAAGCCGAAAGCAAAGCGTGGCGGGATGTAAGAGCGGCCAATGATATGACGGAACTGTCTTGTGATATCATAGGCATCCGTGCCGTCAATGACATAGAGATTCAGGTCAGCATCCTGGCAGGAAATGGTGAGGGTATCGGATCTGGTGTAGCCAATGTCAAAAGTTAGATTGGTCGGGTAGTCAACAAAAAGACCAAAACTGTGATTGATTCCGTCAACAATGATAAAGTTATGGGCGCCGTAAAGGGACTGCTTGTCCTCCGTATGGTTGGGCTCGTCTGTGCAGTTGCTGACATAAAGGAAGCCTCGCTTGTTGATGCCGCGGTTGGACTCGCCCAGCCCATAGACGATATCCTCCGGCTGCATGATGTAGGTAAAGGAAAAGCCATCCTGGGTTGAGATCGTGCCATAAGAAGGATGCCCCTCGCTTGTCGGGATCTCTTTTATGACGGCATCCGTTTCGATCGGATCGCCATAGATATATTTTTGGATCATAGTAAAAACCTCCTTGTATTCTTTTGCCTATATTCTAACAAATGCATGGGAGGCTGTCTTACAAAATCCTGCGCTTTTATACAATTTTTCGTGGAAATGGGAAAGAATTTAAGTCTTGTAGAAACCGCCTCATCTGTGGTAAATTAGTAGTCGGTGAGGATAAATAATATGGATAAAAACCTATTAAAGGCTACCGAAGACTATTGGACCCGACGCGCTGACGGATATTCTAAGGTCAATCAGGAAGAACTGACAGGCGTACAGCATACGAATTGGAAGCAGTTTTTGGTAAAAGAAATAGAAAAGACTTATCCGGGACACCAGCCATCCGATATCCATATTCTGGATATTGGGTGCGGACCCGGATTTTTTTCTGCCATTCTGGCGGAGTGTGGCTATGCGGTGACAGCCATTGACTACACACAGGTGATGTTAAAAGAGGCAAAGGACAATGCGGCGACTTGCGGTGTGCAGGATAAGATACGTTTCCTACAGATGGATGCCCAGGCGCTGACCTTTGCGGATACATCCTTTGATGTGGTGGTCTCCCGGAATCTGACATGGAATCTGCAGGAACCGGCAGTTGCTTATAAGGAGTGGTGTCGTGTCTTAAAAAAGGGAGGCCTGCTTTTGAATTTTGATGCCAACTGGTATGGCTATCTTTTTGATGAAAAGAAGCGGCAAGCCTATGAGGAAGACCGTAAGAATACACAGGAACTGGGCGTGGAGGATCACTATGTGGGGACGGACATTGATGCCATGGAACGGATCGCTTATCAGATGCCACTTTCCCCGGTGCAGCGTCCGACATGGGATGAGGCTGTTTTAAAAGAAGCGGGTGTGCAGAGCGTGAGCAGCAGGCAGGATATCGGCAGCATGCTCCTATCCGAAGTGGAACAGATCAACTATGCGGCGACGCCGATTTTTATGGTGCGGGCTGAAAAATAGGCATCAGAACTATGAGAAATATGCGGGATGCACCCGCTATAATAGAAGGGGTAGAAAGCGACAAGAATTCATATGGGCGAGTTAAAAAAAATTGCATTTGAAGAACAACCGGAAGAAGTGAAAGACCGGGTAAAGGGCTATTGGAGTAAACGTGCGGATTCCTTTGCCAAACTTCGCAAGCACGAGATGAAGAGCAACAAGGCAGATCGCTGGTTGACAGAGATACTGACTAAGATCACAGATGCCGCCATGGAAGATGCTGATGAGATGGCAGAGGCAGAGGCTGTGGCTGATAAAGATACTTCACTGATAAAAGTATTGGATGTCGGCTGTGGAAGTGGCTTTTTTGAGGTGCTTTTAGGACAACAGGGATTTGAGGTCACAGGGATTGATCTGACAGAGGAGATGGTTGCAAAAGCCAATGGCATGATTGCAGAATATGGATTGGATGCAAAACGGGTAAAGGCACTTACCATGGACGCAGAAAATCCCGACTTTGCGAAGGAAAGTTTTGATGTGATCATCACCAGAAATCTGACCTGGACACTGCCACATCCGATCGAGGCTTATGGAAAGTGGTATGCCCTTTTGAAAAAGGGCGGTATTCTTCTGAATTTTGACGCGGAATATGCCAAGGGGGCGCATAACCTGTCTCTGCCGGAGAATAAGGCACATAATATGATGACGGATTCGCTGAAAGAGGAGTGTCACGATATCTATCATATGCTTTCCATCAGCGCACTGTCTCGTCCATCCTGGGATGAAGAAGTGTTGCGCAAGATAGGTTTTTCTTATGTGGCTATAGATCAGACCGTTGGAAAACGCATCTATGCAGAAATGGACGAGTTTCATATCCCGGATGCCATGTTTGGCATCGTAGCGAGAAAATAAGACCTAAATCTCATCAAACACCGCATGTTCGATCGTATCGGTCGCTTCCTTGTGTGGCTGGGCGACAATGCCGAAGGAGTCTTTATATTCCTTTGGTCCGATGCCAAATTCTTTCTTAAATGCTCTAAAAAAGTTCGTATAATCTTTGAAGCCATAAGTCATGGCAACTTCACGCAGAGGCTCTCCGGCAAGGATATTGTTCTTGCATGCATAGAGTCTCTTTTTTAATAGGTACTGATGGACAGACATACCCATATTTTCCTTGAATACATGGGAAATATGATATTTGCTCACATAAAATTCACGCGAAAGTGCATTCAGGCTCAAATCTTCATCCAGATGTGTATTGATATATTCGCACAATCTGGTAAAAAGACTGCCCTGTTCGCTTTTTGTAGCCGTTGGGCGCTCACCCATATAGACAATGCGGTTGATGCTAAGCAGCAGGGACGCGATGTAGCAGGAAATCATAGCTTCGTGAAAAGGAACATCGCGCTGACGTTCTTCTATGATGTCGATTAGTTTGTCAAAGAGAATCTGTGCATTGGCAAAGTCACAGGAAAAATGATGGCAGGAGATCTGATTCCCATAATTGAAACTGTAGGTAATATCCGGATGTAGTGCCTGCAATCGTGCAAAAAAGTCAGGCGACAGCCAAAGCACCATACGGCGGTAAGGCTTGTCATTGCTGTGAAACTGCGGACGATGAAAAACGCCCGGTGGAATCAGACAGATATCACCGTATTGGAGGGGGTAAATATTTTTTCCTATTTGATAGGAAAGATCTCCCTCCAAAAAGAAATATATCTCATAATAATCGTGGCGATGCATGGATACATCAGATGCTTCCTTGTCTTCATAATAGAAGATCTCGAAATCCGAGGTCTGCATTTCCTGTCGTTCGTCGAATTGTGAATGATAATGTTTTGCCATGGTTCTTTCCTTTTATCTGTGATTTGCGCGGTACAAATATCTTTTCTCCTATGATTTTACACCGCAACAACAACTTTTGCAATGTTTACAACAAGTTTTATGATTTCAAAGTCAGGGGAAAGATTGTACATTATAGGTACAGTAAATGAGACATAAGGGCTAACAAAAAAGCCCATAATATTTTTTAAAAATGAGGAGGGTCTATATGAAATTATCATTCCGTTGGTATGGAGAAGACGACAAGGTAACATTGGAGCAGATTAGACAGATTCCTGGTATGGATTCTATCGTAACAGCTGTTTACGATGTACCTGTTGGAGAAGTTTGGAGCAGAGAGTCAATCGCAAAGTTAAAGAAGCAGACAGAAGATGCTGGTCTTCACTTTGAAGTGATCGAGAGTATCCCGGTTCACGAAGACATCAAGTTAGGAAAGCCTTCAAGAGACAAATACATCGAGAACTACTGCGAGAACATCCGCCGTGTTGCTGAGGCTGGTATCAAGTGCGTATGCTACAACTTCATGCCGGTATTTGACTGGACAAGAACACAACTCGATCATCCGCTTCCAGACGGATCTACATCCCTTGTTTATTATCAGGAGCAGGTAGATCAGGTAAATCCACTCGAGTCTGACAGCGATCTGACACTTCCTGGATGGGATGCAAGTTACTCCAGAAAAGAGTTAAAGGACATCGTAGCACAGTATCAGGAATTGTCAGAAGATGATCTCTGGAACAACTTACAGTACTTCCTTGAGAAGATCATTCCTGTAGCAGCAGAATGTGACGTAAACATGGCTATCCATGAAGATGATCCATGCTGGAGCATCTTTGGACTTCCAAGAATCATCACTTGCGAGGAAAACTTAGATCGTTTCCTTAGCCTTGTAGACGATCCTCATAACGGCATCACACTTTGTACCGGATCTTTGGGATGCTCTGCAAAAAATGATGTTGTAAAGATGGCTGCTAAGTATGCAAAGATGGGAAGAATCCACTTTGCACACCTTAGAAACGTACAGGTTCTTGACAACGGATTTGAGGAGAGAGCACATCTTTCATCTTGCGGAAGCCTTGATATGTATGCGATCGTTAAGGCACTGCATGACAACGGATTTACAGGATATGTTCGTCCGGACCACGGTAGAATGATCTGGGGCGAGACAGGTCGTGCCGGTTACGGTCTTTATGACAGAGCACTTGGTGCAACTTATATCAATGGTCTTTTTGAAGCCGTTGAAAAAGCGGATAAGAACAACTAATAGTTTTAATAAATAACAGGAGGAATTTACAATGATGAAATTACCACTTAACACAGATCTTTCAGGAAAGGTTGCAGTTGTAACAGGAGCAGGCGGTGTGCTCTGCGGAATGTTCGCGCAGGCACTTGCACAGGCTGGTGCTAAGGTTGCAGTCCTTGATTTAAATGAAGAAGCTGCACAGAAGGTTGCTGACGAAATCGTAGCAGAAGGCGGTGTAGCAAAGGCATACAAGACAAACGTTTTGGAAAAAGACAGCCTGATCGCAACACATGAAGCAGTTGTTGCTGATCTTGGTACATGCGATATCCTTATCAACGGCGCAGGCGGAAACAATCCACGTGCTACTACAGACAAGGAATACTTCGAGCATGGTGATATCGACGCTGATACAATTTCTTTCTTCGACTTGGATACAAGCGGAGTAGAGTTTGTATTTAACCTAAATTTCATTGGAACATTGCTTCCAACACAGATCTTTGCCCAGGATATGGTAGACAAAGAAGGATGTAATATTTTAAATATTTCCTCAATGAATGCATTCACTCCACTCACCAAAATTCCTGCCTATTCTGGAGCAAAGGCTGCAATCAGCAACTTTACACAGTGGCTTGCCGTTCACTTCTCAAAGGCTGGCATCCGTGTAAACGCTATTGCACCGGGATTCTTCTCAACAAAGCAGAATGCTAAGTTGTTATTTAACGAAGATGGAACCCCAACTCCTCGTACCGGCAAGATCCTTGCTGCTACTCCAATGGGACGTTTCGGCGAATCAGAAGAGTTAATTGGAAGCCTTTTATTCCTTCTGAACAACGATGCAGCCGGATTTATCACAGGTGTTGTTCTTCCTGTTGATGGTGGTTTCTCTGCTTACTCAGGGGTATAGGCCGAAAGCAACTTAGCGAATAGAACTTCCTTAATGAGAACGAGATATGACATTGAGTTATAGAATAGAAAAGAGGTAATATATCATGGAAATGCAAGAATTATTAAAAAAAGTTGAAGAACTGAAGATCGTTCCGGTTGTTGTTCTTGAGGACGCAAAGGATGCGCTTCCCTTGGGACAGGCTTTGATTGATGGTGGACTTCCGGTTGCTGAGGTTACTTTCCGTACAGCCGCTGCCGCTGATTCTATCAAGGCTATGAGCGAGGCTTTCCCGGAAATGCTCGTAGGTGCAGGCACTGTTGTAAATGTTGAGCAGTGCAAGCAGGCAATCGAGTGTGGTGCAAAGTTCATCGTAACACCGGGATATTCTGAAGAAGTTACAACATACTGCTGCGAGAACAATATTCCGATTCTCCCAGGTGTATGCACACCAACCGAACTTATGATGGTTGTAAACCATGGACTTCCGGTAGCAAAGTTCTTCCCAGCAGCACAGTTTGGCGGACTCAAGACCATCAAGGCTCTGGCAGCTCCTTTCCCACAGATGCGTTTCATGCCTACCGGTGGCGTAAGCGAAGCAAATATCTTAGAGTATCTTGCTGAGCCAAAGATCATCGCAGCTGGCGGAAGTTGGATGGTTAAGGGCGACCTTGTTAAGGCTGGTAAGTTTGACGAGATCAAGGCTATGACAAAGAGCGCTGTAGACCTTGTAAAGAACGCTTAATTCATTATATAGACTCATACAAAATCGTTCACAGATTGCAAGGATCCGTGGGCGATTTTGTGATAAAAGAGAAGTGCGAGAGCAGAAAGGACACAAAATTATGAAAAAATTTATGGATAAAGATTTCCTTTTGACAACCGATACAGCAAAGCATTTGTTCCATGATTTTGCAGAAAATATGCCGATCATTGACTACCACTGTCATTTGAGCCCGCAGGAGATCGCTGAGGATGCACATTTTGACAATATCACACAGGTATGGCTGGGCGGTGATCACTATAAGTGGCGCCAGATGCGTTCTAACGGTGTAGAGGAGCGTTACATCACAGGCGATGCTTCTGACCGCGAAAAGTTCCAGAAGTGGGCTGAGACACTTGAGATGGCTATCGGAAATCCACTCTATCATTGGTCACATCTTGAGTTGCAGAGATACTTTGGATATACAGGTGCCTTAAATGGCGATACTGCTGAGGAAGTATGGAATCTCTGTAATGAAAAGTTAAAGACCATGTCTGCAAGACAGTTGATCTTGGATTCCAATGTAGAAATGATCGGAACCACAGATGATCCGATCGACGATCTGTATTGGCACAAGGTGATTGCAGCGGATGAAAACTTTAACGTAAAGGTTCTTCCATCCTGGAGACCGGATAAGGCTGTCAATATTGAAAAAGACGATTTCGTTTCATATATGGAGAAACTGGGACAGGCAGCAGATATGAAGATCACATCTTTTGCGGATGTCAAGACTGCGCTTACCAAGAGAATGGAATACTTCAAGGAAGCAGGTTGCTGTGTCAGCGATCATGGTCTGGAATATGTTGCATATGCAGATGTCACCGAGGACGAAGTTGAGGCAGTATTTGCAAAGAAGATGGCAGGACAGGAGTTGAGCCGTGAGGAGATCGGTAAGTACAAGATGGGCGTGCTCATGCATCTTGGCAAAGAGTACCATCGTCTGAACTGGGTAATGCAGTTGCATTATGGCGTAAAGCGTGACAACAACCGCAAGATTTTTGAAGCCTTGGGACCGGATGCAGGTATCGACAGCATTTCTACCAGTGCACCGATCAACGAACTGGCTGATTTCTTAAATGCCCTGGCATATACGGATGAACTGCCAAAGACCATCATCTACTCTTTGAACCCGATCGACAATGCAGCGATCGGAACCATCATTGGATGCTTCCAGTCTTCTGAGGCAGTCGGCAAGATCCAGCATGGTTCTGCATGGTGGTTCAATGACAATAAGACCGGCATGATGGAGCAGATGACTTCGCTGGCGAACTTAGGACTCCTTGGCAACTTTATCGGTATGCTGACAGATTCCAGAAGTTTCCTGTCTTACACAAGACATGAGTATTTCCGCCGCATTATGTGCGAACTGATCGGAAATTGGGTAGAAAACGGAGAGTACCCGGCAGACGACAAGTCTTTACAGAAGATCGTAGAGGGTATTTCTTACCGCAACGCAAAACGTTATTTTGAAATCTAGTACAATAGGGACGTTCCTTTTGCCATAAGGAGCGTCCCTATTGGCTTGTTTATAAACCTTTTTATGCGCACTCGCATAAAGTGGCAAATTATCGGGTGATATTTCGTACCCAGACATATTTCTTGTAATGGATATAGACTGCCGGAAGTTTGACGATCTCATCCAGACTGATAATGATGTAGACCAGCCATACCGGAGCATGGAGGACAAAGGCTGCAATAAAGCCGAGGGGAACGGAGAAACACCACATGGCACCGAGGTTACCTTTCATATCGAATTTGGAATCTCCACCGGCACAAAAGATACCGTCCAGTACTGTGGTATTTACGGACTGTCCCATGAGGTTAAAGCCCAGTACGATCATCATAAATTGAAGATAGCCTCTGGCAGTATCCGATATTGGGGCAATGCGCGATATAAATGGAGACAGGATCATGAGGAGAGTACCGGTTACGATACCGATAACAATGGCGATATGCGTGATCCGACCGCCATAATTCTTGGCTTTTTCCAGTTGGTTGGCACCCAGCAGATTCCCGACCAGAATACCGGCACCGGCACTCACGCCACGGATGACGCACTGCACCATGCTTTTTACGATACTGGCAATGGAATTGGCGGCAACTGCATTACTGCCCATGTGTCCCAGGATGACGGAGTAGAGGACAAAGGCGATGCCCCAGACAAGGGAAGCACCAAGGACAGGTGTGGTATAGTGCCAGAAATCCTTGGTCAAAGTGCTGTCAGTATGCAAAATGCCAGCCCAGCGGATGGCAACGTCGCCACTGCGCCGTACTGTAAAATAAGCCCAAATCAGTTCTACAACACGGGCTGTGACCGTGGCGTAAGCGGCACCGACGATGCCCAGCCGTGGTGCACCAAGAAAGCCAAAGATCAAGATGGTATTGAGACAGATATTGATCACAACGGCAGTAGATGAGATCTTGGAGCTAAGCGCCGCATGCCCTGTATTTTTTAAAAGGATCAAATAGATCTGCGAAATGCCACAGAGGACATAGGAAAATGCAACGGCTCTTAAATAGGAGGTGCCGTTGGCAATCAGGGTTGCATCGTTGGTAAAGATCTGCATGAGGTGGCTTGGAATACACAAAGCCAGTACGGTAAAAGTCCCTCCGAAGATCAGGTTGGTATAGAGCGCTACCGGCATGACCTTTTCGATGGAGGTGGTGTCTTTTTTTCCCCAGTATTGCGCGATAATGATACCGCATCCGGCAGCAATGCCTGCGATAAAGAGATTGAGGACAAACTGGATCTGTCCGGCAAGGGAAACTGCGGACAGGGATGCCTGATCGACAAAGCCCAGCATCAGGGCATCGGTCGCACTGACGAGTGCTAACATAAATTGCTGTATAGCGATAGGGACAACGAGATGCAACATTTGTTGCGCTAATTCGTTGTCTTTTATCTTGGTTTGTAACATAGGTAAACTCCTTCGTATTTTGTGAAACTTATGCTATTGTATTGGGGAAACAAAGCCTGTGTCAAGGGATTTTGTGGGGATGACAAGTTAGGTTGAAGAAAACGCAAAAATTGCTGAGAAAAGAGCAGGATATGTAAAATGTGCAAAAGGTCGTTTTTACATAGCATAAGGATGCATATGCTCCGATTTGGATTGAAATTCCTTTAGATTGCAGGTTTCCATATGCTACCTCCATATACCAGGATTTACAATGAGAATATAGTCATTATGATAACAAAAAAGGAAACCTATTTCAAAAGGTTTCCTATCAGTAAATGCGGAAGATGGGACTTGAACCCACACGTTCGCAATGAACACAAGATCCTTAGTCTTGCTCGTCTGCCAGTTCCGACACTTCCGCATATCATCTCGCGACGACTTGATTATAATATCAAATCGGACACCAAATGTCAACGACTTTTTCGATTTTATTTAGAGGAAAAATTCCATCCCAAGAAAATGATTTCATGGTAAAATGAGAACACAAAGATTTTACAGGAGAAAACGCATGGCACAGGAAAATGTTGGCGCATTCATGCAGAAAATGCGCAGAGAAAAGGGCATGACACAAAAAGAACTCGCAGATATCTTACATATCAGTGACAAGACGATCTCAAAATGGGAGACAGGCAAGGGCATACCGGATGTATCTTATCTGGAAAATATATGCACAGCCTTGGATGTTACGATCAACGAGTTGCTTTCTGGTCAAAAACTTCCGCCGGAGGAATATCCCCCAAAAGCAGAGGACAATATGCTTTATCTTTTGCAGGAAAATCACGAGACCAAAAAGCAAAACAGAATGTCTCTGCTCCTGGGCGGCATTTTATTGGTCTTGGGCGTGGCTGGACTTTTTCCGGTATCGGGATCCAATATGACATGGTATCTTGATCTGCCGTCGCTTTTGGTTCTGGCTTGTATCTGTACGGCACTGACGCTCTTTTCCGGAAAAAGGACAAAAAGAGAAGTCATACCTTTTCTACGAAAGATCGTACTCCCGGTTGGCATATGCGAAAGTCTGATGGCGGTGGTCTGCGTTGTCGGAAACGTGCAGAACATCCCTTTACTGGGAGCTAATCTGGCAGTATGCATCTTGTCTGTCCTATATGCGCTGATTGCCTATCTTGTCCTGTTCGTGCTGGAACAACGTATGCGGTAGAGTCAGGAGTAGAGTTATTCTACGGTTCGTAGGTTTTCTCTACGGTGCCTATTCAGTATGCTTTTATCAAACGAAGGAAACGAGGAGTGATAAAAGATGAAACTGAACAAGGCTGGAATGATGGGATTTTTCTTATGCTTTATGGCGATCATTTTTGGCGTGGCAACCAACGGTGGACTTTCTACGATCGTGCAGTATCTGCACTTGCCATCCTTTATTTTGACGGCGGGTGGTGCCTTGTGTGCGGTGCTTACGACGGCTGATTCCTTTGCAGATTTTGCCTATGGGGCAAAAGGTATCTTGGTTGCATTTCAAAATAAGGAAGAAGATGCCGGGCAGCTGACAAAAACGATCTTGCAAATGTCCGACACCGCGCGAAAAGAAGGTCTGCTGGCATTAGAGGAGACAACGCATGATCTGGGCAATCCCTATCTGGAAAAAGGTATTCGCCTGGTCGTGGATGGATCCGACCCGGAATTGGTCAGAGATATTATGGAAGCGGAACTGACCCACACCTATGAATGTAACAAAAAACGTGTGAAGTTCTGGGAGGATTTTGGCGCCTATGCTCCGGCATGGGGCATGGTCGGCACCCTGATTGGGCTGATCAATATGATGAAGACCATGGGATCGGACTCTTCGGCAATCGGTTCCGGTATGTCACTGGCACTGATCACGACCCTGTATGGCTCCATCATTGCCAACTGGATCTGTATTCCCATTGCACGCAAGTTGGAAAAGAGTGGAGCGGCAGAAGCACTTTCCATGGAACTGGTAGTCGAGGGCGTCTTGTCGATCCAGGCAGGGGAAAACTCCCGCATCATCAAAGAAAAACTTTCCGCCATTGTGGAAAATGATGTCATGGACAAGGCGGAGGAAGCCGGGGCTATGGGATGATTGCAAAATGCCATCTTGTTCGCTATGATATTCTTATATTAGGAAAAATAAGGATAGGAAATAGACAATGAAACTGATTTTAGCATCGGCATCGCCGAGAAGAAAAGAATTATTGGAACAGATCGGACTGGAGTTTGAGGTTCGTACCAGTGGAGCCGAGGAGTTCACGACGGCAAGTCAGCCGGGGCAGATCGGACAGGAATTATCCGAGATCAAGGCGCAGGCTGTCTGGGATACTTTGACAGATGCAGAAAAAGAAGACGCCGTGGTGATCGGAGCGGACACCATCGTATGCGTCCGCCAGTCTGCTGACAGCAAGCAGTTGGAACAAGGACAGGAAGAAAAATTCTTTGTTTTGGGCAAACCAAAGGACGAGGCGGATGCCGCGCGTATGCTGCATCTTTTATCCGGTCGCGTTCATCAGGTCTTTACCGGGGTGACGATCTTATCTAAAGAAGGGAAAAAGACCTTTTACGAGTGCACGGATGTGCATGTCGCCAAACTCTCCGATCAGGAAATCGCGGATTATATTGCCACAAAAGATCCGATGGATAAGGCGGGAGCCTATGGCATACAGGGCATATTTGCAAGACATATCACAGGAATCGAAGGCGATTACAATAATGTTGTGGGACTGCCGGTGGCGTCAGTCTATCATGAGTTAAAGCCATTTTTGATGGAACGAAAATCATATTAGTTTTATAGGATATTTTGGCACATTTTTACATAGGATATATGATAGAATATATCTCAAAATGAAGAGTGCCGCGAAGAAGAAAAATCTGACACATTGCGGTGAGGTTTTTCTTTTTTTGTGTAAAAGAAAGGCACAGTATAAAAGAGGACGGATAAGCAATGCAGGACTATATTACAACATACACAAAGAAACATTTTACCATTATGGAGCCTAAGATGGCGGACATTGATATCAATGACATCGCCCATGCGCTTTCTCTGATGACACGCGCCAATGGGCATTTCAGCCAGTTCTATTCGGTGGGACAGCACTCGGTCGGATGTGCTTATGAGGCGTTGGAGCGCGGCTACAGCGCGCGGGTAGTTTTGGGCTGTTTGCTCCATGATGGCAGTGAGGCTTATATGGCTGACATCACCAGACCCCTCAAGCAGCACATGAGTGCCTATCTTGTGGCAGAGGAAAAACTGCAAAATATGATCTTTGAAAAGTTTTTGGGGCAGTGTCCGTCAGAGAAAGAAATGGCACAGATCAAGTCGGTGGATGATGCCATGCTTTTCCATGAGTTTAAATGTTTTATGAATGAGGAACTGGATATCCCGGAGCATGAGATCTTGACCAGACCGGCTTTTAGTACCAAGCCGTTTGAAGATGTAGAAGAAGACTTTCTTTTGATGTTCCACAAGATCAGCGCCCTGCTGTAGTGTCCCTCAAAAAAATAAAGGAAAATGTCCTTTGGCGCGTAAGAAAGAATAAGAGAGTGTTTATTTTTTGAAAGGACATGACTATGACCATAAGAGAAACCATTGAGGATATGGAGCGTGAAACACTCAGTCCTTATGCAACCTTGAGTGAAAATTCAAGGGGGCGTGATCGGGAGGAACCACAGTGTGACATTCGTCCGGTCTTTCAAAGAGACCGCGACCGTATCTTACATTGCAAGTCTTTCCGTCGTTTGAAAAATAAGACTCAGGTTTTTCTGACCCCAAAGGGCGACCATTACCGCACGCGTATGTCGCATACGCTTGAGGTATCGCAGAATGCCAGGACTATCGGCAAGGCACTCCGCTTAAACGAAGATCTGGTGGAGGCGATCGCACTGGGACACGATCTGGGACACACACCGTTTGGACACGCGGGAGAGCGGACGCTCAACGAACTGTGTCAGGGCGGTTTTGTACATAGCGAGCAGAGCGTGCGTATTGTAGAGCATCTGGAAAAAGACGGCGAGGGACTCAACCTTACATGGGAAGTGCGCGACGGCATCCGCAATCACCAGACCAGCACCATCCCGGCGACACCGGAGGGCAAGATCGTCCGTTTATCCGATAAGATCGCCTATATCAACCATGATATTGACGATGCTATCCGCGGATTGATCCTGACCGAGGATGATATTCCAAAGGAACTGCGCAATACTCTAGGACATACGACAAGAGAACGACTGGATAATCTGATTCATGATGTGATCATGAGCAGTCTGCACAACATTGACATCATGGACAAAGAATGTCGCAATGACTTAGAGCCGATCGCTATGTCTGCGGAAATGGAACAGGCAATGTACGATCTGCGCAAGTTCATGTTTTCCAATGTATATCAGAACCCGGTCGCAAAGGCAGAGGAAGTCAAAGCCCAGCGTATGCTGAGCCAGTTGTTTGAATATTACATGGAACATATAGACCAACTGCCAATGAAATATACGCGCATGATCGAGGAAGGGCATGAGGCAAAAGACCGTGTGGTCTGCGATTATATTGCCGGTATGACGGATCAGTATGCCGTTACCAAGTTCAACGAATTTTTCATGCCGCTATCATGGCAAGTAGACGGATACTAATGGAAAAGAGGCAAAACTATGCCATATTATGATAACGATACCATCGAGGAAGTGCGTTCCCGCAATGACATCGTCGATGTGATATCACAATATGTTCATTTACAAAAAAAAGGCTCGTCCTATTTTGGACTCTGTCCTTTTCATAGTGAAAAAACAGGTTCTTTTTCCGTCACGCCGTCCAAGCAGATGTATTATTGCTTCGGCTGTGGCGCAGGAGGCAATGTTTTTACCTTTTTGATGGAGTATGAAAATTTCACCTTCTCGGAGGCAATGGAGGCACTGGCAGACCGCGCCGGGATCGAACTCCCCAAGCAGGAGATGACTTCCGAGGCCAGGCGGGAAGCGGATAAGCGAAACATCCTCTTTGAGATCAACAAGGAGGCAGCCAAATACTTTTACAGTCTGCTCCGCAGCGAAAAAGGAAAATTAGCCTACCAATATTTTACCAAAAGAGAATTGTCCCCGGAGACCATGCAAAAGTTTGGTCTGGGCTATTCCGACAAATACAGCAATGACCTATACCAGTATCTGCGCAAAAAGGGCTACACAGATGAAGTCCTAAAGGACAGCGGACTGGTGACCATAGACGAGGCAAGGGGAGCACATGACAAGTTCTGGAACCGTGCCATGTTCCCCATCATGGATGCCAACAATAAGGTGGTGGCATTTGGCGGGCGTGTCATGGGCGATGGAGAGCCCAAATACCTAAACTCCCCGGAGACCATGATCTTTAACAAGAGCCGGACTCTTTACGGTCTGCAGTTGGCAAGGCGGACGAAAAAAGATCAGTTCATCCTTTGTGAGGGCTATATGGACGTGATCGCCCTGCATCAGGCAGGCTTTGACAATGCGATCGCTTCCCTTGGAACGGCTCTGACCAGTGGACATGCCAACATGATCAAGCGGTACGGCAAGGATGTCTATCTAAGTTACGACTCCGATGGCGCGGGAACCAAGGCAGCCCTGCGTGCTATCCCGATCTTAAAAGAAGCCGGAATCACCTGTAAGGTCATCAACATGAAACCGCACAAAGATCCGGATGAGTTTATCAAAGCCTTAGGGGCGGAGGAGTATCAGCACAGGATCGATGAAGCAGAGAATAGTTTCCTTTTTACCATCCGTATTTTGGAGCGCGACTATGACATGAGCGACCCGGAGAGCAAGTCAGCCTTTTACTATGAGGTGGCAAAGCGGATCTTGGAATTCCCGGAAGAACTGGAACGCAACAATTATATCGAAGCGATCGCCAGCCGCTATCAGGTTGGTTTTGACAATATGCGCCAGATGGTCAATCATCTGGGAACCAAAGGCGGGATCATCAGTGAGCGTGAGCCGCAGCGGCTCAAGTCCGGTGTACAAAAGAAAAAGACCAGAGAGGACGGCATGATGCAGTCACAGCGTCTGCTTCTGACATGGCTGGTCGAACGGCCGCAGATCTATGCAGCCATCCGGGATTATATCGAACCGGTGGATTTTACCGAGGGCATTTATGAGACAGTGGCGCGGGAACTCTTTACCCAGTTTGCAGAGGGGGGAGAACTCAATCCGGCGCGTATCGTGAGTCTCTTTTCCGATGAGGAGAGCCAGAGGCAGGTGGCAGAGATCTTTAACACAAATGTGCAGGGGATGGAAACCGATGCCGACTGGGAAAAGGCCATCCGCGAGACTCTGGTGCGGATCAAGCAGAACAGCATGGAGCAGAGGCGGCGCAATTTAGACCCTACCGATATGAATGGTCTGAAACAGATCATAGACGATAAACGCAGACTCCAGGAGATGGAGAAATTGCATATTTCCTTTAAATAAGGGCAAAATACATGAGAGAGGATGTAAAAATGGCGAAAAAAAGCGAAAGCACAGTAGAAACACAAGAAGTGGTAGAAGAAAGCGTAAAGACAGAGGGAAAAGCAGAAACAAAGTCCGGCGCAAAGAAGACTACCGCCAAGAAAACGACTGCAAAAAAGAGCAGTAAAAAGACAGAAAATGCTGAAAATGCAAAAGAGGATGAAACCAAAAAGGCAGAATTTCAGAAGAAGTTGGGCGAGTTATTGGAACTTGCCAAAGACAGAAAGAATGTCCTTGAGTATCAGGAGATCAGTGATTATTTCAAAGATATGCAGTTGTTGCCGGATCAGTTCGAGGCAATTTTGGATTTCCTTGAGAAAAACAACATTGATGTCTTGCGTTTACAGGATAATGATGACGACATCATCTTGGATGATGACGATGATGTGGAAGTAGAAAAGATCGACCTTTCTGTACCGGACGGCATCAGCACAGAGGATCCGGTGCGTATGTACTTAAAGGAGATCGGTAAAGTACCGCTTCTTACCGCAGAGGAAGAGATCGAACTTGCAAAGCGTATGGAACTGGGCGATCAGGAGGCAAAGAAGCGTCTGGCTGAGGCAAACCTTCGTCTGGTTGTTTCCATCGCAAAGCGTTATGTAGGACGTGGTATGCTTTTCCTTGATCTGATCCAGGAAGGCAACCTCGGTCTGATCAAAGCCGTAGAAAAGTTTGACTATCGTAAGGGTTACAAGTTTTCAACCTATGCAACATGGTGGATCCGTCAGGCGATCACAAGAGCCATTGCCGATCAGGCAAGAACCATCCGTATCCCAGTGCATATGGTCGAGACCATCAACAAACTTATTCGCGTTTCCAGACAACTCTTGCAGGAGTTGGGACGTGAACCTACCCCGGAAGAGATCGCAGCAGAGATGGATATGCCGGTCGAGCGTGTGCGTGAGATCTTAAAGATCTCCCAGGAACCGGTTTCTTTGGAGACCCCGATCGGTGAGGAAGAAGACTCTCATCTGGGAGACTTCATTCAGGACGACAATGTACCGGTACCTGCGGATGCAGCGACCTTTACCTTATTAAAAGAACAGTTGGAGGAAGTGCTTGGTACACTGACCGAGCGTGAGCAGAAGGTTCTGATCCTTCGTTTTGGTCTTGAGGATGGCAGAGCCAGAACACTGGAAGAAGTTGGTAAGGAATTTAACGTTACCCGTGAGCGTATCCGTCAGATCGAGGCAAAGGCTTTGCGTAAACTGCGCCATCCAAGCCGCAGCCGCAAGTTAAAGGATTACTTAGAGTAATGGCGGTACGTTTATCAAAACGCATGGAGGCATTGGCACACCTGGTCACACCGGGCAGCCGGCTTTGCGATGTGGGATGCGATCACGGCTATCTGCCCATCTATCTGGTGCAGGAGCAGATCATTCCGTCAGCCATCGCTATGGATATCGGGGAAGGACCGCTTTTAGCGGCAAAGACCCATATAGCGGAAGTGGGCTTGGAGGATATGATTCAGACACGACGTTCGGATGGACTGGCTGCCGCCAGTGCAGAAGAAATCGATACCGTACTGATCGCCGGTATGGGCGGAGGTATCGTCATACATATTTTGACTGAGGGAAGAAAGGTCGCGCAAAGTGTCAAAGACTTGATCTTGCAGCCTCAGTCAGAACTGAAAGAAGTGCGCCGCTTTTTGTGTAATGAGGGCTATGAGATCGTAGATGAGGACATGGTCTTGGAAGATGGCAAATATTATCCTATGATGAAAGTCAGATATGTGCCGGAGACCAAAGCCCGCAGGCAGAGCGTAGCAGAGCATGATTTCCTCTTTGGACCTATGCTTTTGCAAAAAAAGCACCCGGTCTTACATGCTTATCTGCTCCGGGAGGAGCGGATCCAAAAAGAGGTCTTGGAGCGTCTGGCAGGACAAAAGCAGACACCGGCGATCGAAAAGAGGACGCAGGAAGTGCAGGCATATTTGCAGGAGATACAAAGGTGTCTGTGGTAAACAGAAGAAATAAGAGGTGATCTTGCGATGAGAGTGATGGATCTGACAGAGCGGATCGAAAAAGAGATCCCGCGCGAGCAGGCGCTGGATTGGGACAATGTAGGACTTTTGGTCGGAGATAAGGAACAGGAAATCCACAAGGTCTATGTGGCATTGGATCTGACCGATGCAGTCCTAGAACACGCGATAGATTGTGGGGCAGATATGATCCTGACCCACCATCCGCTGATCTTTGGCGGCATCAAGCGTGTGAATGCAGATGATTTTATCGGCAGGCGGATCCTGGCACTGGCACAGCATGGCATTGCTTATTATGCCATGCATACCAATTTTGATGTCTGTGTCATGGGCCAGATCGCGGCAGAGCAGTTAGGCCTTATGGATATCGAGGCTTTGGAAGTCACCTCGCCGGAGGATGGCAGGGGCATCGGTTGTCTGGGCAAATTGACGCAGGCGGTCAGTATTTATGATCTGGCAGAGCGTGTGCGGGATGCCTTTGGACTCTCCCATGTCAAGGTCTTTGGCGATAAGGATCGGATGGTGCAGAGTATCGCCATGTGTCCGGGTTCCGGCAAGAGTGAGATCGGCTTGGCAATAGAAAAAGGAGCAGATGCCTACATTACCGGGGATATCGACCATCATTCCGGGATCGATGCCGTGGCAGACGGACTTTCTATCATTGATGCCGGACATTATGGGATCGAGCACATTTACATGGAATATATGAAGAACTGGCTTGCAAAGGAGGCGGCAGAATTAGAGGTCGTCACAGAGCCTTTTGCAGAGCCTTTTTGGATCGTTACGAGGTGAGAGATATGCAGGAAATCAATGTATGCGTGCAGGAAAAAACTTACCAATATGAAAAAGGCACGACTTTTTTACACTTGGCGCAGGCGTGGCAGGATAAGTATGAGGATGCGATCATCCTGGCTGTCTTTAACAACAAGTTAATCGAACTGGGACAGGTCATACCGGGGGATGGCGACATTGCTTTTCTTACGACCAAGGATAAGAATGGCAGACGCGCCTATCGCAGAAGCGTTGTCTTTTTGATGCAACGTGCCTTGCAGCAGATGTATCCGGATGGGACAGAAATTTTGCATGTGGAACATTCTCTGGGAGCAGGCTATTATTGCCGGATGGAGGGCAGGAAGGTCATAGACTCTGCATGGCTGGAGAATTTGAAAAAGGAAATGCTTGCCCTGGTAGAAAAGAATCTTACGATCGAAAAAAAGACCATGAAGACCGAGGATGCCAGAAAACTTTTTGCCAAGTGCGGTATGCAGGATAAGGAACGCCTGATGCATTATCGCTCCAGTTCCAACTGCAATGTCTATGAATTAGATGGCTGTCTGGATTATTTTTACGGCTACATGGCACCAAATACCGGCATGTTGTCCTACTTTGCCCTTTATCCTTACGAGGAAGGCTTTATTTTGCAGTTCCCGGACAAGGTGACGACCGAGGTCGCTCCTTTTGCTCCGGCAAACAAACTCTTTCATGTCATGCAGGCATCCGAGCAGTGGGGCACAGATATGGGGATTCCTACCGTTGGCGCTTTAAACGATGCTGTCTGTGCAGGAAAGACCAGAGAAATCATCCTGTCGCAGGAAGCCTACATGGAGCGCCGCATCGGTGCGCTGGCAGAGCGCATCGTGGCAGACCCTGACAAAAAGTTTGTCATGATCGCCGGTCCGTCATCTTCCGGTAAGACGACCTTTTCCCACCGTCTGTCGGCACAACTGCGTGCCCTTGGTGTGACACCGCATCCGATTCCACTGGATGACTACTATCTGGATCGGGATCAGATCCCTTTGGATGAGTTCGGGCAAAAGGATTTTGAGTGCATTGAGGGCTTGGATGTGGGGCAGTTCAATGAGGACATGGTGCGCCTTTTAAAGGGTGAGCGTGTGCTTCTGCCGACCTTTAATTTCAAAACCGGCAAGCGTGAATACAAGGATCACTATATGCAGTTGGGCAAACGCGATATTCTGGTGATCGAGGGCATCCATGGACTGAACGAAAAGATGTCCGAATCTTTGCCGAAAGAGAGCAAGTTCAAGATCTACATAAGTGCCTTGACCCAGTTAAATATCGACGAGCACAACCCGCTCTCGACGACCGACGGCAGATTGATCCGCCGTATCGTAAGGGATGCCAGAACCAGAGGCACCAGCGCAAAAGAGACCATTGCTATGTGGGATTCTGTGCGCCGTGGTGAGGAAAAGAACATTTTCCCATTCCAGGAACAGGCAGATGAGATGTTCAATTCTGCGCTCATCTATGAGATGGCAGTGTTAAAGATCTATGCCATGCCGCAACTTTTGGCGATCGATCAAGACTGCCCGGAATATGCAGGAGCAAAACGATTGATTAAATTGTTGGATTATTTTCTTGGCATTCCAGCGGATGATATTTGTAACAATTCACTAGTGCGTGAATTTATCGGTGGAAGTTGTTTTAACGTCTAAAATAAGATATACTGTTTTCGAAAAAGAAGTAAGATAAGTAATCGCGGCTGCAATTGCCGAAAGGCAGCAGACGAGGAAAGTCCGGGCTTCATAGGGCAGGATGCCGGATAACGTCCGGTGGAGGTGACTCCAAGGAAAGTGCAACAGAAATAAACCGCTGAGGGCGCAAGCTCTCAGTAAGGGTGGAAAGGTGGTGTAAGAGACCACCGCTTTGCTGGTAACAGCAAGGGTCCCTGTAAACCCCATCCGAAGCAAGACCGAATGGAAACGTATGTGGCCCGCTAGTTTCAGGTTGGTCGCTTGAGGCGATTGGCGACAGTCGTCCTAGATAGATGATTACTCTCGACATAACCCGGCTCATCGTCTTGCTTCTTTTTCATAAAAATAGAGATGGATTTTTGACGAAATTATCAACAGGACAAATGATTTGTAAACAGATTCTAAAATCTTTATTAAATCATTTGTCCTTTTATTGACTTTGCTTTGCAAAATGATAGAGTTGATTTGAAAGAAACAATAGCGTGCGCGTACGAAAAGAAGTGACGTGCAGACGGAGGAACTATGAGAGAAAAATTGGCTCGTTTTATGGTGGGGAGAAATGGCGCAGATGCGCTTTCAAAATTCTTTTTATATGTGGCATTGGTGCTGGTTGTGATTACCATGTTTTCACACAATGCGATTTTGTATCTGCTTGGAATCGCAGCGCTGGTTTATAGCTATTTTCGCATGATGTCCCGTAATGTATCGAAGCGCTACTATGAAAATCAACAATATTTGCGTATGACAGATAAGATTCGGGATAAGTTTCGTGGAGCATCTGCTAAGGTAAAATACCAAAAAAGCAAAGTTGTTTACGAAAGAGAGCAGAAAAAGATATATAAGATATATTATTGTCCGTCCTGTAAGCAGAAAATCCGTGTACCAAAGGGCAAGGGTAAGATTATGATTACCTGTCCAAAATGTAAAATGGAATTTATCAAGCGTACCTAGTGAGGGTGTGATATGTTTGGATATATTAATGTAAATCGTAAAGAACTAAAAGAAGCGGATGAAAAGACGTATCAGGCATATTATTGTGGCCTTTGCCGCCAATTAAAGAATGAGGCGGGAATCAAGGGGCAAATGCTTTTGAATTATGATATGACATTTTTGTTGATTCTGCTGACGGGTTTGTATGAACTGGAGCATGAAGAAATATCATATCGATGCGCAGTGCATCCGGCATCAAAAAAGACGGCGTATATCAATGAGGCTACAGAGTATGCGGCAGCTATGGATGTCGTTTTAAGCTATCATAGTTTACAGGATGACTATGAAGATGATGGCAGTCATATCAAACAGGCGATAGCAAAAGCTTTAAAAAAAGATTATAATCGAATCAGCATCCGTTACCCAAGACAAGTGCAGGCGGTAGAGGACTACATGAAAAAACTTGCGGAGGCAGAAAAGCGCAAGGAGTCTAATATAGATATTGTGGCTGGCTATACGGGTGAAATGCTGGGACAATTGTTCCAATGGAAGCAGGATGAATGGGCAAAAGATTTAGATAGTATGGGCTTTTATATGGGTAAATTTATTTATCTGTTGGATGCCTATGAGGATTTGAAAAAGGATCAAAAAAAGGGCAGCTACAATCCATTTGCATACGTGTCCATGGAATCAAAAGAAGAATACGAGACTTTTTGCCGTTCGACGCTTACCTGTCTGATGGCAGAATGCGCAAAATCTTTTGAACGTATGCCGATTCTGGAGCATGCAGAGATTTTACGTAATATTTTATATTCTGGTGTTTGGACAAAATATGAATACCTGAAGTTAAAAGAAAAAAAGACGAAACCATAGAGTTGGAGGAACAAGTTTATGTCAGATCCATATAGGGTGTTGGGCGTATCGCGAGATGCATCTGAGGATGAGATCAAGAAAGCATATAGAACGTTGAGCCGGAAATATCATCCAGATGCAAATGTCAACAATCCGCACAAGGATCAGGCGGAAGAGAAGTTTAAGGAAGTGCAGCAGGCGTATGATCAGATTATGAAAGAACGTCAGCAGGGCGCAAGCTTCGGCGGTTATCAGTATGGATATGGTGGCTTTGGCGGGCAGACGTCACAAGGTAGTTACCAGCAGACGCAGGAGTCCAATGAGATGCGTGCAGCAGCCAATTATATCAATAGCCGTCATTTTACAGAAGCGATGCATGTGCTAAATAGTATGCCAGAGACAGTACGAAATGGACGATGGTATTATTATGCGGCAATCGCCAGCGAAGGATTAGGACATGTTGTGGATGCCAAGGAATTTGCCAGACGTGCAGTAGCATTAGAGCCTGGCAATTTCCAGTATCGGCAGTATCAGCAGCATTTAGAATTTGGAAGTGACTGGTATGAGACACGAGGCTCTGCGTATGAGAGACCATATGCAGGTGTGACAAGATGGTGTTTCAATATGTTTTTGTTGAATTTATTCTGCAATATGTGCTGCTTCGGACCTCGATGCATATAACATGAAGTCACAAGGGCGTTCCTTTTTGCAAGGGGGCATACATTAAAATAGGACTAAATCAAGAGAAACCTTATAAAACAAGGGTTTGAATGATTTACGTCCTATAACTCTGTAAAAAAGCAGACTGAAATCTGAAATGGTTTCGGTCTGCTTTTTCATCGCATTTCGTTTGTGATAGCGGCACATAATTACTTATTCGCCCAGTTTTTCATGTCCTGCATTACCATAATGGAAGCAGAATCATAGGTATCTTTAAAGTCGTGTGATACCTTTACTCTCATTACAAAATCGCCTGTAATCTCTGTGTAATAAAACGGAGCGTTACACAAAGATTCTGGTGTAATTCCTTCTTCTCCGATTGCGCCTTTGTTATAGTCCCATAGAAAACCTTTGTAAGTACACACTTTAGCGTAAGATACTTACCTCAAAGTAATAAATTGAAAAGTAGTTAAATGTTCGGAATAGAGGGGCTGCTGTCTACCTAATTCTTGTGTGTTACTTTATGCCACATATCACATATTTGGCGTATCAGAAGCATGAAGCATGCCTCGATATTCCATAGGCGTACATCCGTATTTCTTGCGGAACAGCTGAAAGAAAAAGCTGGTATTCTGATATCCGACGGCAAGGCTGATATCATTTGTGGAAAGTGCGGTGCTCTTTAACAGTTTTGCCGCCTGAGAGAGCCGCTGTGTCTGGACCAGCTCTTTGTAAGTGGTTCCGGTATGCTGGCGGATGTAGGCAGAGAGATAGTTTGGGTGCATATTAAAAAACTCAGCTGTAGAAGAAAGAGTACAGTCCGCAAAGTTTGTTTCGATATATCGGAGTATGGTATAAACCTGATCCAAAGAGGAGTGATCCAGAACCATATCGTGCTGGAACAGATTGATCATCTCGCAGGTAATCAGCGTAAAAAGACTGTCTAAAAAAGGTCCGGATGTTACGGACGGAGAATAAAATTCACAGAGAAACTGGTTGGCAAGATCTGCCAGCCGGTTTTGTTTTTGTTCTGGGGAAAAGACAATATACCTGCTTTCCTGCATCGTGGTGTTCAGAGCCTCAATGAAAAAGTGTGTAAGGTAATTATCCTGAGACAGGCGTTCAAAAAAGGTACCGTTCAGATATTCGCGCGTCAGTAGAAAATTGATGATAATATCATTTTCTGAACATCTTTTGACAGAATGAGGTGCATTCTGGCTGATCAGAACCATCTGCCCGGCTTTTAGCCTGAATGTAGTCTTATTTATCGTCATTGTGCAGGAACCAGAATAAACATAACTCAACTCCAGCCACTCATGGATATGCAGAGGTACGTTTTCAAAACGATTCTGTTTTACAACAGCGAAGTTGTAATAACTCGGAAGAACTTTCTTTGAAAGAACTAAAGAACGTATATCTTCAAGGTTCGTATCAAAACGGTAACAGGGTGTATCAAACTTACCGCTGGCAACAGGAAATTGTGAATAATCTTTCTTTATACCGTTCAGACGCTGGGTTTCCTCGGGAGTGTGCTGCTTCAGAAATTGATTCAATGTAGATAATGTCATCATATATATTCTCTCCTTTTCGAGATATGAATGAACTGTGATTATAGTCATCAGCCGTTTATTAAACCTGTCTAAAATATACCATATTGGGGGAAAAGGTGTACAGAGTAATCTCGGATATTTATTAAGTTTGGTCGGTAGATCACTTATGTTTCGTTGATGTAATTTTAGTCTGTATAAAGTAAGATATCAGTAAGAAAAGGAGGCATAGGTTAGGATGAAGATATTTTTTGCAGTAGTGGTGATTGTTTTATTATTTGTGATCGGTGCGACATTATATGTCTATAAAAAAAGTGCCATGTTTTTGCCGGCACTTCTTGGCATCTGCGGATTTCCAAAAATAAAGGGAAGCAGCTATTACGATGAAAATGGACATTTCCGTCCGGGAACGGGGGAGGACAAAGTTGGATTTTTCATGCAGCATCCGGTATTCGGCGGTTTTAAACATATGTTTTTCAATGTGGAGGACAACGTGCTGAAAGCCATTGCGCCTATAAAGTATAAGGATTTTTTAAAGGCGCAGGGCCGTGAGGAACAATTGGATGCAGCCTTGGAATCTTTCAACTATCTAACCGGACTTGTTGAGAAAGGTCAGGCAAGGCTGGTGCCGGATCTGTATCCTGCGGAAGCAGTTAATGGTCATCCGTACAGGTCACATCTGACGGGAATGTTTTATCAGGGACAACAGGGAAAACCACTTGCCATTGTAGTTCCGGGAGGCGGATTTATCAGTAATGTAACTGATTGCGAGGGGTATCCTGCGGCGATGAAGCTGCATAAAATGGGATATTCTGTTCTCGTCATAAGTTATCCGGTCGGCAGACAGCTGGGAGAAACAGAACAGATGAAACAGGGACAGGCTGCCGCGAGGGAACTGACACAGGTGATCCGATATCTGACGGAGCATCAAAAACAGTTTTCTGTAAACATGGATGATTATGCCATCTTTGGTTTTTCAGCAGGAGGACTTATGACCACGGCGTATTCATTTGCAAATTATGAGGACTGCTGCCACAAGAATCATCTGCCAAGACCGAAAGCGATCTTCCCTATGTATGGTCTGGACTGGAATATCAAAGCTTTGCCGGAGGACAAAGGACTGGCGGTATTTTCTATCGTAGGGCGGGATGATGAGTTCGGTTTTGCAAATGTGGAAGATAAACTGCCGGAATTAGAGAAGGTACTGGGCAAAGAAAATGTGTCAGTTAAAATCATTGACGGTCTGGGACATGGATTTGGCATTGGATATGAAACAAAAGTGAAAAACTGGCTTCAGGAAGCGGTATCCTTCTGGGAAGCCCACAGATAACAGAGGGTAAGATTTATTTAAGGAGGATTTCATAATGAGCAGAAACTTGAAAGAATTAATCAGAGAGATGACGCTGGAGGAAAAAGCAGGACTTTGTTCGGGCGCGGATTTCTGGAACACAATGGGAATCGAAAGATTAGGGATTCCGTCCGCTATGATGACAGACGGCCCGCATGGTCTGCGCAAACAGGAAGGAGCGGCGGATCATCTCGGCCTGAATAAAAGTGTGAATGCAGTATGCTTCCCGGCAGCCTGCGCCACGGCATCTAGTTTTGACGTGGAACTGATGGAACGTATGGGACAGATCCTTGGTGATGAGTGTCAGGCTGAGAACGTGAGCATGCTCCTCGGTCCTGCGGTTAATATCAAACGAAGTCCTCTCTGCGGAAGGAATTTTGAATATATGTCCGAAGATCCTTATCTGACAGGAAAGATGGCGTCAGCATATATCCGGGGCGTACAGTCGAAAGGAATCGGAACCAGTATGAAACATTTCGCTGTGAATAATCAGGAAACAGACCGTATGCAGATATCGTCGGAAGTATCGGAACGGGCTTTCCGGGAAATTTATCTGCCGGCTTTTGAGGAGGCGGTGAAGAAAGCGCAGCCAAAGACTGTGATGTGCAGCTACAATAAGATCAACGGAGTATTTTCTTCAGAGAATAAGAAGCTTCTGACAGATATCCTGCGGGATGAGTGGGGATTTGAAGGATATGTGGTCAGTGACTGGGGAGCTGTAAATGACCGGGTGAAAGGACTGAAAGCCGGTCTTGACTTGGAGATGCCGGGATCAGGAGGATATAATACAAGAAAGATTATCCAGGCAGTGGAGAATGGAGAGCTGGAGGAGGAGATTCTTGACAGAACGGTAGAGCGCATACTGAAAGTAGTCTTCTCCTACGCAGATAACCGGAAAGCAGAGACTGTATTTGACAGGGAAAAGGATCACAAGGCAGCGGCAGATATCGAAACAGAGTGTGCCGTACTTCTGGAAAATAAGGGGGCGCTGCCGCTGAGAAAAGAACAGAAAATAGTCTATATCGGGGAATTTGCAAAGAAACCGCGCTACCAGGGCGGGGGATCGAGCCACATCAATACGGACAGCGTAGTGTCAGCTCTGGAAACTGCGGTGAGAAAAGGCAGGGCAGTGGAGTATGTGAAGGGCTTCTCGTCAGAGCGTGACGAAATGACAGAAGAAGAACTGAAACAGGCGTGTGAAGCGGCTGCGGGAGCAGATGCAGTTGTAATCTTTGCCGGACTGCCGGACAGCTTTGAATCGGAAGGATATGACAGAACATCCATGGAACTGCCAAAGTGTCAGAATCGCCTTATAGAGGCTGTGGCTGAGATACAGAAGAATGTGGTGGTGGTTCTACATAACGGAAGTCCCGTAGAAACTCCGTGGGCTGAGTCTGTAAATGCCATTCTGGAGATGTATCTGGGAGGAGAAGGCATCGGGGAGGCCAGCGACCGGCTGTTATTCGGGGAGGCGAACCCGGGGGGACGTCTGGCGGAGACTTTCCCATATCGTTTGGAAGACAATCCGAGTTACCTGAATTTCCCCGGAGACGGCAGGACTGTTCTCTATGGAGAAGATATCTTTGTCGGATACCGCTACTATGATGCGAAGAAAGTACCGGTGCGCTGGGCATTCGGACATGGTCTGTCATATACGGAATTCAGCTACAGCAATATGAAGCTCTCTTCTGTAGAAATGAAGGATGGAGATGTTCTGAGGGTAAGCATTGATGTGGAGAATACAGGAAAGATGGCAGGAAGTGAAGTAGTTCAGCTCTATGTCAGCGGCAAAGACAGCACAGTGCCAAGAGCAGTGAAGGAACTGAAAGGGTTTGCGAAAGTAATTCTGAATCCGGGTGAGAAGAAGACGGTTACAATGGAGCTTTGTGCGAGAGATTTTGCTTACTACGAGACAAAGATTCACGACTGGTATACTCCGTCAGGGATATATGAAATCCAGATCGGACATGCCAGTGATGATATTAGAGAGACTATTGAATTTACCTTTACTACTGATGTGCTGTTGCCGTTCACTGTGGATATGACCACGACAATGGGAGAGTTAATGAGCCACCCGAAGACAGCAGGAAAAATGATGGAGTATCTTGAGGGGTTATCACAGGGAGAAGAACCTAAGAAAGAAGATGGGGAGGTACAGCTTGTGACTCCGGAAATTATAGCCCAGATGCCGCTGAAGTCATTTCTGAGTGTGATTCCGGGCGAAGCGATTGAACAGATGATCGTGGAGTTGAATTCTTTGTGCCAGTAATGGGAGAAACAGTTGGCTCATTATAGGATGAAAAAGTATCAGCATGGAAATGAGGAATAATTATGGGCAAGATTTATGCAGCGAAAACAAATCATATCACAAACCCTGTAGGGTTTTATCTGAAACCGCTGGTTTTTTCATGGAAAGTGAAAGGATGCAGAGGACAGGAACAGAAACATGCAAGGATTGTAATCAGCAAGAATAAAACCTTTACAGATATCTGTTACGATACAGGTGAAACAGAGTTGGACAGCCTCTCTACAAGAGTAGAATTTGAAATACAGCCGTATACAAGATATTACTGGAAGGTCATTGTTGTAACAGATGCAGAGGAAGTAATCGAATCAGATGTACAGTTTTTTGAGACTGCCAAAATGGATGAACCATGGACTGGAAGATGGATTACTTGTGACAGCAGTCAGGAACGTCATCCGATTTTTTCAAAAAGGATTGAACCGAAAAAAGAAGTGAAAAGTGCAAGGTTGTACATTTGTGGCCTAGGATTGTATGAGGCATACTTTCTCGGGGAAAACAGAGAAGATCCGGAGAAAATCGGTGATGAGTATCTGACTCCGTACTGTAATAATTATGACCAGTGGATCCAGTATCAGACGTATGACATCACGGAACAGGCCGAACAAGGCGGTGTGCTGTCTGTTCTTCTCGGAAACGGTTGGTATAAAGGACGGTTCGGTTTCAATGATCCGGAGCGGGAAGCATATTACGGTGACGAGTGGAAGCTGATTGCGGAGATTCACATAGAGTACAAGGATGGAACGAAAGATGTGATCAGTTCTGATGAAACCTGGTCAGTTACAAGAAGCAATTTGTGGTTTTCCAATATCTATGACGGTGAGAGAAGAGATGATACGCTGCCGCCGGTAGAGGAGTCTCCTGCGCGGATCGCAAAGGTTCCGAAGGGCCGGCTTATGGAACGGTTATCTCTTCCGGTTAAGGTACAGGAGGAGATGAAGCCGGCAGAACTGATCCATACGCCTGCTGGAGAAGATGTATTTGATCTGGGGCAGGAGATCGCAGGGATCTTCCGACTGCGTGTACATGAGCCGGCGGGGACAACTATCAGGGTTCAGACGGGAGAGGTGCTTCAGGACGGATGTTTCTATAACGAGAATTTAAGAACTGCACTTTCGGAGTACATTTATGTTTCTGATGGTACAGAAAAGGTGATTACGCCTCATTTTACATACTATGGCTATCGATATGTGAAAGTGACCGGGATTAGGGATCTTTCATGTGAGGATTTCACGGCGCTTGTTCTTTACAGCGATTATGAGAGTATCGGGGCAATCGAGACAGGGAATGATCTTGTGAACAAATTGATCTCCAATATCGAATGGGGGATGAAAGGAAACTTCCTGGATGTGCCTACAGACTGCCCGCAAAGAGATGAGAGAATGGGCTGGACAGGGGATACACAGGTATTTTCTGCGACTGCAAGCTATCTGGCTGATACCTACGCGTTTTACCGGAAATATTTATATGACATGTATCAGGAACAGCTTCTGGCGGACGGAATGGTTCCGGAGATTGTCCCCACATTCGGACCGACAAAATGTTCCTGCGCATGGGGAGACGCTGCGTGTATCATTCCGTGGAACGTATATCTGTTCAGCGGGGACAAAACAATCCTGGAAAGCCAGATTGAGAGCATGAAGGTATGGGTTGATTATATTCGCAGGATTGACGGAGATCATCACGGATGGAGACAGGTGTTCCATTATGGAGACTGGCTGGCTCTCGACCGTACAGACGCCGCCGCGAACAGTGTGTACGGGGCGACCGATGAAGCATATATCGCGGATATCTACTATGCGGCAAGCGCCCAGACAGTCGCAAAGGCGGCGGACGTGCTTGGACTGGAAGAAACGAGACAGGAATATCAGGAAATCGCAGACCGTCAGTGGCAGGTCGTGAAAGAAGAATATTTTACTGCCACCGGCAGATGTGCGGTGAAGACGCAGACAGGGCTTATCCTTGCGCTGAAGTATCATTTGTCTGAAAATGAAGAACTGACAAAGCAGATGATGAAAAAAGTCCTCCGGGACAACAAAAATAAACTGAATACCGGGTTTGTGGGTACGCCGCTTCTGTGCAACGTGCTGACAGACCACGGGATGACGGATGCGGCGTACCGGCTGCTCCTGAATGAGGAATACCCGGGCTGGCTTCATGAAGTGAAGCTGGGGGCAACGACCGTGTGGGAGCGTTGGAATTCACTGGATGAGAACGGCCATGTCTCCAGCACGGGAATGAACAGCCTGAATCATTATTCATATGGCGCTGTACTGGAATGGATCTTCCGCCATGCGGCCGGGATTGATGTGACGGAACAGAGTCCGGGAGGCCGGGTGATGCGGATCAGCCCGAAAGTGAATCGCGGACTGGGATATGTAAAAGCGGTTTATGATTCAGCATGCGGATGCTATCAGTGCGGTTGGGAGATATCAGGGGATAATAAAATCACTGTCACTGTTACAGTTCCGTTTGGCGGAAGGGCAGAAGTGGTTCTTCCACTCGCGTCGGAATCTGTATATGAAGATAAAGAAAACCCACTGTTTGAAGATGTAGAAAACGGAATTTGCCGTGTGAAAGCCGGAGAATATGAAGTCGCTTATGAGGCGTCACAGCCTTTAAAGAGGAAATACAGCATAGATTCGACAATGGAAGAACTGCTGAACCATCCGGATATTCGTGCGTTTCTTTCTCAAATGATGGAAGTGGATATGATTCCGGATATTGCATATAGACTTTCACTCAGAGATGTCGCGAAAACATTCGCAAGAGAGATAAAAAAAGATGAGGCGCAGATGCTGGATGCGGCACTGGCAAAATTCTAATCAGGAGGGTTGCTATGGAGCTTATAAGGCTTAAAGTAAACAGTCAATACAGACCATGCGTGGACGAAGCACCTTATTTTTCATGGGTGATCACCAGTGGCAAAAAGAATGTGATGCAGACATCTTATCATATTACAGTGACAGGTCCGGGAGAAGTAGTGTGGGATTCCGGGGTGGTAGAAAGTGATAAAAGTACTTTTGTAGAGTACAACGGAAAACCATTGAAAAGTCTCAGTGACTATAGCTGGACAGTGGAAGTGACGGTTAATAACGGAGAAAAGGCGGCGGCATCCTCATCCTTTGAGACAGGATTTATGAAGAAAGAATGGACGGCCGAGTGGGTAAAATCTCCGTCCCCGATGAAAAAGGTTAAACCCGGAACCGGCGGGCAGAATCCGGCAGAATATTTCCGCAAAAAATTTGATGCACGAGACGGTGTAAAACGGGCACGCGTCTATGCCACATGCCACGGAGCATATCAGCTCAGCGTGAACGGAATACGTCCGGACGACAGAGAGTTTGCTCCGGAATTTACCGTCTATTCTAAATATCTGTGCTACCAGACTTATGATGTGACTCCGTTTTTGAGAGAGGGAGGAAATGTCATAGGAATGCTGGTGGGGGACGGCTGGTATGACAGCGCGAACTTTAAACCGAGAAGCAGGAAGTTTAAAGCCGAACATTCTGTGTTATTTCAGATAAAGATTGATTATGAAGACGGAACGAGTGAAATGGTTGTGTCCGATGATGCGGTGAAAGTTTCGGAAAGTCCGGTCCGGTCTTCCGATCTGTTTGCAGGTGAACTCTATGACGCACGGATGGAACAGGAAAACTGGAACTGTTGCGGATTCGATGACAGCAGCTGGAAAGCAGGTATCCCATGCGGAAAATCTTACGCGAACCTGGTAGCTCAGTACGGGGAACCGGTGCGCCCGGTAAAGGAATTACCGGCAGTCGGAATGACGGTCAGCCCGAAAGGCGAGACGATCATTGACTTCGGGCAGAATCTGGCGGGTGTTCTGCGGGTAAAAACCAAACTGCCGGCCGGAACAAAAATGGTATTAGATCATTTTGAAACTCTGGATCAATATGGAAACTATTTCAACAATATTTTCATGTCAGAGAAAACAGGGCACAAGCAAAGTGATATTTATATTTCAAACGGGAAATTTACAGAATATATACCGCATTTTACATATCATGGCTTCCGCTATGTGAGAGTGACATGCGATCAGCCGGTGAGTCCGGAGAATTTCACAGCGATTGTCCTGTCTTCTGACAATGAGGATCTGGGAACTTTCGAGACGTCCAACGAAGATATAAACCGGCTTTACGAAAATACAAGATGGTCTCAGCGGTCGAATCTGTTCTCAATCCCCACGGACTGTCCGCAGAGAGAAAAAGGCGGATGGACCGGAGATATCCAGATTTATGCAAGAACAGCCATGCTCAACGAAAATGTAACCCCGTTTCTGACAAGATGGCTGCGTAATATGACCTGCAGCCAGCAGAAAAACGGAGCGATTCCCAATGTGATCCCCCTTACCGGAATCTATGAATTACTGGAGAAACTGAATCGGATCGTATACCGCAATTTTGAACCGGTGGGAGAAGCGGGATGGGGAGATGCCGCTTGTATCGTACCGTGGAGCATGTATCAGCTTACAGGAAATATCAGGATACTGAGAGAGCAGTATGACACAATGAAAAAGTGGTGCGACTATATCATCAACACTGCAAAGAAGCGTAGAGGCAAGATGAAACATCCAAAAGAAATTGACCAGTATCTGTGGAATACAGGACATCAGTACGGGGAGTGGCTCATACCGAGCCAGACAGTAGACGGAGCAGACCAAAGCGCTGCAAAACCTATCAATACTTCTGTATACTGCGCGCCAATCTTTGGATGGAATTCCTGTCGGATCATGGCAGATACGGCAGCACTCCTCGGGCATACATCAGACGAATTATACTATGATGACATTGCGTCCAGAATGAAATCTGCCATTCAAAAAGGACTGATCGATGATGACGGGAAGATGCCTCTTGATTTTATGGGCAGTTATGTGCTGGCAATCGCATTTGATCTTGCTCCTGAAAGGAAGAAAAAAAGTATCGCCGGACATTTGATCCGCAAGATAGAAGAAAACGGGGATTGTCTGGATACAGGGTTCCTGACGACGCCGTATCTGCTGGATGCACTCTGTAAGATTGGCAGGATGGACAAGGCATATAAAATCCTGCTTCAGACAAAGTGCCCGTCATGGCTTTATGAGGTGAAGCAGGGAGCGACAACAATTTGGGAAAACTACATTTCTTACAAGGAGGACGGGTCTCCGGTTATGACAAGCCTGAACCATTATGCCTTTGGATGCGTGGACGATTGGATGTTCCGGAAGATAAGCGGCATTGATATGGCTGCTCCCGGATTTAAGAAGATTGTGATTGCGCCGGAGACGGATGAGGCGTTTACCAGTGCAAAGCGTACCTATATGAGTGAGTACGGTAAAGTACGGACAGAGTGGAGCGTGGAAGAGGGAAAATTTGAGTTGAAGGTGGAGATCCCCTGCAACACGACTGCCACTGTAAAGATGCCGGATGGCAGATTGTATGAGGTAGGAAGTGGAACATATGAGTTTGAATGTAAGAAATTTATAGAATAGGAGAGATTATGAAAAAGAAAATATTGAAGATTATCTTAAGAATCGTTTTAATTGTGATTCTGGTCGCGGGAATCGGCCTGACATATTTAGTAGGAGCAGTAGGCGGTGGAGGACCGTTTGATTTTGTCTGGAAGAACAAACTGAAAAAAATGCCGGGAAACGCAGAAAAATACAGTCTGGAAAATATAGAACCGTTAGAAAACAGCCCTCTTAGAGGGAAGCGTATCTGCTACCTTGGATCATCTGTAACCTTAGGTCTGTACTCAATGGATGTTTCTTTCGCAGATTATATCTCTTACAGAAATGGCTGTGAGTATGTAAAAGAAGCCGTAAGCGGTACTACTTTAGTGGATAACGGAAAGACGTCTTATATCCAAAGGATGAAAAATAATATCGGTACAGATGAGAAATTCGATGCATTTGTCTGTCAGCTTTCCACGAATGACGCGTCGAAGGAAATGCCGATGGGAGAAATCAGCAGTTCAGAAAATCTGGAGGATTTTGATACACAGACGATAACAGGAGCAATGGAATATATCATTGTATATGCAAAGCAGACATGGAATTGTCCCGTGATCTTTTATACCGGAACAAAATATGACAGTAAACAGTATCAGCAGATGGTAGATGTATTGTTTGAGCTTCAGGATAAATATGGAATAGGCGTGATCGACCTTTGGAATGACGAGGAGATGAATGACGTTTCTGAAAAAGAATATGAAGTTTATATGGCAGATCCGGTTCATCCGACGCAGGCAGGATATCTGGAATGGTGGACGCCTAAGATGGAAGAATACTTATATCAGTTTTTAGAAAGATGATTATTATATTAAGTTTCGTCGGTAAACTGCTTATATATCGTTGGTGATTTGCCCTTTGGAGTTATTTATAATTGAATCAAACAATGAAAGGACGGATAACGAAATGGAAAATTCAGTTACAAAAAGAGAAAAAATCAGTTATGGTTTGTATTTTATGGGACAGAATGTATTCTACGGACTGGTAGGATATATGACTACATATTTTACAGATATCGGCATAACGGCAGCATTGGTTGCAATCGTGGCGCTTATCACGAAAGTGTGGGATGCCATCAACGATCCGATCTTCGGTATGATCATGGATAAGGTGAATTTTAAGAAAGGGAAATTCCTGCCGTGGCTTCGAATATCTGTCATAGCGATTCCGGTGGCAACTATTCTTCTTTTTATAATACCTACCGGGATTTCCATGACGGCTAAAATCATATGGGCAACACTCGCTTATATGTTATGGGATACAGCCTATACCCTTTGCGATGTACCGATTTTTGGTATTGTTACCACGATGACAATAGACCAGAAGGAACGTGTTTCACTAAACAGCATAGGAAGAATGTTTGCTATTTTTGCAGGTATTGTTACAGGAATTGTCCTGCCGTTGGTACGGCAGCGGTTAGGCGGCTGGTCAACAACAGTAATTGTGTTATCTCTTTTGTCATGTGTTATGATGATTCCGATTTGTCTGTTCGCAAGGGAGAGAGTAATTGAAAAAGAAAGAGTCCTGAATGACGGGGCAGAAGAAAGTTATACATTGCGAGATATGGTAGAATGTCTGCGGAAGAACAAATATTTATTGATTTTCTTTGCGGCTCCGCTCATCAGCAGCCTGCTTAATGTTGGTGCAAATTGGGGCTTATACGTTGCCCGGTACTGCCTTGGCGGTGAAGAAGCTGCCTCATATGTTTCGATGGGGGTAATTATTCCGACCTTAATCGGTGCGGTTATGGCAGTAGAATTATGCAAAAAATATGATAAATTTAAAGTCTTCTATATTTCATATGTTTTCGCTTTACTTCTGGGAATTGTAAGATTCATAGCCGGGTATGAGAATATGACGGTGTTTATGATTTTAAATGCTTTAGGAGGAATTCCGCTGGGAATAGCAGTTATACTGCAGTATCAGTTTACGCCGGACTGCTACGAGTATGGACAGTACAAGACAGGATTAAAAATGCGTGGTGTAACGTTTGCAGCGCAGACATTTTTTACAAAATTAAATGGAGCGATCGCAACAGCAGTCAGTGTGTTTGCGTTAACTTTAATCGGCTTCCGAGAGGGAGAAGGCGTTGTTCAGGCGGCAGGATTTGCCGATAAATTATGGACATTCAGCTGTCTTGGCGGCATTATCGGGGGTATTTGCACTCTGCTTATACTTCGTCTTTACAAGCTTAATGACCATGATGTCCAGCTGATGGCAAAATGCAACAATGGCGAGATCAGCCGTGAAGAGGCAGAGGCACAGATGATCAATCAGTATTAAGAAAAGAATGGAGGACTTTTGCGATGGACAGAATAAAGGAACTGATTTCTGAAATGACGCTGGAAGAGAAGGCAAGTCTCTGTTCGGGCGCTGATAACTGGCATACGAAAGAAATCAAACGACTGAACATTCCGTCAGTTATGATGGTGGACGGTCCTCACGGACTGAGAAAGCAGGAAGGGGAAACGGATCATCTGGGATTGAATGAAAGTGTGAAGGCCGTTTGTTTCCCGGCAGCCTGTGCAACAGCCTCCAGCTTTGATGTTGACCTGATGGAACGGATGGGAGAGACGCTGGGAGCGGAGTGTCAGGCCGAGAATGTAAGCATACTGCTTGGCCCGGCGGTGAATATTAAAAGGAGCCCGTTATGCGGGCGGAACTTTGAGTATCTGTCGGAGGATCCATATCTGGCAGGTAGGATGGCATCGGCATATATCCGCGGAGTACAGAGTCAGGGTGTGGGGACAAGCATTAAGCACTTCGCACTGAATAACCAGGAAACACTCCGTATGACGATATCTTCCGAGGTGTCAGAACGTGCGCTCAGGGAAATCTACCTGCCTGCGTTTGAGGAAGCGGTGAAAGAATCAGCTCCAAGAACCGTCATGTGTAGCTACAACAAAATAAATGGAGAATATGCTTCAGAAAACAGATATCTTCTGACAGATATCCTGAGAAAAGAATGGGGATACAAAGGCTGCGTCGTTAGTGACTGGGGCGCTGTAAATAACCGTGTGAAAGGACTGCAGGCCGGACTGGATCTGGAGATGCCTTATTCCGGAGGATACAATGACAGACAGATTGTGCAAGCAGTACAGGAGGGAAGACTGGACGAAGCTGTGCTGGATGAAGCGGTGGAGCGGGTATTGAATGTTGTATTTGCCGGTGAAGAGCAGCATCGTCCGGAAGTTATATCTGATAAGGAAACAGATCATAAAAAAGCAGCTGATATTGAGACGGAATGTGCGGTCCTGCTGGAAAATAACGGTATACTTCCGCTGAATACAGACAGAAAGGTTGCCTATATAGGGGAATTTGCCGAAAAGCCGCGGTATCAGGGCGGCGGCTCCAGCCATATCAATCCGTTCAGGGTTGTTTCGGCATTGGATGCTGCCGGAGAAAAAGGGCGTAGCGTGACTTATGCAAAAGGATTTTCTATGGAAAATGACGCGATGACGGAACAAGAGCTGGAAAAAGCGCTTCGGACTGCTGCAGAAGCAGACGTCGCGGTAATCTTTGCCGGGCTGCCTGAGATATTTGAGTCGGAAGGGTATGACAGAACATCCATGAAGCTGCCCAAATGCCAGGACCGGCTGATCGAAGAAGTGTTGAAAGTACAGCCTAATGTTGTAGTAGTACTCCACAATGGAAGTCCGGTAGAACTGCCATGGGCAGACCGGGTAAGCGCGATCCTTGAAATGTATCTGGGCGGTCAGGGCGTTGGCGAAGCCTGCGACCAGCTGTTATTCGGGGAAGCGAATCCGTCCGGCAGGCTGGCGGAGACATTCCCGTACCGGCTGGAAGATAATCCGAGCTACCTTCATTTTCCGGGAAATGGAAAGCGGGTGTTATATGGTGAGGATATCTTTATCGGATACCGCTATTATGATACAAAGAAGGTTCCGGTACGGTATGCATTCGGCCATGGGCTGTCTTACACGGAATTTGCTTATGGGGATCTGACTTTGTCATCGGCTCAAATGACGGACGAGGATATCCTGACAGTCTCTCTCAAGGTGAAAAATACAGGACAGACAGAAGGAAAAGAAGTCGTACAGCTGTACGTAGCTGACCTGTGCGGCACACCGGAAAGACCGGCCAAGGAATTGAAAGGATTTGCCAAAGTTCATCTCCTGCCGGGAGAGGAGAAAACGGTATCGATGGAAATTTCGGCGAGGGATCTTTCCTATTATGAAGAATGTCTCGGGGACTGGTATGCGCCATCCGGAACATATCGGATCCTGATTGGCCATGCTTCTGATGACATCCGATTACATGCGGATATTGTGTTTAAAACAAAGAAAAAACTGCCTCTTCGCGTAGATTTCACAACAACGTTCGGAGAATTATTGGATCATACGAAAACCGCTCCCGTTATTACGGAACTGCTGGCGCCATTGGCAGCAGCGGCCGCATCAGCAGAAGGGATGAGTGACGAATACAAGAAGCTGGGAGAGCAAGTTATCCGCGAAATGCCGCTGAAATCCCTGCTGGGGCAGATGCCGGGAGAACAGGTGGAGCAGCTGATCGGTCAGTTGAATTGTTTACTTGCACAATAGGATAATTCACGAGATAATTGAGATGAAAAGGTGTTGTGCCAGAGAGCAGTGCCTTATGAGCTTTATAAGGGTTTGACATTTACCACAATCTGGCTAGAGGTTAATCCTCGAAAGAAAATGTTAGAAGGGCTCTGCTTATGCAGAGCCTTTCTTAATCTAAGGAGCAAGTGGTCGATATCTGTAGATGGTTACGAGAATAGTATCAAACAAAGGGCGTTCCTTTTTGTAAGGGAGCGTCTTATTTACGTTCTGTATTAAGTGCTTGCCTTTACCTCAGTAGTGATACCGAAAAATGAATGATTTTAAAAAAGTGGGAATAGAATAATGACAGAAGGAACAGAGTGTGGTAATATCAGCTTATAAAATATATTACCGAAAAATGAAAATAATTCAAAAAGTGGGAATAGGAGGTTTTGCCATGCAGATTATCGTAAGAAAAAAGTATTTAGAAGAACTGATTGAATTGTATGGAACACCGGATATAAAAGTAATTACGGGCATCAGACGAAGTGGTAAATCGGTATTGCTGCAAGAGTTTGTCTCTTACCTACAGTCATTAGAGGAACCGATAAATATTGTTATGATAAACCTTCAGGAGTTAGAGTTTGATCATTTGTTGGAATATCATGCGTTGCATAAGTATATATTGGATCAGTACAAAGAGGGAATGACGAATGTTTTACTAATTGATGAGGTACAGCTGTGCCCGCAGTTTGAGCTTGCAATTAACAGTATTTATACAAAAGGAATTTATGATATTTATATTACCGGTTCAAACGCATTTTTATTAAGTTCAGATTTGGCAACACTTTTTACCGGAAGAACGATGGAAATAGAAGTATATCCATTTTCTTTTGTGGAATATCTAACTTATTATGGAATTACAGATAGATATGATGAAGCTTTTGAACGGTATGTCCGAACTGGTGGTATGCCTGGATCTTATGTATATAGGACTGAGGACAGACAGTATGATTACGTTAAGGATGTGTATGCAACCATTCTTATCAGAGATTTGGTTGAAAAGTATAAGATAAGAAATAAATCAGAGTTCACCAACATATCTGAATTCATGATGGATAACATCGGTAATTTACTTTCGCCTAATAATATCAGCAAAACTTTAAAAAATGACCAGAGCGAGATAACCAGAAAGACGGTATCAAAATATATTGGTTATTTGGAAAATGCATTTCTGTTCTATGAGGCAAAACGATACGATTTAAAAGGGAAAAAATATCTGGCAAATAATAGTAAATATTATCTTTGTGATACATCATTTCGTTATGCAGTCAATGGTACACGAAACATGGACTTTGGAAGAGTTTACGAAAATATTGTTTATCTGGAGCTGCGTAGGAGAGGATATGAGGTATATGTGGGAAAACTTTATAAAAAGGAAGTGGATTTTGTAGCTAAGAAACGTGAGACTCAAATATATATTCAAGTAAGTGATAATATTTCAGAAGCAAATACATTTGAAAGAGAATATTCGCCTTTGCTTGCAATAAGAGATGCATATCCTAAGATGATAATTGCAAGAACACATCATGAAACATATGATTACAAAGGAGTGCAAGTGGTTGATATCTGTAGATGGTTACGAGAATAGTATTTTTTACGTTTTGTATTAAGCGCTTGCGCGACGGCAGACAGTGTTATGAAAAAACGTCATAAGATTCTGTGTCTCTTTCGAGAGACACGACGAATCTGATTCCAATCTTTTTTCATAACACTGTCTGCCGTCACGCAAGCGTTAAACATAAATGCAAATAAAAAGACGCCCCTACAAAAGGAGCGCCCCTGTGATGATTATTTTCCGTTGTATTTCTCTTCACAGTATTTGCAACGATATACTTCGTTTTCTTCGTCGGTCAGAATAAAGATCTGATCTAATTCCTGTTCGATCGAAGTAATGCATCTTGGGTTCTTGCAGGAGATCACGTTCTTGATCTGACGAGGAAGGGTCAGAACCTTTTTATCTACGATCTTATCGCCTTGAATGACATTGACCGTGATATTGTGATCGATATAACCAAGGATATCAAGATCTAAGGCATCGATCGGACATTCTACTTTGATGATGTCCTTTTTTCCCATTTTGTTGCTTTTGGCATTCATGATGATGGCAACGGTGCAATCAAATTGATCTAAGTGCAGATCATGATAGATCTTCATGCTCATGCCTGCCTGAATGTGATCGAGAACAAATCCCTCGTGAATTCCACTGATATTTAACATGATCCCACCTCCAATAATGTATAGATAAGTGCCATTCGGATATAGACGGCGAATTGTGCCTGCTTAAAGTAGGCTGCCCTTGGATCATCATCGACTTCCACAGAAATCTCATTGACTCGTGGCAGTGGGTGCAGGACGATCATATCCTCTTTGGCAAGAGCCATCTTATCGGCATTTAAGATATAGAAATCTTTCATGCGCAGATAGTCTTCCTCGTTGAAGAAACGTTCTCTCTGCACACGGGTCATATAGAGAATGTCGAGTTCCGGCATGGCATCTTCCAGTTTTTCAACCTCTACATATGGAATGTGTTTTTTGTCTAAGACATCTTCACGGATATAACTTGGAACACGCAGTTCCTCCGGTGAGATCAATACAAATTTAATATTGGGATAGCGTACCAGTGCATTGATCAGAGAGTGCACGGTTCGTCCAAATTTTAAGTCGCCACATAAGCCAATGGTCAGATTATCCAGTCTTCCATGTAAAGAACGAATGGTATATAAATCTGCTAATGTCTGTGTGGGATGTTGGTGACCACCATCACCGGCGTTGATAACGGGAATACTGGAATGAGAGGAAGCTACTAAAGGAGCACCTTCCTTGGGATGACGCATTGCACAAATATCTGCGTAACTAGAAATAACACGAATGGTATCGGAAACACTTTCGCCTTTAGAAGCGGAAGAAGAATCAGCACTGGCAAAACCAAGAGTGGAACCACCAAGGTTGAGCATGGCTGCTTCAAAACTTAAACGAGTACGAGTGCTTGGCTCGTAGAAACAAGTGGCCAGTTTTTTGCCATGACAGGAATCCGCATATTTGTCGGGATGCTGTCTCATGTCATCGGCCAGATCCATTAGTTGCTCGATTTCCTCTGTTGAAAAATCCAGAGGGTTCATAAGATGACGCATAACAAACCTCCGTTTTTGGTATTTTTTCTATCATATAATAGCGGACTGCAAAATTCAACTCATAAGTGATTTTCAGACTATTCAGACGATAAGAAGGGCTGGCGCAGAGGGCGCGTTGGACAGGGCATAGAGGGGGCGGTGGGGCGGCGCCTCTGAACATCTGTCAGGGACGGACACATCCTGACGGCAGTCGAAGCTGTGCAAGAGACAGATGGGCATCAAACAACTGCCTCTTTAAGAGACACGACGAATTTGCTCCTGATTTTTCACAGCCAGCCCCTGCATCGCCCCACCACTCCCTCTATGCCCTGTCCAACGCGCCCTCCGCGCCAGCCCTTCACACACCAAAGCCAAAGGGACACTCCCCGTGGCAAAAGAAACGTCCCTCTAGCACATTTGGTCTGAATTTGCTATACTAAAGGTTATGAAAAAATCAGTGGAAAGCGGAAAGGAAATAGATATGAAGTGTGTTAGAAATTTACTGGAAAAACTGGATTATAAACTGCTACAGGGAAATCTGGATCAGGAGATTTCAAGCCTTGTTTATGATTCCAGAAAAGTAGAAAAGGATGCCATGTTTGTCTGCGTAAAAGGAGCCGCAGTGGATGGGCATGCGTTTGCGAAAGAAGTGGTGGAAAAAGGAGCCAGTGTCCTTGTGGTCTCAGAAGATGTAGAGGTCGGAGCGGACGTGACGGTCATCAAAGTGGCAGATACCAGAGAGGCACTTGCTTATCTGGCAGCAGCATATTTTGACCACCCGGCAGACACCTTAAAGGTCATCGGTATCACAGGAACCAAGGGAAAGACGACGACCACCTACATGGTCAAGTCCATCATGGAAAATGCAGGTTTTAAAGTTGGTCTGATCGGTACCATCGAAGCCATCATCGGGGATGAAAAGATCCCTGCCAATAATACGACACCGGAATCCTATGTGGTGCAGGAGTATTTCCGCAAGATGCTGGATGCCGGCTGTGATTATGCGGTCATGGAAGTATCTTCCCAGGGACTTATGATGCATCGCGTGGATGGCTTTACCTTTGATGTCGGCATCTTTACCAATATCGAACCGGATCATATCGGACCAAATGAGCATGCATCTTTTGAGGAATATCTGCAGTGCAAGTCCCTGCTTTTCCAGAAGTGCCGTTTGGGTATTGTCAATGCGGATGATGCCCATGTGGAGGCTATTTTAAAGAACCACACCTGTCAGGTGCAGACCTACGGATTTTCAGAAAATGCAGACATTCGTGCAACCGATATGAAATTGGTGCGAAAGGGCGGTCACCTAGGCGTTGCTTATCATGTGAGCGGTCTTTTGGAGGGGGATATCGAGACCAGTGTACCGGGACGCTTTAGTGTTTATAACTCTCTGACGGCAGTGGCTATCTGCAATCATTACGGGGTGGATATGGAAGTCATGAAAAAGGCACTTTTGAATGCTTCTGTCAAAGGACGTATCGAACTGGTGCATGTATCCGATGACTTTACGCTGATGATCGACTACGCCCACAATGCCATGAGTCTGGAAAGCCTGCTTACGACCTTAAAAGAATACGAACCGGGCAGACTGGTATGTCTCTTTGGCTGCGGCGGCAACCGTTCCAAATTGCGTCGGTACGAGATGGGCGAGGTGTCCGGCAAGTTGGCAGATCTTACGATCATCACATCCGATAATCCGCGTTTTGAAGAACCGCAGGCAATCATCGATGACATTAAGACCGGTATCGGCAAAACCGATGGCAAGTATATCGAGATCATTGACCGGAAAGAAGCCATCCGCTATGCGATCTCACACGGACAGCCGGGGGATATCATTGTCTTAGCTGGCAAGGGACACGAAGATTATCAGGAGATCAAGGGCAAAAAGTACCCGATGGATGAACGTGTTCTGATCGCGGAAGTATTGGAAGAGTTAGGCTGGACAAAATAATTTTTACAGAAGGAAAGACAGATGTTGTATGGTGACGTGATAATCGACATATCACTGGAAAAACTGGATAAGACCTTTCAATATGAGATTCCGGAACATTTGCGGGAAACCGTACAGATTGGAAGTCGTGTCGTGATCCCCTTTGGCAATGGCAAAAGGCGCATTACGGGATATGTGGTCGATATGTCCACGGAGCCAAAGATTGATGCCGGGCGGATCAAACCCATCCTTGGTGTGTCAAAGGACAGCATTGCCGTGGAATCGCAGTTGATTGCGCTGGCTGCTTGGATCCGCCGCAATTATGGATGCACCATGAACCAGGCATTAAAGACGGTCATCCCCATCAAGAAAAAAGAGGCAGGCAAGGAAAAAAAGACAGTCACCTTTCTTCTGACGCAGGAGCAGGCGCGGGACGAACTCTCTACCTTGCTTGCCAGAAAAAGGCATAGTCAGGCAAAGGAGAAACTTTTGCGGACTTTGATGGAAAGGTCTACCCTGCCATGGGAGGACATCACAGGCAAAATGCAGATCCCGGCGACCGTCATCCGTGATTTTGAAAAAAATGGCTGGGTGCGGATCGACGCCGAGCGTGCCTATCGCAATCCTGTGCCCATGACTTTGGAAAAGGAAAGACCGATCGTCCTCAGTCCGGCGCAAAGTGAAGCTGTTTCGCGTATCACGCAGGATATGGAAGCAGGCAGGCTGGGAACCTATCTTTTGTATGGGGTAACCGGCAGCGGAAAAACGCAGGTCTATATGGAACTCATTGCAAAGACTCTGGCGGACGGAAAAAGTGCCATTGTCCTGATCCCGGAGATTGCACTGACCTATCAGACCCTGATGCGTTTTTATCAGCGCTTTGGCAAGCAGGTGTCGATCATGAATTCCCGCATGTCGCCGGGAGAGCGTTTTGACCAGTACGAGCGGGCAAAAAAAGGAGATATCCGCATTATGATAGGCCCGCGGAGTGCTTTGTTCACACCTTTTTCCGATTTAGGGATTATCATTATAGATGAGGAACACGAACCTTCCTATAAGAGTGAGACCGTTCCAAGGTATCATGCAAGGGAGACGGCGATCGCCAGGGCAAAGATGCAGGGGGCGAGCGTGGTCTTGGGATCCGCGACACCATCGGTGGAGTCTTTCGCCAAGGCAAAAAGTGGGGAATATACCCTTTTGACCTTGCCGGATCGTATATCGGGACGGACGCTGCCGACTTGTGAGATCGTTGACCTGCGTGCGGAACTGCGGCAGGGCAACCGTTCGATCCTATCGCGCAGATTACAGGAACTGATGGCAGACCGTCTGCAGAAAAAAGAGCAGATCATGCTTTTTGTCAACAGGAGAGGGCTGGCAGGCTTCGTTTCTTGCAGAGCCTGTGGGCATGTGATAAAATGTCCCCATTGTGACGTTTCACTGAGTCTGCACCGCGGGGATGTCCTGCGCTGTCACTATTGTGGCTATGAGACGAGAAAACCGGTGGTCTGTCCGTCCTGTGGCTCCAAATATATCGGCGGCTTTAAGGCGGGCACGCAAAAGTTTGAGGAGGTCGTCAGACAGACCTTTCCGATGGCGCGCGTTCTGCGTATGGATACGGATACGACACGCGGAAAGAACGGACATCAGGAGATCCTGGATGCCTTTCGCAGAGGGCAGGCGGATATTTTGATCGGGACGCAGATGATCGTCAAGGGACATGATTTTCCAAACGTGACCCTGGTCGGTGTGCTGGCAGCAGACCTATCGCTCAATTCCAGCGATTTTCACAGTGGAGAGCGTACCTTTCAACTTTTGACACAGGCAGCAGGCAGAGCGGGCAGGGGCGACATTCCGGGCAATGTCGTGATGCAGACCTACCAGCCGACCCATTACAGCATCCTTGCTGCAAAAGATCAGGATTACGAGGCATTTTATGAGGAGGAGATCGCCTACCGCGAGTTGATGGACTATCCACCGGCGGCGCATATGCTTTTGATCCTCATCACTTCCGAAAAGGAAGAAGAGGCTGACCGATGTGCCAAGGCACTGGCAGACCTGATCGAAGAAAAGGCACCGCAGATCCGGTGCTTGGGTCCATCCGATGCCGTCGTGGCAAAGGTCAGGGATATATACAAAAAAGTGATCTACTGCAAGCACAAGGACTATGAGCAGTTGATCGAGATAAAAGATCGCGTTGCGCAGACCATACAGGCGGATGCGGGATTTGCAAAAGTAATGGTCTGGTTCGATTTTGATCCAATGAATCAGGCGTAATTTTATAGAAAGAGGGATAATTTTATGGCAATCAGACAGATTAGAGTACAGGGAGACGACGTTTTGACAAAGGTATGCCGTCCGGTAAAGGAGATCACACCAAGGATCGCGACCTTGATCGAGGATATGATCGATACCATGTATGAATACGATGGTGTAGGTCTTGCAGCACCGCAGGTGGGCGTTCTGCGCAGGATCGCAGTGATCGATGTAGGGGACGGTCCGATCGTTTTAGTCAACCCGGAAGTGCTTGAGACATCCGGTTCGCAGACAGGAGAGGAAGGCTGTTTATCCCTTCCGGGCAAATCCGGTCAGGTTACCCGTCCGAATTATGCCAAGGTGCATGCTTTCAATGAAAATATGGAAGAATATGAGGTGGAGGGCGAAGAACTTTTAGCCAGAGCCCTTTTACATGAGATCGACCATCTGGACGGACATATGTATACCGAAAAGGTAGAAGGCAATCTGCATGATGTAAATTATGAAGAAGAGGAAGCATAGAGGAGAAGGGGAATGAAAGTTGTTTTTATGGGAACACCGGATTTCGCGGTAGCAACGGTGGATGCCATTGCAAAGGCAGGACACGAGATCGTCATGGTGGTGACGCAGCCGGATAAGCCAAAGGGCAGAGGCAAGGAGATGCAGTTTCCGGCAGTCAAGACCTGGGCAGTGGAACATGATATTCCGGTCTACCAGCCAAAGCGCATCCGCGAGCCGGAGGCAGTGGAAGTCCTGAAAAAACAGGATGCGGATATTTTTATCGTAGCAGCCTTTGGGCAGATCCTTCCAAAGGAAGTCCTGGAGATCCCCCCACTTGGCTGTGTCAACGTGCATGCTTCGCTTTTACCAAAATATCGTGGCGCAGCCCCGATCCAATGGGCGGTCATGAATGGCGATGAAGTCAGCGGTGTGACGACCATGCAGATGGGGGTCGGCTTGGATGATGGCGACATGCTTTTAAAAGAGGAAGTCAGACTTGCAGCCGATGAGACTGGTGGAAGCCTCTTTGATAAATTGGCGATCGTCGGTGGAGAACTTTGTGTTAAGACCATGGAAGGGCTTGCAGCAGGCACGATCACACCGGTTTCGCAGGAGGAAGCGGAAGCGACTCATGTCGGCATGATCAAAAAGAGCATGGGAAATCTTGATTTTACAAGAAGTGCTGTCGAACTGGAGCGCCTGGTCAGAGGCCTGAACCCTTGGCCGAGCGCTTATACCCATCTGGGAAATAAGACACTGAAGATCTGGAAGGCACGCGTGGAGAAAAATATCGTCCCGGATGCCGTGCCGGGACAGGTGGTAGCGGCAGATGCTGATGGCATCGCGGTAGTCACCGGGGACGGACTCTTAGTGATGGAAGAGATCCAGTTGGAGGGCAAAAAACGTATGCCTGTCGCAGATTTCCTGCGAGGCCGCGATATTCCGGCGGGCACGATTCTAGGGGAGCAGGAAAGTATGACGCAGGCATAATTGCTGATACACAATATATTTATTTAAGGAGCAAAATTATGTACGGATATTATGGATTTTACTGGGACCCGACCTATTACCTGGTCGTCATCGGCGCCATCATCTGCCTGATCGCATCAGCGCGGGTCAAAGGAACCTTCAACAGATACAACCGCGTGCGCAGTGCCTCCGGTATGACGGGCGCACAGGCGGCAGAGCACATGCTTCGCAGATCCGGTATTTATGATGTGACGGTGCAGCATGTATCCGGCAATCTGACGGATCATTACGATCCGCGCAACAAGACCTTGAACTTATCCGATCCGGTCTATAATTCTACCAGTGTGGCAGCCATCGGCGTGGCGGCGCATGAGTGCGGGCATGCCATCCAGCACCAGCGCAACTACTTTCCATTGACTTTGCGCAGTGCCATTGTCCCGGTAGCAAATTTAGGATCCACCCTGTCCTGGCCACTTATCATCATTGGACTGCTCTTTAACAGCCGTATGGGGCAGACCCTGATCATGGCAGGCGTAATCGCATTTTCTCTGGCAGTTTTGTTCCAGTTGGTGACACTTCCGGTCGAATTTAATGCGTCTGCGAGAGCACTTCGCTTTTTAAATGATACAGGCATGTTATCCCATGAGGAACTCAAAGGAACGAAAAAGGTCTTAAAAGCAGCAGCACTGACCTACGTTGCAAGTGCAGCAGCAGCAATCCTGCAACTCTTACGGCTCTTGCTCCTGTTTGGAGGAAATAGACGCGATGACTGATCCAAATCAAAGAGAAATCATTGTCGCCATCTTAGAAGAAGTACTGGAAGAAGGAAAATATTCCCATCTGGTACTGGGGGCGACCTTGGAAAAATATCAATATCTGTCTAAACAGCAGCGTGCTTTTATCACGCGTGTGACGCAGGGGACCATTGAGCGGCTTTTACAGATCGATGCCATTCTAGGACAGTTTGTAAAAAAGCCTAAAGTGCCAAAGATGAAACCGCTCATCCGGACAGTCCTTCGCAGCAGTGTCTACCAGATCGTTTTTATGGATGGTGTGCCGGATGCAGCGGTCTGCAACGAAGCCGTCCGTATCGTGAAAAATCATGGACTGGGCGGACTTTCCGGTTTTGTCAATGGTGTGTTGCGCAATATTTCAAGAAACAAGGATAGCATCACTTACAAGGGCCTTTCAGAAGCCTATTCCATGCCACAATGGATCATTGATGCGTGGGAAGAACAGTTTGGCGGGGAGACCACAAAGCAGATCCTAGGGGAATTGTTAGAGGAAAAGAAAACCTGTATCCGTGTCAATACCGGCAATATTTCTGTGGAAGAGTTGACAAAAAATCTGCGGGAGCAGGGGATCACGGTAGAGCCTTGCGAGGAGATCCCATATGCCCTTTATATCAGTGGCTATGACTATCTGCGCGGTATCCCGGAATTTCTTGCCGGAGATTTTTATATCCAGGATTTTTCCTCTATGATGGTGGCACACAGTGCCGGTATTCAGCAAGGGGATCATGTGATCGATGTCTGTGCGGCACCCGGTGGTAAGAGTCTGCATGCGGCAGAACTTTTGGCGGGCACGGGACTTGTGGAAGCAAGGGATCTTTCGGATCACAAGGTTTCCCTTTTGGAAGAAAATATCAGGCGTATGGGGCTTGCCAATATTCGGGCAGAAAAATGGGATGCGACCATCTTAAACGAAGAATCCGTCGGGCAGGCGGATGTCGTGATCTGCGATGCGCCTTGCTCCGGGCTTGGTGTTGTGGCAAAAAAGCCGGACATCAAGTACCACATGACAAAAGAGACCCAGAAGGAACTGGCGATATTGCAGCGTCAGATCCTGGATGTGGTCTGCGCTTATGTCAAGGCAGGCGGGACGCTTATGTATTCGACCTGTACGATCTCGTCTCAGGAAAACGAGGATAATGTGACATGGTTTTTAGAGAAGCACCCGGACTTTTCTTTGGAAACAGAAAAGCAGTTTTTGCCAAAAGCAGGTAAGCAGGACGGTTTCTTTTTGGCAAAGATGAAAAAGAGATAGGAAGAAAGATGGAAGAAAAAAGAGATATCAAGTCTTTATCATATGAGGAAGTCTTGACCTTTGCAGAAGAACTGGGAGAAAAGAAATTCCGCGGCAAACAGTTGTATGAATGGATGCATATACATAATGTGGCATCTTATGATGAGATGACAAATCTGCCAAAGAAATTCCGGGAAGTTTTAAAAGAGCAGACGACCTATACGGCATTGGAACAGATCGATTGTCAGATTTCAAGGGAAGACGGTACGCGCAAGTATCTCTTTGCTCTAGCGGACGGCAATATGGTAGAAAGCGTTCTGATGCGCTATCACCATGGAAATTCGGTCTGTGTTTCCTCACAGGTGGGCTGTCGCATGGGCTGTCGCTTTTGTGCATCGACTCTGGATGGGCTGGTCAGAAACCTGACACCATCGGAGATACTAGATCAGATCTATGCCATTGAGCGGGATACAGGGGAAAAGGTTTCTAATATCGTTGTGATGGGGACCGGAGAACCTATGGATAATTACGACAATCTCATACGTTTTATCCATCTGCTGACCGATAAACATGGTAAAAATCTGAGTCAGCGCAATATCACGGTCTCTACCTGTGGCATCGTGCCAAATATGCGCCGTCTGGCGGAGGAAGGTCTGCAGATCACACTGGCTTTATCTCTGCATGCACCAAACCAGAAAAAGCGTCTGGAACTCATGCCGGTTGCCAATAAATACGATATCCATGAGGCGGTGGATGCCTGCCGCTACTATTTTGAAAAGACCGGGCGACGCGTGACCTTTGAGTACAGCCTGGTGGGCGGTGTCAATGACAGCGAGGAAGATGCTGCGGAGTTGTGTGCGCTGACAGAGGGGATCAACTGCCATATCAATCTGATCCCGGTCAACCCGATCAAGGAGCGGGACTATGTGCAGTCGGGCAAGCGGGCGATCGAGACCTTTAAAAACAAACTTGAAATATACGGGAAAAATGTTACTATTAGAAGGGAAATGGGCAGAGATATTGATGGAGCCTGTGGACAATTAAGACATAGACATATTTCCGAGACATAAGAAAGGTAAAATACATGAACTATTCTGTTTTGACGGATATTGGACGTATGCGTTCGCAAAATCAGGATGCAGTGTTTGCCACGGAAGAGACCATTGGCTCTTTACCGAATCTCTTTGTGGTCGCCGATGGAATGGGCGGCCACAAGGCAGGAGAATACGCATCCAGCCAGGCAATCGCACTGGCAAAACGTGAGATCGCGTCCGATACGGGATCTGAACCGGTTCAGATTATCAATCAGGGAATTACAGCAGCAAACAAGAGCATATACGAGGAAGCGACACAGGATGAGGACAAATATGGCATGGGTACGACCATGGTTGTAGCAACGCTTTTGGAAGATCATCTTTGTGTGGCAAATGTTGGTGACAGCAGGCTTTATGTATATAGGGACGGACAGTTGAGCCAGATCACGCAGGATCATTCCGTGGTCGGAGAGATGGTGCGCAAGGGCGAGATGCCAAAGGAAGAAGCCAGAAGCCATCCAAAGCGCAATCTGATCACAAGAGCAGTTGGCGCGGAGGCAGAGGTCCGTGTTGATTTCTTTGATGAGACCCTGCAGGCTGGAGATCTGGTACTTATGTGTACGGATGGACTGACATCTATGGTCGAGGAGAGCGAGATCGAAGAGGTCTTGGCGGGATCCGGTCAGGTGGCAGATAAAGTAGCAAAATTGGTCGATCTGGCGAACGATCATGGTGGTAAAGATAACATTACGGTAATAGTAATAGAACCATTTTCTGATGAGGTGTAAAAATGTTGACAAAAGGAAATTATATAGCAGATCGTTATGAGATCTTAGATAAAATCGGTACCGGCGGCATGTCCGATGTCTATAAGGCAAAGGATCATATCTTAGGTAGAGAAGTAGCAGTAAAAGTACTCAAACAGGAGTTCGCAGAGGATGTTACCTTTGTGACAAAGTTCCGCTCAGAAGCACAGTCAGCGGCAGGATTGGAACATGCCAATATTGTCAACATTTATGATGTCGGCAGTGAAAATGGCATGTACTATATCGTTATGGAATATGTCGAGGGTATCACCCTAAAGACCTATATCGAGAAAAAGGGACAACTCAATTTTAAAGAGGCGATCAGCATCGCCATTCAGGTAGGCCGCGGTATTGAGGCAGCCCACAATAAGGGCATTATCCATAGGGATATCAAGCCACAGAATATCATTATCTCCACGGAAGGTAAGGTCAAGGTTACTGATTTTGGTATCGCGAGGGCCACCACTTCCAACACCATTCATGCGGATGTGATGGGATCTGTGCATTATGCATCACCGGAGCAGGCGAGAAATGGTTATGTGGACGGCAAGAGCGACATCTATTCTCTGGGTATCGTTATGTATGAAATGGTGACCGGACGTGTACCGTTTGACGGAGATACCACCGTTGCCGTAGCCTTGCAGCATTTACAGGAAGAAATGGTCGCACCGAGTGCATATGCACCGGAACTGCCGATCAGTTTAGAAAAGATCATTTTAAAATGTACCATGAAGAGCCCGGATCGCAGATACGCTACGATCGAGGATCTCCTTTTGGATCTGAAAAAAGCACTTGTCAGCCCGAATGAGGATTTTGTGACGATTGGTTCCGCAGATGATGTGGAAAAGACCCGCGTGATCTCACCGGAGGAGCAGGAGCAGATCCGGGAAGGACTTGCCGAGGGCGAGGAAGCCGATGAGGACGAACTTTTAGAGGATGAGGAAGACGAGGAAGAAGATGGTCCGGTCAATCCAAAACTCGATAAGGCGATCACCATTATGGGAATTGCGGCAGCCGTTATCATCATTGCCATTGTGATCTATATTGTGGGCAGTTTCTTTGGACTTTTCCATTTTGGAACCAAGAAGAGCGACAGCGATAAGGACAGCAAGACACAGGCAGAGCAGGTAGAAATGATCCATGTTGTGGGCATGACCGAGGATGAGGCAGTCGCAGCCTTAAAGAAGGCAGGCATTTCTTACGAGATCGTTTATGAGTCTTCCGACGATGCAGAGGAAGGCGAAGTCATCAAGCAGAGTGCTGATGAGGGCGACAAGGTCTCTACTACAGAAAAGGTCAAGATCACCGTTTGCAAAGAGGGAGATCTTGAAATACCAAGCGTGGTAGGCATGAACGGCGATGCAGCCATTCAGACCTTAAAAGATAAAGGATTTAAGGCAAACCGTACCTTTGAATACAGTTCTGATGTAGCAGAGGGGCAGGTTATCAGCCAGACACCGACCGGTGTTGGTAAAAAGGGTGATACTGTGACGATCGTTGTCAGTGCAGGCATCCAGTCCGTACAGGTACCGTCCCTGACCAATAAGACACAGCAGGAAGCAGCCAATGAACTTGCAAGTGTCGGCTTACAGGTTGGAAATGTGACAACCGAATACAGTGATAATTATGCGGCAGGCAGAGTTATCCGTCAGGGTATTACACAGGGCAAGACGGTAGATGCCGGAACCTCAGTTGATCTGGTTATCAGTGACGGCAAAAAACCGGAGTATTACAGTTATTCCGGCAGCGTCAGCAATACACATGAAGTACCGGTATCCGTTGTCTTAAAGGATGCGGAAGGCGTTGCCATTGCGTCATGGGATCTGCAGGCAAAACAGTCATTCAATATTAGTGCTAAGGATATCGCGACTTCTTCCGGTACGATCGAGATTACCGGAGACGGTGTGAGCGAGACCAAGACAGTCACATTTACAAAGCAGTAAGGAAAGTATGACAGGCAGGATAGTAAAAGGAATTTCCGGATTCTACTACGTTTTCGTAGCAGGATCCGGAATTTATGAATGTAAGGCAAAAGGTGCCTTCCGAAAACAAGGGTTAAAGCCTCTGGTTGGCGATCAGGTAGAAATCGATGTGCTGGATGAGGCAGAACATCTGGGAAATGTAGTCAGGATCTTACCGCGCAAAAATGCCCTGATCCGTCCGGCAGTTGCCAATGTCGATCAGGCACTTGTTATTTTTGCGACCGATTCTCCAAAACCCAATCTCAACCTTTTGGACCGCTTTTTGGTCATGATGGCTTATCAGGATGTGCCGGTGCAGATCTGCTTTAACAAAGAAGATCTGGGAAGCCGGGCGGACAAGCAGGTCTTAAAGGAGACCTATGAACTGGCAGGCTATCCGGTACATTTTACCCAGGCGATCACCGGGGAGGGCAGAGAGGAGATCAGGACACTCTTGCAGGGCAAGACGACTACGGTGGCAGGACCGTCCGGTGTTGGCAAGTCGTCGCTGATCAATGGATTGCAGGATCATACCCTGATGGAGACCGGTGCCATCAGCCAGAAGATCGGGCGTGGAAAACACACGACCAGACACAGTGAACTGATCCCCATTGGCGGGGATTCCTTTATCATGGATACACCGGGCTTTAGTTCCATGTATGTACCGGAGATCGAGGCAGGGGGGCTATGGGAATGTTTCCCCGAATTTGTGCCACATGAACCGGAATGTCGTTTTCAGGGCTGCGCCCATATAGGAGAGCCGGATTGCGGGATCAAAGAGGCGGTAGCACGCAGGCAGATCGCGCAGAGCCGCTATGACAATTACAAGTTATTGTATGAAGAACTCGTTCAGGCAAGAAAATATTAGTGCCTGGCGGAAACAGAGTAAACAGGAGAGAATCATGAATTGTTTGTCACCTTCGATTTTATCTGCAGATTATGGTAAATTGGCAGAGGAGATAGAGAGAATTGATGAGGCGGGAGCACAGTATATCCACATTGATGTCATGGATGGTATGTTTGTGCCAAACATCACACTTGGCGCACCGGTGGTCAAGTCTTTGCGTAAATACACAGACCGCATTTTAGATGTGCACCTGATGATCGAAGAACCGGATCGCTATGTGGAGGATTTTGCCAAGGCAGGAGCCGATATCATTACGGTGCATGCGGAGGCCTGCCGCCATTTGGATCGTACGGTAGCGCATATCAAGGAACTGGGGACCATGGCAGGCGTTGCGATCAATCCGGCAACACCGATCGAGGTTTTGCGCCATGTCATAGATCAGGTAGATATGGTTCTGATCATGACGGTAAATCCGGGCTATGGCGGACAGAAACTGATCCCATATACCCTGGAGAAGGTGACAGAACTGCGTCGCATCTTAGGAGAGCGTGGCATCAAACTTGACATTGAGGTGGATGGTGGCATTACCTTGGATAATGTCGATCAGGCACTTATTGCCGGTGCCAACATCATTGTGGCTGGCAGTGCCGTATTTTCCGGGGATGCAGCAGCCAATGTAGAAGCATTTTTGACGCATATGTAGACCACAGGGACGTTCCTTTTGGCTTATGGAGTGTCCCGAATGGCTTGGTAGTATAGAGGTTACAGCATGAAAAACGAAGAAGTAACACTGATTTTGGCAGGGGGTAATTTATCCCTGCCTTTTTTGGAAAATGTCATAAAAGAACATGCGGGGGCTACGATCATCGCTGCGGACAGAGGTCTGGAAGCCTGCATGAAATTGCAGATTGAGCCGGACTATGTCATAGGAGATTTTGATTCACTGGATGAGCAGGTCAAGGATGCCTTTCTGGCAGACCGTCGCAATGTAACAAAACTCAATCCCATAAAGGATGATACAGATTCGGAAGCAGCGCTGCATCTGGCGTTTGAAAAGACAAAGGGTGATATCTTTCTTTTGGGAGGAACCGGAACCAGACTGGATCATGTGCTTGGCAATATTGCCATTTTAGGACAGGGCTTTGTACAGGATCGCCATATTTTTCTTTTGGATGAACATAATCGGATCCGTCTGATCCAGAAGGAGTGCCGGATCAAAAAGGAAGAACAGTATGGAAAATATGTATCCGTGGTTTCTTTTTGCGGCGTTGCAAGAGGTGTAAGCGAGAGCGGCGTATTCTATCCGCTGGATCATGTAGATCTGCAGCCGTTTACATCCTTAGGCATCAGTAATGAGATCGTGGACGAGGAAGCCGTGATCACGGTGGAGGATGGAACGCTGATTGTGATTGAGTCCAAGGATTGAGCACGGAGACAGGCACAGATAAGGACAAACGGGTAGGTGCCTGCCCATTTGTCCTTATCTGCGCCTGTCTCAGAAAGCCAAAAGGGACGCTCCTTATGGCAAAAGGAACGTCCCTGACGTCAGCCGAGTGTGACCTCGACCTGATATTCTTTTTTTTCTCTTACATAAGGAATGACATTGCCTGCAATTTCCTGTCCATCGACACGCAGACTGACCACACCTTTTTCTACCTGTTTCGGATTTCTCACCTGAATATGGTAGATTCCTTCACGGAACTTTCTCGTTAGTTCAAAATCCCCAAAATCATGCGGAATACACGGATTTACCGATAAGCCCTCATGGGTTGGCAGAAGCCCTAAGATATGTTGGGATATGTTTACAAAAGTCCAGGCAGCCGTTCCGGTCAGCCAACTGTTCTTTGCTTCTCCAAAGAAGACGGCATCGCGTCCGGCGATCATCTGTGAGTAAACATAAGGTTCTGTCCGGTGTATCTCACTGAATTCCTCCACATAGGCAGGGCAGGTCTTTTGGTAGATCTCAAAAGCACGGTCGCCCCTGCCGATCACGGTCTCGGAAATGGAAACCCATGGGTTGTTATGACAGAAAATACCCGCATTTTCCTTATATCCCGGTGGATAAGAAGTGATCTCGCCCAGTTCCAGATGATATCTGGTGTAGGCAGGCTGGAGCAGGACGATACCGTATTTGGTGTCCAGTCGTTCCTTGACAGAATCCAGCGCTTCTTTGGCAAGACCTTCCTTGACGCCGACACCGGCGAGAGGGCAGAAGCCCTGTGTCTCGATATAGATCTGTCCTTCCTCACATTCATGGGAGCCGACCTTCTGCCCGTGGGCATCATAGGCACGCAGGAACCATTTGCCATCCCAGCCATCCTTTAAGATGGCATCATAGATCTTGTCAACTTCTTTCTCTGCCCGCGTGGCCTCGGACGTATTCCCGGTCAGCCGGCATAACTTGGCATAGGCATTTCCGTATTTGACAAACATGGCTGCAATAAAGACAGATTCCGCTATCGGTCCCTCACTTGGACCAAAGGTCTGGAAGGATTCACCCGGATGTGCGGAAAAGCAGTTTAAATTCAGGCAATCGTTCCAGTCGGCACGCCCGATCAGAGGCAGTCCGTGAGGACCCTTATGGTTTACGATATAGTCAAAAGACCGGTGCAGATGTTCCATGAGTGGCGCGGCAAGACTGACATCATTATCAAATGGCACGGCTTCGTCTAAGATGGAAAAATCGCCTGTCTCGCGGATATAGGCATCTGTTCCAGCGATCAGCCAGAGGGGATCATCATTAAAACCACTGCCAATATCAGAATTTCCTTTTTTGGTCAGCGGCTGATACTGGTGGTAGGCACTGCCGTCGATAAATTGTGTTGCGGCAATGTCTAAGATACGCTCTCTGGCACGCTCCGGTATGAGATGGACAAAACCAAGCAGATCCTGACAGGAATCGCGGAAGCCCATACCGCGTCCGATACCGGATTCGTAGTAGGAGGCAGAGCGTGACATATTAAAGGTCACCATACACTGATACTGGTTCCAGATATTGACCATGCGATCGACTTTTTCATTGGAAGATGTGACATGATATTTGGATAGCAGGTCTTCCCAATAGGCAGCCAGGGCGGATAGAGCCTGCTCCACCTGTGCATCGGTCTGGTATTTGGCAAGGATCTCTTTCGCCGGTTTCTTATTGATGATGCCGGGCGCAGACCATTTCTCCGCAAGGGGATTTTCGGCATAGCCCAGAACAAAGATCAGCGATTTTTCCTGACCTGGAGCAAGGGTCAGATCGATCTGGTGGCAGGCAATCGGAGACCAGCCGCTTGCTACGGAATTGGAGCAGGCGCCTTTTTCTACAACTTGTGGATGGTCATTGCCCCGGTAAGCACCAAGAAAGGCATCCCGGCTGGTATCAAATCCGTCGATCGGTGCATTGACCCCATAAAAAGCAAAGTGATCGCGGCGCTCGCGGTACTCGGTCTTATGGTAGATGACCGAATCTTCAATCTCGACTTCGCCGATACTCAAATTTCTCTGGAAGTTCTTCATATCGTCATCCGCATTCCAAAGACACCATTCCACATAAGAAAAGAGGGAAAAAGTCTTAGGCGCATCGCCATCATTTTTTAAATGCAGCCACTGGAGCTCACAGTTATCTTCCAAAGGAACAAAGAAGAGAACCGATGCCTGCAGGTTCTTCTTTTTCCCGGTAAAACGGCTATAGCCCAGGCCGTGGCAACATTCGTAAAAATCTAGGTCCGTCTTGGTCGGCTGCCAGCCTGGATTCCAGATGCAGTCCCCATCTTTGATATAAAAGTATTTGCCGTTGGTATCGCAAGGTACGTCGTTATAGCGGTAGCGAGTCAGGCGCAGGAGTCTGGCATCCCGATAAAAGGTATAGCCGCCGCAGGTATTGGATATGAGGGAGAAAAATTCCCGGTTTCCCAGATAATTGATCCAGGGAAGTGGTGTTTTCGGTGTAGTGATCACATATTCCTTATGTTGATCATCAAAGTAACCAAATTTCATAATAACCTCCGATTTTTAACTATAAAATTGAATGAAGGTGGTGCAAAGAATTTAAGAAATACCTGGTAAGCGCTGCACCATAGTGAAAACGATTAAGAGACTGAAAATAATGGAATATTTATTCTTGAGTCAGATTATAATGTATAAAACTTGGAAAATCAACAGGAAATCAACGAAAATACTACGAAAACCACAGGCTTTTTATGGGCTTTCCTTATATAAAATAATTACGAAAATGTAGTTTCGTAAAAATGGGCAAAACAAAAGTCCTTAAACTGTGAAACCTTGCCAAAAATAGGTAAAAACATCAAAAAAGGCTTGCAGACCATATCAAATTGATGTACATTCAACTTACGAAAACGATTAAGAAATTTTTCTTCAAAACAAATTACAAAGTCGAGAGGAGAAAGGATGGTATCACTCAAGGATATTGCAAAGGCTTGTCAGGTTTCCGTGGCAACCGTCAGCAAGGCACTCAACGATCACAATGATATCAGTGCTGAGACAAAGGAACGGATTCGGCAGGTGGCAAAAGACATGGGATATTTTCCAAACTCTGCGGCAAAGGCACTCAAGACAAATCGTACTTATAATATCGGTGTTTTGTTTGTCGATGAAGCACGTAGCGGTTTGACACACAATTACTTTTCACATGTGCTTGACAGTTTCAAGCAGACAGCGGAGCAGCAGGGCTATGATATGACTTTTATCAACTGTTGCAAGACCCGTCCCAACCGCATGACCTATCTGGAACATGCCAGATACCGTGGATTTGATGGCGTGGTGATCGCCTGTATCGATTTTAACGACCCGGAAGTGATAGAACTTGTAAAAAGCAACATTCCGGTAGTGACGATCGATCACCTTTTCCACAATCGCATCGCCATCATGTCGGACAATGCAAAGGGCATGGAAGACCTCTTTTCCTATGTATATGAAAGAGGACATCGGAAGATCGCTTATATCCATGGCGCAGATTCCGCAGTTACCCAGAGCCGCTTATCTACCTTTTACCGGATGGCGGAGCAAAAGGGCTTATCCATCCCGGATGCTTACATCAAGGAAGCGGCATACCGCAACGCGGATGAGGCATATGAAAGAACCAGAGAACTTCTGGCATTGGAGGATCGACCGACCTGCATCTTATATCAGGATGATTTCGCCAGTTTCGGCGGTATCAAGGCAATCCGACAGGCTGGACTCAAGATCCCGCAGGACATTTCCGTAGCCGGTTATGACGGTATACGGATCGCCTATCAGTTGGAGCCGCAGTTGACGACCTTAAAGCAGGACACGGACAGCATTGGACGATTGGCAGCAGAGCAGTTGATCAGTCTGATCGAGGAACCAAAGACAACGCTGATCCGTCCATACATTGTCGAAGGCTATGTGGAAAAAGGACAGTCCGTAAGGGACATCAATCATACCTAGTGCACAATTACAGTGGCGATGACTACTGTGGTTAGCAATAAATATTTATATGTAATGTATTTAAAAAGGAGGAAAACGAAATGAAAAAGAGAAAAGTGTTAGCGATGTTGTTGGCATTTGCCATGACGTTTTCGTTGGCAGCCTGTGGAAGTTCTGGGGGGAACGACGATCAGGCAAACAGTGATGCAAACACGGAGAGTGGTTCCGATGAGGATGCCATTCCGGATAATGAGATCACAGGTGATCCGAGTGCAAAAGATGCTTTTGTTGTCTGGGCGTGGAACACAGATTTTACGACCTTGCAGGACCTTTTAGTAGAAAAATACCCGGATCTCAAGGATAGACTGGTATTTGTAAACTGCGGTGGTTCCAGTTACTATCAGGACAAGATCGATGCTTTGTTAGACGATCCGAGCAACGAACTTTATCCTGACATGATGCTTTTGGAAGTTGGTTATGTGCAGAAATATGTGCAGTCTGATTATCTGATGAGCCTTAAGGATCTCGGCATCACAGATGCTGATACAGCAGACCAGTTCTCTTACAATATCGAACTTGGTTCTGACAAGGATGGCGTTCAGAAGGCTTCTTTCTGGCAGGCAACACCCGGATGTATCCAGATCCGTGCTGATCTTGCAGAAAAGTACTTGGGAACGACCGATCAGGCAGAACTTGAGAAGACCTTCTCTAGTTGGGATTCTATCTTAGAAGCAGCAAGAAAAGTCAATGATGCTTCCGGCGGAAAAGTAAAACTCTTCTCCGGCTATGATGATCTGAAGTACATCTTCTTAAATGGTGCCCGTACCGTTGGCTGGTATGATGACAATGATGTGATCCAGATGGATCCTGCCATGGAAGAATACATGGAATACTCAAAGACCTTATATGATGAAGATCTTACCTTTAATACTACTATGTGGGGGACAGACTGGGCAGCATTAAAAGATGGCGATGGCGAGAAGTCAGAAGCATGTATCGCATTTGCAGGATGCCCATGGTACACCTATTGGAGCCTGACTGATACATGGGATAAGAACACCATCCTTGTAGACGCACCGGTTCAGTTCTATTGGGGCGGTACCGGACTTGCAGCAACCGCAAAATGTGCTGATACAGACGTTGCAGCAGAGATCATCAAGTCCTGCACTTGTGACAAGGACTTCATGACAAGCATTTATGAAGCAAATGGTGACTTTGTAAACAACCAGAAGGCTATCTCTGATATCGTAGCAAACAATTTAAAGGGTGCTTCTACCTTTAGCCTTTACGGCGACCAGAACATTCCGGAATTCTTCTCGACAAGAGGACAGAATGTAGATGTATCTTTGGTTACAGCAGAAGATATGACGATCAATGAGACCCTGTTCCCGGCAGCAGTTACCGCATATGCGACCGGCGAATCTGATATGGACACTGCCATCAAGGACTTCAAGGCAGCCGTACATGACACATATTCTTATTTGAAAGTAGAGTAATAAAAATCCTTTGCCCGGAGCAGGACTTGGGCTCCGGGCAATCATTTTAAATGAGGTGAAAACCATATGAAAGCAGGAAAAAAAGAAACAAAACCAAAGACGGTCAGTTATGGGAAGTATGGTTATCTCTTTATTGCACCGTTCTTTATCGTATATCTGGTTTTCTCCCTGTGGCCGCTGATCAATACCTTCTATTACAGCATGTTTGAGTACACCACCAGAAATCTGCGGACAACGATCACTTTTACAGGACTTCAGAATTATCTGAATGTGCTGGGTATTGCAGATGGTGAACAGGGATATTTCCTAAAATACCTGGGCAATACGCTTCGTCTGTGGTTGTTAAACTTTGTACCCCAGATCTTACTGAGCCTTTTGGCAGCCGCATGGCTGACCAATAATCGTGCAAAATTAAAGGCAAGAGGCTTTTACAAGGTTGTTCTTTACATGCCGAATATTATTACAGCGGCATCTATTTCCCTTCTCTTTTGTGCCCTCTTAAGCAAGTATGGTCCGATCATGTCGACACTGCGCAGTCTGGGTTGGATCTCGCAAAATGCGGATATTATGATGAGCAAGTGGGGAACCGGCATATCCATTTCCATGATCCAGGTCTGGATGTGGTATGGCAATACTATGTTACTTCTGATTGCAGGTATCATAGGTATCAGTCCTGATATTTACGAAGCCGCCGAGTTGGATGGGGCGACAGGCAGACAGCAGTTCTTTTCGATTACCCTTCCGCTGTTAAAGCCGGTCATGTTGTATGTACTTGTGACATCAGCCATCGGTGGACTTCAGTTATTCGATATTCCGGCACTCTTTAATGTAGGGCAGGGCACAGGCTATGTGGGAGGACCAAACGATACTTCAACAACTGTGACCATGTACATTATGAGACTGCACAATACAGATACCGGAAGGGCGGCGGCAGTATCCGTACTTCTCTTTATCTGTACCCTGATCATTAGTTTGATCTTCTTCCGCGTCATGCAGACATCCGATGCATATGGCGGAGGCGGAAAAAAGAAGAAAGGGGGCAAGCGTCATGGAAAGTAATCAGCCATTGCAAAATAAGACAAAAGCCGTACGCAGGCAAAAGATCTTTCGGAACATCATTATGATCCTGCTTTGTCTGATCAGTTTGATCCCATTTTATCTGATGTTCGTCAATGCGACACGCACGTCGACCCAGGTACAGAGCGGTATATCACTTCTCTTTGGATCAAATTTAAAAAACAATATCGCAAATTTCGACAAATCCCAACAGGGTCTTGGTGTTACAGTCTTACAAAGCATGTTCAATTCCTTTAAGGTGGCTGTTCCATTTACCGTATTGTCCGTATATTTTTCTTCTATGACAGCATACGGCATCCACAACTACTCCTTTAAAGGTCGCAAAGCAGCATGGGCATTTATCATGGGTGTCATGATGGTGCCGACGCAGGTTTTTGCCATTGGTTTCTACCAGTTCATGATGAAACTGAATCTGCTGGATACATATTGGCCGCTGATCATCCCGGGTATTACTACTCCGGCGGTCGTATTCTTTATGAAACAGTACATGGAGGGAGCGCTTTCCCCGGAACTGGTAGAGGCGGCCCGCATCGACGGTTGCGGTGAGATCCGTATCTTTAACACGATCGTCGTACCTTTGATGAAACCGGCGATCGCAACACAAGCGATCTTCCAGTTTGTGGCTAGTTGGAACAATCTGTTCATGCCGACACTGATCATCAGCAGTTCTGAGAAAAAGACACTGACCATGTTTGTGCAGATGCTGACAAGCGAATCCTTCCGTACCGACTATGGTGTTGTATTCTTGGGACTCTCCATTACAATCTTGCCAATGCTTGTGATGTACTTCCTCTTATCCAGATTTATCGTGGAGGGCGTATCACTCGGTGGCGTAAAGGGGTAAAAGAAATGTTGAATTTTACATCTGAGAACAAAGTTATATGGATCTTGGGAAAGATTGGGCAGTTTGTGCTGCTCAATTTTCTCGTGCTTTTGGGCTGTATCCCGATCGTGACGATCGGGGCATCGCTCAGCGCCGGGGCACGTTGTATGAAAAAAATGAAAGAGCCGGAGGGCGGTATTTTGACTTTAGAGTTTTTCCATGCCTTTGCCGCTGACGTTAAGCAGGCGACCGGTGCGTGGCTGGTCCTTGCTAGCGTCATGGTCTTGGGCGCTGGGGATATATATTATGCCATCAGGATCGCAGAGCCTGTCAATATGTTCTTTTTATTCTTTGGCGGCGTGCTTTTCTTTGTGGCAGTCAGTATGCTCTTTTGGATTTTCCCACTGGTAGCAAACTATGACAACCGGGTCAAAGGGCATCTGACCAATGCTTTTTTGTTTGCTTTTGGCAAACTGCCGGCGACCCTTTTGCTCTGGGGTATCTGGGGCAGCCCTGTCATTTTATGTTATTTTAGACCGGTCTTTACCAGCCTGGTCGGCTATATCATTGTTTTCTTTGGCGTGGCACTGCAGCTTTGGCTCTCTCATCTGATTTGGGATCATACACTTTGCCGGGAAGAGACTCTGGAAGTTCACAGCGTTGGCAGATAAGGTGTGATGTCGTAACCGGAAGCAAAGTCAATAAATTTGGAAGTACGAAGGGGTGTGAAAGAGAAGACGGTATCCTGCATGCAGGTTCGATCATCCGTCCGCTGGGTGATGAAAAATACGAAATGGTATCGGTTGGACCGACCACCTCTATGCGTATGGAGAAATTCGAGTACGAATTTGTCAAAGAGACAGGCGTGCGCGTTGTTGTCGGTATCAGGAAAGACTCTTGTGCAGGTGTGCACAGGAGTTTTTCTGTTTTACAAATCTCATCTTTTCGTTTATCTTAGAGGAAGAAAAAACAGAACCAAGGGGACACTCCTTGTGGCAAAAGGAACGTCCCTTATGGCAAGGAGAGCGTATGATCGAGATCACAGACCTGCATATTCCACAACTGGATATGTATATAGATAAGAAGGAAGCACAATTATTACATTATTTTGAGCCGGAGCCGGGTCTTTTTATCGCGGAGAGCCCCAATGTGATCCTGCGTGCTTTAGAGGCCGGCTATGAGCCGATTTCTATTTTGATGGAAAAAAGACAGGTGGAGAAAAAAGCAGGGGAAGTCCTGAAAAAAGTGGGCGATATCCCGATCTATGTGGCAGACCTTTCTGTGCTGACACAGATCACCGGTTTTCAGTTGGCACGGGGTATGCTGTGTGCCATGCGGCGCAAGCCCATGCCGACGGTGGAGCGCATCTGTCAGGGGAAAAGACGTATCGCCATTTTAGAAGAAGTCGTCAATCCGACCAATGTCGGTGCCATCTTCCGGTCGGCGGCAGCCCTTGGCATGGATGGCATCCTTTTGACCCATGGCTGTGCAGATCCTTTGTATCGCAGAGCCTGCCGGGTCAGCATGGGAACGGTCTTTCAGATTCCTTGGACCTATCTTTCCAAAGAGGCGTGGTATGAAGAGACGGGGCATCTGTTGCAGCAGATGGGTTATAAGACAGTCGCCATGGCATTAAAAGAGGATTCTTATGCCGTGGATGATCCAAGACTGCTTGCGGAAGAACGTCTGGCAGTGGTGCTGGGAACGGAAGGCGATGGGCTGGCAAAGGAAACGATCGCTGATTGTGACTACACGGTCTGTATTCCCATGATGCATGGCGTGGACTCCTTAAACGTGGCGGCAGCCAGTGCAGTGGCTTTCTGGGAACTGGGAAAAACCGGTGCGGATCAAAAAAAGTATAAATTTCGACAAAAAGTGGTGGAAAAATGACGCAGATTTTCGTACAATAAAAATGTATGGAAATTTGAGACATTTTGTATATAGGAAAGGATTTGTTGCTTTATGGATTTTAAATATGCAGATCAAGAGGAACAGTTAAAGAGAGCCAATCGCTTTTTGGTATCCGGATATCTTATTTTTTACGCAATCTTAATGATCATTATGTGGGCATGCTATTTCGTAGGCATCCGCTCTAAGGGGCTGACCATGATGGTTTCCGGTATTGTTTTGGTATCCTGTATTGCCATCTTTTTACTGTCCAGAAAGTTTTTGACATCCCAGAAATTAAAAATGATGGCATTGCCATTTTTGCTTGTTGTCTGCTATGTGACAGGATTTGCCTTTACACAGGGATTTATCCAGTTGCTTGGAATCTTCCCTTTGGTAGGATGTATGCTTTTCTTTGACAAGAAGTTTTCACTCATCAGTGGGATTGCTTATGCAGTCATGGAAGTGCTCGTGACTACGGCCAAGATCGTACAGCATATCAATCTTGAGGGGGATTCTGCCTTAAATCAGATCTTTGTCCTGGTGATCTGTCTGGTACTTTTGGTATTGCTTTATTGCGTTACCAGCATTGCGGAGCAGTTTAATAAAGATACTTTAGGCGAAGTACATGAAAAGAATGCCAAGATGCAGACCATGCTTGACGATGTGATTGGCGTGGCTACTGAGGTGCGCAAGGGTACGGAAAGTGCCATGGATATCGTCAATGACCTCAATGGTTCTTCCGAGGTCGTAAACGGTGCAATGAAGAATATTTCGGAAAGTACCTTGTCGACCGCAGAAAATATCCAGACACAGACGACCATGACTGCCAATATCCAGCAGTCGATAGAAGATACTTTGACAAGTTCTGAGACTATGGTAGAGATCGCCAAACAGTCCGGTCAGATCAACCGGCAGTCTATGGATGTGATGAATCGCTTGAAGGAGCAGTCTCAGGTAATCTCCAATACAAATCAGGATGTGGCAAAGGCGATGGAAGCCTTACAGGCCAAGACGGAAGAAGTACGAAATATCGCGGATACTATTCTTGGAATTTCCTCCCAGACCAATCTTTTGGCATTGAATGCCTCCATTGAGAGTGCCAGAGCCGGTGAGGCTGGCAGGGGATTTGCTGTGGTTGCGGATGAGATCCGCCAGTTGGCAGAGCGTACCAAGCAGGAGACAGAAGAGATCAGCAAGATCTCTGATGATCTGACAGAGAATGCGACCAGGGCAGCCAATGCGGTTTCCCAGTCTGTTAGCGCAACGGATGCACAGGACGTCATGATCACAGAAGCATCCGAGAGTTTTGAGGCGATGAATGATAATGTGACAGAATTGATTACCCATATCGAAAATATCGATGATCGTCTGAGCAGACTTTCCGAAGCCAACAATCAGATCGTAGATAACATTACCAACCTATCAGCAACGACCGAGGAAGTGACCGCATCTTCCAACCAGGCAGCTGAACTTTCCAATGCCAATATGGAAAATGCGGAGAGCGCGAAGAATCGACTGACAGGTGTATTGGATGTGTCACATCAGTTGGATAAATATTTGTAAAATAGGTAACAACAGGCTAATAGATTAGGAATGTGAAAGAAGATTTGGACCGGCGAGAGTTGGTCCTTTTTTCAATTGCGTCATTATGAAATTGGACTTGGAAATCTAACCGCCTACCGTGTATGGTAGAGATATTTACTGATCTGACAGTATGGATGGGAATCAAGAAGATTATCGACCAGATAAATGCTAATGCAGTAGCGTAAATGATATCCTCCCCCCAAAAAAAAGAAAGAAATGTACATTCCTCCCTAAATGTGATAGACTAAATATTGCTGTATCAGGGCTTTTAAGAAGCATGACAACGGAAAAGATTTTAATAAAATCAATACTTTTCAAAGGAGAAATATAAATTATGAAACTTGGAATCGTCGGACTGCCGAACGTAGGCAAGTCTACTTTATTTAATTCGCTGACCAAGGCAGGCGCACTTGCAGCCAACTACCCATTCGCAACGATTGACCCAAATGTGGGCGTGGTCAGTGTGCCGGATGAGAGACTGAAAAAACTGGCAGATCTTTACCAATCAAAAAAGGTGACACCGGCTGTTATTGAATTTGTCGATATTGCGGGCCTTGTAAAGGGAGCCAGCAAGGGAGAGGGACTTGGCAACCAGTTCCTTGCCAACATCCGTGAATGTGATGCGATCGTACATGTAGTACGTTGCTTTGAAGATACCAATATCGTGCATGTGGATGGAAGCATTGATCCGCTCCGTGATATTGAGACCATCAATCTGGAACTTCTTTTCTCCGATTTGGAGATTTTGGAGAGAAGATATGCAAAGACTTCCAAGGCTGCCCGTATGGACAAGTCTTTACAAAAGGAAGCCGCTATGCAGGAACGTCTGAAAGAGCATATGGAAGCAGGTAATTCTGCTCGCACTTTTGAACTTCTGGATGAGGATGAGGAAGCCTACTTCAAGGAGTATGGACTTCTTACTGCAAAGCCGGTCATCTATGCTGCCAATGTATCCGAGGATGAGGTGGCAAATGACGGCGCAGACAACGCAGGTGTTGCAGCCGTTCGTGAGTTCGCGGCAAAAGAAGGAAGTGAAGTCTTTGTGATCTGTGCGGAGATCGAGCAGGAGATCGCAGAACTGGATGATGACGAAAAAGCGATGTTCTTAGAGGAACTCGGCATGAAGGAATCCGGTCTGGATAAACTGATCAAGGCTAGTTATTCTTTATTGGGCTTGATCTCTTATCTGACTTCCGGCGAGGATGAGACACGTGCATGGACCATCACCAAGGGAACCAAGGCTCCGCAGGCAGCAGGAAAGATCCATACCGACTTTGAGCGTGGCTTTATCAAGGCTGAGGTCGTAAACTTCCAGGATCTTTTAGATTGCGGCAGCACTGCAGCAGCCAAGGAAAAAGGTCTGGTGCGTGTAGAGGGCAAGGAATACGTCGTACAGGATGGTGATGTGATCCTTTTCCGCTTCAATGTATAATTTCAAAGTGTGACTTATCAAGGCTTTCTACATATACTGTAGAAAGCCTTATTTTGTGGTGGACTGCCATGCTTTTGTGTGAATTACAGACAAAAGATGTGATCAATGTATGCACAGCCAAATGCCTGGGACGTGTGATGGATCTGGAGATCGATGAAAAAAGAGGCTGTATCTGCACCCTGATCGTACCATCCAAAGGAAAGATCTGCGGCTTCTTTTTACATGAGTGTGAATACTGGATCCCCTGGTGCCAGGTCTGCCGTATCGGTTCGGATATGATCCTGGTGGATGTCAATGAAAAGGAAGTCATGCACAAACCATAAGACATGTCGAAAATAGTGCGAATTGCTTGACAATTCATACAAAATCCGTGTAATATAAATCTATATATTGTGGTTTAGGCGAAGCGGATTCGCTAAGAAATGGAGGGAAGGCATGAAGTGTCCTTTTTGTAGTAGTGAGAATACCAGAGTAATTGATTCCAGACCGGCAGATGACAACAATTCTATCCGCCGCCGTCGTATGTGTGATGAATGTGGCAAGCGTTTTACGACCTATGAAAAGGTAGAGACGATCCCTTTGATCGTGATCAAGAAAGACAACAACCGTGAACAGTATGATCGTGCCAAGATCGAGGCCGGTGTGCTCAGAGCCTGCCATAAGCGTCCGATTTCTGCCAACGACATCAACAAACTGATCGATGAAGTGGAAACAGAGATTTTCTCCAGAGAGGAAAAGGAGATCCCGAGTGACGAGATCGGCGAGATCGTTATGGATAAGATCAAGGATCTGGATGATGTTGCTTATGTCAGATTTGCCTCTGTTTACCGTGAGTTTAAAGATGTCAATACATTTATGAGTGAATTAAAGAAAATGTTAGACAAATAAAAGGGTTAAGATTTTTTTACATGATCCGATATATTTTGTGTAAGGAACAAGAAGTTTTCGTGAGAGCGAAATTAGGAGTATAAGATGAATATATCAGGTATCCGACCAGCCGTTGGATTTTATGATTATAACAGCATAAAGCAAGTCGAGAGTGTACCGGTCGCATCCCAGTCTATTTATATAGATGGTACGACCAAGGTATCCGTCAATGTCGCCGAGGCAGGCACACAGCAGGATGCATCAGCCAGAAGCAGACAGACCTTTGGAGCATACGACTATGCCAGCCAGTACGAGCCGAAGGCAACCTATGATCTCAAGGGCGCTGACAGCGATATCCGATCATTGGATGTGGCAAAGGCAGTCTCTGATATGCAAAAGGATGAATTGATCCATCAGTATCAGTACTTTGTAGGTCAGGATCTGGCAGTGGAAGCATCCCAGACACCATCTATGCGCGGCGCAGAAGACTTCTCACTCTAGGACAGAAAGACAGATTACATAGAGATTCTCATTTGTGGATGAGGATCTCTTTTTGTTTTATGGAAAATTCCCTTTTACTCATTTTTTCATGCGGGAAAACATTGTCTTTTACAGGTAATTTGCCTATAATTAAATTGGTATATTTTTCAACAACAGAAAGAGGTATAAGAAGATGAGAATAAAGGCAGAAGATACATTTGCGATCGTCATTGATTATCAGGAAAAGATCTTGCCGGCAATGAGCGGGCAGGAGGAACTGCTCCGCAAGAGCCAGATCTTACTGGGTGGCTTGAAGGCACTGGAAGTACCAATGATCCTTACCACACAGTATGCCAAGGGACTGGGCAATAATATCCCGGCGATCACAGATGCCATGGGTGTGACAGAAGCGATCGACAAGAATACTTTCAGCGTATATGACAATGAGAGCGTCCGACAGACCATCCCGCATGGCAAAAAGAATGTCATCCTGTGCGGTATCGAGGCGCATATCTGTGTCTTACAATCTTTGATGGATCTGCAGGCAGCAGGCTATCAGACCATTCTGGTGGCAGACTGTGTAGCCAGCAGAAGCGACAGAGATCTGGCATTTGCCTATGAGAGAGCAAAGCAGGAAGGTGCGATCATCACGAGCGCAGAAGCCATCCTTTACGAATTGGCAGGATCTTCCAAGCATCCTGCATTTAAGACGATCTCTGCCTTAGTAAAATAAAAAGAAATGATGAATGGAGAAAAGAAATGAAAATAGGAATTGGAAACGATCATGCAGCAGTTACTATGAAAAATGAGATCAAGGCATACTTGGAGGAATTGGGACACGAGGTTGTAGACTTTGGTATCTCCAAGGAGGAAAGTTGCGATTATCCGGTATATGGAGAAGCCGTGGGACGCGCTGTTGTATCCGGTCAGGTGGAATGTGGCGTACTTATTTGCGGTACCGGTGTTGGGATTTCCATTGCAGCCAATAAGGTGCCGGGCGTGCGTGCAGCAGTATGTTCCGATACGACAACAGCCCGTCTGGTAAAAGAACACAACAATGCTAATATCATTGCTTTTGGTGCCCGCATCGTTGGTATCGAAGTGGCAAAAGATATTGTCAAAACATATTTAGATGCAGAGTTTCAGGGCGGACGCCATGAAAAGCGTATCGCTATGATCCACGAGATCGAGAATAAAAGATAAGGAAATATAGTCTATGCCAAAGATGATTTATCTGGGAATCTTGTTTGTGCTGACACTTCTGGTGGTAGCATTCGCCGGTATGATCCGGGAAAAACAGGATCGGGTCAGTAAAAGCATATTTACACTTTTTGTTGCAGTCGTTGTTGCCGTTGTAGCCAATGGCATCTTTATCATGACAGATGAGAAAGCAATTGCTACGGTTTCTCACTCTGTCTTTTTGGCATGCATTGACTGGCTGCTCTTGTTCATGCTCCGCTATGTCTATTTTTACACGGACAATGAGGAAAAACAGGTCAAATGGATGACACCGTGTTACCTCGTGGCTGGTCTGGAAACGGTTAGTATGCTGCTCAATCCTTGGCTGCATCATGTCTTTATCTTAAAGGAGGCTTTTTCAAAGTCTTACGGGGCATATTTTTATCCGACAGGTTATTCCGGTATTTTTTATGTGCATCTGGCTTATTGTTATGGACTGGTTGCCTGGATCGTGCTTCTGTTGATGGTAAAGATCCGCCATACGGCGCGTTTGTACCGCAAGAAATATACATCCATCCTGGTGTCTTTTCTGGCAATCATCATATGTGATGCAATCGGACTGGCGCTCAATCTGCCAATCGATATTTCCCTGATCTTTTATGGGGCAGCGGCACTGATCATTTGCTTTTTTACCGAGTTTTATGTGCCACAGGCTATGCGTGACAAGATCCTTGCCAATGCGGTACAGATCGCAGAGATGGGCGTAGGCTGTTTTGACATCAGTGGAAAATGTATCTATGTCAATCGGCGTGGAAAGGACATGTTCTACCGCTACAAGCATCTTGCCCTGGACGAGGATTTAAGCGTTGCAGAGCAGTATTTTGAGGGCTGGCTCAAGCGGCATTGGAAAGAGGAATGTAGCGAGCAGGTCTATATGGAGCATTTTGAGGCAGATGATAAGACCTTCAATTATGAGTTTACCGTACAGCGTCTGACGGACGAGGAAGATGTATTCTTGGGCTATTTTATTACCTGTATTGACCGGACGGAAGAGACGGAGAAATACAGGGAAGAACATTTTCGTGCAACGCATGACCTTTTGACAGGTATCTATAACGAGCAGTATTTTGAGGAAAGGGTGACAGAGACCCTGCGCACGGCGGGCAAGCCTTACGTCATGATCACTTCCGATATCAAGGATTTCAAATTGATCAATGATATATTGGGAACCCAGCGCGGTGATGAGATCCTCAAGATGCATGCGTACTTTTTCCGGGAGCGTGCCAAGGAAGATGATCTTTATTGCCGTCTGAACGAAGATCAGTTTGCCTTTTGTATGCCAAAAGAGCGTTTTACGGAAGAACTTTTCTTAGATGTCATGGATCGTCTGGCCGACACCTTTGCAAACGAATACTTCCACTTGCAGATCTATATGGGCGTTTATGAGATAACGGATGTGACAGAGCCTGTTTTTGTCATGGTGGATAAATGTAATCTGGCGATCAACACGATCAAGGGAGATTATGCAAGGCGTGTGGCATATTTCGATGATGCCCTTTTGCAAAAAAAACTGGAGAAGAACCTGATCATCAATGAATTTGAGCAGGCATTGGAACTGGGGCAGATCCGGATCTATCTACAGGCACAGACGAGAAGAGACGGCAGTCTGCTTGGGGCAGAGGCACTTGCCAGATGGATCCATCCGATCAAGGGACTGATTGCACCGGATGAATTTATACCGGTCTTAGAGTCGGCAGGTCTGGTACACAAGTTAGACCTTTATGTATGGGATTTAGCCGCCAGACAGTTGGCAATCTGGCGGGATCAGGGACGGGATGATCTGTATCTTTCGGTTAATATTTCCGTGCAGGATCAATATTATCTGGATGTTTATGATGTCTTTACCCGTCTGGTCGAAAAATATGATCTCGACCCACACAAGTTAAAACTAGAGATCACGGAAACGCTCTTTGTGACGGAAATGGAAAATCACAGATATATGCTGGAAAGATTGCAGGCGTATGGATTTGAGATCGAGATCGACGATTTCGGCAGTGGCTATTCTTCTTTGAATATCTTAAAGGATATCAAGGCGGATGTGATCAAGATCGACATGGAATTTTTACAGGAAACGGTCAATGTCGACCGGAGTTGGTCGATCTTATCGGCACTGATCCGCCTGATCGGGCAGTTACATATGGATGTGATCACAGAGGGTGTTGAGACAGAGGAACAGGTGGAAGCATTGGCGCAGATGGGATGTCAGCATTTCCAGGGATATTATTTCTGCCGCCCGATGCCGGTAGACCAGTTCGAGAAAAAATATCGTATCTGAGAGTTATGAAAAGAAAAATATCGTATGTGGACGAAAAGTTATCGAAATTTTGATAATTTTCGCTATTTTTTATATATGAAGAAAAAGCAATTATGGTAAACTTGGCACGGAAAACATTAAGATAGGAAACTTATGGAGGCATGAGAGATGGAAAAGAGGTCAAAGGATACAAAAAATACGACAAAGAATAACAAGAAAAAAATGTCGGGAATGATGGCAAAGATTGTTACACCGGTTGCGGCAATGGCATTGGTGACACTGGTTACCGTTTCGGGGCTGCGCATGGCAGTACAAAACCTGTATAATCAGGGAATGATGATTTCGGAGCAGATTGTATCCTGTGTGGATGCAGCAGGTGCGTTAGATACGGATTACACAAAGATGCAGAGTTATACCTCAAATGCAATTCATGAGCCGAGCGAACAGACCATAGGTGGATACTCAGATGCACTCGATCAGGCCTATGGACGTATGGTCAAAAACATCGAAGTATTCAAAAAATACGCAAATGCTAGCAAGGAAAAAGAAACGGTTTTGGATCTGCATGAGAAGTTAAAGGGTATGTATGCCTATCAGCAGGCGCAGATGCAGAATGCTGTTTATGGCACAGAGATCCCGGAAGAAGTATTGGCGGCAGAGAGTGGATACAATACGGGTATTTTATCTGATATTTCGGAACTGGAGAAGATGATACAGGCGGATGAAAAAGAGGCGAAGGCAGCCTTGAAGCAGGCAAAGATCCTGTCTAATATAGTGATCGCCGGTTCGATCGCCTTTACGGTACTGATCTTTATTATTGTTGTATTGATCAGCGTGCGACTGATCGTGGCACCGGTCAAGAAATCTTCCAAGGAACTTGGCGATATGGTGGATGAGGTCAACAATGCAGCAGCCGATCTGACCAAGCGAATTTCAGTCAACCAGAAGGACGAGATCGGTAGTCTGGTCGAGGGCGTCAATACTTTTATCGAGGCATTGCAGAATGTGATCGCCAAGATCCGCGACTCTTCCGTACATTTGAATTCTACCTTTGCGGCAGTGACTGACAGCGTGACATCCGTCAATGGCAATGCGACGGATATTTCTGCCGTCATGGAAGAACTTTCTGCAACCATGGAGGAAGTTTCTGCAACATTGGCAAACGTCAATGAGCGTGTGGAAAAGGCAGGAACGGGCATGGAGCGAATTTCCGAACAGAGCGAACATATACTGACCTATGCGACCGAGATGCAGGATCGTGCGACACAGTTGGAAGATACGGCAGTTTCCAACAAGGATACGACTTCTGCCATGATCCAGGAGATCCTTGGGACCTTGCAGCAGGCGATCGAGAATAGCAGGAGCGTAGAAGAAGTCAATGCGCTGACGGATGAGATCTTAAACATTTCTTCCCAGACCAATCTTTTGGCACTCAATGCTTCCATCGAGGCGGCAAGAGCCGGAGAGGCAGGCAAGGGCTTTGCGGTTGTCGCAGATGAGATCCGTGTCTTGGCAGACAGCAGCAGAGAAACGGCGGGCAACATCCAGCAGATCAATGCTAAGGTTGTTGCAGCGGTAGGAGATCTGGCAAAGAACTCTGAAAATATTGTTACCTATATTAATGAAAATATCTTGAAAGATTATGACGGATTCGTAGAGTCCGGTCATAAATATCGCGCAGATGCTGATTATATCAATGAAGTGATGACATCCTTTACGGAGTCCGTCGATCATTTGCGCCAGACCATGGATGAGGTCGTAGAAAACGTAAATGATGTATCCACCGCGGTAGAACAGGGCGCAGAGGGCGTGACCAACGCGGCAGAAAATACATCACAGTTGGTAGGCGAGATGGATACCATCATGAAGGAGATCGACGAAAGTAATAACATTATTTCCGAACTTTCGACCCAGACAAACCGCTTTATCAACGTCTGATCGTACTAATACTTGAAATATGTGGCAAGATATATTAAAATATAGAGCATAAGTGGGCTCGGGTCCATAGAGTATTAAGGAGGAAGAAAGAATGATTTCAGCTGGCGATTTTAGAAATGGCGTTACCATCGAATTGGAAGGCAACGTTTACCAGATCATCGAATTTCAACATGTTAAGCCTGGTAAGGGTGCGGCATTTGTTCGTACAAAGTTAAAGAATATCAAAAACGGTGGTGTTGTAGAAAAGACATTCCGTCCGACAGAGAAGTGTCCACAGGCACACATCGATCGTAAGGATATGCAGTATCTTTACAATGATGGAGATCTCTACTACTTCATGGACGTAGAGAATTATGAGCAGATCGCGCTCAGCACAGATGATATCGGTGATGCATTAAAGTTCGTTAAGGAAAATGAAATGGTTAAGGTATGCTCTCACAAGGGAAGCGTATTTGCAGTAGAACCACCACTTTTCGTAGAACTTGAGATCACAGAGACAGAACCGGGATTCAAGGGAGACACAGCAACAGGTGCTACAAAGCCTGCTACCGTTGAGACAGGAGCAACTGTTTATGTACCTTTGTTCGTTGAGCAGAACGATGTGATCAAGATCGACACCAGAACAGGGGAATACTTATCAAGAGTATAAGTAGAGACTAGACGTATGGATTTCAAGAAATTACCTTTTTCACAAATGTTACAGGACCGCAGGGTGTTTGGCATTTTTGATGATGTATTTCAACAAGGAACTTGGCTGAATGTTTCAGCACTTTTAGCCAGTGAATCATGTATTGAGGATGCTTACGCAGATGGCACGATTCCGAGCGAGACTTTAGATCTGATCGTGGAGCGCTTGGAAGATCTGCAAGCGTAGACTCATATTACAGGACGAAGACAGGATGTATCGAGAGATACATCCTGTTTGATATACATTACAGACCCAAAGGAGTTACCAATGAAGATATCTATCATAAACGGGGATGGCACGACCACCTATGTAGAAAATATGACTCCGGTTACCAGCCTTGAGGAATTTTCCGATTCCCTGACCAGTGCAACCCAAGCCTTAAATGATAGTCAGACAGAGACAAACGCGACTTTTGCCGGGACAAGTCTTACGGTACCGACAGATCTGATGAGCATTTTTGAAGAAGCAGCCGATACCTATGGCGTGGATGTCAATCTTTTGACTGCCATAGCCAAGCAGGAATCCAATTTTACAGCAGATGCCACGAGTTCCAGTGGCGCTATGGGCATTATGCAGCTCATGCCTGCCACTGCGCAGGGGCTTGGCGTATCGAATGCCTATGATCCATATCAAAACATCATGGGCGGTGCAAAATATATCAGTCAGTTGCTTTCCCGCTATGACGGGGACGTATCACTTGCGCTTGCCGCATACAATGCCGGCAGTGGGAATGTAGCAAAATATGGCGGTATTCCACCTTTTGCCGAGACACAGAATTATGTTTCAAAAGTGCTTGGTTATTATCAGAATGGAGTCGACATTCCGTCACAGACCAGCAGTGCACAGGCAAGTGCTACAGATACGGAAGGGCTGTCCGTAGATGAAAGGCAGAATATTTACCGGCAGATGCTCAGTCTGACCAATCAACTGATCTTAGATAAATTAGAAGCCTAAAGAAATAGCATATAGAAAAAAGACATCAGATCGACTGATGTCTTTTTTTTAAGCTAGCGACGAGAGTTGAACTCGTGACCTCCTCACTACCAATGAGGTGCGCTACCACCTGTGCCACGCCAGCTTGTCGTTTACCGACCTGTATAATATACTATAAAGCCATGAGCGTGTCAAGAGACTTTTTACAATAATGTTTTGACCTTTTTGTTTGGGGGAATTGCGCAGGCTGGCATAGAATGATAAGATACAAAAAGAAAGTCTTGGAGGAAAGATATGCGGATCGGGATCAGTGCAGGCGTAGGAAAAAACAAAACAATCAGAGATGCCTTGCAGGAGCAGGGACTGAGTCTGGATTATGTCTGTGGCGGAATCGGCAGATGCGGAAAATGTGCGGTGCGCGTCATTTCCGGGCATGTGCCTGTTACAGGGGCCGACCGGGCATTTTTTTCAAAAGAGGCATTAGAGCAGGGCTGGCGTCTTGCCTGTCAGATGCAGGTGACAGATGATATAGAGATAGAAGTGGCAGAGGATCTGGTCTGTCAAAAAGAAGCCGGCATACAGGTCGCTGGTCTTTATCCACAGGATGAAAAAACAGATCAGGGGGTGCCAACAAAGGCTGCCTATGGCATTGCTATTGACCTGGGAACGACTACGATCGGCTTTTCCCTGGTCGATCTTGCTACAGGACAGGTCGAGTCATGCCTAAGCCGCATGAATTCCCAGCGGATCTACGGAGCGGATGTCTTGTCCCGTATCCAGAGTGCAAATGAGGGACATGGGGATGACCTGCGCCGGTACGCAGAATCGGATCTGACGCAGGGGATCAAAGACCTTTGCAAAAACCGGATACAAGTGTCTGATATCCGGCATATCGTCATTGCCGGCAATACGACCATGTGCCATCTGCTGCGGGGCTATTCCTGTCAGACCTTGGGCGTGGCTCCTTTTCAACCGGTCAGCATCAAACAGGAAGATTTTGTGCAAAAGGGGATCGCGGTAACGATCCTGCCGGGGGCATCCGCTTTTGTCGGAGGAGACATCATATCCGGTATCTATGGGATCCGGGAGCATATGGATGCTGACGAGCCATGGATGCTTTTGGATTTCGGAACCAACGGAGAGATGGTCCTTTGGACGGGAGAGGAGTATTTTGCCACGGCGGCTGCGGCTGGACCGGCATTTGAGGGCGGGAATATTTCCTGCGGCTGTGCCAGTATTCCGGGGGCGATCAGCAGCGTTATGATCGCCGGACGCAACTCGCATACCAGGACGATCGGCGGCCTCCCGGCGATCGGTATCTGTGGCAGCGGGATTTTGGAGGCGGTCAGCGGCATGAAAAAAGGGGGGATCGTGGACGAAAACGGCACCTTTGCGGCGGATATCCCGGAGGATGGATTTGCCCTAAATACGCCGGGCAGTCAGAAAAAGATCTCTTTGACACAGGAAGACATCCGGCAGTTTCAGATGGCAAAAGCGGCGATCGCCGTGGGGCAGAAGACCCTGTTAAAAGCGGCTGGTATGGAGGCTTGGCAGGTAAAAAAGGTATATCTGGCAGGCGGCATGGGTACCTTTTTAAATGTGCGCGCAGCGGTAGAGACCGGTCTGGTGGAAAAAAATTTTTTGCCGGTGGCAAAAGCCGGAGGGAATACTTCTTTACAGGGGGCAGTTTCCTATCTGAAAAAGACCGGACAGGAGCAGATTTTAGAAAAGGATAAATTAAAGGAAATCACGGAGAAAATGCAGGTTCTTATGCTTGCGGATATGCCGGACTTTGCGGATGCCTACATTTCGCATATGGCATTGACAGAGTTTAAGGCATGAGGCACAATAGGTGCGGTAACTTTGGCAGAGCATAGGATGTAAAATAGACGACAAGGTGGGACCGAAGATGGATACCAGAGAAATTCTTGAACAACTACAGAAGGAACAGATCACTTTGGATCAGGCAGATCACCTGCTGCGCAGGCAGCCTTACGAGGAACTGGGCTATGCGAAGTTGGATATGCACCGGAAAGTACGGTCGGGCTGTGCGGAAGTGATCTTTTGCCAGGGGAAGGCAGACGATCATCTGCTTTCCATTTTTTCACACTTGTATGAAGCAGATGGCGAAGTTTTTGGTACGCGGGCAAATGAGCACCAGTATGCCCTGATCCGGGAAAAGTTTCCTCAGGTTTCCTATGATGACAAGTCTCACATCATAAAGATTGAAAAAGAGGACAAAACGCACATTGGCAGCATAGCGGTATGCACAGCGGGGACGGCAGATATCCCGGTAGCGGAGGAAGCGGCGCAGACGGCAGAATATTTCGGTTCCCATGTCGAGCGTATCTATGATGTCGGAGTCAGCGGCATCCACAGATTATTTTCCCAGTTGGATCTCATACAGTCAGCAAATTGTGTGATCGCGGTAGCGGGCATGGAAGGGGCGCTTGCCAGCGTTTTGGGTGGACTTGTAGACAAGCCGGTCATTGCCGTGCCGACCTCGGTCGGTTATGGTGCCTGTATGGAAGGGCTGTCGGCGCTGCTTACTATGATGACTTCCTGTGCCAACGGGATCGCGGTCGTCAATATTGATAATGGATATGGGGCAGGCTATATTGCTAACCAGATCAATCATTTGGCAAAATAGGACAGAAAAAAGGAGACATAGAATGGGAAAGCAGTTATATTTTGAGTGCGCAAGTGGTATCAGCGGGGATATGGCAGTGGCGGCACTGATAGATCTGGGGGCACCGGAGGCACAACTGCAAGAGACACTTGCGACGCTTCCAATCACGGAAGCATATGAGATCAGGATCAGCCGGGTCAAAAAGTCGGGCTTGGATACCTGCGATTTTGATGTAATTCTGCCAAAAGATCTGGATACCCACGATCATGACATGGCATATCTGTATGGACATCTGCAGGAAAAAAATACTGCCCATGAACACCATACGCACCGCGGACCTAAAGAGATCGCAGCCATCTTTGATGCATCTGCCATGACGACAGGTGCAAAAGAGACCGCCCACCGCATTTTAGATATTTTGACAGATGCGGAGGCAAAAGCACATGGCATCGCGCGTAACCAGGTGCATTTTCATGAAGTGGGGGCTGTGGACTCCATCGTGGATATTGCAGCCTTTGCCATTTGCTTTGACGCTTTATGTCGGAAATACGCAGTGAAGGACTGCATCGTAAAAGAGATCACGGAGGGCTGCGGCACGGTACGCTGTCAGCATGGGATCTTACCGATCCCGGTTCCGGCAGTTGTCAATATTGCGGCAGCCGGAGGATTTCGTCTGCACATGACACAAGTGGCAGGAGAACTGGTCACGCCGACGGGGGCAGCCATAGCAGCAGCCGTAAAAACAAAAGACCAACTGCCTGAATCCTGTCAGATAGAGGCTGTTGGTCTAGGCGCAGGAAAGCGTGTCTATGAGACAGCCGGCTTCCTGCGGGTATTTTTGTTGGATGATTAAAAACTCATGGTCTCGCCGTTGATCTTGGCTTCCTCATTCTCTTCCATAGGAATGACGAGGCAGCGCTTGCCATCGACGAAAGCCGTATGTATTTCTTCGACTTTCTCCGGTGTGACCTTTACGACAACATCAATGTCGGTGCCGTCAGATGTGATGACACCGGCATCTTCTAATTTCTTGGTAAGATCTACGACTTTTTCCTGTAATTGTTTTTTCTCAACGCGGACTTCGTTGTTCTTGATCGCCTTGGCGTCCAAGAGTTCCTGTGCGTCCGGCAGGGTGTCCTCAAAGAAAGACTCATAGGAAGCCTTGATCTTTTCTGCCTTTGGCTCGGAAATGCCGGCATCGGTCAGGATCTCTGTGATCATCTCCCCATCCAGAAGGATCGGTTCATCCTTATCGACTTTTTCTTTTTCTACTAAGATAAAATCATTCAGATTTTGCTGCACATCAAGGACGGTGTCCTTGGTCTCTTCGTCATCCGGTCCCAAGGTCTGTACGACCATGTTTTCAAAGGCATCGCGCTTCTGGGTCGCAGTGCGTTTTGTCCCGCAGCCAAGTCCGTTTGCCCAGAATTCCTCATGCGGTTCCTTGGCATTTTTGGTATAAACTAAGGTAGAGTGGATATCTGTGGCACGACCGTTAAAGGCTGGAAAAAGAAAAGCGGTATCCGTAGGTCCAACAACCCAGTCCCGGATTCTGGCACCGATGCGGTGCTCGCCTTCCAAATAGCCCAGCCCCGGCTTTGACAGAGCGACCGGACAGATACAGCAAAGCAGGTATTCGTAGACTTCGTCCGACTCGTCCATTGCCAGTTCATCCGTTCCCTTGAGAGGAACATCATAGACATCATAATATAAGGTGATGAGATAATTGCCGACATAATCATAAGAATCAATAATAAGATCATAATAGGTGTCGAGCAGGGCATCATCCTCTAACTTGCTGGCACGCAGTGCCATAAGGATCTGCTGTCTGCCGCCAACGGCTTCCTCATCGATCGGAAACTCGAGTTCCAAAAGATTATTTCCAAGGGTACCGGAGAGTGCTTTTCCGGCGATCTCCAAGTATTTGTAGAACTCGTCCTCCTCCAGATTTAAGAATTTCTGGGAAAAGGTGACTAATTTATTTTTTTCAGCATCGACATAGCAGCCGCACATGTGCTGAATGGTGCAGCTTTCTTTTTTTAACCGACGTTTGATCTCTGCAACTTCTTTTTTATTCATAATGCATTCCTTTCCAAATTTGTGAGCACTTCTTATTATATCGAAAAAAAGAAGTCATGCAACACCTTGATTTTCACACTTTAGTGAGGTAAAATAAGGAATAGTTTTGTACGATAGATTTTGGAGGAATTAGGAAAATGATCAACATTAGAGATTTACATCATAACTACAAAGATTATGATGGCAAGGTCGTCACCATTGGAGGATGGGTTCGCAGTATCCGTGATTCAAAGACATTTGGATTCATGGTCGTAAATGACGGTACTTTCTTTGAGCCTGTGCAGGTGGTTTACGCAGATAAATTAGACAACTTTGAGACCATCTGCAAGTTGAATGTAGGTGCAGCCGTGATCGTGACTGGTCAGGTCAAGGTTACACCGGAGATGAAGCAGCCATTTGAGATTCATGCCGATGAAGTCGTGGTCGAGGGCGAGTCTACACCGGATTATCCATTGCAGAAAAAGCGTCATTCTTTTGAGTATTTGAGAACTATCAGCCATTTACGCCCGAGAACCAATACTTTTCAGGCAGTTTTTCGTGTGCGTTCTCTGACAGCATATGCTATCCACAAGTTTTTCCAGGAGAGAGATTTTGTCTATGTGCACACACCACTCATTACCGGTAGTGACTGTGAGGGCGCAGGCGAGATGTTCCAGGTCACCACTATGGATCTAAGCAATGTGCCGACTAAGGATGGCAAGGTGGATTATTCACAGGATTTCTTTGGTAAGCCGACCAACCTTACTGTGAGTGGACAGTTAAATGGTGAGACTTATGCCATGGCATTTAAGAATATCTATACTTTTGGACCGACTTTCAGAGCGGAGAATTCCAACACGACCCGTCATGCAGCAGAGTTCTGGATGATCGAGCCGGAGATCGCTTTTGCAGATCTGACAGACGATATGATGCTTGCTGAGAGCATGTTAAAATATGTGATCTCTTATGTGCTGGAGCATGCACCGGAAGAGATGGCCTTCTTCAACCAGTTCGTTGACAAGGGACTGATCGAGCGTCTGGAGCATGTGGTTAATTCTGATTTTGGACGCATCACTTATACAGATGCGATCACAGAATTGGAAAAGCACAACGATGAATTTGACTATAAGGTATATTGGGGATGCGACTTGCAGACAGAGCATGAACGCTATCTGACCGAAAAGATCTTCAAGCGTCCGGTCTTTGTGACCGATTATCCAAAGGAGATCAAGGCCTTTTATATGAAATTAAATGAGGACGGCAAGACTGTTGCTGCCATGGATTGTCTGGTACCGGGTATCGGCGAGATCATCGGCGGTAGCCAGAGAGAAGATGATTATGAGGTCTTAAAGAACCGTATGGCTGAGTGTGGTCTGAAGGAAGAAGATTATGAGTTCTATCTGGATCTTCGTAAGTATGGATCCGCACGTCATGCCGGATTTGGTCTTGGATTTGAGAGATGCGTTATGTATCTGACCGGAATGGGCAACATCCGTGACGTGATCCCGTTCCCAAGAACCGTAGGAAACTGCGATCTATAATTTTGGCAGTGACTGTGCATATGCGAAAGCGTGTGCACAGTTTGAATTGTGGAAGGGAAGGAAGATAGAAATGAGCAAAATGTATATCCCGGAGGATTATGTGCCGGCTCTGAATTTAAAAGAGACACAGATCGCCATCAAAGAGGTCAAGGATTTCTTTCAGAGACAGATCACGGCAGAACTCAACCTGCATCGTGTATCTGCACCGCTTTTTGTCACACCGGAATCCGGTCTGAATGACAACTTAAATGGTGTGGAGCGTCCGGTTGCCTTTGGTATCAAGGAGCAGGATGACCGCGAGGTCGAGGTCGTACATTCTTTGGCAAAATGGAAGAGAATGGCACTGGGGCGTTATGGCTTTTCTGTAGGGGAAGGCTTATATACGGATATGAACGCCATCCGTCGTGATGAGGATACCGACAATATCCATTCCATCTATGTCGATCAGTGGGATTGGGAAAAGATCATCACCAAAGACCAGCGCAATGTACAAACTTTGCAAAGCGTTGTTAAGTCTGTATATGATGCTCTCCGCGTGACGGAAAAGTACATGGCAAACAAATATGATTACATAGAATGCATTTTGCCGGAACAGATCTTCTTTATCACTTCGCAGGAACTGGAGGATATGTATCCGGACAATACGCCAAAGGAGAGAGAGTACAAGATCTGCAAACTGCATGGTGCGGTCTTTATCTCACAGATCGGTGGCAAACTGGCATCCGGGGAAAAGCATGATGGACGTGCGCCGGATTATGATGACTGGTCCTTAAACGGCGACATTCTGGTCTACTATCCGATGACGGATATTGCACTGGAATTATCCTCTATGGGTATCCGTGTGGATGAGGATTCGCTCGTCAGCCAGTTGGAATTGGCTGGTTGCAAAGAGCGCTTGGAATTGCCTTTCCAGAAAGCCGTATACGAGAAAAAACTGCCTTATACCATTGGTGGAGGTATCGGACAGTCCCGTATCTGTATGTTCTTCCTGCGCAAGGCACACATCGGCGAGGTACAGGTATCTGTATGGCCACAGGAAGATATCGATTATGCCAAGAGCAGAGGTGTTATTATTTTATAGAAAGCATGGGGAAAGACTATGAGCAAAAAAATTCGCAGTGAAGAGATGGACCGCCTTTTGGAAGGTATCCTTCTTTTGAAAGACAAGGAAGAAGCATATCAGTTCTTTGAGGATTTATGTACGGTCAATGAAATGGTATCTTTGTGCCAGCGTTTTTCTGTTGCGGCAATGCTTCGTCAGGAAAAGACCTATCTGGACATTGCTGAGCAGACAGGGGCATCTACAGCGACGATCAGCCGCGTGAACCGTGCCCTCAATTATGGCAATGACGGTTACGATATGGTGTTGCGCCGTCTGGAAGAAGCAGGAGAGTAAAAGATGCAGTCAGAAATGCGAAAATCGCTGAATTTGATATTGAAGCAGTTCTCAGAACTTGATTATGTGCACCCGGAAGACATACCCAACATCGATCTATATGTCGATCAGGTCACGACCTTTATCGAGTCGCAGTTGTCGTCCTTAAAGCGTGATGAGGATGAAAAGATCCTGACCAAGACCATGATCAACAATTACACCAAGAATCATGTCTTGCCGTCACCGGACAAGAAGAAGTATTCCAAGGATCATGTGTTGACGCTGATCCTGATCTACTATCTCAAGAGTTTTCTGTCGATCAAGGATATCCAGACCCTCTTGGAGCCGATCACAGACAAATACTTTGGCACGGAGTCAGAACTGTCTTTTTATGAATTGTACGAAGAACTGGTGGCGCAGGGCAATGGACAGTCCAAGGCATTGATCAAGGATGTGATCGCCAAATATAATGCCATGCAAAATGCTTTTTCCGATGCGCCGGAGGAAGATCAGGAGTTCTTGCGTAACTTTGGTTTTATCTGTATGCTGAGTTTTGATGTCTATATCAAAAAGATGATGATCGAGACTTTGATCGATTTTAACAGTCAGCAGAGAAAAGCGGCAGCCGATCAGGCGAAGGAGAAAAAGGATAAATCATAAATCAGGCAATGCATAAGCCCGGAGATCATATGACCTCCGGGCTTATTTTATCATACATATCTTAGGTTAAAAATAGTGACTAATTATTGACGGTAACCGGTGAATAATAGAAACGGGTCGTTGCCATATTCAGTGTCAGTGTAGCCCCACCGTTCTTGGTGCCTGTTACGTCATATGCGCCCCAGACATCGGCACGATTGTAACTTTCGCAATGTGCACCAAGCAGGTTGGTGCCGTAGTTGCCGCTCTCCTTATTGAGTCCGGCAGACTGCCAAACGATATTGGTAAAGGTCGTCAAACTGAGATATGGTACCGGATCGGATGTGTCACCCAGACGTTTTACGGTGCCTTCTCTCTGGAAACCGTTGATCAAAGGAGAACCAAAGGTCACGGTGTTTAAGACATTGTAGTTCTTTTTGATGGTGCTGTCCGCAGCAACCTGCTGTGCGACCATACCGCCTAAACTGTGTCCGGTAACGACAAGGTTGGACCCCTTTGGAACGTTGGAAACGATAGCGTTTCTGACATTCTGGATGTATTTGTTGTCCTGCTCAAAGCCGACCAGAAGATCTGTCCAGTAACCGGTGGACTGATTTTTGACATCAGTATCCGTACCGGATAAGGCGATGACATAGACTGCCTTGGATGACTTTTTGCCAAACCATTTCTTTGTTGTCAAAGTGCCCTGTGTGATGGAGAAAGGTCCCTGATGCTGTGGCTGGTTACATGCATAACCCAACTGCACGAAACGGGAAAGTTCGGATGCATTGGTGTAGGTGTAAGTACCACGGGATGCCAACTGCTGATAGGTGGCATTAACGAGAGCCGTGTTGGAATCGGAAGCGAATACCGTGCCGCCGAATGCCATGGCAAGAACGAGTGACAGTGCCAGAATACGTCTGACTTTTGTAAATCTTTTCATGATTAACCCCCTTACATGAAATGTGATGATCGCTGACTTACGGACGGCGATCATGTTTCAATAAAAACCCTATACACATATTGTAGAATGGAAACTCTTTTGCAACAACAGGTTTATCGACAAAAAAGTCACCAAAATTTGAAATCCTAATTTATAAAAAATGATGGTAAAAAAGTGGGGAGTGAATCTGGGGCTGACTTATGGTATAATGCTAAAGAATGTTGAAAAATCAAGGAAAATCGGAAACTTTGCAACAGGTGTTGCAAAAAATTATTATAGGAGAAATGGCATGAATACATACGATTCGTTAAATGAACAGCAGAAACTGGGCGTTTTTACTACAGAAGGACCGGTGCTAATTTTAGCAGGTGCTGGCTCGGGCAAGACCAGAGTTTTGACCCACCGTGTGGCATATCTGATCGAGGAAAAAGGTGTCGCACCATATCATATTATGGCGATCACTTTTACCAACAAGGCAGCGGGCGAGATGCGTGAGCGTATTGATTCCATGATCGGCATGGGATCGGAGAGTATCTGGGTATCGACTTTCCATTCTTCTTGTGTACGGATCCTACGTCGGTTCGCGGATCGTCTTGGCTATGATAATTCATTTACCATTTATGATACGGATGATTCCAAGGCCCTGATGAAGGATATATGCAAACGTCTGGAGATCGACACGAAGATGTATAAGGAAAAAACATTTTTGAATGTCATTTCTTCTGCCAAGAATGAATTGATCTCACCGGAGGAATTTGCACAAAATGCGATCGGCGATTTCAATAAGACCAGACAGGCACAGGTTTATCGTGAATATCAGGCGAGACTAAAGGCAAACAATGCCATGGATTTTGATGATCTGATCATGAAGACGGTGGAACTTTTGAAATTTGACACAGAAGTGCGCAATTTTTATCAGGAAAAGTTTCAATATATTATGGTGGATGAATACCAGGATACCAATACGGCGCAGTTTGAGTTGGTGCGGCTTTTAGCATCCGGCAGGGAAAATCTCTGCGTTGTCGGTGATGATGACCAGTCCATTTACAAGTTCCGTGGGGCAAATATTTACAATATTTTAAATTTTGAAAAACATTATCCCAATGCGACTGTCATCAAACTGGAGCAGAATTATCGGTCGACAGCAAATATCTTAAATGCGGCAAACGGCGTGATCGCCAACAATCGGGGGCGTAAAGAAAAGCGGCTCTGGACAGAGTCCGGGGATGGAGAAAAGATCTATTTCCAGCAGTTTGACAGTGCTTATGAGGAAGCAGATTTTATCGCGAGAGATATTGCAGCTCGCGTGCGCCGCAGTGAATACCAGTATGGGGATTGTGCGATCCTCTATCGTACCAATGGGCAGTCTCGTATGCTGGAAGAAAAACTCATCATGTCGGGCATCCCTTACAAGATCGTTGGCGGGGTTAATTTCTATGCCAGACGCGAGGTCAAGGATCTTTTGAGTTATATGAAGGTGGTCGATAATGCGCAGGATGATCTGGCAGTCCAGCGTATCATCAATGTGCCAAAGCGTGGCATTGGGGCGACCAGCATCGGCAAGGCGAGCGATTATGCCTATCGGATGGGACTCAATCTTTTTGAGGCGCTTGAGCGGGCGGAGGAGATCCCGACTTTAGGACGTGCCGCAGGAAAGATCGTACCTTTTGTAGACTTAATTCATCATTTTCGTAGGGTGTGTGCCAATGAGGGGCTGTCAGCACTTTTGCAGGAGATCATTACCGAGACCGGCTATGTCGAGGAACTGAAAGTGGAGGGCACGGACGAGGCACAGGCGCGTATCGAAAATATCGACGAATTGATCACCAAGGTGGTTTCCTATGAGCAGGAGACAGAAGAGCCGACCCTGAGTGGATTTTTAGAGGAAGTGGCTCTGGTTGCGGATATCGACTCTCTGGATGACGACGGATCTTATGTGGTCCTTATGACACTGCACAGTGCCAAGGGATTGGAGTTCCCGAATGTCTATCTTTCCGGCATGGAGGATGGTCTTTTCCCGTCCTATATGAGCATCACGGCGGATAATAGCGACGAGGAGATCGAGGAGGAAAGACGGCTTTGTTATGTGGGTATCACCAGAGCAAAGGAGCGTCTGACCATTACCGGGGCGCGGATGCGTATGATGCGTGGCGAAACGCAGTATCATGGCATTTCGCGATTTGTAAAGGAAATCCCGGAAGATTTGATCCAGGGAAATACCTGGGAACCAAAGCCAAAGGATGATTTCCTTAGTGAGCGCCCGATGAGCAACCGGCAAAAAATGCGCAATATGAAAAAAACACCGCTGGCGGCGCAGACCTATCAGGCAGCCAAGGATTTTGGCACAAAGATCCAGAAAAATTCGCTGGATTATGGCGAGGGAGACCGCGTGAAACATGTCAAATTTGGCGAGGGAACCGTAGTACAGATCAACGATGGCGGTCGTGATTTTGAGGTGACGGTCGAGTTTGACGGAGCAGGACGTAAAAAAATGTTTGCATCCTTTGCAAAATTACAAAAAGTGTAAGTGTTTTTCTGTGGTAATTGGGCAGAATAAATGCTATACTATGAGCAAATATAGTTGACACATTCATAGCAGGAGGAGAAGCCTTATGATGAAAAAAGAAGATGTAATGGAATTGATCGATATGACAAAGTTGACAAACATGATCAATGGTCTTAAGGACAAGGAGATCGTGGTAAAAGAAAAGCATACCATCAACTGGAAAAAGGTTGCCTGTGTGGTTGGTGTGATCGCCGCAGTGGCTGGGGTTGCCTATGCGATCTATCGTTATTTCAAGAAGGACTATGAAGATGAATTCATGGATGATTTTGATGATTGGGATGACGATGAAGATCTTTTTGAAGATGATGCAGAAGAAGATGTAGAGGATTTAGAGGAAGAGTAATAGAGTGAAAAAAGGTCAACAGGTAGAAGGCGTTGTTACTCGAGTGGATTTCCCCAATAAGGGAATCGTGCAGACGGATGACGGTGATCTGATCACCGTCAAGAATGTGCTTGAGGGACAACGCATTCTTTGTGTAATAAAGAAAACAAGAAAAGGAAAAGCGGAAGGAAGACTGTTAGAAGTTGTCAAAAAATCACCATTGGAGATGGATGTACCTGCTTGCAAACATTTCGACCAATGTGGAGGATGTTCTTATCAGACGCTTCCTTACGAAGAACAAGTTGCATTAAAAGGCAGACAGATTAAGCGTTTATTAGAACCTGTTTTGCCGGAGAACAGTTTTGATGACTTATTTGAAGGTGTGATACCGAGCCCAAATCAGTTTGCGTATCGTAATAAGATGGAATTCTCTTTTGGCGATGCTTATTTTAACGGACCGCTTTCACTGGGGATGCATAAGCGTGGTAGTTTTTATGATATTGTGACCGTGGATGGTTGTCAGATCATCGATGAAGATATGCGTTGTGTACTGATGGAGACACTGGCATATTTTCAGGAACGAGGAGCCAATTACTATCACAAGATGCGCCATGAAGGTTATCTGCGTCATCTTTTGGTGCGCAAGGCGGCAAAAACAGGAGAGATTTTAGTGGATCTTGTGACAAGTTCGGATGCACGTTTTTTGCAGAAGGATGCAACAGAACCGGCAACAGAGGTGCAGGCAGAGCCACTTATGGCAGATGCGTTAGAGGCACTTGAGTCAGAACTTTTACAGGGATGGAGCAAGCGCTTACAGGAAGTTTCCTATGATGGAAAACTTACAGGCGTATTACATACACGTAACGATCGCCCTGCGGATGTAGTAGAGGATCAGGGAACAAGGGTATTGTTTGGACAGGCATATTTTTATGAGGAGTTGTTGGGGCTTCGTTTCCGTATTACACCGTTTTCATTTTTTCAGACAAATTCACTTGGGGCTGAAAAATTATACGAGACGGCGCGAGATTTTATTACTGCAGAAAACGCAGATATTCTGGAAGGAAAGACCGTTTATGATCTCTACTCTGGCACAGGAACGATTGCCCAGATTTTGGCACCAGTGTCAGGGCATGTGATCGGTGTTGAAATTGTGGAGGAGGCCGTTGAGGCAGCAAAGAAAAATGCTCTGGAAAATGGTCTGACAAACTGTGATTTTATTGCAGGTGACGTCTTAAAGGTGATCGATGAGATCGAGGAGAAACCGGATTACATTGTGCTTGATCCCCCAAGAGATGGTATCCATCCCAAGGCACTGGACAAGATCATTGCCTATGGCGTGGACTCCATGATCTATATTTCCTGCAAGCCGACCAGCCTCGCAAGAGATTTGGAAGTCTTACAGGCGAGCGGATATCAGGTCAAGCGGATCTGCTGTTGCGACATGTTTGCCGGCACGCCGCATGTGGAGACTGTAGTCTTGATGTCAAGGTGAACCCAGGCAAGTAAGAATAATGTGGTAAATTAAAGGCTTTTCAGAGAACTATCGTTAATGAGTACGATTAGCTGCTGGAAGGCCTTTCTTTTTATGTGAAGTAAGGACTTTGTGGAAACTGGTCCACAATGCAGGGTTGACACTAGGGGATAGATGACAAGGAAAAATGAACCCCGGGGTTTACCTTATAACGATAAGAAAAATTGCGAAACTTATTTACATTGTTCCTCCAAAGGAATATAATATCGTTAAAAGGTGTAGTGGTTAAGATGGAGGAAAACTATGGAATTGTTGACAACTACGCAGATGGCTGAAAAATGGAATATTTCGCGACGAAGAGTTACCACCCTGTGCAATCAAGGCAGAATCGAAGGTGCAATTCTCCGCGGAAATACGTGGCTCATTCCGGATGACGCAAAGAAACCGGATGATAATAGGCGTGGACGAAATAGTAAGACTGAAAAAGAATAGAACAAATATTTAAAATAACGGGAGGCAAACAACAATGGCAACTGGGACGACAAGTGTCGGATTTGAAGAAAAACTGTGGCTTGCAGCAGATAAACTTAGATCTAATATGGATGCAGCGGAATATAAACATGTGGTGTTAGGACTTATTTTCCTTAAATACGTATCGGATGCGTTTACGGAAAGATACGATGAATTAAAGGCCGAAGGATATGGTGATGAGGAGGATCGTGACGAGTATATTGCGCAGAATATTTTCTGGGTTCCAAAAGAAGCGCGCTGGGAAAATATCAAGGCACACGCAACAAATGCTGATGTTGGTGAGATTATAGACAATGCAATGGAAGCGATTGAGCGCGAGAATGATTCATTAAAAGGAATTCTTACGAAGAATTACTCCCGTCAGGAGTTAGATAAAACCAGACTAGGTGAATTGGTAACATTATTTACAAACATAGATGTAGGAACATCTGCTGCCCAAGAGAAGGATGTATTAGGGAGAGTATATGAATATTTCCTTGGAAAATTTGCATCTGCAGAAGGAAAGTTAGGAGGAGAATTCTATACTCCATCATGCGTTGTAAGAACCCTAGTAGAAATGATAGAACCTTTTGATGGTCAGATATATGACCCATGCTGTGGTTCAGGAGGAATGTTCTGTCAGTCAGCAAGATTTGTAAATGAGCATCAAGGGAATATTCGTAATATTTCTATTTTTGGGCAGGAAAGCAATCCGACTACATGGAAACTTGCAAAAATGAATCTGGCTATTCGTGGGCTAGAGGCTAATCTTGGAAAACATAATGCAGATACATTTCATGATGATCAGCACAAGACGTTAAAAGCAAATTATATACTTGCAAATCCCCCTTTTAATATCTCAGATTGGGGCGGAGAACGTTTAGAAGATGATGTTCGCTGGAAATACGGTATTCCGCCAGCGGGAAATGCAAACTTTGCATGGCTTCAGCATATGATTTCTCACCTTAATCCAAACGGGGGTGTAGCAGGAACCGTCCTTGCCAATGGTTCATTAAGCTCGAATACGGGTAATGAAGGAAATATCCGTACAAACATGATTAATGGTGATGTTGTTGAATGCATTGTTTCTCTTCCGGGACAGCTATTTTATTCAACTGGAATTCCGGTTTCTTTATGGATCATGAGAAGAGGAAAAACGGGAAGATCTGCTGGCAGAGTACTGTTTATCGATGCACGTAAAATGGGTGAAATGATTGATCGCCGTGTCAGAGAACTGACAGAAGACGATATTCAGAAAATCGCATCTACTTATCAAAACTGGCGTCAAGGAAAAGAATACGAGGATATTCAGGGATTCTGCAAGGAAGCAACGATTGAAGAGATTTCAGCACAAGACTACATTCTTACACCAGGACGCTATGTTGGAATTGAAGAGCAGGAAGATGATGGAGAACCATTTGAAGAAAAAATGACTCGCCTTACATCTGAATTATCAAAAATGTTTAACGAATCTATTCGCTTACAAGGTGAAATAAAGAAAAAACTGGGGGCGATTGGGTATGAAATCAAATAAGAAAACAATTGCATTACGGTTTTCCGATAATTTTGCTCCACCTGATGGAACAATTTTAGAACATCAAAAAATGATAGATCAAAATGGTTTTGTCTGGTATGGGAAATTAGGAAATCGTATATCTCAAAAAGTGGCCAATGAGATAATGTCCTGGGATGAACCAAGAATTTTACTTATTCATAGTGGTAAAACCAAAAGGTACTGGGTATATATTTCTGAGATAAAATTGGAAATTCCAGATTTGAGTTTTGTGCCAGAATATTACCGCAATATCGCGAGTAAATTTGGAGGTTGGTTTAAGATTATTCGGATTAATGAGGCTCCTAGAGATGTATTGACAAATTGCGTAGTTGCTTCATCTGGTGCGGTACTTGGCGACGCTTCTAAGCACAGTATGAGTCCTTATTTTATAATTAATGTTGGTGAAAAAGCAGGTGATTGATATGGAAAAACTGAAATTAGAAAAAATCATAGCTTTTAAAAACGGAAAGAAAAAGCCAAATACGGAAGGAGATATCCCAATTTATGGTGGAAATGGGATATTAGGCTATACTGACCAGTCGAATGCTGAAAACTGCGTGATAGTGGGCAGAGTTGGAGCTTATTGTGGAAGCGTATATTATGAGCCTGGACAATGCTGGGTTTCAGACAATGCGATTGTTGCAAGGAGTGTTAATGGATCTAATATAAATTACATATATTATCTACTCAAAAATTTAAAGTTAAATGATCATCATATTGGTTCAGGACAACCTCTTTTGACACAGGGAATACTTAATTCAATAGAATCAAATGTTGCCTTGCCAATAACCCAAGGGAAAATAGCAGAAATACTTTGTATATTAGACAATAAGATAAAGCAAAATGAGAAGATAAACAATAATTTA
>NZ_QUCW01000004.1:0-228796 GCF_003473825.1 Roseburia sp. AM16-25
GCCAATCTTTTTATTTTTCAAAAGTTGGTGTCACATCATTGACTAATGTACAACTTGTCATTTTCTAGAGTTACATTTCCCATATGCTAAAGATTGCGCACCTTGAAATCGCGTTCCGCTTCACGGCGCATATCCTTTTTGGCAATATCTGCACGCTTATCATAGAGTTTCTTACCCTTTGCCAGCGCGATCTCAACCTTGACAAGACTGCCCTTGAAATAGACCTCCACCGGCACTAAGGTATAACCTTTCTCGGCGATCTTGGCTTTTAACTTATTGATCTCTGCCTTGTGCATCAAAAGTTTCTTGGGACGCAGCGGATCCCGGTTAAAGATATTCCCCTTTTCATAGGGAGAAATATGCATCTGGTAAATGATCACCTCATCATTCTCGATCCGCACAAATGCCTCTTTGATGCTACATTTTCCCATACGAAGCGACTTGACCTCTGTGCCATGCAGCGCGATGCCTGCCTCATATTTTTCTTCCAGAAAATACTCGTGATATGCCTTTTTATTGTTTGCTATGAGTTTCTTGCTCTCTTTACTCATCTTCATCCTCCGCCAAAACAAAGTCGATCGTGCGCGCCATGGTATCGCAGTCGTCTACCACAACTTTAACACGCTGCCCCAGTTTATAATGTCGATTTGTGCGCTCTCCGACAAGTTCATAAGTTTCTTCTACAAACTGATAATAGTCCCCCCGGATCGTAGAGATATGCACGAGCCCCTCAATGGTATTTGGCAGTTCCACATAAAGCCCCCATCCGGTCACATTGGAAACAATACCCTCGAAGGTCTCTCCGATATGTCGGCTCATGTATTCTACTTTCTTTAACTTGTCTACCTCCCGCTCCACCTCGTCTGCCCGGCGCTCCAGCCGACTGGTCTCTGTTGCAATGACCGGCAACAGCGATTCATAGTGTTCCCGTCTTGTCTCATTATATCTGCCACGCAAGGTTTCCTTAATGATACGATGGATCTGCAGATCCGGATATCGGCGGATCGGCGAGGTAAAATGGCAATAATAATCTGCCGCCAATCCAAAGTGTCCTGTACATTCTACCGTATATTTTGCCTGTTGCATAGACCGCAGCGTTAGTCTTGAAATAAAATCTTCCTCCGGTGTCCCCTGGATTTTACCCAACAGTTTTTGCAATTCTTTCGGATGCACCTCATCCGCGCCACCCTTGATCGTATAGCCAAAATTTCCGATAAAGGTAGCCAGTTTACGGATCTTCTCGCCATCCGGCGTTGCATGGGTACGATACAAAAACGGGATCTCCTGCCAATAAAAATGCTCTGCGACCGTCTCATTGGCAATCAGCATAAAATCTTCAATGATCTTGGTTGCCACATTGCGCTCATAAGGCATCACATCCACAGCATGTCCCTGCGCATCCAGAACGATCTTTGTCTCCGGAAAATCAAAATCAATGGATCCCCGCTGCATACGCTTCTTGCGAATCAGACCGGATAATTCTTCCATCAGGGCAAACATCGGCACCAAGTCCTGATACTTTTTACATTCCGCTGGATCCTTGTCCACCAGGATCTTCTTGACCGATGTATAAGACATACGCGCATCAATATTGACAACCGTTTCCGCGATCGTATGATCGATCACATTTCCCTTGGCATCCAGTGTCATGATACAAGAAAGTGCCAGACGGTCTTCCCCAGCATTTAAGGAACAGATCCCATTGGAAAGTGTATGCGGCAGCATAGGGATAACGCGGTCTACCAGATAGACACTGGTGCCGCGCTTTTTCGCCTCCTCATCCAGGGCACTCCGCTCCTGCACATAATTTGACACATCGGCAATATGCACGCCCAGTTCGTAACCATCGCCTTTGTGGCAGATGGAAATGGCATCGTCCAGATCCTTGGCATCTTCTCCGTCAATGGTCACCATGGTAACCCCGCGCAGATCCAGTCTTCCGGCACGATCGGCTTCCGACACCTCATTCGCCACACGCGTCGCCTGATTTAAGACCTTTTCCGGGAATTCCGTCGGCAGGTCAAAGCCACGTACGATCGACATAATATCTACGCCCGGATCGTTACGGTGCCCTAAGATCTCCGTGATCACGCCCTCCGGGTTGCGGTTCTTTTTGCCATAACTCGTGATCTGACAGACCACCTTATGTCCGTCCACCGCATGCATGTCCTTCCCCTGCGGGATAAAGATGTCCTGCGTGATCCTTGCATTGTCCGATATGACAAAGCCATAATTTTTTGACTTTTCATACGTTCCGACGACCGTCGAAATATCATGGGACAAGACCTCTATGATCTTAGCCTCTCTGCGCTTTCCCTTAGACGGTGGCAAAAGTTCGATCCGCACCTGATCACCATGAAAAGCATTTCCGACATATTCCTCCGGGATATAGTAGTCCTCACCCTCATCCTCCACACAAACAAAGCCAAAGCCCTTGGCATGGCTGATAAAAGCCCCCTCTTTTACCACTTTTTCTGCCTTCTGGTACTTGCCTTTTTTTGATACCTGGGCTTTGCCCTCCTCGACCAGAGCATCCAGCACTTCCTGTAGATCCTGACGTTTGCTCTTTGGGATATCTAAAAGCATAGCGATCTCTTTGGTGCGCATAGGAACATAAAGTTCATCGCACAAAAGACCATATATCATTTTTTTGCGTTCTTCCAATTTTTTCTCGTTCATATCCAATCTCCCTGACATCACTAGGATGCCCCGTCCTCACTCTTTTCATAAAGAAAAAAGCCACCGTTTCCACGATGGCTCACATACCTATGATTAAAAACTTCCGATATTCAAAACTGCGGCAAGCACAAAGAATAATAAAACAAGAACACTGGTGATCTTGACAAGCATTCCCTCTTTGGAATGTCCCTTATTCTTGCTCCAGTATGTCTCAGATGTCTGTCCGCTCAAAGAACCAAGACCTGCTGACTTACCTTCCTGCATCAGAATAATCACGATAATAGCCAAACATATAATAATAAATGCAATCATAAGAATTGTCTTTAATACTTCCATGAGAACCTCCTAATGTAAGCCCGAAACTACGAGCCATTCGTCACAACTTAACAAAGTATAACACAGTCATACCTTATACGCAAGAGTTTTTTATAGACCGCCCGGATGAAAGGAGAAAAAAAGAGACGTCCCTTTGTTCAAAAGGAACGCCTCTGAAAATGCTATATTTTAGTAAGCAACACCCTGTGCGATCATAGCATCTGCAACCTTTTCAAAGCCTGCGATATTAGCACCGACAACCAGATCTCCGTCTAGGCCGTACTTTGCAGCAGCATCGAGTGAGTTGTGTACGATACCGGTCATGATGTGCTGTAACTTCTCGTCAACTTCTTCAAATGTCCAATGTAATCTCTCAGAGTTCTGGCTCATCTCAAGTGCTGATGTTGCAACACCACCTGCGTTTGCAGCCTTTGCCGGTCCAAAGAGGACGCCAGCCTTCTTAAGTGCCTCAATAGCGGCTGGTGTAGAAGGCATGTTTGCACCTTCACATACAGCAAGAACGCCATTGTCGATCAGCATCTTAGCATCGTTTTCATCCAATTCGTTCTGTGTTGCACAAGGAAGCGCGATATCACACTTCACTGACCAAACACCATGCTCTCCGTTCTTCTTCTCATGATATTCAGCAGATGGACGTGCAGCAGCATACTCTGTCAAACGAGCACGCTTTACTTCCTTTACTTCCTTCAAAAGGTCTACATCGATTCCTTCCGGATCATAGATCCAACCGGTAGAATCAGAACATGTCACTGGCTTACCGCCTAACTGATATGCCTTCTGGATAGCGTAGATAGCAACATTTCCTGCACCGGAAACTGCGACTGTCTTGCCGTTAAAGTCTGTATTTCTGAGACTCTTTAATGCCTCCTGTGTATAATAACAGAGTCCATAACCGGTTGCTTCGGTACGAGCAAGAGAACCACCGTAAGTAAGTCCCTTTCCTGTAAGTACGCCGGTAAATTCGTTGCGCAGTCTCTTGTACTGACCATACATAAATCCGATCTCACGTCCGCCAACACCGATATCTCCGGCTGGAACGTCTGTATCAGCACCAATATGCTTCTCAAGTTCTGTCATAAATGCCTGGCAGAATCTCATGATCTCCATGTCTGACTTGCCCTTAGGATCGAAGTCAGAACCACCCTTGCCACCGCCGATCGGAAGTGTTGTCAGGCTGTTCTTGAAGATCTGCTCAAATCCAAGGAACTTAATAACAGAAAGGTTTACGGATGGATGAAGTCTAAGACCTCCCTTGTATGGTCCGATTGCAGAGTTGAACTGTACTCTGTATCCACGGTTGACCTGAACCTTGCCATTGTCATCTACCCAAGATACTCTGAACTGGATAATACGCTCCGGCTCAACGATACGCTCGATGATGCCCCATCTCTCCAATTCCGGATTGGCTGCCACAACAGGCTCCAAAGATTCCAGAACTTCTGCCACTGCCTGCAAAAATTCTTTCTGCTCTGCGTTACGGCTCTCAAGTCCGTCATACACTCTCTGCAAATAACTACTCTCGAATTTCATTGATTGTGTCCTCCTACTCAAAACTTCTTTCCGACCTTGTTCTCACAAAATCTAGTGACATTATATACTTTATCGTGTTGAAGTGCAATGCATAATTAAAATTTTTAACTTGCATTTTTTGATTTTTCCCGCGATAAAAATATGCAAAAAAAACCTCCCGTGCATAATTGCACAGGAAGTTCCTGCATTCTGATCAGACGTTGATCTCAGCCTTTACACCGAGAACGTCTTTATTTTCATCCAGGATCGGCTGGATGACTTCTTCTAAATATTTGACTACCTGACGAGGTGCGCGTCCAACGTACTTGTCCGGCTGCATGGTTGCTTCCAGTTCCTCTAAGCCCATCGGGAACTCATCATCTGCTGCGATCAATTCTAAGAGGTTATTATCCTTGCCCTCTACCTTGACCGTCTTTCCTGCTTCCATGGAAAGGGTTCTGATCTTTTCATGCAGATCCTGACGGTTGCCGCCATTCTTTACCGCATCCATCATGATGTTCTCGGTTGCCATAAATGGCAGTTCACTGCGCAGTCTCTTTTCGATGACCTTTGGATAGACCACAAGACCATCCACAACATTCAGGCAAAGATCTAAGACACCGTCACATGCCAAAAATCCCTCTGCAATAGAAAGTCTCTTATTAGCAGAATCATCCAGAGTTCTTTCAAACCACTGGGTTGCAGATGTGATCGCCGGATTTAAGGCATCAATAATGATATAACGTGATAAGGATGCGATACGCTCGCTACGCATCGGATTGCGCTTGTATGCCATGGCAGATGAACCGATCTGGCTCTTTTCAAATGGCTCCTCTACTTCTTTTAAGTGCTGGAGCAGACGAATATCGTTGCTCATCTTGTGTGCAGATGCCGCAATGCCTGCCAAGATATTGCAGACTCTGGTATCCACCTTGCGGGAATATGTCTGTCCGCTGACCGGATAGCACTTCTCAAAGCCCATCTTCTTTGCGATCATCGGATCGATCTTGTCGATGGTCTCCTGATCTCCCTGGAAGAGTTCCAAGAAACTTGCCTGTGTACCGGTAGTTCCCTTAGATCCCAAAAGTTTTAAACTAGACAAAACATAATCCAGATCTTCCAGATCCATAACGAACTCATTTAACCAGAGTGTCGCACGCTTACCAACAGTTGTTGGCTGTGCCGGCTGAAAATGTGTAAAAGCAAGGGTCGGCATATCTTTATAGGTATCTGCAAACTTTGCCAATTCTGCAATGACATTGACCAGTTTCTTGCGCACCAGAAGAAGTGCATCACGCATGATGATAATATCGGTGTTATCACCTACATAGCAGGAAGTCGCTCCCAGATGGATGATGCCTGCTGCCTTCGGGCACTGTTTGCCATATGCGTAGACATGGCTCATAACATCATGGCGAACCTCTGCCTCTCTTTTCTTTGCCACATCATAATTGATGTCGTCGACATGTGCTTTCATCTCATCGATCATATCCTGTGTGATGACCGGCTTGCCGTCCTGGCTCAGTCCTAATTCCATCTCTGTCTCAGCAAGTGCGATCCAGAGTTTTCTCCATGTGGAGAACTTTTTATCCTGAGAAAAGATATACTGCATTTCCCTGCTGGCATATCTCTCTGAAAGTGGGCTACTGTAACGATCTGTACTCATACTCTCCTCCTATAAATTGCGTTCCAATTTCTTTGCCATATCGATCTCTTTGTCAAAATATTCACCACGGATATCTTCCTTCGGCGGCTCCATCGGATACTTGCCGTTAAAGCATCCCCGACAGATCGACAGACCTTCCACCATCTCATCCAGGCGTTCCATGCCAAGATATCCAAGAGAATCTGCACCGATGATCTTGCGGATGTCCTCAATGGATCTCTTGTAGGCGATCAGTTGTTCGCGCTCCGGAATATCCGTTCCAAAATAACACGGCCAGAGGAATGGTGGTGAACTGATGCGCACATGCACTTCCGTCGCACCTGCCTCACGCAGCATACGCACAATACGGTCTGATGTTGTTCCACGCACAATGGAGTCATCGATCATGACGACTCGTTTGCCTGCAACGGCTTCCTTTAAGACATTTAACTTGATACGCACACTGGATTCACGACTGCTCTGCTTTGGTTTGATAAAGGTACGTCCCACATAACCGTTTTTGACAAAAGCAGTTCCGTAAGGGATCCCGGACTGTAAGGAATAGCCCAGGGCTGCCGCATTGCCCGACTCCGGTACGCCGGTAACCAAGTCTGCTTCAACCGGTGAGTCCATGGCAAGGAACTTGCCCGCCTTGATACGGCTGCCATAAACGCTGACCCCGTCAATATGACTGTCCGGTCTTGCGAAATAAATATATTCAAAAATACATCTGGCTTCTTTTTCTTTTGGAAGTGCCATTTCCATATCGGACTCAATGCCCTTTTCCGGTGTGATTGTAACAACTTCGCCCGGTAAGACATCACGGACAAATTCGGCACCGATGGTATCCAGCGCACAGGTCTCGGATGCTAAGATATAAGCATTGTCACGCTTACCGATGCAAAGTGGCTTAAAGCCGAAAGGATCTCTGGCACCGATCAGTTTTCGTGGAGAAGCCACAACAAGTGCATAGGCACCTTTTAACTTCATGCAGGCGCGGCGTACTGCCTCCTCTGCAGTCTTAGACTGCAAGCGCTCTCTGGCAATATGATAGGCAATGACCTCGGAGTCGATCGTTGTCTGGAAAATGGCTCCGGTATATTCCAGATCCTTTTTTAATTCCTTGGCATTGATCAGATTTCCATTGTGTGCCAGCGCCAGCGTTCCCTTGACATAATTTAAAACGAGAGGCTGTGCATTTTCTCTGGTGGACTCTCCTGCGGTCGAATAACGGACATGTCCTACACCAATGTCACCCCGCATCTTTTCCAAGGTCTCGCCGTCAAAAACCTCATTGACAAGTCCCATCCCCTTATAAGAAGTGACCTTGCCCTTTGGTCCGCTCGTCTCACTAACGGCAATACCGCAGCTTTCCTGTCCCCTGTGCTGTAAGGCAAACAAGCCATAGTAAATAGAGGAAGCCACGTCACCGCCGTCAAAATCATACATGCCAAAGACACCACATTCTTCATGCAGTCCTTCAAACGGCATAGCCTTATTTGAATCTGTTGTCGTCATCTGCATCTCCTGTCTACGCTCCAAATTTCTTTCCTGTCAGCATTTCAAATGCTTCTTTGTATTTTGCGATGGTCTTGTCAATGACATCCTGGGGAAGCAGATAATCGCTGTCCGGATTTGCCTTTAACCAGTTTCTTACAAACTGCTTGTCAAAAGAAGGCTGTCCCTGTCCTGCCTGATAGCCCTCCAATGGCCAGAATCTGGAAGAATCCGGTGTCAGCATCTCATCAGCCAAAACGACATTGCCATCCTCATCCAGACCAAACTCAAACTTGGTATCTGCAATGATGATGCCCTTGGTAAGTGCGTAGTCTGCACATTTCTTGTAAAGTGCAAGTGTATATTCCTTGATCTTGGAAGCATATTCCTCTCCCTTGCCCGGGAAAGCCTTTTCCAATACTTCTACAGACTGTTCGTAAGAAATATTTTCATCATGCAGACCGATCTCAGCCTTTGTTGACGGTGTATAGATCGGTTCCGGCAATTTTTCAGACTCCTGTAAACCAACCGGAAGGGTGATGCCGCATACTGTGCCGTTCTCCTGATAACTAGCCCAGCCGCTTCCTGTGATGTAACCACGGACGATACATTCGATCGGAATCATCTGCAACTTTTTACACATCATGCTCTTTCCTTCATATTCCTTATTCTGGAAGAACTCCGGCATATCTTTCACATCCACTGAGATCATGTGATTTGGAACGATATCCTTGGTGTAATCGAACCAGAACTTGGACATCTGTGTCAGGATTGCTCCCTTGTCTACGATCTTGTTCTTTAAGATCACGTCAAATGCAGAGATACGATCGGTGGCTACCATGATGATGCTGTCACCATTATCGTAAACTTCGCGGACCTTGCCTTCTTTCATTGGTTTCATTTGTCTTTCCTCCATTATCCTTAATTATTTATGCTTTTATGATATACGCCTGCAAAATACAGGCGGATCTTACTTTTTGATCAAAAGTGACTTGCCTGTCATTTCTTCCGGCTGTTCCATACCCATCAGTTCGATGAGGGTCGGAATGATATCTGCTAAGCATCCATTTTCACGAAGACCATAGGAAGGATCTGCGTTTACCAGGATGAATGGTACCGGATTGGTCGTGTGTGCGGTCAACGGCTCACCTGTCTCGTAGTTTACTAACTGCTCGCAGTTACCATGATCTGCACAGATGAACATGGTGCCGTCTACAGACTTCAAGGCTTCTACTGCACGTCCCACACAGGAGTCAACGGCTTCTACCGCTTTGATGGCTGCTGCCTCAACGCCGGTATGACCTACCATGTCCGGATTTGCAAAATTGATGATGATCACATCATATTTGTCAGAAGTGACCGCATCACATAATTTGTCACATACTTCATAAGCACTCATTTCCGGCTGAAGATCATAAGTTGCAACCTTTGGAGACTTTACAAGGATGCGGTCTTCGCCCGGGTTCGGCTCCTCTACACCACCGTTGAAGAAGAAAGTAACATGCGCATACTTTTCTGTCTCGGCAATTCTTGCCTGGGTCTTTCCATGTGCTGCTAAAAATTCGCCGAAAGTATTGTGTAACTCTACCTTGTGGAAAGCGATCTCCTTATTCGGGATTGTCACATCATACTCGGTAAAGCATACATAGGTAAGCGGCAGACGCTGACCTCTGTCAAATCCGTCAAAATCATCACTGCAGAAGGCTCTTGTGATCTCTCTCGCACGATCCGGGCGGAAGTTAAAGAAGATCACGCTGTCATCTGCGGATACCTTGCCGATCGCCTGACCATCTTCTGTGATCACGGTCGGGATCACAAACTCATCCGTCTTGCCATCATCATAGGATGCCTGCATAGCACTGACAGCATCGCTTGCTGTATTGCCCTCGCCAAGAGTAAGTACACGGTAGGCCTTTTCCACACGATCCCAACGATTGTCACGATCCATGGCATAATAACGACCGGAAAGACTGGCGATCTTACCGACACCGATCTTTGCCATCTCCTCTTCTAAAGCCTTGACATACTCAATACCACTGGTCGGTGCTGTGTCACGGCCGTCCATAAATCCATGGACATAAACCTTGCTCAAGCCCTCGCGCTTTGCCATCTCGAGCAATCCATATAAATGGGTAATGTGGCTGTGCACACCACCATCTGATAAAAGTCCGAATAAATGAAGGGCAGAATCCTTTGCCTTAGCATTCTCCATTGCTTTTTTCAAAGCCTCATTCTGGAAGAAATCTCCGTCCTCGATTTCTTTGGTAATACGGGTCAGTTCCTGATATACGATACGTCCTGCGCCCATATTCAGGTGTCCTACCTCAGAGTTTCCCATCTGTCCGTCCGGGAGTCCAACCGCAAGTCCGCTGGCATTTCCCTTAACATAAGGATAGTTCTGCATCAAACTATCGATATTTGGTGTATTTGCCTCATATACGGCATTTGCTTCGTGTCTGTCATTCAGACCAAATCCATCTAAGATCATTAAAACAACTGGCTTCTTGCTCATTCTCTTTTCCTCTTTTCTCTGAAATTATATTTATTCTATCCCGATTTCATGGTAAAAATCAATGGACACAATAACTAAAAAACATGCACTTTACACTTGAACTAATGGACAAGTAGATAGCCGTCACCATCAAAAGCTATCTGGTCCGAATATCCTTCTACATCAGCAAGGATCTGGCGGTATTTTTCCGGGTCGGATACCAGTTCCAGATTTCCTCCCGAAAAATGACACGGCAGGAGTCTTGCACTCAGTGTCCCGGAATCATCAATGATGATCTGTGCCATGGCAGTATCATAATCATCCGGCATTTCTGCTTCCTGCGAAAAATAGAAATTTCCCAGACTGTAAAAGACCGGAACACCATCCATGATGTCTGCCCCCTGCAAACAGTGCGGATGAGCGCCTATGATGGCATCCGCTCCTGCCGCCACAAAATCTTTTGCCAGTTTGACCTGGTCACTGCCGTATTGATGTGTGTGTTCCGTGCCCCAATGCACATAGCAGATCACATAATCGGCATTTTGCTTTGCCTTTGCGATCTGGGCTACATATTTCGCCGAGTCCAAAGTCTTTAGGACTCCGGGACTGTCCTCGGTCGCTTCCTTGGTGTATTTGGTGCTCCGCTCGATCTGAGTCGCCGCCACGATGGCGATCTTCTTGCCGTTTGCAATGAAAAAGATCGGCTCCGATGCCTCCTCCAGGTTCCTGCCGGCACCGATATAAGGGATATTCTTCGCCTTTAAGGTATCTAAGGTATCCAAAAAGGCATTCTCTCCAAAGTCATAGACATGATTGTTGGCAAGTCCCGCGACATCTACGCCCAGGAGCACGAGGTTCTGGCAGGTCTTTGGATCTCCGCGGAAGGTATAGGCTTTTCCCGCCAGTGCCTGTCCACGTGTCGAGTAGACAAACTCGTTGTTGATGGTCATGATATCTGCATTAAGCATTTCCTGACGCAGATCTGCCCCCAGGCATTTGGTGATATCATCCCCCACACTGTGATAATAGTCTGTCGTCCCCACGCCCTCAGCCAGAGAAAAATCACCGGTAAAATCCAGCACGATACGATCTGCATCCTGACACTCTTTAACATACGTCTTGTCATAGACATACTGCTGGATCCCAGTCTCCATACAATAATCATACCACAAAACATGGATACTGTTCCCTGTGATTTCGTACCAAATCTCTCCATCGTCCAACTGGGCATAAGAAGCGATCTTTTCCAACTGCTCTATACCATAGTTGCCGGTGAACCAGGAAAGAAACTCCTCGTCGATCGGATGGTTTCCTATAAATTCTTTTGTACTTTTGTTGAGTATGGCATCATAGGCCTGATCCACGTTGGAAATGTTTAAAAGTTCTTCCTTTTCCGTGGTCTCCTCCTGCTTCTCTTCCTGTCCGTCGGACTTTTGTGCACGCCGGATAAAGTCTGCCCCAAAGAGCAGATACCAGACCAAAGCGATCATGGCGATCACAAAGACCGCCGCCACGATGCCCACGTAATTCTTACTCTTTTTCATCCATCAGTTTGAGCACACGCACGACTGCTTCCTTGGCACCCTCATTATCCTGGTCTGCCGCCATGCGATAGTATGCCAGTGCCGTGCTGTAGTTCTGCTCTACTCCAATACCGTTTTCAAACAAATATCCCAAATTGATCTGTGCAACCGCATAACCCTGCATAGCAGCCAGTTTCTGATAATAGATGGCCTGATCAATATCTGTTTCCACGCCAAATCCATTATAGTAAAGGTAGCCGATCTGGTTCAAAGCCGGAGCATAGTCCTGATCTGCGGCGCTCTGATACCACTGTAAGGCTTCCTTATAATCCTGATCGCAGCCAAAACCGTTTTCAAACATCTGTCCCATATAATACTGTGCCATGGCATAATCCTTGCCTGCAGCTGTCTTGAAACACTTCATGGCTTCCTCATAATCCTGTGCCACGCCCTCACCACGCATATACATCATGCCAAGATCCGTCGCCGCAGCATTTGGAAGATAAGCGTCATAGATGGTAAGGTCTTTGAGTTCTGCCACCTGCTCATATATGCTCATCGCCTGTGCATAATCCTGCGCACAACCGATACCGTTCTCTAAAAGATAAGCCATATAATACTGCCCTACCGGAATGCCCTTTTGGTAGGCAAGATTGATATTTTCATATGCCTTGGCAGGTCTGTCTGCCTCATCCCCATAACCAGCCAGATATGTGCGCGCCAAGCCTACATATGCCCGCTCACTTCCGGCATCGATCGCCGTCTGGAAATAGTCTGCTGCCTGGTCCAGATCCACATCCTGCGTAATACCGTTGAGGGCATAATATCCCAGTACACAAAGTGCATCGGTATTTCCCACTTCTCCTGCGGATTCATACCACTTTTTTGCCTCTGTAAAATCCTGTTCGCAGTCCTCACTGCCATAATCACAACGATTTGCCAGTTCCATCATGGCTTCTTCATCGTTATCCGCACCCAGCACTTCCAATTCCTTGATCGACAACTGGCTGTAGTCGGAGACTTCCTGTTTTGCCACTTCTTTGACGGTCTCCTTAGTCTCTTTTTTATCTGTTTTGCCGCATCCTGCCAGTAAGCAGGCGGTAAGTATAAGTCCTATAACAAGTCCACGCTTCATTTGTATCTATTCCTCCTGTCAAAAATACGCATTTCTTTTCGATCCATACGCACCTAACCACGGCTTATTTTAGCATATATAAAGAAGTGTCACAAGAGAAAAAGGAGACATCCAGAATTGGATGTCTCCTAGAGTTACAATAGCAGTTGTAACGATGCCATTATGCATTATAATTTACGATCTTGCCAAAATCTGCCTTCAAAGAAGCACCGCCGACAAGTCCGCCATCAATGTCAGGCTTTGCAAAAAGTTCTGCAGCATTGCCTGCATTTACAGATCCGCCATACTGGATGCGGATTGCTTCTGCTGTAGCCTCATCATATACTTCTGCGATGCATTTTCTGATTGCGCCGCATACTTCTTCTGCCTGATCGCTTGTTGCGGTCTCGCCTGTTCCGATTGCCCAGATTGGCTCATAAGCAATGACTGCCTTCTTTGCCTGATCTGCTGTGACATTCTGGAATGCGATCTTGATCTGCATACGGATCCATTCAATGTAGATACCCTGTTTTCTCTGGGTCAAAGTCTCACCACAGCAGATGATCGGTGTCAAACCATGTTCAAATGCCTTTAAAACCTTCTTGTTTACAGTCTCGTCTGTCTCAGCGAAGTATTCTCTTCTCTCTGAGTGTCCGAGTACCACGTACTCTACGCCTGCATCTGTAAGCATGCTTGGAGCGATCTCGCCTGTGTAAGCGCCACTCTCCTCAAAATACATATTTTCTGCACCAATGTGGATATTGGTTCCCTTTGCAGCCTCAACTGCAGGAATGATATCAATTGCCGGTACACAAAATACTACATCTACGTCATCATTCGCTACTAACGGCTTTAATTCGTTGATCAAAGCAACTGCCTCGCTTGGAGTCTTGTTCATTTTCCAGTTGCCTGCAATAATCTTTGTTCTTGCCATTATAATAACCCCTTTTCTTATTTATCGTTTGCTGCTGCTACACCAGGAAGTTCCTTACCCTCTAAGAATTCCAAAGATGCGCCGCCACCGGTAGAGATATGTGTCATCTTGTCGCCGTAGCCAAGGTTGTTTGCTGCGGATGCAGAGTCACCACCACCGATAATGGTTGTTCCATCGATATTTGCAAGTGCTTCACAAATAGCGATCGTTCCCTTTGCAAAGTTTGGCATTTCAAAACATCCCATTGGTCCGTTCCAAACAACAGTCTTTGCATCTTTGATCGCATCGGTAAAGAGTTTGCATGTCTTAGGTCCGATATCCATACCTTCCATGTCGTCCGGGATCTCTCCACGTTCTACAACCTTGAAGTTGCAGTCGTTCTTGAAGTCATCACCTACAACGGTATCGATAGGGATCAAAAGTTTAACGCCTTTTTCCTTTGCCTTTTCTTCCATCTGAAGTGCATACTCCATGTAATCCTTCTCAAGAAGAGACTTTCCTACAGGCTCGCCATGTGCAGCCATAAAGGTATATGCCATACCACCGCCAATGATCAAAGTATCTACCTTGTCAAGGAGGTTCTCGATAACAGAAATCTTAGAAGAAACCTTTGCTCCACCAAGGATAGCAACGAACGGACGAACCGGATTCTCTACTGCGTTTCCGAGGAAATCGATCTCTTTCTGCATCAAGTAACCAACAACTGCGGTGTCAACATACTTTGTCACACCAACATTTGAGCAATGTGCTCTGTGCGCTGTACCGAATGCATCATTTACAAATACATCACAAAGGGATGCCAGATCCTTAGAGAACTCGTCTCCGTTCTTGGTCTCCTCTGCACGGTATCTTGTGTTCTCAAGTAAGATGATGTCGCCATCTTTCATTGCTTCTACAGCAGCCTTGGCATTTGGTCCTACAACTTCCGGATCAGCTGCGAATTTTACTTCCTGTCCTAAGAGTTCTGTAAGTCTCTTAGCAACCGGTGCTAAAGAAAGTTCCGGAACCGGCTCTCCCTTTGGTTTGCCAAGATGTGAACAAAGGATCACCTTGCCACCGTCAGCAACCAGTTTCTTGATGGTAGGAAGTGCCTGTACCAGACGGTTCTCATCTGTGATCTTGCCATCAATAAGAGGCACATTAAAGTCGCATCTGCAAAGAACGCGCAGACCCTTTACATTGATGTCATCGATTGATTTTTTATTTAATCCCATGATTAAATCCTCCAGTCTTTTAATAAAAAAGAGGTCCGGTCCCAACGACCGGACCCCATGTTGGCTAGGACTATGCTAACTCAGAGAAATACTTGATTGTACGAACCATCTGAGATGTGTAACTGTTCTCATTGTCATACCAAGAAACAACCTGTACTAAGTTGTCTTCTCCAACCATTGTCTGTGTAGCATCGAAGATTGAACCATATGTGCTTCCGATGATATCAGAAGAAACGATCTCATCCTCATTGTATCCGAATGACTCTGTAGCTGCTGCCTTCATTGCTGCGTTGATCTCTTCAACTGTGCAAGACTTCTCAACAGTAGCAACAAGGATTGTTGTAGAACCTGTTGGGCATGGAACACGCTGTGCAGATCCGATCAACTTTCCGTTCAACTCAGGAATTACAAGACCGATTGCCTTTGCAGCACCTGTTGAGTTAGGTACGATATTAACTGCAGCTGCACGAGATCTTCTAAGGTCACCCTTTCTCTGTGGTCCATCAAGTGTCATCTGATCACCTGTGTATGAGTGGATTGTGCTCATGATACCAGACTTGATACCGAAAGCATCGTTAAGAGCCTTAGCCATTGGTGCCAAGCAGTTTGTTGTACAAGAAGCTGCTGAGATGATCTTGTCATCTGGAGTCAATGTCTTATGGTTTACATTGTAAACGATTGTAGGAAGATCATTTCCTGCAGGTGCAGAAATAACAACCTTACGAGCACCAGCGTTGATATGAGCCTGTGCCTTTTCCTTGCTTGTGTAGAAACCAGAACACTCTAATACTACGTCTACCTTTAATTCACCCCATGGGCAATTGTTTGCATCCGGGAAAGCGTAGATCTTGATTTCCTTGCCATCAACTGTGATAGAATCTTCTCCAGCAGATACTGTATCAGCCAAAGCATACTTACCCTGTGATGAATCATACTTTAACAGATGTGCTAACATCTTTGGGCTTGTCAAGTCGTTGATTGCAACTACTTCATATCCTTCTGCTCCAAACATCTGTCTGAATGCAAGACGACCAATACGGCCGAATCCATTAATCGCTACTCTTACTGCCATTTTAAATTCCTCCTAAGATTTAAAAATACTATGTCTAGGGAATAACATTCCCAAACTGACTTCATTTTAACCAATTTCTACCTACATTTCAACCCCAAAAACAAAGTTTGATAATTTTTTCACTAAGATTTTTCCTCTGTCCTGACATTTTGCGGATTCGTTGCATTTTATGCGACATTTTCCTATAATTGGTAAGTGAATGGAGGTACTTTGCCAATGAAACTTTGGGACAATCACATGCACTGTCATTTTTCCGGTGACAGTGACGCGGATCCTTTGGATATGATAGAAAAAGCCAGACAGTTGGGTCTGTCCGGCATTACATTTACAGACCACTTGGATTTAGACTATAAGGAAGAACCGCATCTTTTCGATCTGGATCTGGATGCTTGCGAAAAAGCCATGCCGGCTTTGCAAAAAGAGGCTGCGCCTTTCTTTGTACTTCATGGCTTGGAACTGGGTCTGCAACCGCATCTTGCACAAAAGCATGCCGATCTGCTTGCATCCTATGCCTTTGACTATGTCATCGGCTCTGTGCATGTCGTACATACGCGAGATCCTTACTACCCTGTTTATTTTGAGAGGCGCGATCCTGCGGAAGCCTATACAGAATATTATCAGGCCGTCTATGAGAACCTGGCGGCATTTCACAATTTTGACGCTCTGGGGCATTTGGACTATGTCTTTCGCTATGGGCCGCAGGATCCTGCCCAGCCTTACGATACTTACACGCCATATGCGCCGCTGATCGATGATATCCTGCGTTTTCTCATTGCACATGATATTGCACTGGAAGTCAACACCGGTGCCTTCCGCTGTGGGCTTTCTGTGCCAAATCCATGCCCGCAGATCCTAAAGCGCTACCATGAACTCGGCGGAAAACTGATCACGATCGGTGCAGATGCACACAAACCCAGCGATATTGCATTAGGCTTTGACCGTCTGCCAGGCTTTCTTGCCTCCTGTGGATTTGACGAATATATGGTCTATCTCCACCGTGTGCCGCATCCACATAGCATCTACTAATTTTCCGGCATATAAAAAATGCTTCTGCACATTTTCGCGCCAAGCACAAAAAGAGCCATCTCGTAATGAGATGGCTCTCTGATTTCTAATATAACATCTCTTGAACGATCGTGCCGCCTCCGGCAACATAATGTCCATCATAAAGGACAACTGCCTGCCCCGGTGTGACCGCGCGTACCGGTTCTTCAAAGTCCAGCCGCATCTGTCCGTCTGCAAGCATTTTCACATGGCACTTGGTGCCCTTGTGGGAATAACGGATCTTGGCAAGGAATTCCTGTCCGTCCAAGAATTCCGGCACAGCCATGCAGTTGATCTGGTCTGCGACCAGATGATCCGTAAAGACATCGTCATCATCGCCCAGAACAACACGGTTATTTTTCGCATCGATCTCCTTGACAAAAATGCGCTTGCCTACAGAAATGCCAAGTCCCCTACGCTGTCCAATCGTATAATGCGTAACGCCCTCATGTTTTCCAACAACTGTACCGTCGCTCAGGACAAAATCCCCCGGTCCCGGTACACGATCCGGTGCGGCCTCATCAATAAAGGATGCATAGTCATTATCCGGTATAAAACAGATATCCTGACTGTCCTTTTTGTGTGCCACCGGAAGTCCAAGATCTTCCGCGATCTGCCGGATCTGATCCTTGTGATAGACACCGACCGGCATCAATGTATGCGACAGTTGTTCCTGGGTCAGGTTATAAAGCGCATAAGTCTGATCCTTAGCAGCCGTCACAGAGTTGGTGATCGCATATCTTCCATTGGGTAGCTGCGCGATCCTTGCATAATGACCGGTCGCGATATAATCTGCGCCGATGGAGAGCGCACGGTCTAAAAGTGCCTCCCACTTGACATAGCGGTTGCAGGCATTGCAAGGATTCGGGGTACGCCCCTGTAAATATTCTTCCACAAAATAATCCATGACCTTATGCTTGAACTCTGATTTAAAGTTCATCACATAATAAGGGATCTCCAGCCTTGCAGCCACACGTCTGGCGTCATCTACCGCAGAAAGCCCACAGCAGCCGCCATTTTCCTCCTGCACAAATTCATCCTCATCCTGCCAGATCTGCATGGTCACGCCGATCACATCATAGCCCTGTTCTTTTAAAAGATATGCCGCCACAGAGGAGTCTACTCCTCCGGACATACCAACAACTACTTTTTGTTTCAATTAGTATTCTTCCTCTTCTTCCAGTTCCTCGATATCATTGACTGGTGGCTCCAAGCCCTCGATCTTGATGCCATTTTTCTGTGCATAATCCCAGAGTGCTGCATGGATCGCCTGCTCTGCCAAAAGGGAACAGTGAACCTTTACAGGTGGAAGTCCGTCCAGAGCCTCCATAACTGCCTTATTGGTAACTTCCAAAGCTTCCTGTACCGTCTTTCCTGCAACAAGTTCCGTTGCCATACTGCTGGTTGCCACTGCTGCGCCACAGCCAAATGTCTTGAACTTTGCTTCTTTGATAATACCATTTTCGTCAATATCCAGATACATTCTCATGATATCGCCACACTTAGCGTTACCAACCGTACCTACGCCACTCGGATTTTCCATTTCTCCGACATTTCTTGGATTTTGAAAATGATCCATTACCTTTTCACTATACATAATTTTTCCTCCGTTTTAAATACTTATGACAAATGTTTTTTCGCATAGTCCTCATAAAGTGGTGACATGCTGCGAAGTTTTGCAACAATTTCTTTCAAATGATCCACAACATAATCCAACTGATCCTTGGTGATCTCATCACTTAAGGTCAGGCGAAGGGATCCATGTGCGATCTCATGTGGCAGACCGATTGCTAAAAGGACATGGGATGGATCTAGGGATCCTGATGTACATGCAGATCCTGATGATCCACAGATACCAGCCATATCCAACATGATCAACATTGACTCGCCCTCAATAAAACGGAAGCAAAAGTTAATGTTGTTTGGCAGTCTCTTAACTCTGTGTCCGTTTAATTTTGCAAACGGAATTTCATCTTCTATTCTTGCAATCAGATAGTCACGAAGTTCGCTTTCCTTTTTGATACGCTCATCCATGGTTGCCATAGCAATCTCAACCGCCTTGCCAAGTCCAACGATACCCGGCACATTTTCTGTTCCAGCACGACGCTTTCTTTCCTGGGCACCACCATGGATAAAGGATTTTAATTTAAGTCCCTGACGAATGTAAAGGAAACCAATACCTTTTGGTCCATTTAGTTTGTGTCCACTGGCGCTCAAAAGATCGATATGCATCTTTTCCACATCGATCGGCACCTGGGCATATGCCTGTACAGCATCTGTATGGAATAAAATGCCATGTTCATGTGCGATGGCACCAATCTCCTCGATCGGTTCAATGGTTCCGATCTCATTGTTAGCAAACATCACAGAGATCAGAATGGTATCCGGGCGGATTGCCTTCTTGACATCTTCCGGGGAAACCAGCCCGTCTGCATCCACATCCAGATATGTCACTTCATAGCCCTGCTGTTCCAGATAAGCGCAAGTATGCAGGATGGCATGATGTTCGATCTTGGTCGTGATGATGTGTTTTCCCTTATCCTTGTAGACCTCTGCAACACCCTTTAATGCCCAGTTGTCTGACTCACTTCCGCCTGCAGTAAAATATATATTTGAAGCCCTGGTTCCGATGGAGGATCCGATCGTCTCTCTGGCATCTTCAATCGCCTGCTTACACTTCTGTCCAAAATCATAAACGGCAGATGCATTGCCATAAATCTCTGTAAAATAAGGAAGCATTGCTTCCACAACTTCCGGTCTGACTTTTGTCGTAGCCGCATTGTCCAAATAAACAAATTCTTTCATAAGTTTTCACCTCGTTTTATTTCCTACCTTTTTACTAGGATATTGATATACTAGCATTCCCATTTTGTTCTGTCAACCAAATTCTAACATATAATGTTAAAAATGTTTTTGGGATGGAAATCTCTTGCGAAAAAATACTCACCCCGTCTATTCTGGTGCATTACTTCTTACAATTACCGGGCTTTTCTGTCGTCTTTTAGGCTTTTATTATAAGATCTTTTTGTCACGCGCCATCGGTGCAAAGGAACTCGGACTTTACCAACTGGCAATGCCCCTCTTGGCAGTAGGAATAGCCTTTGCCAACTCCGGCATCCACACCGCTATCTCCCGTTTTGTCGCCAAAAGTTCTTCCGCCAAAGATGGCAGGGAAAAATCCTACCTGGCTATGGGAATGTGCCTCTCCCTTGCCCTGAGCGCCGTCTTTTGCATCCCCTGTCTGCTTTTTGCTGACAGCATCGCAGCCGGACTCTTTCATGAGCCTTCCATAAAGACACTCCTCTATCCGCTCATCTTGTGCATCCCCTTAGAATGCATCCATGGATGTATCAACGGTTATTACTATGGTCTGCAAAAATCAAAGATTCCATCCATCGGACAGTGCATTGAACAAGTGGTACGCATCGGCAGTGTTATGGGCATCTACTATATTACCATACATAGCGGTCTGCCTTTCACGAAATTTCATGCCATGCTAGGGCTCCTCCTGGGCGAGATCGCAGCAACCTTTTATTACTTAAATCTCCTGTCCCTCAGCCAGAAGCAGATCCGGCAAAAGCCGAGCGCACAAGTCAACACCACCTGCAAAGATCTTTTGTCCATGGCTTGTCCCCTGACTGCCACCCGCCTGCTCCTCACTGTCTTACACGGCATTGAAAATATCATGATCCCGCTTTGTCTGGTGCGCTTCGGGCTGACCAATACCCAGTCCCTCAGCATCTATGGCATCTACAGCGGTATGGCTCTGCCCATGATCTTTTTTCCGACCGTCCTTTCCAACTCCATCGCGGTCATGCTCCTGCCCTCGATCTCGCGCGCCAAGGAAGAAGGCAGGAACTATTATATCCGGCATTCCATCACCGTTGGCTTTTTCCTCTGCATGTTCTTAGGCTTTTTATGTTCCTTTTTCTTTTATTTTTTCAGCCCTTTGATCGGGCAGAAAATATTTGCAAACGAAGTCGCCGGTATCTACATCCGCACCCTGTCCTGGCTGTGTCCTTTTCTTTTTCTCGGCACGACCATGAACAGCATCTTAAACGGTCTTGGTAATGTCAAAGATACCTTTTTTAACAGCATGACCGGTGCCCTGATCCGTCTTGCCTTCATCTTCTTTGGCATCCCGCTTTACGGCTTCCGCGCCTTCCTGCTTGGCGTCCTGTGCAGTCAGGTCGTATCGGCTTTCATGGCATACCTGCGCCTGCTTTCCATTACATGCAAAAAGAATGCATAAAAAAACCGTTGTAAGGCTGTCCTTACAACGGTCCTGACTTCGATTTTTATCTTATGCTATCTTTTGCGCTTTTTATGCATAAATATATTTCTTTTCAAAATCATCGATACAAAGCGGTTTGTCATACAGATAGCCCTGAATGACATCACAACCGCAGGAAACGATCTTCTGCTTTTCTTCCTCGGTCTCTACCCCTTCGCACAAGACCTCAAACTCGATCTCCTTAAAGGTATTGACCAGATTGGAAAGAATGGTCATTCCCATCTGATTTTGGATGGAATGTAAAACAAATCCACGATCAAACTTGATCACATTTGCCGGAACCTGTCCTAAAACATATAAGGAATTGTAGCCGGAACCAAAATCATCTAAAGCGATCCGGTAGCCCTTCTCGCGCAGGTGGTTCATTTTAGCAATGATCATTTCCAGATCCTTGACCAGCACTGTCTCCGTCAATTCAAATTCGATATATTGTTTGTCCAGCCCTGCATCTTCCACCAGATGATCCAGAGATTCAATAAAACGATCTTCCAAAAGGTCCACGCGCGACAGATTGACCGAGATCGGGAAAAGTTCATGTCCGTCGTCCCGCCATTTACTAAGAAGTTCTACGCTCTTTACCAGCACCTGATAATCCAGTCTGGAAACGATCCCAGCCTGCTCTAAGATCGGCACATAGATCGCCGGTGACAAGATCTCGCCGTCCTCGTCACAAAAACGTGACAGAGCCTCCGCACCAATGATACGGTCATTCTTGGCAGAACATTTTGGCTGTAAATAGACCTGAATCCCGTCTGTATCAATGGCATGTTCAAAATTCGGAATAATACTTGCCTTCTTGATGGATCTGCGGCGCAGGTCTTCGGAATAAAAAGCAACCGTATTGGAATAACTATGCCGGATGCTCCTGCGTGCATAGCGTGCATTGTCCTGTGCATAGATAAAACTGTCTCCCGGCTGCATGACGTACAGACCGCACTCCACATGGATCTTGACACGGTCATAATGGTCACTGACTCTCTCCAAGAAGCGGTCTGCAATATCCTGATAAAAGGCTAAGATCTCCTCATCGCTATCTCCACCCGCCTCACAGAGAACTAATAAATGATCCACATAACTCATGCTTCCCAAAATACTCTTTTTGTTTTCCCGGCAAAAATAATCCACCATAAGTGTGATCAGCCAGTCCCCTTTTGCTGTCCCATAGATCTCATTAAAATACTTGAGATTGCGCAGATTAAAACTGGCAAGTACCGGTTTTTTCATCTCCACTACCACCTTGGATCCCAGCATCTTAAAACGCTCTAAAGATGGTAATTCTTCTGTTTTGTGTTCTAAAATTTTATTTAACATTTTTAATTAAACTCCCACATGGATTCTATCATCAGTTACCGCAAAGTGCAACAAAAAAATTCATCGCGCCCTTGACATCATACATATTATGCCAAAATGCGACGAACTTTTTGTCGAATCCTCTGGATAGCGTTATCAATATTCTTTTCTGTCTTGTCCATCTTTACGGCGATCGTATGATAGTCCAGTCCCTGTACCATGTAAAAAAAGACTTCCAGTTCCATCTTGCTCAGATTTTTGATGATCTGTTCTACGATCTGCTCTGTCTTTTCCGCATCGATCCATACATTTTCCGGATTCTGCACATCATCCGCCAAGATATTCTCGATGATCTGCCGGTTTGGGCTCTCCTCGTCCTCCGAATCAAAGATCGACACATAGGAATTGAGCGGCTGGTTCTTCTTGCGATCCGCCGCCTCGATCGCCTTATAGATCTGCCGGCTGATGCAGAGCCTTGCAAAATGTGAAAAACTCACTTGCGTCTGTGGGTCATAATCCTGGATCGCCTTGAAAAGACCGACCATGCCCTCCTGCACGACATCCTGTTCTTCACTGCCTTTGATAAAGAACTTTTTGCCGTAAGCAGAAACCACTTTTTGATATTTTTTGCACAGATGCTCCATGGCTGCAAAATCGCCTGCGCGATAGGCTGCTACCAAGACTTCATCCGTCATCTCGTCATATCTGTCCATGGACTCCCCTATTTTTTCAAAAGCCGCTGCCGCACGATCTCATACGTCAGCACGCCTGTTGCCACAGAAACATTCAGGGAATCGATATCCCCTTTCATCGGGATGGATGCCACGAAATCACAGTGCTTTTTCACAAGGTCACTGACACCGCTTCCCTCATTGCCCATCACAAGTCCGATCGATCCTGTCAGGTTCAGATCATACATGGTGCTTCCGCCCATATCCGCACAGACGAACCACATACCTTCCTGTTTGAGTGTTTCGATGGTCTGGGACAGATTTGTCACCTTTGCGACCGGTGTATAATTGATGGCTCCGGCACTTGCCTTTGCCACGGTTGCCGTCAGTCCTACTGCACGTCTTTTGGGGATAACCACGCCATGCGCCCCCGCCAGATTTGCCGTACGGATGATGGCGCCCAGATTGTGGGGATCTTCCACATTGTCCAAAAAGATCAAAAACGGATCTTCGCCGGCATCCTTTGCCTTTTGTAACATATCATCGATACTGGCATAGGTGTAGGCAGCCGCATAAGCGATCACGCCCTGATGCTTTCCGGTCTCAGAAATCTGATCCAGACGCTCCTTGGTCACATAAGAAATGATCGTGTCGTGCTTTTTTGCCTCTCTCTGGATCGTCCGGATCGGTCCGTCCATGCAGCCGTCCAAGAGAAACAACTTGTCTATGGTCTTGCCTGAGCGAAATGCCTCCAACACGGCATTTCTTCCCTCTATTGTAAGGCTTTGTGTCTCTTCCATTCTTTATCCTTTCCTGCTTATAATAAATGACAGCGTTCCAGCCCAATGCTGACCACTTCCATCATGCGCTCCATCTGATCGGTCAGATAGAGATATCCCATCAATGCCTCAAATCCCGTAGCACTGCGGTAGTCCGTCACCGTTGCATTCTTTGCCATGGTGTGTGACTTGGCATTGCGCCCTCTGCGGTAAATATCCTTTTCCGTATCCGTCAGCACATCCATCAGTGCCTCCGCCATGATCGCCTGCGAATGTGCCTTGACGACATGGCTGGTCTTGTGATGCAGTTGATTGACCGGCGTATTGCCCCTGCCTACCACAATGGAGCGGATAATCACATCAAAGATCCCGTCCCCAATATAAGCCAGTGTCAGCGGCGAGTAGGTACGGATATCAACGTCAGCGATCGCAAATTTATCTTTGATCTCTTGATTTAGGCTTTTTTCCATTTTACCCCTTCTCTGGTATCTTCCAGTACAATGCCCTTTGCCAAAAGTTTGTCACGGATGGCATCTGCTCTGGCAAAATCACGGTTCTTTCTTGCCTGCTGACGTTCCTCGATCATTGCCTCAATGTCAGAATCCAGCATTTCTTCCTTGGTCTCTACGATAATACCGAGCACATCGCAAAGTGTCTTTAACTCGTCCAAAAGCGCCTGCACATATGCCTTGGAGGAAGATCCGTCTGCATTCTGGTTGGCATATTTTACCAGTTCAAAAATAGAAGAGATCGCGTCTGCCGTGTTAAAATCATCTTCCATGGCCGCCTTGAACTTGTCTACATAGTTCTTTGCTTCTGCAAGTTTTGCTTCCTCGCCGTCCAAAAATGCCTCTGCCTCTGCGTGATCTGCTAAGAACTGCAGATTGGATGCTGCGGTACGGATACGCTCCAGACCATTCTTTGCGGCTTCCATCAGTTCTGCGCTGAAGTTGAGCGGGCTGCGGTAATGTGCCTGCAACATAAAGAAACGCAGAACCTGCAGGTCATATTTTTCGCCGATCTCCCTTACGGTAAAGAAATTGCCCAGAGACTTGCTCATCTTTTTGTTGTCAATATTAAGGAAACCATTGTGCATCCAATATTTGGAGAATTCTACGCCATTGGCTGCCTCACTCTGTGCGATCTCATTTTCATGATGCGGGAAGATCAGATCTTCGCCACCGGCATGGATATCGATCTCATCGCCCAGATAATGCTTTGCCATAACAGAGCACTCGATATGCCAGCCCGGACGTCCGTCGCACCATGGAGACTCCCAGTATGGCTCACCATCCTTTTTTGGTTTCCAGAGCACAAAGTCAAAGTCATCTTTCTTTTCGTCTCCGACTACCTTGATGCTTCTGTGTCCGGCTTCCAGATCGTCCAGATTTTTATGAGAAAGTTTGCCATAGTCAGCAAACTTGCGTGTGCGGTAATATACGGTTCCATCGGATACCACATAGGCATAGCCTTTTTCGATCAGGGTAGAGATCATCTGGATCATACCCCCGATCTCCTCGGTTGCCAGCGGATGGGTCGTTGCCGGCATGACATTCATGTCTGCCATGTCCTTTTTGCACTCTGCGATATAGCGCTTTGACACTTCTTCTGCCGTGGAACCTTCCTCGATCGCCTTTTTGATGATCTTGTCATCCACGTCCGTGAAGTTGGAAACGTAGTTGACATCATAACCGATAAACTCTAAATAACGGCGCACTGTGTCAAAAACGATCATAGGTCTTGCATTACCGATATGAATGTAATTGTAAACCGTCGGTCCGCAGACATACATACGGACCTTGCCCTCTTCGATCGGCACAAACTCTTCTTTTTTCTTTGATAATGTATTATAGATCTTCATGAAATTCTCCTTATGTTCTTATTTCTTTAAACTACGTATTTCATTTTCCAACTGCAATACACGGTTGACCAGTTCTGAATTTTCCTGTTGCAAGACCTTGATGTCTTCCTGTACCGGATCCGGTAAATGGATCTGATCCATATCGCTGGTCGGCACCTTGACATTGTTCTGCTTGACGATATGCCCCGGCACACCAACCACAGTACAGTTGGGCGGCACTTCCTCGATCACAACACTCCCTGCACCGATCTTGGAATTCTTGCCTACAGTAAAGGAACCGATGACCTTGGCTCCGGCACTGACCATGACATTATCCTCCAAAGTCGGATGACGCTTGCCTGTCTCCTTACCGGTTCCACCCAGGGTAACTCCCTGGTATAAGGTGACATTATCTCCAATGATCGTAGTCTCTCCGATGATGACGCCGGTACCATGATCGATAAAAAATCCTTTGCCGATCGTTGCTCCCGGATGGATCTCGATCCCGGTCCTTCTGGCGGCACGCTGGGAAATCCATCTTGCCCAGAAATAATGACCTTTCAGATACAACTTGTGCGCCCTGCGGTAACTGATCATAACCTTAAAACTCGGATACAGGATCACTTCCATCGGACTTTTGATGGAAGGGTCTCTCTCCTGAATGACCGCGAATTCTTCCTTTATATGTTTAAACATGACTAACAACCTCTTTGTCTATTCTCTTTTTAAAATTCTTTGCTACATCCCTGACAGGACGAACATCGATTTGCCGAATCAGCAACGGCTACGCTGCTCTCATAAAAAGATTCCAACAAACAGACTGCCTGAGAAGAAATGCCTTCTTCTCTTCCGGTAAATCCCAAATGCTCCTCAGTCGTTGCTTTGATATTGACCTGATCCACAGAAATCCCGAACACGCTTGCTACATTTTCCTCCATGCGTTCTATATAAGGACGTAACTTTGGCTGCTGTGCAATCACCGTAGCATCAATATTGCCGACCACATAACCGTGGTCTGCGATCAAAGCACCTACATGTTCCAATAACTTCATAGATGAGATCCCGCGATAAGCCTCATCCGTATCCGGAAAATGTTTACCGATATCTCCCAGTCCTGCCGCGCCAAGGATAGCATCCATGATCGCATGCAAAAGCACATCGGCATCCGAATGTCCCAATAAACCAAGCGTATGCGGCACCTCTACGCCACCTAAGATCAACTTACGACCTTCCACTAATTTATGCACATCATAACCTGTTCCAATCCGCATAGGTCTTTCCCTCCTATTCTACGGTCTTTATCCGTAAAATATAACATGATCTTCAAATTCAAAAACCACCCTATATGATACCATATCCACAAGTTGCTTTTCAATAAAAAAGAACGTGATGCAAAAAAGCCTCAATCCAAAGGATCAAGGCTTCATTCAGTAGCGAGGGAGAGACTCGAACTCTCAACCTCCCGGGTATGAACCGGACGCTCTAGCCAGTTGAGCCACCTCGCCATATTAAAGTGTTGGAATGGGACCTATAGGGCTCGAACCTATGACCCTCTGCTTGTAAGGCAGATGCTCTCCCAGCTGAGCTAAGATCCCATTTCATTGCCGCTCGTCGCGACCGAAATTAAATATACTATACTTGTACCCTTTCGTCAACACTTTTTTAAAAATTTTTTCAATTTTTTTATTTTTCAAACTTTTTCTACAATTTGGACTGGATAAGGGAATCTATCAGTTTGACACACTCTGACGCATCCTTGGAATAACCGTCTGCCCCGATCTCCTCCGCAAAACTCTCCGTGATACAGGCACCGCCAATGATGATCTTTGCCTGACAGCCTTTTTCCTTTGCCAGATCCACGACATCTTTCATTCGCATCATGGTCGTAGTCATAAGGGCTGACAGACCAATAATCTGTGCATTTTCTTCTATCGCTTTATTTACGATCGACTCTGCCGGCACATCTTTTCCCATGTCAAAGACACGATAACCATAGTTCTTGAGCATGAGCACCACCAGATTTTTGCCAATGTCGTGGATGTCGCCCTCTACGGTCGCAATGACGACGGTCGCCTTCGCCTCATCCTTTTTGTCTGCCAGAAGCAGCGGTTCTAAATACTCCATGGCTTCTTTCATGGCATTGGCTCCCGCGATCAACTGTGGGAGAAAATACTTTTTGTTGTCGTAATATTCTCCCACCTGATTGATGCCCGGGATCAGATACTTTTCGATTACAGCCGATGGTTTCTCTCCCGCTTCCACCTCTTTTTTTACTTCCCGTATGATGGATTCCTTGTCTCCCTTTACCACGCAGTCAAAGATCGGGTGATGAGCCTCTTCTTTCGTCTGGCTATCTACCTTGACATCCTTGGAGCCGACCATCTTCATGGCTGTCGTAGGTACTGTTCCCAAGTAGCGCTCTGATGCCCCTTCCTTACCAAGCAAAAGATCTGTAGCCAGCGCCGTATACATGAGGAGTTCCTGTGATGGGTTGGCAATCGCCATGGTCAGTCCCTTGGAAAGAGCCACATTCAAAAATGCCGTATTGACAAAGATACGCTGTGGCATACCAAAAGAAATATTGGAAAGTCCACAGATAGTAGGCAGATGTAGAGTATCCTTGCAATAGGAAATCGTCTCAAAACATTCCAAAGCCGCCGACGGATTGGCTCCCACAGTCGCCACCAGGACATCGACCACAGCATCGTTATCCTGCAATCCGATCGCACGCGCCGCCTCTAATACATGGGTAATATGTTCTTTCTTTTCGTCCAGATCCTTTGGCAGTCCTGCCTGTGAAAGCGGAAGCAGAACAAACATGGCTCCGTACTTTTTGGCGATCGGCAAAAGTTCTTTCATTTTTTCTGCTTCACAGGAAATAGAATTGATGAGGGCTCGTCCCGGATAGATACGAAGGGCTGCCTCCATGACATCCACATAAGAAGTATCGATGGAAAGCGGCAGATCTACCGTCGATATCACCTCATAGATGGCATCCAGCATAGTCGCTTTTTCGTCAATACCGTTCGTTCCCATATTGACATCCAGAATGGCTGCTCCTGCGATCTCCTGATCTCTGGCAAACTGACGTACCATCTGCATACTGCCTGAACGCAGTTCTTCCTGCAATGCCTTTTTTCCGGTCGGGTTGATACGCTCTCCCACAACCTTAAAGCCACCGTCCAGCGTCACCTCCACAAAGCCACGCTCCGAGGTCAGCACCGGTCTGTTCTTCTTTTGGATCGGCTCCACTTTCTTGCCACGCATACGGTCTGCCAGCGCCTTGATATGATCCGGTCTGGTACCACAGCAGCCACCCACGACCGATGCTCCGGCATCTACTAATTGTTCGCAGGCATCCGCAAACTCCTCCGGGGTCATCTTATAGACCGTCTCACCATTCTCCAGTTCCGGCATGCCGGCATTGGGTTTGACCATGATCGGGATATCCGCATAAGGCAGCATAGCCTTTACCAAAGGGATCATAGCAAGAGGTCCGGTCGAACAGTTCACGCCGACAATATCCGCGCCCATATGCTCTAAAACAACCATGGCGATCTCAGGTGATGTGCCATACAGAGTTCTGCCGTCCTCATTGTAGGTCAAGGAGATCATAACCGGAAGATCACAGGTTTCCTTGACTGCCAAAAGAGCCGCACGACATTCCTGCAAACTCATCATGGTTTCAATCACAAAGAGATCCACACCCTCCTTTAAGATTGCCCTCACCTGCTCCTTATAGACATCCACAAGATCCTCAAACATGAGATCTCCGACCGGATATAACTGTCTGCCCGTCATGGTAAGATCTCCGGCAACAAATGCCCGATCTCCTGCCGCTTCCCTACTGTAGCGCACCATGGCACGATTCAATTCTTCTAAGCGATCTTCCATGTCATATTCTGCTAATTTGATGCGATTTGCTGTAAAAGTCGGTGCATACAAAATCTGTGTTCCCGCCTCGACATATGCCTTTTGTAAGGAAACGATTGCCTCCTTGTGATGATAGATCCAATCCTCCGGGCATACTCCCATAGGCATACCCTTTGCCATCAGGTTTGAGCCCGTTGCTCCATCCAATATGATCGGTCCTTTTTGAAAATGATCCTGTAGTTCCTGCTTTGTCATCTTTGTTTCTTCCTTTTATCTTTATATATGTTATACTTCTACAGTTTTTCAATCAGCCTTCATTATAAAAAAAAGGGTTGCTTTCTGCAACCCTTTACTTGCTCGCCAGTAGACCGGCAAACCTTCTATTCTGACACAATCATGTCATTTTCCTGTTCTGCCACATCCTTGAGATTCTCAGCAATACGGAAGATCTGATTCAACTGTTCGTTCAGTGTCTCTAGATCTGCCACACTCTGTCCAAAGACTGTTGTACAACTCTCAGATGATGCAGCCACTTCTTCACTGGTTGCAGACAGGTCTGTAATGCTGTCGCTAATCTGACTGTTGGATGTTAGGATATCATTAACCTCTCCGCTCAGACTCTGAATCTCTGTATATGCTTCCTGCATCTTTTCCTCGATCAACTTGAAGTTTTCTGCTGTTGTAGCGATCATCTCATTCTGTTTTTCTACGGACTCGGTAGACTTGCGCATATTTTCCGATGCCTCTCCTACATTGACCGTAAGTTTTTCAATGATAGCCGTAATCTTGCCGGTAGATTCCTTGGTCTCCTCAGAAAGGGTGCGGATCTCATCTGCAACAACCGCAAATCCCTTGCCTGCATCTCCTGCTCTCGCAGCCTCTATGGATGCATTGAGGGCTAATAGATTGGTCTGTCCGGAAATACTAAGAATGGTTCCGACGATCTCTTCTACTTCCTTGATACGGTTGTTCAGTTCGTCCGTCGTGTCCTTTGTCTGACGGTTGATCTGGGCTGTTCCGATTGCCTGCTCACGCAGTTCTTCGATCAACTGGGCTCCGTTCTGAACTGTCGTTGTGGATACCTCTACCGCCTCTTTCATGAGTTCCGTACCATTGCCGGCATTTTCCAGACTGGTCTGGATATCACTGGTCATCATGGTCTGATGCTCGATCGCCTGCGCCGTAGACTTAACACCCAGAGAAATCTCCTGCACAGAACCGTTGCTGGTCTCCATGCTCTCTGTCAGGCGTTCTGCCTTCCCCTTTGCCTGTTCAAACATCTGCACCAGTTCATCGGACATACGGATGATATTCTCAGCCACAGTCTGCTGTTCTTTTGCACGTCGTTCTACTTCTTCTTTGTCCTGTGCATGATGCTCCTGCATCATCTTGACTACGATATAAGCAACCACCGTCGTCGCCACCGCAAAGATCAACTGAACGAAACTGGTTGAAAACAAAGATTCGTCCGCATAAATGACCTTGCACTGCACGACCTTGATAGCATTGACGATACTAAAGGCAATGCCCCCTGCCATGATCCACTTCGGATGCATATAAACAGCCATGGAGAATAAGATCAAGTACATAAAAGCATACATACCGATACTGCGAACAGAAAGAATATAAACAGCATATACCACGATCAATGTAATCATAAATATCTTTTCAAACCGTTCATCTGCCTTATTCCTATTATACACAACGATCAAAAGTACCATTGCCACTGCACAGACTACCGTTCGTACGATTGCATTCGCGATCAACGTGTCTGCCTGCGTAAAACTAAGAAGTGCCAGTGCCAGTTCAATGCCCGTAATAATCACCGCCACTGTAAAAGCGACGCGATTCTTTTCCTTCATCTGCCGTTGCATCAATTCCATGTCATTCATCCCTTCCCTTACAAAAAATTATAAGAAAAGTATAACACTCATCTTCCGGTCTGTCATCCATTTTTGTGTTTTTTCGACAATTGTGTGTATAAACATTAGTTGATTACATTATCCAACTTCTTCAAACTGGCTGTTGTAGAGTTCTGCATAAAAACCATTTTGAGCGATCAGATCTTCATGGCTGCCCTGCTCGATGATATCGCCATCTTTCATAACAAGGATCAGGTCTGCATCTTTGATCGTAGACAATCTGTGTGCAATGACAAAACTTGTTCTGCCCTGCATCAGATGATTCATTGCCTTCTGTATTCTCTGCTCTGTTCTGGTATCTACAGAACTTGTCGCTTCATCCAAAATCAGAATTGGATTATCGGCAAGTATAGATCTGGCAATGGTAAGCAACTGCCTTTGTCCCTGTGAAACATTGGTTGCTTCTTCATTCAAAACAAAATCATAACCACCCGGCAAAGTCTCGATAAAGTGATGTGCATGCGCTGCCTTTGCTGCGGCGATCACTTCTTCATCTGTCGCATCGAGTTTTCCATAACGGATATTCTCCATGATGCTTCCCTTAAATAACCATGTATCCTGCAAGACCATACCAAAATGTTCTCGCAGATTGCCGCGGCCGAACGCACGGATATCCTGTCCGTCGATCTTGATGCAGCCTTCGTTGACATCATAAAAACGCATCAATAGTTTTACCATCGTTGTCTTTCCGGCACCGGTAGGTCCTACAATTGCAACCATCTGTCCCGGTTTTACCTGACTTGAAAAATCATGGATGATGATCTTATCTTCGTTGTAACCAAATTTGACATGTTCAAAAGAAACTGCCCCCGAAACATGATCCATAATCATTGGGTTTTCCGTCTCAACTTCTTCGGTCTCTTCTAAGAACTCAAAAACACGCTCTGCGGCAGCAACGGTAGACTGCAAGAGGTTAGAAACATTTGCCATCTGCTGGATCGGCTGCGTAAAGTTCTTTACATATTGGATGAATGCCTGAATATCGCCAACGGTGATCGTTCCTGCCACTGCAAGAATACTTCCGACAATGGCCACTGCAACATAACCGAGGTTTCCAACAAATGTCATGATCGGCTGCATCAGTCCGGATAAAAACTGTGACTTCCATGCAGAGTTATAAAGTTCTTCGTTTCTTGTATCAAACTCCGCTAAAACATCCTTTTCTTTGTTGAATGATTTAACGATGTTCTGTCCAGAGAAGGTCTCCTCCACCTGACCATTTATCTCACCTAGGGTTCTCTGCTGGGCAATAAAGTATTTCTGCGAAAACTTAACAACCAGCATTACAAGTGCAATAGAAACCGGTAAAATAACAAGCGCGATCAAGGTCATCAGCGGGCTGATGGAAAGCATCATGACAAGTACGCCTACCATTGTTGCCACCGAGGTAATCACCTGTGTCACACTCTGGTTCAAACTCTGTCCTAAGGTATCGACATCGTTGGTGATACGCGAAAGGATCTCACCGACGGTCTTGGATTCAAAATAGGACATTGGCAGTCGATGGATTTTTTCGGAGATTTCCGATCTCATGCGGTATGTCATCTTTTGCGATACCCCTGCCATAATATATCCCTGCACAAAACTCATCAGCGCACTAAAGATATAAATTGCAAGCAGGATCAATAAAATCTTGCCGATCACATCAAAACGAATATTTCCTGTCCCCTGAATCTTTGCGACCAGACCGGTGAACAACTCTGTTGTCGCCTTACTTAAAATCTTTGGTCCGATTACATTAAATATGGTACTTAAAATTGCAAAAAAGATTACAACTGCAATCCCTATTTTATAAACACTCAGATAATTCAGTAATTTCTTTAGTGTTCCTTTAAAATCTTTTGCTTTTTCCACCGGTCTGCCCGGACCTCCGCCCATAGGACCATGATGACGACGGGGTGCTTTTGCTCTTTCATTTGACTCACTCATTAGGCTAAGCCTCCTTTCGTCTTTTCTATCTCCTGCTGGCTCAACTGTGAAGCCGCAATCTCCTGATATGCCTGACATTGCTTCAAAAGTTCCTGATGGGTTCCTTTTCCGACAATCTTTCCATCATCCAAGACCAGGATCTGATCTGCATGTAAGATCGTGCTGATACGCTGTGCAACAATGATAACTGTTGCATCTTTCGCATGTTCAAACAATGCCGCACGCAGTGCCTTGTCTGTCTTATAATCCAGTGCGGAGAAACTGTCATCAAAGAGATAAATCTTTGGATTTTTCGCAATGGCTCGCGCGATAGAGAGTCTCTGCTTCTGTCCGCCAGATACATTTGATCCCCCCTGCGCAATATGGCTGTCGTACTTTTTCTTTTTTTCTTCGACAAATTCTGTTGCCTGTGCAATGGCAGCAGCCTCTTCCATCCTGTCATCCGAAATCGTCTCATCCGCATATTTGATATTAGAGCGGATGTCTCCCGAAAACAGGACAGCCTTCTGCGGAACATACCCTATGGCATCGCGCAGTTTCTTTTGTGATATGGTACGAATATCTACACCATCCAAAGTAATACTTCCTTCTGTCACGTCATAAAGACGTGGAATCAGATTTAGAAGTGTCGACTTACCACATCCCGTGCTTCCGATAATCGCCGTCGTTTTTCCCGGCTCAGCCTCAAAATCAAGACCATCCAGTACATTATCCTTAGCATTTGGATAAGCAAAACTTACGTTATGGAATGCAAGTTCTCCACGGATATCTCCCATCTCATCATCTGCTAACTGCTCAGCATCTGTGATGGATGATCTCGTTCCGATGACTTCCTGAATACGTTCTGCAGCAACACCTGCACGAGGAAGCATAATAGACATCATGGTAAGCAATAGGAAGGACATAACAATGACCATGGCATATGTAATAAATGCCATCATATCTCCCACCTGCATATGACCTGCGGATATTCCCTTTGCACCAAACCATACAATCGCTACGGTAATACAGTTCATGATCAGCATCATAATTGGCATCATCCATGCCATCATGCGGCTTGTATATAACTGTGTCTCCATGAGTTCTGTATTGGCATCCTTGAAGCGTTCCTTTTCATGCTCCTCACGTGAGAATGCGCGGATAACCGGAATACCTGTTAAGATCTCGCGTGAAACAAGGTTCATGCGGTCAACAAGTTTCTGCATCATCTTAAACTTCGGCATAGAAAACTTCATCAGTACCATAACTACACTGATGATAACAGCGACCGCCACAACAATGATCCAACTCATGGATGCATCGGTCCTGGTCACCATGATAATACCGCCAATGGCAAGCACCGGAGCATACAATACCATACGAAGCAGCATGACTTCTACCATCTGTACCTGCTGAATATCGTTGGTACATCTGGTGATCAGTGATGCCGTTGAGAACTGATCGATCTCTTTTCCGGAGAAAGAGATAACACTGGTGTAAACTTTTTTACGCAAACTACGCCCAATGTCTGCCGCTGTTCTTGAAGAAACATATCCCAACAATACGGCTGCCAGCAGCATGCCAAGTGTCATCAGAATCATCACACCACCGGTACGAAGCAGATAGTCCATCTGCATCTGGTGCATATCATACCCCAACGCCTCATATTCCTGCTGCGCCATGGCAATGGACATCTGGTCGATCATCGTGTCACCCAGATCACCAAACTTTTCTGTCACCGCCGCACGCATATCATACAAAGAGGAAGGTGTCAGTGCACCTGCCTGTGCAAGTTGCTTTAACTGCTCCTGCATCTTAGCCGCATCCCCCATCATGGATGCATATTCCGAATCGCCGGACTCTTGCGCACCATATTCCATAAAGTAGGTCAGCACCATTGGCTCCTGCAAAACCTGTTCCAATGCTGTTTTTTTGTCTTTATCCTCTGAAACCTCATCCTTTAGGACATAAGTCTCCCCCTGCTTTTCATAGCAGGCATTGAGATAAGAAATCTCATCATCATCCATAAAAGCAAGAAGCCAGTTATGTGTCTCCTGACGCATTTCTTCCACTGCTACAGAGTCAACACCATTCTGCTGAATACCGACATCAACGATATCCGCTGTGTAGTTTGGAAGTGACAGTTCACATAATGCCTGTGCGATCAAAAGCACAATAACTATGGCAACTGCCTTTTTCCGTTCCCATAAGTTTTGAAATAAAAATTTCATCTTGTCTCCCTATTCTTATACATGTGTTTATTTTTTATATCTTTCTTATTGTAGAACTCTTTTTTTCCAATGTCACCCAAAATTCTGTTCATACTTATTAAATTTCTATAAATTTTCTTCACGGATACGCTCAATGATATTACAGATGAGTTCTACGCGGTTAAACGGTGTCATAAAATAATAACCGTCAACAATCGAAGACATCTTTCTGGCAATCTCCACGGATACACGGATGGCAACTTCTTCATATTCCGAACGGCTCATGCCCTCCTCATAATATGCCAGCGTTTCCGGTGGCACATGCATACCCGGCATCTCATTTGCGATAAACAAGGCATTTTTTCGGCTCACAAGTGGCATAATACCTCCGATGATCTTTGCACCGGTACGGTCTTTCAAGTCCTTGATACGTTCCACATCCGCGTCTGCATAAATCGGCTGTGTCAAAAAGAAACTACATCCCTGTTCCATTTTCAGTTTCATTCTTCTTGCGATGGCATCCACACCTACGCCCTGATAATTTAGGGCACCGCCATAAACGATACGATCCTGATAAAACTGGTCTTCATTCATTTCCTGCAAAAGTCCCATAAACTTGATAGAATTGTAATCAAATACCTGTGTGATCGTGTTTCTGTCATTCTGTGCAATCGGATCTCCCGTAACGACCAGAAAATGCCTTAAATCATTGACGTAATCACCGAGCATCGTACCGCGCAGAGAGATCACATTCCGATCACGGCAGGACAAGTGCGGCATGACATAAATGCCGGTCTCCCTCTGAATCTTACTGCCCAGCAAGGACGCATCCATACGGCTGCGTGCCATCGGAGAATCGGAAAGTGTCAGTAGATCAACACGATGTTCCTTTAACAATTGCGCTCCCGATACCAGTTTTTCAACCTTGATATCCGATGGCGGATCCAGTTCTACCACAAAGGGCTTCTCCCCACTTTGTAACTTTTTCCAAAATACAGACTCCGTTCTTGAGACAGCAGGTGTCTCCGGCGAGCCTGTCTTTTTTTCCATTTTCTTCTTGCCTTTCAACTGTTCTGCAATCTCTTTCAGATAATCCGGTGTCGTTCCGCAACAGCCACCAACAAGATCAATCCCTAAGTCTGCGATCTGCAATAGCATCTTCTGAAAATAAGATTCATTCTTTCCGTAAATGGTCTTGCCGCGCAACTGATATGGATAACCGGCATTTGGCAAGGCGATGACAGGTTTTTCTGATGGAAAGGTTACATTTTTCAAAAGTTGGTACATATGCGCTGCTTCCATGCCACAGTTTAATCCATAGGCATTCACTTCATCCATTTCACTCATCAGTCGCACCATGCGATCAAATTGCAAGCCACCCTTACTATAGGCCGTTTTATCCATAGAAAAGGAAACCATCACATAAGCCTGCGGTGCTTTTTCCTTGATATAAGCAAGCAATCTCTTCAGATAGTAAACATCCACCTGCGTTTCCAGCCAGAAAATATCCATACCTGCCGATACAAACGTATCCACGATATGATGATATTCTGCCAGAACATTGCTATCATCTTTCTGCTCCATATCATAGATCGTACCGATGTCTGCTGCCACATAAACAGGATAGGTCTCTTTTGTCAGGCCTGTTTTTTCATAGTATGCTTCCACTGCACTTTTTGCGATCTGGCAGGCGATCATAATATTGTTTTCCATCTCCTCGACGGAAGAAAAGAAGTTAGAATTGGTAGCAAATGTATTGGTGCGGAGCAGTCTCGCTCCACTTTCTAAATATTCCCCGTGAATCTGGGCAATGCGCTCCGGATGCTCAAAATTTTCACGTTCTACCAGTGTTTCATCATGAAATTTAGAGGCATAATAGGTTCCCATTGCACCATCACAGAGAAGTGTATTTTCCTTGAAGAATTCTCCTATTTTCATCTTTTTCCCTCGTATCTAAAGATTTCTGTCACTTAAAAAGCGAAACTACTTTCCATAGTAACCAAAAGAAAGCAGTTTCGCAATATGAAACTCACACTTATTCCAGTGCGTTTTATTTAGATGTTCTTGACTTTTGCAATATCCACTAAGGTAAATTCATCTGTGGCAGATTCCAAACTGGTTGCCAGTGCATTTGCCGTATCCATTGCTGTAATACAGTGTACGCCTGTCTCGATCGCATTTCGACGGATCAGGAAGCCATCACGGGTCTTATCGCCGTGTCCCTGGGTCGGTGTGTCAATGACAAGGTCGATCTTGTGACCCAGGATCAGATCCATGACATTCGGTGATTCTTGAGTGATCTTGTTGACCCAGAGTGCATCTACGCCATGCTCCTGCAAATACTTGGCGGTACTTCTGGTCGCATAGATCTTGTAGCCCAAGGCCGCAAAGCGCTTTGCCACGCCAACGGCTTCCGGCTTATCCGCATCCTTTACGGTCATGATCATCTGCTTGTACTTCGGCAGTACGATACCTGCACCGAGGAATGCCTTATAAAGTGCCTCATCAAAGGTCTTTGCAATACCCAGACACTCACCGGTAGACTTCATTTCCGGTCCCAGGGAAATCTCTGCTCCACGCAGTTTTTCAAAAGAGAATACCGGCATCTTAACTGCCACATACTCTGCTTCCGGCTGCAATCCCGGTGTGTAGCCCATACCCTTTAAGGTGTTTCCGATGATGACCTTGGTTGCCAGATCCACGATCGGAATACCGGTAACCTTGCTGATGTACGGCACGGTACGAGAAGATCTCGGATTGACCTCGATCACATATACTTCATCATTCATAACGATAAACTGGATGTTGATCAGACCTACGACATGCAGTGCCTGTGCCAGTTTCTCAGTATAATCGGTAATCTTTTTCTTGATGGCATCACTGATCGTATGTGCCGGATATACAGAGATACTATCTCCGGAATGGACACCGGTACGCTCAATATGTTCCATGATACCAGGGATCAAAATATCTGTACCGTCGCATACAGCATCGACTTCGATCTCCTTACCCTGTAAATACTTATCCACTAAGATCGGATGATCCTGTGCGATACGGTTGATGATCTCCATGAACTCATCCACTTCGTCATCATTGAAAGCGATCTGCATGCCCTGTCCGCCCAGTACATAGGAAGGACGTACCAGAACCGGATAACCGATCTCATTGGCAACTTTCTTTGCCTCTTCTGCGGTAAATACCGTTCCGCCGGATGCTCTCGGGATACCTGTCTTTTCCAGAATCTCATCAAAGAGTTCTCTGTCCTCTGCGGCATCAACATCCTCTGCCTTGGTTCCTAAGATAGTAACTCCCATCTTCATCAGGGCTTCGGTCAACTTGATGGCTGTCTGACCACCGAACTGGACAACAGCTCCATCTGGCTTTTCAAAACGGACGATGTTTTCTACATCTTCCTCCGTCAGCGGCTCAAAATAAAGTTTGTCCGCAATATCAAAGTCTGTAGAAACCGTCTCCGGGTTGTTGTTTACAATAATGGTCTCATAACCTTCCTTGGCAAATGCCCAGGTAGAATGTACAGAGCAATAGTCGAACTCGATACCCTGTCCAATACGGATCGGCCCGGATCCAAGTACGAGTACCTTTTTCTTCAGATTGGTCTCTACCGCTTCATTCTGGCTGCCAAATACAGAGTAATAATATGGGGTGCTTGCTTCAAACTCTGCCGCACAGGTATCAACCATCTTAAATGCAGCAACAATATCATTGTCATAGCGCATCTGGCGGATCTCTTCTTTGGTCTTGCCGGTAAGATCTGCAATGACATTATCCGGGAACTCGATACGCTTTGCTTCTTTTAAAAGTTCCGGTGTCAGTTCCTCGCTCTTTAACTTTTCTTCCATCTCGACCAGGATAGCGATTTTGTCGATGAACCAGATATCGATCTTGGTAATCTCATGGATGTGGTCGTAGGAAACGCCTCTGCGCAGTGCCTCTGCGATCACATAAATTCTTCTATCGTCTACGACGTGTAACTGGTCTTCCAGTTCTTCGTTACTAAATCCCGTAAAGTCATAACTCATAAGAGAGTCTACATGCTGCTCTAAGGAACGGATTGCCTTCATCAGGGCACCCTCAAAGTTGTTGCAGATACTCATGACCTCACCGGTCGCCTTCATCTGTGTCGTTAAGGTACGTTTTGCCGTGATGAACTTATCAAATGGCAGACGTGGGATCTTGACAACGCAATAGTCAAGCATTGGCTCAAAGGATGCATAGGTCTTGCCGGTAATGGCATTGGTGATCTCATCCAATGTATAGCCTAAAGCAATCTTTGCAGCCACCTTAGCGATCGGATAACCGGTTGCCTTGGAAGCCAGTGCAGAAGAACGGCTGACACGAGGATTTACCTCGATAACGCAATATTCAAAACTATCCGGGTTGAGGGCGTACTGCACGTTACAACCACCGGTAATGCCAAGTTCTGAGATAATATTTAAAGCAGAACTACGGAGCATCTGGTATTCCTTATCACCCAAAGTCTGTGACGGTGCCACAACGATAGAGTCGCCGGTATGCACACCGACCGGATCGATATTTTCCATGTTACATACGGTAATGCAGTTGCCTGCTGCATCACGCATCACTTCGTACTCGATCTCTTTCCAGCCTGCGATGCAACGCTCAACCAAAACTTCATTGACACGGCTCAAGCGCAGACCATTGGATAAGATGTCTACGAGTTCTGTCTCGTTGTGGGCGATACCACCGCCGCTGCCGCCAAGGGTAAATGCCGGACGGAGTACGACCGGATAACCGATGGTATTGGTAAACTTGATACCGTCTTCTACGTTCTTAACGACCAAAGATGCCGCACAAGGCTCACCAATCTTTTCCATGGTGTCCTTGAATGCCTGACGATCTTCTGCCTTAAAGATGGTCTCTGCCGTTGTACCGATGAGTTTTACGCCATGCTCTTCCAAAAAGCCTGACTCTGCCAGTTCCATACCAAGGTTGAGTCCTGCCTGTCCACCCAAGGTTGGAAGCACGCTGTCCGGCTTTTCCTTTAAGATGATCTGCTCTAAGACTTTGGCTGTCAGAGGCTCGATATAGACCTCATCTGCGATCTCTTTGTCTGTCATGATGGTCGCCGGATTGGAATTGACCAGAACAACCTCGATGCCTTCCTCTTTTAAGGAACGACATGCCTGTGTGCCTGCATAGTCAAACTCTGCTGCCTGTCCGATGACGATTGGACCGGAACCGATCACAAGTACCTTTTTGATGTCTTTATTCTTTGGCATTACTGGTCACCTCCCATCATTTCAATAAAACGGTCAAACAAATATCCACTATCCTGTGGGCCAGGGCAAGCTTCAGGATGGAACTGTACCGTAAAGATATTCTTTCCTGTATATTTTAATCCCTCATTTGTGCCATCATTGACATTGACAAATGCCGGTGTCGCAATGGACGGATCCAACTTGTCGACATCAACCACATAACCATGGTTCTGTGAGGAGATATAGACACGTCCGGTGGAAAGATCCTTGACCGGATGGTTGCCGCCACGGTGTCCGTATTTCATCTTGTGGGTATCCGCGCCGGTCGCAAGTGCCATGAGCTGATGTCCCAGACAGATGGCAAAGATCGGTACGTCCGAGTCATATAACTTCTTGATCTCCTTGATGACCTCTGTACATTCCTTTGGATCCCCAGGTCCGTTGCTGAGCATGATGCCGTCCGGATTGCCTGCCAAGATGGTCTCTGCCGGTGTATCTGCCGGATAGATGGTCACTTCGCATCCTCTATCATTTAAGGACTTGGCAATATTTCTCTTGGCTCCCAGATCTAAAAGTGCCACCCGCTTGCCGTCACCCGGCAAAACCTTTGGTGCAGCACATGTGACCTTGGATACCACATCACCTGTGGTATATGCCGCAAGTCTTGGTAAGATCTCATCCAGATCGTAATTCTCGTCGGTCGTGATCATGCCATTCATGGTTCCCTTGTCACGCAAGATCTTGGTAAGTGCTCTCGTATCAATACCACAGATTCCCGGGATGTCATGTTCTTTCAGGAAATCCTGAATGGTCCCCTCACAACGGAAGTTGCTTGGGATACGGCTGAGTTCGCGGACGATATATCCGTCCACCCACGGTCTTTCTGACTCCATGTCCGGTGTAATGCCATAATTGCCGATCAAAGGATATGTCATAACGACAGCCTGTCCGGCATAGGAAGGATCTGTCAAAACTTCCAGATATCCAGTCATGGATGTATTAAATACGATTTCACTGATGACTTCGCGTGTCGATCCGATGCTCTCACCGGCGAACACAGTGCCATCTTCCAGAATAAGAAATGCTCTCATCTTTTGCCCTGTCCTTTCGAAATTCTACATGTTAAATTTTAAAAATGCCTAAACTTATAGTATGTTATCACATGATTTTCTATATTGCAAGAGCCTTCTATCAAAAAGATAAAAGGCTCTCTCATTTTTCTATTATTTAAAATATGCGACACCGGATTCAAAGATCTTCATATCCTGCTCGCCATAGATATTGATGGCAACGGATTCTCCGCGTCTTTCAGAATGTGCCATCTTACCAAGCACACGTCCATCCGGGCTGGTGATGCCTTCGATCGCCATATAAGAACCGTTGACATTCCACTCCTCATCCATGGTCGGATTGCCTGCCTCGTCCACATACTGAGTTGCGACCTGACCGTTTACAAACAATTTGTCCAACCATTCCTTGCTTGCAACGAAACGTCCCTCTCCGTGGGATGCCGGATTGCAATAAGTCTGTCCCAGCGTAGCCTGTGCCAGCCATGGTGACTTGTCAGATACCACCTTGGTGTAGACCATCTTGGAAATGTGGCGTCCGATCGTATTGTAAGTCAGGGTCGGTGCATCTGCCTGCTGGGTATGAATCTGACCATATGGCACAAGTCCCAATTTGATGAGTGCCTGGAAACCATTACAGATACCAAGGGCAAGTCCGTCACGGTTATTCAAAAGATCCATAACGGCTTCTTTCATCTTTTCGTTACGGAAAGCAGTTGCAAAGAACTTAGCACTTCCCTCCGGCTCATCACCTGCGGAAAATCCGCCCGGGAACATGATCATCTGTGCCTGATCGATCGCCTTTGCAAATACCTCGACCGAATCACGGATGTCCTCGGCTGACTGGTTCTTGAATACCTTGACGATCGGTTCTGCACCGGCACGCTCAAATGCCTTTGCACTGTCATATTCACAGTTGGTACCCGGGAATACCGGAATAAATACCTTAGGCTTTGCCACTTTATTCTTACATACATAGATCTCTTTTGCCTGATACAATCCGGTATCAACAGGATCTTTGTCCTCTGTGGCTCTGGTCGGGAATACCTTTTCCAGTGGTGTCACCCAGTCTTTTAAAGCCTCTTCTATAGAAAGGCTCATGTCTTTATAGATAAAGTTCCGACTATCATTTACAGATCCGATCACGCTTACGTCATGACCAAGTCCTGCCGCCTCCATAGCATCAAGGATGACTGTGGTATCCGCGCCGTTTACTTCGGCTACGATAGAGCCCATGCAGTTTGCAAAAAGTTCTTCTGCCGCTACGCTATCTGCGATCGTCACACCCAGTTTATTACCAAATGCCATCTTAGAAAATGCTGCTGCCAGACCACTTGCATCCGGTGCATAAGCAGATACGATGGCTCCCTTTTGGATCAGGCTGTGGATGACATCATATAACTTCATGACCTGATCATAATCCGGCAGATCATAAGCATCACGTTTTGCACGGAAGAATACCAAAGCATGGCCTGTCTTCTTTAATTCCGGTGTGATGATGTCGCCCTCTTTTGCAATATCAACCGCAAAAGAAACCAGTGTAGGCGGTACATCGATCTCATTGAAGGATCCTGACATGGAATCCTTTCCACCGATGGACGGCAGTCCGAATTTCATCTGTGCCTGATAAGCACCAAGCAAGGCTGCGAATGGCTGGCTCCATCTCTTTGGATCTTCAGACATTCTACGGAAGTACTCCTGGAAAGTAAAGCGGATCTTGCTGTAATCACCACCTGCAGCTACGATACGGGCAACAGATTCGAGTACGGCAAAGGATGATCCGTGATATGGGCTCCAGGAAGACAGATATGGATCAAAGCCGTATGCCATCATGGTAACGGTATCGCACTTGCCTTCGGCTACCGGAAGTTTGGCAACCATAGACTGGGTCTCGGTCAACTGGTAGCGTCCGCCATATGGCATATAGACACTGCCTGCCCCGATGGAACCATCGAACATTTCCACTAAGCCCTTTTGTGAGCATACATTCAGGTCAGATAAAGTAGTCTCCCAGGCTTTTTTCACATCGCCTACAGCCAGAGCATCTGCAACGCCCTCAACTGCATAGGTATGGAAATAATTGTCCTCTTTTACCGGCATTTCCACTGCGACATCTGTCTCCTGATGTGCGCCGTTGGTATCTAAGAAAGATCTCTTTAAGTTGACGATTTCCTTGCCTCTCCACTCCAAGATCAGACGCGGTTCTTCGGTAACGATGGCAACTTCGACTGCCTCTAAGTTTTCTTCCTTGGCATATGCTAAGAACTGGTCAACATTTTCCGGTGCAACAACCACTGCCATACGTTCCTGAGACTCAGAAATGGCAAGTTCTGTTCCATCCAGACCAGCGTATTTCTTTGGCACCTTGTCTAACTGTACGCGCAATCCGTCTGCCAACTCACCGATGGCTACGGACACACCGCCTGCACCAAAGTCATTACATTTTTTGATGATATAACTTACTTCTTCTCGACGGAAAAGTCTCTGGATCTTACGCTCTGTCGGTGCATTTCCCTTTTGTACTTCGGCACCACAGACTGCGGTAGACTGGGTGTTGTGTGCCTTGGAAGATCCTGTCGCACCACCAATTCCGTCACGTCCGGTTCTTCCGCCAAGCAAGATGATGCGGTCGCCCGGATCAGAATTTAATCTCTGCACGGCACGTCTTGGAGCAGCCCCCATAACGGCACCGATCTCCATACGTTTTGCCACATAATTCGGATGATATACTTCTTTGACATATCCGGTTGCCAGACCGATCTGGTTACCGTAAGAAGAATAGCCATGGGCTGCCTCACGCACCAGTTTCTTCTGTGGGAGTTTGCCTTCCATGGTATCCTTGACGGATACGGTCGGATCTGCAGCACCGGTCACACGCATAGCCTGATATACATAAGTACGTCCGGAAAGCGGATCACGGATAGCACCACCCAGACAGGTAGCCGCACCACCAAATGGCTCGATCTCGGTCGGATGGTTGTGGGTCTCATTTTTGAAATTGACAAGCCATTCTTCTGTCTTGCCGTCAACCTCTACCGGCACAACGATAGAGCATGCATTGATCTCGTCAGATTCTTCCTGATCGTCCAACTTGCCGTCCTTTTTTAACTTTTTCATGGCAAGCAGAGCCAGATCCATGAGGCAGACAAACTTATCATCACGGTCCTTGTAAAGGATCTTGAAATTATCCAAATAATCATTGTAAGAATCTTCGATTGGGGCACGATAATAACCGTCCTCAAAGGTAACATTCTTTAACTCGGTAGAGAATGTCGTATGACGGCAATGGTCTGACCAGTAGGTATCCAACACGCGGATCTCTGTCATGGAAGGATCGCGCTTTTCATCCTGAGCGAAATACTTCTGGATATGTAAGAAATCCTTGAAGGTCATGGCAAGTCCAAGAGAATCATAGAGATCTTTTAATTCCTTTTCCGGCATGCTGCTAAAGCCATCAAAGATGGCAACATCTGCCGGATCTTCAAAATGATCGGTCAGAGTCTCAGGCTTATCCATACCGGTCTCTCTGGAGTCTACCGGATTGATGCAGTGCTTCTTGATGGCTTCAAACTGCTCGTCTGTGATCTGTCCTTCAATGACATAGGTGGTTGCGGAACGGATGATGACATCTTCATCTTCCTTTAACAACTTGACGCACTGCTCTGCGGAATCCGCTCTCTGATCGAACTGTCCCGGCAAAAATTCCACGCTGAACGTCCTGCCTTCATAAGCAAATTCTTCTTCGTAATAATCATCGACCGGAAGTTCACAAAAAACGGTCTTTAATGCCTTCTTGTAAGTGTCCTCCGAAATATTTTCAATATCGTAACGGATCAGGACGCGGACGCCTGTTACCGTAGTAATGCCAAGATAACTCTTGATCTCACTGTAAAGTGACTTTGCTGCCACTGCATACTGGGGTTTCTTCTCTGCATAAACTCTTCTTACGTTTCCCATGCTATACCTCCATCTTTCACTCACTTGGACATAGGATATGCCCTATCACATTTACCCATAGTATAGCACATCGCGCTGACCTGCACATAATTATTATCCCTAATCAGATATATTAGTAAATCTTATCTATATCCTTGACTGCTATTATTTGTGCTTATATAATATGAATGATAACATTGCGTTACAAAAAAAGAAAGGAAACCTTATGGATATCAATTACGAACTATACAAAGTATTTTACCATGTTGCATCTTCCCTCAGTTTCTCCGAGGCGAGCAAGCAGCTTTTCATTTCCCAGTCCGCCGTATCGCAGTCGATCAAGACTTTGGAGAAAAAGATCGGTCAGCCCCTCTTTATCCGCAGCACCAAAAAAGTCCAACTGACCCCTGCCGGTGAACTGCTCTTACAGCACATCGAACCAGCCATGAACCTTATACGCCGCGGCGAAGAACAGATCCAGAATGTCAACGACACCAGATTGGGACAACTCCACATCAGCGCCAGCGATACCATCTGCCGCTATTTTCTGGTGCCTTATATCCAAAAGTTCCACGAACTCTACCCGGATGTACCCATCCGCATCACCAATGCGACAAGCAAGTCCTGCGTCGACCTCTTGGAGCAGGGAAAGGTTGACATCATCATCACCAACCATCCCAACTCCCGCATGAATACTTCTTATATCACCCAGACCCTGACAACCTTTCAGGATGTGTTCATCGCCAATCCCACACATTTTCCGCAGGTCACTAAGGAAATGACTTTCAAGGAGATCTCCGGTCTGCCTATCCTGATGCTGGACAAAAATTCTACGACCAGTGAATATCTCCACCAGATCTTTTTGGAACATCGTCTGGATCTGGTACCGGCTTTTCAGTTGTATTCCAATGATCTTTTGATCGACCTGGCGCGCATCGGTCTTGGCATTGCCTTTATCCCGGACTACTGCATCAAACATTCCTCAAAGGATCTGACCGTTGTTTCTACAAAAGAAAAACTTCCACCAAGAAGCCTGGTCGCAGCGACACATCCGTCCCTGCCTCTCGGCGCCTCAGCAGAAGCCTTTTTATCTCTTTTGCCAAAAATCATCCACTAGATCTCCAACCGTATGACGATCGCAGATCTTTCCGTCATTCCATTCCCGCGGAAAGGTCTGCCTGTATTCACTTTTTGTAAAACGCTCATCTAAGAGGGCGATCACGCCCTCGTCACTTTTTGTCCGAATGACGCGGCCTGCCGCCTGAATCACCTTATTCATACCCGGATAAAGGTAGGCAAAGGAAAATCCGTCTCTCCCGGTCGCCTCAAAATACTGTTTCATGACTTCCCGCTCATTCCCGATCTGGGGCAGCCCCACACCGACAATGATAGCACCGATCAATTTTTCCTCCGTCAGGTCGATCCCCTCCGAAAAGACACCTCCCATCACGCAAAAAGCAACGAAAGAACGCTCTCTTACTTCTTCAAATTCTTTCAGAAAATCTTCCCGCTCCTGCTCACTCATGCCCGAGCGCTGGCAGATCACGTCACAGGAGCCCAGACTTTTTGCCATAAACTTCTGGCTGATCTCCTCCAACATCTTATAAGAAGGACAAAAAACCATGTAATTGCCCTTTTTCTTTTCCACAATAGCTTCGATATAGTCCGCAAAAGCCAGATATTCCGCAAAAGTTCTCCTGGTATAGCGGCTACTGACATCCCTGCCGATCAAAAGTGCCCGCTTTTCCTGTTCAAAAACAGAGTCCGCATAAATGGCATAGACATCATCATCACAGCACAAAAGTTCCTTATAATAGCGGATAGGAAGCAGGGTCGCCGAGAAAAAGACACAGGCGCGCGACCGATCCAGCCGCTTTTGCAGCATATAGGAAGGATCTACGCAAAAAAGATGCAGGCAGAACTGTCCTTTCTCATCATAATCACAGTAAATACGATAGTGCTCGTCAAAATCGTCGGACAGGTTGACAAAATTGCGCACCTTAAAATAAAAGTCTAAGACCACGTCACGGTCTATGATATTTCCTTCTTTTTGCAGCAACTCATCCATCGCCGCTGCCGCCCGGAAAAGGGCAAACAAAAAGGAATCCATCTCCTCTAAGACAAGCAGTTTCTCACACTGCCGCTTTAAGACCAGCATTTCCTTGTTGCAGCGCTCCAAGGTATTTTCCAGTTTTTTTCCATAGATCTTTAACTTCTTTTTCATGGCAAGAAAGTCTTCTTTGACCAGAGTCTCCGAATACATGTCTCTGGCACGCTCGACCAGATTGTGTGCCTCATCCACCAGAAAAAGATAGTCGCCCCGGATGCCCTCCGCAAAAAAGCGTTTGAGACAGACATTTGGATCAAAGACATAGTTGTAGTCACAGATGATATGATCGACCCAGGATGCAATATCCAGACTGTACTCAAAAGGACAGACCCGTCTATCTTTTGCCCAGCGCAAAATGCAATCACGATCCATCATATTTTCTTCCTGCAAAATGTCATAGACGGCATCGTTGACACGGTCAAAATGCCCTTTTGCGTAAGGACAGTCGTCCGGGTTGCAGGATCTCTCCTCCAAAAGACACATCTTATCCTTGGCTGTGATCACGACCGTCTTTCCCTCATAGCCCTGTTCTTCCATCAGAAGAAAGGTATCGTGTGCCACGACACCGGTCGCATTTTTGGCAGTCAGATAAAAGATCTTGTCTCCCATATTCTGCCCCATCGCCTGTATGGCAGGAAAGATGGTAGCCAGAGTCTTGCCCGTCCCTGTCGGTGCCTGTAAAAACAAGGTCTTTTCGCGCATGATACTGCGGTAGACATCCGTTACCAGTTTCTTTTGCCCCTGCCGGTAGGCATAGGGGAATTCCAAACCCCGGATGGACTGCTGACGAATCATCTTGTGGTGAAATAAAAAATCCGACCATTTCTTATAAGAAGCAACGAGTTCCAAAAACCAAGACTCGATCTCATCATAGGAATAATGCATCTGAAATCTGCGGATCTCCTCCGTATCCAAATTGCAATAGGTCATCTGCACGCCGATGGCAGGCAGGGCATGCTGGGTCGCAAAAATAAAGGCATAGCACTTTGCCTGTGCCAGATGCACGGCGTTCGGCTCTGCCATCTGCTCCACATCCAGATAGACACCCTTGATCTCGTCGATCATAACGAACGGCTTTGCCTCTTCCTGCCCTTCTTCAAGATCCATCCGGGGATCTTCTAGAAAACGGCTGGTCTCTTCTAACAAGCCTTCCTCATAAATAATGCCGTCGGCTCTGCCCTCAATGGCAAGATCATACTCCTCATAAGAGACTATGAACTTGAGCGGGATCTCTGCGTGATAATCGGCTCCCGCCCGCCTCTGGATCTTGCGGTGAATTCGGCTGCCTTCCTGCATAGCCTCCATGCGCATCTGCCCGCCATGCCGGTCGTCAATATCACCTGCATTCATCAGAAATTCGACGAGATTGCGGACAGAGATCACGATCTGCGGTTTTAATTCTTCCTCTTGTAAAAGCCTACTGATCTTCATATTTTTAGTATAACATAAAATGCCCCCGGCAGGTAAACCTGCCGGGGGCATCTTCCATACAATTTAGGCTACTGCAAATTTACGAACCGCCTGCACAAAGGTCGGATCATATTTACTGCAAAGTACCCGCATCTCTCGCTTCATCCCCATGCTCATAACACCAAGCAGGGATTTTGCGTCTAAATATATGGCGCCACTCTTTAAATCAATGGCTTCTGGACAAACGGATGCTGCCTGCACGAATTCCTGTACTTCTTTTTCGTCCTTAAGCATTACCTTCAGTTCCATTTTTTTCACTCCTTTTCACTTTAAAACCGCGAAACTACATTCAATGAAAGCGTTTCCAACGTTTCATTTGACCTATTTAAACACAGGTGTTTTCCTTTGTCAAATCAAAAATTCGTGAAAAATATTAAAATTTCGGGTAATATTTACAGTTTTCCTTTGCAGGGTATTTGTCCTTTTGAAGGACAAATGTCGCATTTTGTCGAACATTTAACACTTTGCACACATTTTACTTAATATTACACAAAGCGTCGATATTCTTCTCTATATTTCTGTTCATCTTGCACAAAATTATATTTTTTTCAAGATCATATCAAGAATTTTATACATTTTTATCAAAAAAGTGCATCTTCCAAAGCAACAAAGACCTGCCCCATGGCTGCCTCGATAAAGAGATCCTTCTCCTGGTTCAACTGCACATGCAGTGGCTCTTTGTTTAAGACAATAAGATGGTTGCCCCGGAACTCATAGACATAGGATGCCGCCGGATAGACATTTAGGGACGTGCCTGCCACGATCAGGGTGTCGGCTTTTCGGATCGCATCAACTGCCCCTCTGACTGCATCTTCCGGCAGACCTTCTTCATACAGGGTGACCTGCGGACGGATCATGCCGCCGCATTTCGGACATCTGGGAATACCGGTCGTCTCAAAAATATAATTCTCGCCGACTCTCTCTCCGCAGGATGCACAATAATTTTTGTGGGTCGTCCCATGGATCTCATAGACACATTTTGATCCAGCCAACTGGTGCAGCCCATCGATATTCTGTGTAACGATAGCATCCAGTTTTCCGATCTCTTCCAACTTCGCCAGCACCCTGTGAGTGACATTGGGTTCAAAGCCCCGGCTATCCATTTTTTGCCGGTAAAACTCAAAGAAAACCTCCGGTTCTCTCATCAGACAGGTATGGCTCAAGAGGTATTCCGGCTGATACTTGTCAAACTGCACATCATGCTGATTGTATAAGCCGTCCTTGCTGCGAAAATCCGGGATGCCGCTCTCAGTCGATACCCCCGCTCCGCCAAAAAAGACAATATGTTCTGACTCTTTGATCCATTCGATAAATTTCGCTATCAATGCTTCCATGGCACTTCTCCCGCTTTATTTTAAGAAACCGGAAATGATCTGTTCCTCTGCTTCTTCTTCTGTCAAGCCTAAAGTCATAAGTTTTATCAACTGCTCCCCGGCGATCTTGCCGATGGCTGCCTCGTGGATAAGGCTTGCCTCTGTCGTTGCCGCAGACAACTGCGGGGTGGCAAGCACATATGCCTGATCCATCAAGATGGAATCACACTCGGTATGCCCTGCACAGCGGTTGTTGCCATTCAAGGTAGAGGTATAATGCTGCTTGCTATGGTCTCTGGCAACGGTACGGCTGACGATATTGCAAGCGCAGTCCTCTCCGTTAAGATCTGCCGTAAACTGTGCATCTGCATTCTGATCACCTGTCGTCATGATGCTGTCATGGATCTCCAGTTTTGCGCGATCACATAAGTCTGCCTCTGTGATACGCAGTGTATCATCAATACCGGAGATCTGGGATGTCTCCATGATCATCTCGGCATCTTCCTTTAAATGAACGATGGTCGTTGGATTCATCAGACGTTTGCCTGTCGTGCCCGGATCTCCCTCGCCGTAATGCTTTTCGATGTAGCGCACCTTAGCACCTTTTTCTACATAAAAGGTATGGATGCCATCGTGACCGCTATCCGCACTGCCGCAGTTGTGAATGCCGCAACCGGCTACGATGGTCACGTCTGCGCCCTCACCGACAAAGAAATCATTATATACCATATCCTTTAATCCCGCCTGTGAAACCACGACCGGGATATGCACGCTCTCATTCTTGGTGCCCGGTTTGATGATGATGTCAATGCCCGGCTTGTCCTCTTTGGTGACAATATCAATATTGGCTGTTGTATTTCTGGCAGAAGATGTGCCATTGGTACGGATATTGTAAGCGCCCACCGGAAGTGCGTCCAGACCGGCAACTTCTTTTAAAATATTCTGTTCAATCGTTCCCACGTCCTTAGTCCTCCTTCATCTTTTCTGTCAGTACACTACAGGTCGAACTCGGCATGCCCATGATCTTTGGCAGAACCTTGTCCTTTGTATCGTACATTTCAACTTTGCCGTCCTTTAAATAAAGAACCTTGTCCGCAATATCCAAGATCCTCTCCTGATGGCTGATGATAAGGATGTTTCCGTCGCTGGCTGCCACCATCTTTTCAAAGACATGGATAAGTTTCTGGAAACTCCACAGATCGATTCCTGCCTCCGGCTCGTCAAACAAGGTCAGATCGGAATTTCTGGCAAATGCCATAGCAATCTCGATACGCTTTAACTCGCCGCCGGAAAGACTGCCATCCAGATCTCGGTTGATATAATCCTTGGCACAAAGCCCTACCTCAGACAAGAGATCACAAAGTTCGCTGACTGTCGCATCCTTTCCTGCCGCCAGTGACATGAGATCTTTGATCGTCAGCCCCTTAAAACGGACCGGCTGCTGGAAAGCATAAGAAATCCCACGATTGGCACGATCGGTAATAGACCAGTCGGTAATATCTTCTCCATTTAAAAGGATCCGCCCCTGGCTCGGCTTATTGATCCCGGCAATAACCTTGGCAAGTGTTGATTTTCCACTGCCGTTTGGTCCTGTAATCACAACAAAATGATCCTCGATGGTCGCATTGATATGGTCTAAGATCAACTTGCCATCTTCGGTCTCATAACAAATATCCTGTAACTCTAACACCTTTATATCTCCTCTTCTCGCAGGGACGTTCCATTTGCCACAAGGAGTGTCCCTATTGGCTATTTGCGCCAAATGGGACACTCCTTGTGGCAAATGGAACGTCCCTGCGGCACACGAAGATATATTACCACATAAAGATAGGAAATACACCCTTTTTATGCCTTTTTTTACGCTCATGTCCTGTATTTTGTACATTTCCCGTATTCCTATATGCATTTAGGATGTACTCCCTATCGCCTACTAAAATAGTATGAAATTAAACTTATATCTGTATGCTGTATTCCATATTTCCATGCACATGATAAACCGTATCGCTTGCCCCAATGACCCGGATCGCCAATTTTTCGGTAGGACAGGTCTCCTCTTTTGTGACAAAGATCTCGATGCCATCCTCTGTCTTTTGCATGGAGAAGTCGATACCGCCTGCTTCATCTTCCAGGCGATACTTTCCATTACCTGCATATAAACACACTTCCAGAGATCTAAATTCCTGATCATTATTCCTGTAATCGGCAAGAAGCGGCACGATACCGCCCTCCTTTACAAAGACCGGTATGCGGTCCAGCGGCACAAAGAGTTCATAGGTATGATTGCCCTCAAAGACCTGACCGGTAAAGAAGTCTGTCCACTTGCCCCCCGGCAGCCAGACACTGACCGGTGCCAATCCCTCTTTATTTTGCCTGGTCACAACCGGAGCCACGATCATTTCCGTGCCAAAGTAATACTGGGTCTTTGCCTCATAGGCTTCCTTGCAGTCATGCAGATAATACATAGGCATGACAATAGGAAGTCCTTCCCGCGCCGTCCTGACATTTGCCGTATAAAGATATGGCAGGAGGCGGTGACGCAACTGCAGGAACTTGGTCACGATCTTTTCTGCCTCTGTCCCATAAAGCCATGGTTCCTTGCTCCATTTATCCCGGGTAGAGTGTAAACGGTTGATCGGAGAAAAGACGCCCAGTTGTACCCAGCGGGTATAGAGTTCCGGATTGCCCTTGCTTCCCATATGCCCGCCAATATCATGTGACCACCAACTGTAACCCGTATTTGATGCTGCAAGGGTAAAGTACGGCTGGTAGGCAAGACTCTTCCAACGCACGATGGTATCGCCCGAAAATCCCAGCGGATAACGGTGGGATCCACACCCGGCATAACGCGAAAGGATAAGTGGCGTTCTGCCATCCCGCCCGGCATCTAAGGTATGATAATGGTTGAGCAGCCACAGAGGATCCAGCCCCTGACGATTGGACTTGCGACCCTGCTGCCAGTCGATCCACCAGAAATCTACACCATCTTCTTCGTAAGGATGTAAGACCAGATCAAAATAGGAATCTACAAATGTCCGGTCGGTAAAGTCAAATTCTACCGGCTCCTTGCTTGCCGGATCAATGCCATTCGCCTTTGCCATGGCAGGATATTGCTTTTCAAAATAGCGGATGCCGTCATGGGGATGCAGGTTCATAGTAATAGCAAGCCCCCGCTCTTTTAAGTCGCGAAAGAACTGCTTGTAGTCCGGGAATAAGTCTGTATCAAAGGTATAGCCCGTCCAGCCCCTGCCCCAGAATTTGCTGTGGGTCGTCGCATCCTTTGGCACATTTTTTACCAGATGCCAGTCCATGTCGATGGTGGCAACGGTAAGCGGGATTCCCTTGTCTTTAAACTTATCCATCAGATCAATATATTCCTGCTGCCTATATGCATAGTAGCGTGACCACCAGTTTCCCAGTGCGTATTTGGGCAAAAGCGGTGTAAATCCTGTCAAACCGTAAAACTCGCGCAGACCGCCCAGATAATCCTTGCCAAATGCCAGAATATAGCGGTCGATATCGCCTGATCTTCTGGCAGATAAGGTGCCGTTTTCTTCCAGAAAATAGGATGCGGAATCATCGATCTCCGCTACCCCCTCCAGAGAAAAGATACTGTCCGATAATTTGACCGGTCCCTTATTTTCTCCAAATAAAATACGGTCGCCCAAGCCATTATCCAGGGTTCGGAATGTCCCACCCAGCGGATGTACCTGATGGCTGTCTACCCAGTAGTTCTCCAATTTCACGGACACAAGCAGGGTCTCCTTATCCACATGAAAGACCCGGTCTGCCGTCGTCACTTCGATATCCAGCATATTATCCTTTACCGAAAAAGACGGGCTGCCAAAATCACGATGCATGATCTTCTGCGTTGCAAGATCCGCAAAGGTATCTCCTTCCACACGCTCCAGACGCAAAATATGGTCTGTAATAATACTCAGACGGATCTGTCCGCTCACATAGGTCTTATTTTCTGCAATCGGTGCAGCCTCCACATAAAAACGATCCATAGAAAAAACCTCCCACACTCTAAGTTGTCATAATTATACCACAACTTGTGCGAGAGGTCGCAATTTTCAGATATTTTACATATTCTTTTTTGCCAAAGAAAATGCAAAGGCAAGGATCAGCACAATCCCCCATGCCAGCAATAATTCTCCAAAGAGGCGGAACCCGTTCCACCGGCATCCAAAACTGCCAGATAATGCCATCTGCCAGCCAGCCCCAGTGCTGTTCCATACGCTGTAGCCATATCGATAATGGTATATACGCCATCAATATAGCAGAAGAAATGCAGAATGACCCACATCATACAAAACCCAGGATTTTTCCAGTTTTGTCAGTTTCAGTTTACTCATTTTATACTCCTTTTACCTGCAAAATAATGTATCTGTCACAGGAGATAAAAGCTTCATGCCAGCGCACTCATCTCCCATAACAAATAACATTATAAAAGCACCCCTTAGGGTGCTTCTATCTGCGTTTTGTTAAAAGGTTGTAAACTGTCTGTAAAATCGCGGAAATTGCTGTACGCTCCATGTTGGGAAATCCCATAAGATCCTGCCAACGTATTGGGGTCTGTCAGCATAACAGAGGGTCGCTGCCAAGACCATGGATGAAATATATAAAAGATCGATCTCTAGGGATGGGTACAGGTCTGCGTAAGTATCATGATGCTCATGCAGGGCCTTGACATCAAAGGTAGGTAAGACCATCTTTTGAAATGGGATCTGTTCTAACAGGCATTTGTGCAAAGCACTTTCATACTGCACATGCTCGGCAAGACTGCCTGTAAAATAGCCATTGTGCACATGGGTAAAACTGTCTGCGATGTAATGGGTCAACTTGCCCAGACGGTAAAAATAGATCCCTCCACCCGGCGTCGACCGTTCCAGTTTTTTGATCAGATGATCCATGGTCTGACTGCTGTTCTCATAATTGTGTCCGAAAAACTTTTTATTACCTTTCCATCCATGCAGATAGGTGACCTTGTTGACATCCGGTGCAATTGCCCCATATATGTATGCATTTTTTTCCAGCATGGAAAAACCTCGCAGATACTGCCCTGCGATATGTTCTGCCAGATATTTGTGACTCAATGTTTTCATTTACGCTTTGCATCCCTTTCACACTGCGCCCAGTCCCGCGCTCATCTTTTCTCTTTTTACCTTACATATACCATTATCCACGTTCTCTGTAAAAAAGATACCACCTTTTGTGTAAAAGTCATGTTATTTCTGTGAACAGATGCTATTTAAAATAAGATAAAGCCTCATTTAAGAATCCTGCCTGCTCATTCATCTGTCCCGCCATTTCCGCCACACCATTCATCATGGCATTGAGTTCCTCAATATTGGCTGTCATTTCCTCGGTTGCGGCAGCATTGGAAGAACTTACATCCGTAAGTCCATTACTATTGTCCGTGATATTCTGATTCAAGCAAACCATCTGATCTACCAAGCCCTTGATTTCTTCCGCCTTGTCCGCTGTCCGACCAATCTGATCATCTAAACTAGCAAACTCCTGCAAGACGCTGCTGATCTCCTCTTTTTGCACAGCATTATCGGAAACAACTTCCTGAGATGCCCGCATACATGCCTGACACTCCTCTACTAATTCTGAAATAATCTCTTTGATATTATTTAATTCACCGCTTGTATTATCAGATAGCACACGAATCTCTTCTGCCACCACTGCAAATCCTCGACCGGCATCTCCTGCACGGGCAGCCTCAATGGATGCATTGAGTGACAAAAGATTGGTCTGTCCGGAAATATCTTCAATTACGCCGATGATATCACTGACTTTTTCCACAACCGCATTGACCTTTTCCACACGCTCTGCAATAACGCCAATGCCTTCTTCCATCTTTTCACTGCTACTTTGCATATGATGCATCTTTTGGTTCATGATAGCACTGCTCTCCAATACAGAATGTGTCTGGGTTTCGATATCCAGAACAGAAGCATCGATCGTCTGTGTCTCATCATGCATACTTCCCAGATCCACATTGATATCGGAAATAGAAGTCGCCATATTGGTAGAACCGATCGCAACATCCTCTACTGCCTTACTGATCTCTCCATTGGCAGCCAGAGTCTGTTCGCTGGTATCATTTAATTTGCTGCTGTGTTGTGCCATAGCATCGCTGGTAGCACGAATCTTTTCTACGATACCGCCCAGTGTACCCGTCATATCTTTTACACTGGTTGCCATCATGCCGATCTCATCATTGGTAATTTTAATACCGGAAAAATCGGCATTCATATTACCATTGGCAACCTCCTCAATAATACCGCTTAAGGTCACAAGTGGCTTTACCAGCCTTCTGCCAAAAATAAGTGCCGCAATGCTGGCCAGAATAATGAGTACGATCAAAATACCAATGGCTGTCCTTGTTGTGGTATTGATTCCGGTAAGTGCATCATCTTCATCCGCACTGACAACAACAATATTGTTATTACCAATAATGGAATATCCGGCATATTTTTCTACTCCATTAAAATCATAGGTCACAACCGCATCTTTTGGATGCTCTCCCTCTGCCAATTGCTGTACCAAACCTTTGACGACTGTATTCTCTACCGGATTGCCTACCTTATCCTCCGTCGGATGATATAACATGGTGCCATTTTCATCGACCACATAGACATAGGAACTCTCCATCCCTTTTACACCGACATCGTCTAAGATAGCGGCATAGCCATCATAATCCAAATCATCTTTGCCACTTTGTTCAATATCCGTTTCAATCAACTTCGCATAAGAATCTACCATATCCAGCATGCTATTTTGCACCGCCGATCTGATGTATTTTCTACTGCTGGACACCAGTACACTCAGACAGATAATGTTAGATAGAATAACCATGATCAGCACAAGTGCATCAATTTTTACCGCGATCGTTCCTCTCTTTTTTGCTTTACTTTCTTTCATCTTTCATTCCTCCATACATCCTTTATGTCTTAATGCCCTATGCCTGATCCGGACTATGCCCCGATGCCCCCACGGGATCCATGCCATCCAGCGTTTCCATATCATCATAAGACAATTCAAAATCAAAAATCTGCATATTCTCCGTCATCCGACTCGGTGTGACCGTCTTTGGTAGTACAACAATATCGTGTTGGTGTTCCCAGCGAAGTGCAATCTGTGCTACTGTTTTGTCGTATTTATTTGCCAAGGACAGCAAGGTCGGGTCATCAAAAATGCGTCCTCTGCCCAAAGGACTCCACGCTTCAACAATAATCCCCTGTTTCTGGCAAAAATCCACAGTTTCTCTCTGTAAAAATCCAGGATTGATTTCTATTTGATCCACCATAGGAAGCACTTCCATCTCCAAAATCGTCTCTAAATGCCGCACCAAAAAATTTGACACGCCGATGGCTTTCACTTGTCCGCTCCGATAAATATCGATCATGGCTCGCCAAACCTGCCGATTTGTCTCCTTCCAATCTGGGTCAAAAGCGTCCGATGCCGGCCAATGTACCAAATAGAGATCCAGATAGTCTAATCCCAAATTCTCCATGGTCTTTTCAAAAGATGCCATCACCTTATCATAAGTATTTTCTGTTTTCCAAACTTTACTGGTCACAAACAGATCTTTTCTTGCCAGACCCCCTTCTGCTATCGTGTCCCGGATAGCCTGACCAACCGCAACTTCATTTTCATAAAAAGCCGCTGTATCCACGTGCCGGTATCCACGACAAATTGCCTCTGTTACAGATTCTTTTGCAAGTGTCGGATCCGTGATCTTATAAGTACCAAATCCTAAAACAGGTATCTTTGTTTGATTTAAAAGTGTCATAGTCTGCATAAAAAGAGTCTCCTTTATCTGTATCTAAGCCTCATAATACACATATTGTCCCTTACCTCCCGCCTTGGCAGCGTATAAGGATTTGTCCGCTTTCTTGTAGAGGTCATAATAGCCGCCATCACAGGCGCTGGAAAGACAGATGCCCATACTGACGCTGATGACAAGCCCCTCATACTGGCAGGAAACACTATCAAAGATGCGCTCAACGATATCCTTGATGTCATCCTCCTGCTTGTAAGTCATGAATACGACAAACTCATCCCCGCCGTATCGTGCGGCAATGTCCTGTTCCTCACGGATGCAGCCCTTGAGGCAATCGGATACCTTTTGCAAGACACAGTCTCCGAAATAATGTCCATGGGTATCATTGATCTTTTTGAAAGAATCTATGTCAAAAATGATAAATGCAGCGTCCACGTACTTTTCGTTATTGATCTTGCTCTTGATCAGGACTTCGCCAGTCACATGATTGTAAAGTCCGGTCAACAGATCCAATGATGCCTGCTTTTCCAAAGACTCCCGCAGGTAATCCTGCCGATAGCGGTCTGTAACATTGCGCAGGCTGACAATACCGATAATATCTCCCTGGATATTGTCCTTGGTCAGATAGATCGTCTTATTGATCCACATCTCTTCTCCCGTGGAATCCAGGGTGCGGTAATCCTGTCGCAAGAGTGTCTTCCCATCCTGATAAGCCTCCACCATATAAGACGCAGAGGAAAACTTGCGGTATTCCGCCAGCGTATCCTTTGACACTCTGCCCTGCCATCTGGCGCAATATTCATCATAAGCACATGGTGTATGGATGCCTACGGTATTCAATACCCTTACCATGCCATTGGTCTTTTTATCTTTTTGGAAGATCTCATTCTCGATCAGGTTTTTGGAAAAATTGACCTGATATAAGACAACCGATTCAGTCAAGAGAGCATCCCGATACTGTTCCGCAGTCTGTAACATCCGCCTTAATTCCATATTCTTTCGTCGTATGATCTCATCATACTCATAGCGATGGGTCACATCGCGAAAGGTCACCGTGATCTGCCCATGCGCAGGATCCGGCACCAGCATCAGGTTGATCCACCGGTAGCCCTGCTCGATCATAAAACGGAAATCCCTGCTGATCTTGTCTGTCTTTGCCTCTTTTTTCCCTAGCAGAAAAAGAGAATCCTCTGCCAAAACAGATTGTAGATTCTCTTTGTCTTCCGGATGGCAAAGTCCGACCAGACGATCTCTCCAGATGTCACGATCCAAAACGTCATCCGGTCCCCATGCATCCCGTCCGTCATAGATGCAGATGACCTTCTTGTCCGCCAGGTTCAACTGATATATGCCCTCATATTGTTCAGATATCATTGCCAGAACCCTTTTTTCCAGTTCATATCCTTTCCCCATATTGTATTGTCTCCAAATCCTTGCATTTTGCTTTGGAATTATCTATCGCAATATGTATATTATACCATCCTTTATTCGTTTCTCCAACTAATAAGTGTATTTTGTCGTCAAAAAATATACTGTATCTTGTGCTTTTTCCTGCAAAAGATGTATTGGCATCCTGCCATACTTCTTCTGCCACTTCCTTGACCAGCTTTAATTTTGCCCACTGTTCCTCCTCTGTTAATTTATTTCCGATATCACAGGAAGCAAAGCCGCATTGCGGGCTTAAATACAGTCTGTCCAAAGGCACATATACGACCTTTTTGTCCGGCTTGGCTGCGAAATAAAGAGTTTTCCGCCGCCTCTGTGATCATCCCCACCTCCGCTAAGGTGATGACATATTTTAATTGTTGCAGTGTCATGCTTTCTTCTCCTCCATCACATCTTTATCGATCAGTATCTTTTTGAGTTTCTGTGCTGCAGCGTTCATCGGGCGTTTGGCATCGTAGACCAGACAGATCCTGCGCGCCGGGATTTCTTCCTCCAGCCGGATCCCGATCACCTCCTGCGCCATAAGGGCAGGTTCCGCCATCTTTTGTGGCAGAAAAGCCAGTCCCAGATCACTTTTTACCAGAGGCAGTACCTGGTCGCTCGTCGCCACCTGGGTTTCCGGCAAAAATTCCTCTCCCTGCGCCCGGAACCACTCATGGTAAAAGCGGTAGGTCGTTGTCTCCTGCCCCAGACAGATCAAAGGATAGCCCTGCAGATCCTTCAACTTCTTATTTTGTCCCAAAAGATCTGAAAACATGGGACCACCGATCAGAATATCCTGAAAATCCTCCAGAGGAACTTCTTTGAGCGGCGCTTCTACCTGTATGGGCGTCGTCACCACGGCAAAATCGCTTTCTCCACTGCGCACCGCACGGATCGCCTGCGGGGTCGAATGGTTGCTGATCTTTAGGCGTACCCCCGGATACTCCCTGTGAAAAACCCGCAGATGGTCCAGAAGAAAGATATTTAAGGCGATCTCACTGGCGCCTACGGAGATCGTTCCGTGTTCCAAACCTACACAATCCGACAATTCTTCCTCTGCCAGTTGAAATTGCTGCATGGCGGCAGACACTCTGACATAGAGTTTTTCGCCCTCCGGAGTCAGATAAACCCCACGGTTGGTGCGGACAAAAAGGGTGCAACGCAACTCATGTTCCAGACAATTCATAGCCCGGGTCACATTGGGCTGGCTGTTATTTAAGGCATGTGCCGCCTTGGTAAAGTTCTTATATTTTGCCACATAGTAAAAGATCTTATAATACTCAAAATTGACATTCATAGGCCTTCCTCTATCATATCAAATCATGATCATTATCATATCAATAATATCTTTTATTTATTGCTACCATAAAATTATAATCACATTAGAAAGAGAAAACAACTAAAATAGGAGATGATTTTTATGTCATTGGTATTACCAAGAGAAGAAGAAGTGGAAAATATGTTTTCCAGAATCCTGTCTTCTGACCAGTATTGTGAACGATTGATGGATGCTTTTTACGATCATCTGTGTGATGACAAGCGCACAACGGACCCGGATCCCCATCATTTTGCAGAAGTCCTGCTGGGCGCTTACAAAAACGGTGATGTCAGTGCCTTACTGCTGGAACTGTTTAACCGCAGCATGTTTGACCTTTTAAAGGAAACTTACCTTATCCCGAAGCGTTTTCATGGGAAGAATGGAGAAAATCCTGTCCTTTTGACCGATGTGGACGGAAACCTGCTCAATGACAAGGCAGACCTTGTCTCCAGACATGAATATAAGAAATTCCATGAGATCTATCAGGCGCATCATGCCGCCCCACGTTCCAAACTCTATCTCGCCGACGCCTATGATCTGGTTCGCTACTACACCTCCGGTATGGATATCTGCGAGAAAGCGGAAAACAGGGAGCGCGGCATCCTCATCCTCTATGCCCTGCCGGATACCAAAAAATTAGGTCTGACCGAAGCCCAGGCTTATGATGTAATCTGGTCGACTTTCCATGATATTCAGGAAGAAGCCTATTCCGCTATTGTATATTACGGACAGGAAACCGGCATCCGCTCCGGCAAATCGTTTGATGAACTCGGCGTCCTGCTTCCCATCCATCAGTTTGAAAATAAGATGCTGCAGCACCTAAGTGTGATCGACGGACTGGTACTTTCCTGCCGTGAAGAAATGATAAAGACTGCCGGCAGTGACAGTCTGGATTTCTAGGAAAAGAGGCAGCATGATGAATACATTACAAGCCCAACCCGGCATCAAAAAAAACCATATGGATATTTTATGGCATGACTACAGCGACCCCAACGATACCATGCCGATCATCTCTGCCACACTGCCTGCCAAGGCATCTGTCATCGGGCGTGTCGGCATCATGATGTTAGCATGCGGAACCGGAGCCTGGCGTGTCCGCAGTTCCATGAATACCCTATCCGAACTCATGGACATCACCTGCACAGTGGACATTGGACTCATGTCGATCAACTATACCTGTATTGACGGAAACGACAGTTTCAGCCAGTCTCTCTGCCTGACCAATACCGGGGTCAACACTTCGCAGTTGAACCGTCTGGAAAAGTTTGTTTCCAATTTTTCCAAAAACGAACGACAGCAGACCTGTGAGCAGATTCATTCTGCTCTGGATGATATCGAAAAAATACATGGCTTATACTCACCACTCACACTAGCCGCCTCTGCCGCTCTAGCCTGCGGAGCCTTCACTTTTCTGCTGGGCGGCGGCATTGTGGAAATGCTCTGCGCCTTTGTCGGCGCGGGCATCGGCAATTACATCCGCTGTAAACTGTCCAAGCACCACTTTACCTTATTTTTGTGCATCATTGCCTCCGTTTCCGCCGCATGCTTGTCCTACACGCTTTTATTAAAACTCTTAGAGGTCATCTTTGCGGTACGGCTGGAGCACGAAGCCGGCTATATCTGCTCCATGTTATTTATCATTCCCGGCTTTCCTTTCATTACAAGCGGTATCGATCTCGCCAAACTGGATATGCGATCCGGCACCGAGCGTCTGGTCTACTCGCTGATCATCATTACGGTCGCTACCATGACCGCATGGATCCTGGCTATGTCTTTGGGCTTACAGCCTATGGACTTTTTGCCTTTGAACTTAGGCCTCTGGCAATGGATCCTGCTCCGCCTGCTCGCCAGTTGCTGCGGGGTCTTTGGCTTTTCCATTATGTTTAACAGTCCCGTGCGACTGGCACTTGCCGCCGGTCTGATCGGTGCCATTTCCAATACCGTAAGGCTGGAACTAATCGACCTGCTTGCCCTGCCACCTGCCGCTGCAGCCTTTATCGGGGCTTTTATCGCCGGTCTCTTAGCCTCCACCTTAAAGGGATTGGCAGGCTATCCGCGTATCTCCCTGACCGTGCCATCCATTGTCATCATGGTTCCGGGGCTTTACCTTTACAAGGGCTTTTATAATCTTGGCATTATGAACCTGACGGCTGCGGCTTCCTGGCTGGCATCCGCACTCCTTGTCATCTTAGCCCTGCCTCTTGGGCTGATCTTTGCCCGCATCCTCACCGACAAAACCTTCCGCTATTGCACCTAGATACCACAGAGATACCACAGGGACACTCCTTATGGCAAAAGGAACGTCCCTGTGGCGCATAAAAGATCTACAACTTGGCAACACTAAAAGTAGTTGAAGTTGGAGGTCTTTTTTATGAGCACATACAAGGTTGAGATCTGCGGTGTCAACACTGCCAAACTGCCCTTACTATCCGATGAAGAAAAGAATGAACTTTGGGATAAGATAAAAGCAGGGGACGCGCAGGCACGCGAGACCTATATCAAGGGAAATCTGCGCCTAGTGCTCAGTGTCTTAAAACGTTTTTCCGGTCATGGGGAAAATCTGGACGACCTCTTTCAGATTGGCTGCATCGGGCTCATCAAATCCATTGACAATTTTGACCCGACTATGAATGTCAAGTTTTCTACCTATGCTGTTCCCATGATCATAGGCGAACTCCGCCGCTATCTGCGTGACACTTCCAGCAGTATCCGCATTTCCCGTTCCCTGCGCGATACCGCTTACAAAGCAATCGTTGCCAAAGAAAATCTCCTGCGCACCAGCGTAACAGAACCTACCATGGACGAGATCGCCGCTGCCGCAGGCATCCCGGTGGAAGATATGATCTATGCCTTAGATGCCATGCAAAGCCCCCTGTCCCTCTATGATCCTATCTACAATGATGGCGGCGATACCTTATATGTCATGGATCAGATCAGTGACAAAAAAAATAAAGAAGAGAACTGGGTCGAAAGTCTCTCCTTAAATGATGCCCTTGGAACCTTAAGTCCAAGAGAATCCCATATCATAAAATTGCGTTTTTTTGAAGGGAAAACCCAAATGGAAGTTGCCTCTGAAATCCAGATCTCCCAAGCCCAGGTTTCCCGCCTCGAAAAAAACGCCTTAAAATCCATGGAGCACTATCTTACCGGCTCCACTTGTCGCTCAAAGCATTGATCTGGTCAGCAAATTTTGCCAGATCCTTATTCGCCATGCCCTCGCAGTCCCGGATCACGCGCATAAGCCGCTCTCCTGCGGCAAGCAGTCTGGCGAATACATTGGAAGATGCCTTGGAGGATGGCGTCTTCTTTTGTTTTACCTGTCGGCTGCCCTGCTCCAAGCAGGCTCCGGTCAGAAGATCAAAGCGGTCGCCGGAATAAGGTGCATACGCCTCATAGCCGTATTTTTCATGGATGGCATCTGCAAAAGAATCACAGACAGCATCCTCCCCATGTACGACAAAGACCTTCTTTGGCGCCTTTTCAAAGCCGCCCATCCAATCCAGCAATTTATTCTTATCGGCATGACCACTGATCCCCGGCAGATTTTCAATCCGTGCCTCCACATGGACAGTCTCACCAAAGAGTTTGACCTCCTTAGCCCCATTTAAAAGGTTAAAGCCTAGAGTCCCCGGCACCTGATATCCCACAAAAAGAATGGTAGATTCCGGTCGCCAGAGGTTGTGCTTGAGATGGTGGCGGATACGGCCTGCCTCACACATACCGGATGCCGAAATAATGACCTTTGGCTTCATGTCAAAGTTGATCATCTTGGACTCCTCACTGGTCACTGCCATCTTTAAACCCGGAAAACGGATCGGATTCTTGCCCTCGGCGATCAACCTCTTTGCTTCCTGACTAAAACATTCCGATACATTATCATGAAAGACCGCAGTTGCCTCCACCGCCAAGGGACTATCCATATAGACCTCAAAATCCTCTAAATCAGACAGCATGCCCTCCTCTTTGATCCTGCGGATAAAGTAGAGCATTTCCTGTGTCCTGCCGACGGAAAATGCCGGTATGACCAGATTGCCTCCCGCCTGAAACGTAGATCGCATGATCTGTGCCAAAGCCTTGGCAAAATCGATCGGCGCCTCATGCAAGCGGTCTCCATAGGTGGATTCAATTAACACATAGTCTGCCTCTTTTAAGTATTCCGGCTCCTTAATGAGCGGTCGGTTTCCCTGTCCGATATCCCCGGAAAAAACCATCTTTCGCTTTTCATTTCCTTCTGTCAGCCAGACTTCAATGGACGATGATCCCAAAAGATGTCCGGCATCTACAAAGCGGACCGTGATCTCATCGCAGACCTTGATCGTCTCATGGTAATGCACCGGCACAAATTGCTCCAAGACACCTGCGGCATCCTCAACCGTATATAAAGGTGTGACCTCCGGCCTTCCGGCACGTTTTGCCTTACGGTTCTTCCACTCTGCCTCAAAAGTCTGGATATGTGCGCTGTCCTTTAACATGATGTTGCAGAGTTCACACGTCGCCTCTGTCGCATAGATCTGCCCCCGGAAACCATGCGCATACAAAAGTGGCAAAAGCCCCGAATGGTCGATATGTGCATGGGTCACAAAGACATAATCAATACTGCTCGCCTGTACCGGGATCTCTTGGTTTTCATAGATATCCGGCCCCTGCTCCATGCCGCAGTCCACCAAAAACTTCTTATCGCCCACTTCCACATAATGACAGGAACCTGTCACCTCATGGGCTGCCCCCAGAAATTCAATGATCATACCTTCTCCTCCGTTTCGTCAGAAAATTTCCTGTTCCATATCCATATTATATAACATTTTTCCGAAAAATCACACTACTTTCATACCATTTTCCTGCCGTGCCATCTCCCGATGCAGCCGCTTCATGATCTTTTTTTCCAGACGGGAAATATAGGATTGGGAAATTCCCAAAAGGTCTGCCACCTGCTTTTGCGTCAGTTCTTCCCCATCTTTGCTATGTAGCCCGAAACGCAGTTCAATGATCATCTTCTCCCTGCCGTTTAAGGTCTTTAATGCCTGATGTAATAGTTTGAGATCTGCCTGCGTCTCCAAATCCCGGTAGATCACATCCTCGTCCGTGCCTAAAATATCCGACAAAAGAAGTTCATTTCCATCCCAGTCCACATTGAGGGGTTCATCAATCGAAACCTCCAGTTTCTGCTTGTTATTTTTACGCAGATACATAAGGATCTCATTTTCAATACAGCGCGACGCATAGGTCGCCAGTTTGATGCTCTTGGAGGCATCAAAGGTATTGATTGCCTTCATCAGACCGATCGTGCCGATGGAGATCAGGTCTTCGGTTCCCACCTTGGTATTATCAAATTTCTTGGCGATATAGACGACCAGACGCAGGTTATGGGCGATCAGTTTTTCCTTTGCCTCCTTATCCTGATGATCCTGCATAGCCTCGATACATGCCTGTTCCTCTCTTGCATTCAAAGGTTCCGGAAGCACCTCACATCCACCGATGTAAAGCAATTCCAGTTTCTCTCTCGTAAGCCATCGAAACAATAAACGCATATGCTCACTCCCAACAAAAATCTTTATGTAATATCATCTGGTAATTTTTCCCCTGAAACAAGGATGCCTTGCCAAATCCCAGCAGGATCTCTTTCTGGCTGACCATTTTTCCCGCCTCTTTCATCAGGAATTTATCTGCTGCCACGATCTCCATAAAATCCTGCCCTGCCACCGTCTCATAGGCGATCAGACGCATCCGCTCTGCCGGGATCTTCCATTTCTCCTTATAGTCTTCCGACACCACGCAAACCGGTCTGCCACTGATGGGGTCGCGCAAGAGATTTCCGGTATCGGCAAGTGCCTGCATTTTTTCCACATGCCCACACACCAGGATCGCCACTTCCCGCTGCTCTCTTTTTCTTGCCTGTAAGATCGATGCAATGACCGTAAGCAAAAAAAACAAAGCACATGCCAGAGGTAATAAGAAATCCCGGATCTCCGCCGGCAGATACAGATCCAACAGGGACACCAGCCCGCCCAATCCCGCATAAACGATCAGCAGGTGAAAATAAAGGACTGTCAATGCCTTAGGGGCTGTCCTTTCAAATGCCAGTAACAGCATGAGTGGATTGACAAGAAAAACGACAAAAATGACATAGCCCCAAAAGGAATGTAAAAACAGATATGCCAGACAGCCAAGCCCCGTAGCAAGCAGGCTCGCTAAGACCAGCCTTGGCACCGACATAGATTTTTCCTGCCAGATCGCAAGGGCTAGAAGACTTGCCAGATCCAGCATAAGATTTTGTAGAACAAGAACATCCAAATAAACGACATAAATAAAAAGCCACCTCCTTTTGATAAAATCAATTATAAGGAAGTGGCTTTATAAATTCTGTCGAAACGAGCCTGCTAGATTATTTTCTTGTGTTCTTTAAAAATTCAGGAATCTTGATGTCTTCCTGCTTGACTGTGCTGGTCGGCTGCTGTGGCTTGGTCAGTGGTGGGAAGTTACCCATACCGCCTCCTACAGATGCTCCACCAGCCTGTGATGCTGCCGATGGTCTCGGTGCCTGTGTCGTAGGCTGTGTATGTACGCCTGCGCCAAATCCGCTTACGGATGGCTTTGGTGTGCCAAGCCCGCTGGCATACTGCATATTATTTAAGAGAGAACTGCCCATAGATGGCTTTGGTGCTGCTGCCGGTGCGTCCTCTAAGCCTGTAGCAATGACTGTGATCGTTGCTTCATCCGGCTTGGACTCATCATACTTGGCACCGAAGATGATATTGACAGAATCTCCTGCAAGATCCTTGACATAAGTAGATGCTGCATTGGCATCCATAAGAGAAATATCTCCGGAAATATTGATAATGACATGTGTTGCGCCATTGATGGTCGTATCCAAAAGTGGACTCTCTACTGCCATACGAACAGCCTCTGTTGCCTTTTCGTCACCCTTGGCTGTACCGATACCGATATGAGCAAGACCCTTGTCCTTCATAACAGTCTGGACATCTGCGAAATCCAGATTGATCAGAGCCGGCAGATTGATCAGGTCTGTAATACCCTGTACTGCCTGCTGTAATACTTCATCTGCCTTCTTGAGCGCTTCCGGCATAGTCGTTCTGCGGTCTACAATCTCTAATAATTTATCATTCGGGATCACGATCAAAGTATCAACATTTTCCTTGAGTCTCTCAATACCGGACTCTGCGTTGACCATACGTGTCTTTGCTTCAAACTTGAATGGCTTGGTCACAACACCAACGGTAAGGATGCCCTGCTCCTTGGCGATCTTGGCAACAACCGGTGCTGCACCTGTTCCGGTTCCGCCACCCATACCACAGGTAACGAATACCATATCTGCGCCCTTGACATTGGCTGCGATCTCCTCTGCGGTCTCCTCTGCTGCCTTCTGACCGATCTCCGGCTGTGCGCCTGCACCAAGACCCTTGGTCAGTTTCTCACCGATCTGGATCAATGTCGGTGCCTTGCAAAGGGAAAGTGCCTGCTTATCTGTATTGATCCCGATAAACTCAACACCTGCGATATTCTCATCAATCATTCTATTCACAGCGTTATTTCCTGCGCCACCTACTCCGATCACGATAATCTTGGCACTGGTATCCGCTTCATTCGTCATTATTTCAAGCAAGGTCTTAATCCTCCTTCTTCCTATCTCAAAATCTATGAGTAAACCCATAAATCCTATTCTACAAACCCATATAGATTATAATATATAAATTTTATTCATTTATCAACCTATTTTTCAAAAAAATTGAAATTTATACAGGCTATTCTTTTGGTCTTTCAAACACAATATCTGTGTTATCCGGTGTCCAGTTTTCTAAATGTAGTGTCCCGCTTTGTCCTTCCAGATTTGGCAGGATATGTGGCAGACGCATGATCTTTTCTTCCACGTTAGTATCATTTCCCACACAGATCAGAATACTTCCGTAAACGACCGTAATGCGGCCTCTTTCATCAAAAGAAAGGCTGCTGATCGCAATGTCGTACTTCTTTAAGATCTTTAAAAGATTTAACATGAAGGATAACTGGTCTTTTTCCAGCCCGACCTTACTGCCGACCTTTGCCTTATCCAGGGTGATCCCGGACACCTGCATCACATTTTCAATGACGCGGTCCGACACCTCCACCACTTTTCCGTCTTCATCAAAGTAAGCCATACGGTTGTCCGAAAGCAAAACGCATCCGAAAAGTTTCTTTTCCGTCACGTCGATCTCCAACTTGTCATAGCCCTTGATCTTTACCTTGATCGCGGACACAAAAGGAATATCGGTCTTTGGCTTGATGAGGTTCTTGCCCCAGGCATAGACCGTATTCTTGGAATAGGAGTCGTCCAGTACCAACTGCTTGATCTCCTCCTCCGTATAGACGGTATTGCCTTTGACCGTCACCGTATGCACCGTACAAAAAGCATAACTCGCCATAGCTGCGACAAGCAGGCAGATGATCACACCCAGAACTATATTAAAAAAGTAAAAGCGGAACTTGGAAAATTTCTTCTTTTTTTTCTTTGGGATCTCTTGGTTGTTTCTTCCTTTTCGTTTCATCAATCACAGTCTCCATCCTCTTTCTATCCTAAGTCTCCACATGCGCACTCTTTGACACGCTGAGGGCTACGCCCATCTCCGCGATCAGAAACATGATGGAGGTTCCTCCATAACTGACAAAAGGAAGCGTAACACCGGTGTTTGGCATGGAATTGGTCACAACGGCAATGTTTAAGATAACCTGTAAGGCGATATGCACCATAATGCCGATCACCAGATAGGATCCAAACATGTCTTTGGCATTGGTCGCGATCAAAAGCAGACGCCACAATAAAAGAATATACATAAGTATCACACAGATGGCTCCGAAAAGTCCCAGTTCCTCACAGATGATGGAAAAAATCATATCATTCTGCGCCTCCGGGACAAAGCCCAGTTTCTGGATACTCTCGCCCAGCCCCTTGCCAAAAAGTCCGCCGGATCCGATCGCATACAAGCCCTGCAGGGTCTGATAGCCGGTGTCGTAATTTTCCGGGTGTAGCCAGATCTGCACACGCTCCTGCCGGTATGTTCCAAAAATAAAGACAACCGCCAGTAAAGCAACGCCCACAAAAGCAAGGATAAACGGTGCCGTCTTGGGACTGGAAATAAAGACCATGATAAAGGCGATCCCCACAATAATGATGGCGGTACTCAGGTTGTTATAGGCAACCACCACAAAGATAGGCAAGATCGTTGCCAGCAGTTTTATATTGCCCTTGAAGGTGCGCATAGCCATCGGTCGTTTACTGATTACCGTTGCCAGATATAAGATCACGGCAACCTTGGCCAGTTCGGACGGCTGGAAGGAAAATCCTGCAATGTTGAGCCAGCGGGAGGATCCATGACTACTGGTTCCCACAAAATTTACCGCCAAACACAGAACCGTCGCCAAAAGATACGCCACACCCGCAAATTTGGCAAAAAAATGGTAATCCAGTTTGACACAGATATAAAGCAGAACAAAACCAAGTCCTGCTGACATCGCCTGTCTTTTCAGATAATAAATGGAACTGCCGAACTTCAAGGTTGCATTATAGGCACTGGTACTATACAACATGACAAGACCAAAACCTAAGATACATATGATCATCAGCAGTAAGGTATAGTCGATATATTTGGTTGTTCCGGTGCGCTTTCTTTTCTTTTTTTGCGCAGTCACGGCTCTCTCCATGCATTACTCCTTTAGATTTCTTACATATGCTTTAAAGATATCTCCACGCTGTTCGTAATTGTCAAACATGCCCCAACTTGCACATGCCGGTGATAAAAGAACAGCCTCGCCCGGTTCTGCTGTCTCATAGGCAATGTCTATGGCTTCCTCTAAAGAATCCGCAAAGACATAATCATGAAAATCATGTGCATCGGCGCAGAGCGCGATCTTCTTCGCCGTCTGTCCGATCAGGACCAGTTGCTTGACCTTGCCATCAAAACTATCGATCCACTCATCATAAACGGACTCCTTGTCATAACCACCACCGATCAGGACTGTCCTGCGGTTCATGGCACAGATGCCCTTGATCGCGGCATCCGGGTTGGTTCCCTTGGAATCGTTGTAAAAGGCAATGTCATTCTTTTTGCAGACAAACTCGATACGGTGTTCTACTGCATGAAAGGCTCTCAGTCCCTCCCGGATAGTCTCCATCGGCACGCCCATGCCATCGCAAAGTGCAACCGCTGCCATAACATTTTCATAATTGTGTGCACCTAAGATATTGAGTTCTTCCACCGAAATAATATGCTCGGTCTTTCCATTTCTTGCCCACAGGATCTCATTTTCCTGTAGATAGAGCCCAGCATCCAAAGTCTCGGTGCTGGAAAACAAGACGACTTTTTGCTCTAAGGTCTTTCCAAAGGCACGCAGGACTTCATCATTATAATTGAGCACACACAGATCATCCCTGGTCTGGTTCTTTACGATGCTCTCCTTGGCGGCAATATAATTTGCCATGGTATGATGGCGGTTCAGATGATCCGGCGTGATATTTAAGATCGCAGCCGCTTTCGGTGCAAACGTATCAATGGTCTCCAACTGGAAACTGCTGATCTCTGCCACAACAACCGTATCGTCTGTCGTCTCCTCTGCCACGCTCGTATAAGGAATACCGATATTTCCAACGACTGCCACATGTGCAAAATGTCTTGCCATGATCTGACCGACCAAGGTTGTTGTCGTCGTCTTACCATTGGTTCCGGTAATGGCTACCACGTGCCCCTTGCCAAGGACATATGCCAGTTCGATCTCGCCCCAGATGGTCATGCCCAAAGTTTTCATCTTTTCTACCAAAGGAATATCCAGCGGCACGCCCGGGCTCAAAACGGCAATATCAAAGGACTTTAACATATCCTCCGATACATCCCCCAGGATCAGTTCCACCGGTGTCAGTTCCGGGTTCTTGCTGCGGAATGCTGCCACATCCAAAGCCTCATTGCCATCCTGTATATATACCTTTTTTGCATGATGCAGCAAGAGTTTTGCTGCTGCCACGCCACTTTTTCCTGTTCCTACGACAAGTACTGTCTTATTTGAAATATCCACAATCTGCCTCCTGACTTTTCTCGTTTAAAGTGCTGCATATCCGATCAGGCAAAGCAGTGCCGTGATGATGGAAAATACGGCTACAACTCTGGTCTCTGACCAGCCGGAAAGTTCAAAATGATGATGGATCGGTGCCATCTTAAAGATACGTTTTCCGTGTGTCAGTTTAAAGAATGTCACCTGGATGATCACGGATAAAACCTCTACCAGATAGATCAGACCCACGATCAGGATAAAGAGTGGCATCTGTAACATATAAGCCGTTGCTGCCACAAAACCGCCCAGTGCCAAAGATCCGGTATCTCCCATAAAGACACTTGCCGGGTAGACATTAAAGAGCAAAAATCCTAAGAGTGCTCCCACGACCGCACAGGTCACCGGCTCGATTCCACTGTTCATCCCTACGGCTACCACCGTAAAGAATACTGCAACCAATACCGTTACCGAAGATGCCAGACCATCCAGTCCGTCTGTAAAGTTGACACCGTTGACCGTACCGATCACGGCAAAATACATGAGCGGAATGGCAAGCCAGCCCAGATCAATGTAATGTCCGCCGGAAAACGGCACCAGCATGGTCAAAGAAACATCCGTGTAACGCACCAGATATACGGCAAAGATCGTTGTCACCACGATCTGTAAAAGCATCTTCTGCCATGCCAAAAGTCCATCCGAACGGCGCAGAACAACCTTTAAATAATCATCCAGAAATCCGATAACGCCAAAACCTACCGTAAGAAATACGATCGGTATGATCTTGGGATAACGTGACACATAAAAAAGAGATGTGATCACGATCGCTGCCAAAATGATCAGGCCGCCCATGGTCGGCGTTCCTGTCTTGATCTGATGCGACTCCAACTCCTCACGCTCCGTCTGTCCAACCTTGAGTCTTCGTAAAAAAGGAATAACAATAGGTCCTAGAATCGTTGCTATCCCAAATGAAATAAGTACCGGAAATAAAATTTTTTCAACCATAACGACTCCTTGTTTATTATGCATTCTTTTGCAAATTTCATTTTTTTCAACTAAATAGTATAAGTGTTTTGGCACTATTGCGCAACTGCACTATCCGTATTTTTTTCGGTCTCTTCCACGCCCAGATAAGGCAGGATATTTTCAAACAACTGGCTGCACACCGGTGCCGCGATCGTGCCGCCATAATAAATGCCTTGGGGCTCATGGATAATAACGATGGCTAAGACCTCGGGATCCTCTGCCGGGGCAAACCCGATAAAGGAAGCGATATACTTTCCGCTCCCGCGGGGAAGCATCTGCGATGTCGCCGTCTTGCCTCCTACGGCAAAGCCTGCAACCTGACCGTTCTTACCGGTCCCCTCCGCTACCACCTGATGCAAAAGACCTCGCAGGATCTCAGAGGTCTCCTTTGATACGACACTGCCTTTGTCCTTGGTCTTGTAAGTTCTTGTCACCTTGCCATCGCGATCCCGGCAGGTCAGTGCGATATGCGGGGTAACGCGCTCTCCCCCATTGATCAGAGAGGACACTGTAGATGCCATCTGTATGGGCGTTAATTGAAAAGACTGACCAAAGGAAATGGTCGCCAGTTCCACCGGACCTACATTTTTTAACTGGTGCATGATGGTCGCTCCTTCGCCGGGCAGGTCGATCCCGGTCGTCGAAAGCATCTGGAACTGTTCAAAATAATGAAAGAAACGCGGCGCTCCCAGACGCAGTCCCAACTGGATAAAGACCGGATTGCAGGAATTCATGATGGCATGGGTAAAATCCTCGCTCCCATGTCCCGTTGTCTTGTGACAACGGATCCGCGTATCCTCCACCGTGATACTGCCATTACAGTAAAAGGATTCCTCCGGCGTGACTACCCCTTCTTCCAGTGCCGCAGCCGTTGTGATAATCTTGAAAGTCGATCCCGGTTCATAGGTATCACTGATACAGATATTGCGCCACATCTCATTTAAAAGATCGGTCTTCTCCCCGGTCTGCCCCGCCATGTATTCCGTTAAGGTAAAAGGTTCCTGCAGGGAAAACTCCGGTACGTTGACCATGGTATAGATCTCCCCATTTTTCGGATTCATGACAATAATCTCCACACCGGATGCCTGATGGCGCTGCATGGTCTGTTCTGCCAACTGGGTGGCGAAACGTGAAATATTGTAGTCCAGCGAGACATAAAGATCATCCCCTGCCTCCGGTTCCAGCCGAACCTCCCCCAGTTCGGCGACCTCCACGCCTCTGGCATCCGTATAGGTCAGAATCTTTCCATCCTCTCCCTGCAAAGCCTCATCATAATAAGCCTCCAGCCCGATGATGCCCTGATTGTCGCCACCGGTAAAGCCTAAGACCTTAGATAAGATGCGGTCATAGGGATAATAGCGCTTGTAGTCATCATCCACCTTGACCCCTGCAAGATCATAGGCACGGATGGCATCCCCAATGTCTTTTTCCACATTGGTCTTGATCTTTTCGATGGAGGACACCTTTTCTACTTTCTTTCGTATTTCTTCCTCCGTCAGCCCCAGTTCCTTAGTCAGGCAGGAAATGACCGCCTCCGGATCCTCGATCTGGTTATGTATGACGGAAATTGTGCATACCGTCTTATTTGACGCAAGAATTACGCCATTTCTATCAATAATGCGTCCTCTTGCCGCCTTCACCTTGCGCTCCCGCTGCTCCACCTCTACCGCCAGTTCCGCGTAATGGCTTGCCCGAAAGATCATCAGATAGCCTACGCGCAGCCCTAAAGCCAGCAAAACGACGATAAAGGTCCCACCGATCAGTTTTGCCTTTCGGTGGGAGTACACACGCAATCGTTCCATGCCAAGCCTCCATAAAACGCTTTATCACATTTTATTCTGCTGCCACAGAATCCATACGTTCAATATTCATATAAGGTAAGATTTGTGAAAAGATATTTTTTGCAATGAAAGAAGACTGCGAACAGTGATCCTGCGCTTCTACATGCGGCACATCAACAACCACATACACCACGACCTGTGGGTCTTCCACAGGTGCATAGCCAATAAACGACACCACATAATTTCCGGAGCCACGTGGAACCTTCTCTGCTGTACCGGTTTTACCGCCAATCGCATAACCTTCTACCGCTGCTTTTGCACCGGTTCCTTCGCTGACAACGGTGTACATATAGTCGCGAAGGGTATCGCTTACTTCCTTGGAAACCGTCTCTTTCAATACTACCGGGTTGATTTCCTGCACCGTATTGCCGGAATCATCCACCACTTTTTTAACAACATGCGGCTGATACAAATCCCCTCCATTGATAAGAGAGCAAAAAGATGATGCCAGCTGAACCATCGTCACATTAAAGCCCTGTCCAAAGGAAGAAACTGCAAGGTTTGATTCCGTCTGCGCCAATTGTTCTTCGCTAAAAATCAAAGAAGCTGTCGATGCCTCTCCCGGCAAGTCAATACCGGTCTTCTGACCGAAGCCATATTCCCGGCTATATTTTGCAAAATTCGCCGGTCCAATGGAGCGTACCATCTGCATCATCGCATCATTACAAGAGTCGCGCAGTGCGCCTCGCAAATCCTCCATTCCATGACCTGTTCGCTTCACACAGCCAATTTCATGGCCACTCACCCATTCTCCACCGTCACAGATGTAGGTTTCGTCTCCGTGTAATGTTCCGGAATCCAACCCCATTGCTTCTGTAAATGGCTTAAACGTAGATCCTGGCTCAAATGTCTTTGAAATTGCATAGTTCTGCCAGAGATTATTCAGTGTATTCATTTTGTCTTCATCTGACATCGCAGATAATTGTTCCTCTGTAAAGTATGCACTGAGATCCTTCGGATTATTCAAATCGAACGTTGGATACGATGCCATAGCAAGCACATCGCCATTTTTCGGATTCATTACAAGCACTGCCGTATTATCACTACCTGTCGTAGCACCTTCTGTCTCCTGCTTCATTTCCTCATTGGCTTGTAAAATAGCACTTTCTACAATGGTCTGTATGTTTGTATCTAATGTAGTTACCAGCGAATACCCATTCTCCGGCTCGATTACGGTCTGTTCAACATTACTGTCCGCGTTAAGATACCCATAAGCTCTTCCATTCGTGCCGTTCAATGTATCATTATACTGATTTTCCAAGCCGATCACACCGGTCGTTGCATTAGCAAAGCCGATCATGGCACTTGCCAGCGAATTGTAAGGATAAGTCCTTGTATATTCTTTTTCAAACCAGATCCCCGCGATCTGATCCTTGGTATCTTCGCCGTTCATTAAGGCTTCAAAAGCCGCCTTTTCCTCATAGGAAACATGCTTTGCCAGCACTGTATATTCCCGATCCGGGTTGTCTGTGATCTCCTGATTGACCTGGTCCGCCGTGATCTCCGGGAAGCACTGGGTCAGATAGGCGATGGTAGATGAAATCTTTTCCTCGTTTGCATGCAAGACCTTGCTGTCCAGGATGACATTATAAACATCTACGCTTGTCGCAAGAACCGTCCCCTTGCTATCCACGATGTCACCGCGCTTATACGGAATGATCGTACTGTCATATTCCTGCTGTGAGAGCACGATCTTTTCGTATTTCTCCCCACTCGTGTATTCGATATACATGAGCCGGAAGATCAAAGCCACAAAAAGAATGCATAATACTCCAAAAACAATGTAAAGCTTATTATGCATTCTCCTAAGTAACTTTTTCGGTTTTTTCCTTCTGCTTCTTCGTATCTGTCTAGCCAATCAAAAAACTCCTATCCTATGGAATATTGTGATACTGGTTCATATAATCACTGCTATCCATATCATAATACACGATCTGGTCAGCATTTGCATAGACCATGCCCATCTCATTGATGGCAGCCGTCTTGATGTCGCCTAAATTGGTCGCACTGGCGATGCGGCTCTCGGTCGCACTGTTGGATGCCTTGAGATCAGAAATATTCTGCTCCAAAGCCGAAATATTATCCATATGTGTCGTGATGCTGTTGGTCAGATTGATATAGCCTACAAAAAGACCCACCAATGCAACTGCCACGGATACAATATACATAGAATAGACACGTTTGCGGCGCATGGCTGCCTGTGCCTTGCGTCTTGCCTGTCTTCTCTTTCTTTCTCTTTCTTCACGGATCTCACGCTCTCTGGTATGGCGGTCCGGAAGCGGCTGTTCTACCTGTCGTACGGTATTGCCGTCTGTATAATAATAAGTCTTTACCTCAGTCATAGTCCTCTCCTTTTTCAAACTCCCAACTATCTGCTGCTTGTCCCTCTTTCAAATACACGTAATTTTGCGCTTCGTGATCTGGTATTTTCTTCCAGTTCCTTTTCGGATGGAAGGATCGGTTTTCTTGTGATCACACGTCCTTTGGACTTCTTTCCACATACACATACCGGAAAATCTTTCGGGCAGGTACATGGATCCTGATTTTTCTTAAACGTATTCTTTACGATGCGGTCTTCCAAAGAATGAAAGGTGATGATACAGATCCTGCCATCCTCTGCTAAAAGATCGATAAATGCATCCAGATTCTGCTCCAGCACATCCAATTCCCGATTGAGTTCAATACGGATTGCTTGATACGTGCGCTTTGCCGGATGTCCGCCGGTAACCTGTAATTTTTTCGGGATCGACCGTTCAATGATCTGATTTAACTGTCCTGCTCTTGTGATCCGCTCTTTTTGACGTTCTTTTACGATATTCTTGGCAATGTTCTTTGCAAATCGATCTTCTCCATAGTCTCTGATGATGCGATAAAGGTCTTCCTCGGAATAGTCATTGACGATATCCGCTGCTGTCATCGGATTGTCCTGATCCATGCGCATATCCAAAGGTGCATCCTCGACCATGTAGGAAAATCCTCTCTCCGGTGTGTCTAACTGAAAAGAAGATACGCCAAGATCTAAAAGAATACCGTCTACCTTATCAATGCCAAGTTCGTGGACTCTCTCAACCATGGCTTCATAATTGCTGTGTACCAAAGTCACACGGTCTGCAAATGGTCTTAGTCTCTCGCCTGCGGCTTCCAGCGCATCATAGTCCTGATCGATACCAATCAGGCGTCCTGTCGTCAGCCGTTTGGCGATCTCATAAGAATGTCCGCCACCGCCGAGTGTCCCGTCTACATAGATGCCGTCTTCTTTGATATGTAATTGTTCGATTGTCTCCGGTAAGAGTACCGAATAATGCTTAAAGTCCATCTATGTTCCACTCCTAAATACTCAGTCCCAACTCAGCCATATGCTCTACGATCTCGTCCATGTCATCATAAGAACTTGCATCCGCATAACGATCCTTGTCCCAGATCTCGATCTTGGTCAGAACACCTACTAAGACAACATCCTTTTCCAGTCCTGCAAATTCACGAAGTACCGACGGAATCAGAATACGTCCCTGCTTGTCCACCTCACACATGGCAGCACCCGCAAAGAAGAAACGCATAAATTTACGTGCGTCTTTTGTTGTCAGATTGACTTCGCGGAACTTCTCCTCTATGCGTTTCCATTCTTCCTGGGAATATACGTACAGACAGCCGTCCACGCCTTTTGTCACAACGAACTGATCGCCCAACTGTTCACGAAACTTTGCCGGAACAATAAGTCTGCCCTTGGCATCTACGTTATGACTATATTCTCCCATGAACATAACTGCTGTACCTCCTTTCCCCTAGCATCTTATCCACGAAATTATCCACTTATCCACCACTTCATGACACTACATACCACTTCGCACCACTTTTATGATTATTTTATGGTATTAAAGGGCAAAAAGCAAGCCCGAAAACCTTGTAAAATCAAGGCTTTCGGGCTTGTGGTAGATGGTGGTGGCAAATCCCACTACTATTTCTTGTGTCCTTTTATTTTTAAGCACAAGTTCTTGTGGTTTTGTCCCTTTTTATACGTTTTTCTTCCAGTGTATAAAAATTTTTACAATATTTAATTATAATTTTTGTGCATTATTTTGTTTGGACTTGTGCAGACCGAGGGCAAAAAGGATCAGGGCAACCGCCATCAGAACCAGTGCCAGTGCCTGTGATACCGGAAATCCGGTGACCCACATCTTCAACTGGTCGGTACGCAGTCCTTCGATCCAGAAGCGTCCCAAGCCGTAAAAGAAGAGATAAAAGTAGAAAAACTCTCCGTGAAACTTCTTGTGTTTTGTCATTGCCAGTATAAAGATCAAAAGTGCCAGATTCCAGAGGGATTCATACAGGAAGGTCGGATGTACCTGTACATAGGTCACGCCGTCTGCCACTCTCGCGTGTGCCAGCATCTCCTGCGTGATGTCATCCATGGACCGTACAGCATTTAATGGCAGTTCCATGGCAAAGAGTCCATCCGTGTATTGTCCGAAGGCTTCCCGGTTGAAGAAGTTGCCCCAGCGTCCCAAGATCTGTCCGACCAGAAGTCCCGGTGCCGCCAGATCTGCGAACTGTAGGAATGGGATCTTTTTGATCCGGCACATGATATAGGCTGTCAGGACCCCGGCAAGCACACCGCCGTAAATGGCAAGGCCGCCCTGTCTGATATTAAAGACCGACAGCAGATTATCCTTATAATAATCCCAGGCAAACACCACATAGTAGATCCTCGCCCCGATCACGGCAAAAATAATGGTAAAAATGCAGATATCCAGACATTGATCCGGGTCCAGTCCGTCTTTTTTTGCCCGATGCAAGATCAGTGATACGCCCAGCAGCATGCCAAGTGCAATGATCATGCCGTAGTAAGCGATCGTGATGCCAAAGACGTTTATATTCTTTCCTACATGTTCCAGATAGATATGTAGGTTTGGAAAATTGATATCCATATTCATTTTAAAAATCCGCCTTTCCTTTTCCTATTTCCATACTCTAGCACATTTTATGCCATAGAAAAAGACCCGCAAAAAAACTTGCGGATCTTTTTCATCTTTTTTTTATTTCATGGCAAAACTTGCACACATGGTCTGTCCGACACCTGTACTGTCAGCAATATCCACACTTCCCGCCTCACACTTGCCAGAGGCATTGTAATGGCAGTTCTTGGCATCGCAGGTGATCTCTGTCACACCGTCCGGCTCTCCGGCTCTGTTGCAGGCGCATCCGTCTTTGCCCACTTCATAGTTACCGCAATATGTCTCATCACTCTTCTTTGCGCTTGTACCTTCCACAGTGATACCTGCTCTGGCACACATCTTGTCCGCATTGTAACGGCACTCTGTCGCTCTACAATCTAATTGTGTCATACAAAAACTCCTTTCTCGCCATAGGGCGAATGCAAAATAGCAGCCTGCCTTATGCAAGCTACTATAATATTATGTCCTCTTAAATTTCTCCTATGCGACCAGGAAGATTGTATTTTAAAAAGCGCAATTTTAAATGATGAGCATGGCATCGCCAAAACTAAAGAAGCGATATCGTTCCTTTACTGCCTCCTCATAGGCTGCCATGACATGTTTCCTGCCGGCAAGGGCAGAAACCAGCATGACAAGCGTGGATTCCGGCAGATGGAAATTCGTGATCAGTCCATCGATGACCTTGAACTGATATCCCGGATAGATGAAGATATCCGTCCAGCCGCTCTTGGCATGTAAGGTGCCGTCCGCTTCTGCCGCCGACTCCAGTGTTCTCGTGCTGGTCGTCCCAACAGAAATGATACGTCCTCCGTTTTTTCTGGTCGTATTGATCAGGTCTGCCGCTTCTTCCGAGATCTGGAAAAATTCGGAATGCATATGGTGGTCTAAGACATCATCCACCTTGACCGGGCGGAAGGTGCCAAGTCCCACATGCAGAGTGACCTCCGCAATGGATACACCCATGTCACGGATCTCCTGTAAGAGTTCTTTTGTAAAATGCAGACCTGCGGTCGGTGCTGCCGCAGATCCGTCATATTTGGCATAGACCGTCTGATAGCGGTTCTTATCCTTGAGTTCGTGTGTGATATAAGGCGGCAGGGGCATCTGTCCCAACTGGTCCAGGATCTCCTCAAAGATTCCTTCATAGGAGAAACGAATCAGGCGGTTGCCCTCATCCACAATATCGATGACCTGGCCCTTTAAAAGTCCACCGCCAAAGGTCAGGCGTGTGCCGATCCTTGCCTTTTTGCCCGGTTTTACCAGTGTCTCCCAGACATCATCGCTTTTCCGCTTCAAAAGCAGGATCTCAACCTTGCCTCCGGTCTCTTCGCGCTCGCCATACAAACGCGCCGGTATGACCCTGGTGTTGTTGATGACCAGACAATCGCCCGGTCTTAAATATTCCTTGATATCATAGAAATGGCGATGCGTCACATCGCCACTTTTTTTATCAAGGATCATAAGTCTCGAATTTGATCTTTTTTCCAGAGGATCCTGTGCGATCAGTTCCTCCGGAAGATCATAATAAAAGTCTTTTACATCCATTTTCTTTTTCCTTAATTACTTTCTCAACTGAATACCCATGGCTTCCAGTGCCTTTAAAATGCGGTTCATGGCAGCCGTGATATCTTCTTCCTCCAGGTTCTTATCTTTTGCTCTGAAGGTCAAAGAATATGCAACAGACTTATGCCCCTTTAAGATCTGGTTGCCCTCGTAGATATCAAAGAGTTCGTAAGACTCCAGGTAATTGCCGCCCTTGGTCTCAAAGACTTCCTCGATCTGTCCGACCAGGATCTCATTCGGAACCACCATACTGATGTCTCTTGTTGCAGCCGGGAACTTGGCAATGCCTTCGTACTTCTTGTCAAAGGATACAAATTCCATCACTGCCGGCATATCGACAACAGCGATATAGGTGCGCTCTTTCATACCGTAGTTTGCACATACCTTCGGGTGTACCTCACCTAAATATCCAATGACCTTATCCTGATAAAGGACATTTGCCTGACGGCCCGGATGTAAGAAGTTCTTACCGGATGCCGGATCATAGGTCAGTTTTGCATCCATGCCAAGTTGTGAAGTGATCTCCTCAATGACCCCCTTCATGGTAAAGAAATCACCCTCTCCATACATACCAAGTGTCAACTGCATTCTTTCTTCCGGCAGTTCAGTAAGTGGCAACTGCTTTGGCAGATAGATATTTCCCATTTCAAACAAGCGCACGTCCTTATTACGACGGTTTGCATTGGTTGCCAAAGATGTCATCATACCATTCAAAGGAAGGGTACGCATGATGCTGAAGTCCTCTCCCAAAGGATTGGAGATCACGATCGCCTGACGCAGTACATCATCCTTGTCCAGAAGGAGTTTGTCAAATACCTTTGGACTTTCAAAGGAGTAGGTCATGCCCTGTGAGAAACCACAGAACTGTGCAACATTGCGCACGATCTTTTCTACCTTTAACTTTTCAGAAAGACGACCGGTGGTTGCCTCTCCGCTTGGCAGTGAAGTCGGGATCTTGTCATAGCCATAGAAACGGGCAACTTCTTCTGCAAGGTCAGCATAACTTTCCAGATCCTGTCTCCATGACGGCACCAATACCTCATTGGTCTTTTCGTCATAGCCTAAGTCCAGACGTTTGAAGTATTCCAGCATGTCTTCCGGTGAAATATCGGTTCCCAGCATATGGTTGTATTTATCCGGTTCAAACGGCAAACGTCTGCCTTCCATCTTCTTGGTATAAATATCGATGGCACCGCCAACGACCTGACCTGCGCCCAATTCTTCTACCAACTGGCAGGCACGATCCATAGCATCCATGGCATTGTTTGGATCCAGTCCCTTTTCAAACTTGCCGGATGCGTCGGTACGCAGTCCCACACGCTTGGAAGAAAGACGGATATTGGTTCCGTCAAAGCATGCTGCCTCAAATAACATGGTCGAAACATTGTCTGTGATCATGGAATTTTCACCACCCATGATACCGGCAATGCCAATGGCTTTCTTGCCGTCACAGATCATCAGTACATTTTCATCTACATTTCTTTCCTGTCCGTCCAAAGTCACGAAAGTCTCACCGGCATTGGCACGGCGAACCCGGATCTCATGTCCTTCGATCGTATCCATATCATAGGCATGCATTGGCTGACCGTACTCTTCCATCACATAGTTGGTGATATCGACAATATTGTTGATCGGACGGATGCCCTGTGCGCGCAGGCGTTTCTGCATCCATTCCGGTGAAGGAGCGATCTTGATATTCTTTACCACTCTTGCCGTATAACGTGGGCAGAGATCTGTCGCCTCTACAGACACCTTGATATAATCGTTGACATCCTCGTCATTTCCTGTCTTTGTAACAACCTCTGGTACAAATTCTTTTTTAAAGGTTGCTGCTGCTTCTCTTGCAATGCCAAGAACAGCAAAGCAGTCTACACGGTTGGATGTGATCTCATATTCTACAACGGCATCATCCAGTCCCAATACCTTGACAGCATCGGCTCCCACCTGGGTATCCTCCGGGAAAATATAAATGCCGTATTCCGGTGCATCCGGGAACATATTGCGGTCTGAACCCAGTTCTTCGATCGAACACATCATACCGTTTGATTCTACGCCACGCAATTTGCCCTTCTTGATCTTGATGCCGCCCTCGGTCTTTTCACCGTCATGACCGCCGGCAACACGTCCGCCATCTAAGACAACCGGCACCTTTGCACCTTCATATACATTTGGTGCACCGGTCACGATCTGGATGGTCTCGCTTCCTACATTGACCTGACAGATGACTAGTTTGTCTGCATCCGGGTGCTTTTCGATCTTTTCGATCTGTCCGACTACGATCTTTTCCAGATCCTTGTCCATACATTCATAAAATTCTACTTTGGAGCCTGACAAAGTCATAGCATCCATAAATTCCTGAGGCGTTGCTTCCAGCCCCGGTACTAAATCTTTAATCCAATTTAATGATGTTCTCATGCTATTTCTTCCTCCTACTCCTAGAACTGCTTCAAGAAACGATCGTCGTTCTCATACAAGAGTCTCATGTCGTCAATTTCGTACTTCAAAAGTGTGATTCGCTCCAAGCCAAGTCCGAAAGCAAATCCCTGATATTCATTCGGGTCGATACCGCTCATCTTGAGTACCTTTGGATGTACCATGCCACAGCCTAAGATCTCGATCCAGCCCTCGCCCTTACAGAAACGACAGCCCTTGCCGCCGCACTTAAAGCAGGAAACGTCCATCTCTGCACTCGGCTCGGTAAATGGGAAATGATGCGGACGGAATTTAACCTTGGTGTCCGCGCCAAACAACTGCTTAACGAACTCCTGCAAAGTTCCCTTTAAGTCTGCAAAAGTAATGTTTTTATCGATAACCATCCCCTCGATCTGATGGAATGATGGAGAATGGGTCGCATCTACTTCATCGGAACGAAAAACTCTTCCCGGTGCGATCATACGGATCGGCAGTTTACCCTTTTCCATGACGCGCACCTGTACCGGTGAGGTCTGGGTACGAAGCAAAATGTCCTTATTGATATAGAAGGTATCCTGTTCATCCTTGGCAGGGTGATTTGCCGGGATATTCAAGGCTTCAAAGTTGTAGTAATCATATTCTACTTCCGGTCCTTCTACGACTTCATAGCCCATACCAACGAAAATATCTTCTACTTCCTGCAATACATTGGTGTTTGGATGTAAATGTCCGATCTTTGCCTTCTTTGCCGGAAGGGTCACATCGATGACTTCGGATTTGAGACGGTGATCTAACTCTGCCTCTTCCATGCGCTCTTTTGCCTCAGCGAGTTTCTCCTCGATGGCACTTCTGGTCTCATTTACCAGTTGTCCTACTGCCGGTCTGTCTTCCGGCTTCACATCTTTCATGGACTTTAATACAGCGGTCAGTTCACCCTTTTTTCCAAGCACTGCCACACGCACATCGTTAAGTGCAGACATTTCTTCTGCTGCATCAATCTGTTCCATGGCTCTTTTTGTGATTTCCTGTAACTTGTCTTTCATTTCTATCTCCTTTTCTTTATTTTCTCTTCAAAAAGTCCTTTTAGCACGAAGTGCCTTTTGTGATAGGGAATGTATCAGATTTCTATGACACAAAAAAGCGGAGGCTTCATCCCGATAGGGACGAAATCACTCCGCGTTACCACCCTGATTCCAGATTTCTCTGACACTCATATGCTTAACGTGCACTATCCGTCGCGACTTACTTCTTTCAGTCACGCAGCTCCTGCGGGAAATTCACCTGCCACCTTACCTTAGACGGGCTTTCAGCCGATGACCCATCCTCTCTGAAAAAAGTATGACATGCTACTGTGCGCATTCAAAGCCTTTAACATCTGACATTCTAGCATAGCCTGAAAAAAACATCAAGATTTATTTCTCAAGCGAAAGGCTTTCCATTTATCCTGTATTTTTCTCATCTGCTTGCGCATAAATCTCCCCAGCACTTCGGCAAAGAAAACATTCGCCTCCGCGCACATAAACATGATATACATACACGAATACAGCCAGAACATCATGAGCACGATCGTCGACATACTGCCATAAATAGAAAAACGATCGTAAAAATTCACATATAAAGATAGAAAAATCGAAAATACATACCAGATTGCTGCACAAAGAAGCGCGCCCGGGATCTGCGTATAAGCCTTGATCTTCTTATTTGGCAGGGTCGTAAAGAGCCAGACAAAAAGTCCGGTCAGTATGGCAAAGGCCACCAGCCCTCGGATCAGCGGGCGGACACTGACAATGGCTACCAGTATGCCCCAGACACCAAACGCCTGATCTAAAAGGCTCTGGATATATTCCGTAAATACCATGAGGATCAGCACGATGATAATGGCAAAAATAAATACGATCGTATAGACAATCGCCCAGAAACGAACGACAAACCAGTTTCTGGTCTCATCAATGCCATTTAAGACATTCATGCCTGCTGTCATATATTGCAGGGCCTTTCCTGCCGCCCACAGGGCAACGATCGCCGTGAGGGATATGATTCCGACCGACCGGGAATATACTTCATTTAAGATCGGCTGCAAGAGCGGTTCGATATATTTTGGCATGGCTTTACAGAGCAGGTCCGTGACATATTCCTGTGAAATATTGGTGTACTGTAATAAGGAAGTAAACACCATCAAAAAAGGAATTGCCGACATAATGATAAAAAATGCCGCCTGCGCGGCGAAAGCACCGATATTATCTCTTTTACATTTATCCAGATATGTCTTTACATATCCGATGACCATCCATATCATAATCTGTCCTCTATCTTTAATATACCTGCTGCAAGGCGGTTCCCTGATAAAAATATCCCAGGATATCCGTATAAGCATAACCGGCTGCCGCCAAGGCTTTGGCTGCATTCTGGCTCATGCCAACACCATGTCCGAAACCACCGCCATAGACCAGAAACTTTCCGTCCCCCTGCTTTTCGATGGAGATCGCCGCACTCGGAAGTGTGCTGACGCTGTCTAACCTTTCCTGATCCTGCAAGATGACATAGCCACACAGATCACCTAAGATCTGCCGGATATGTAACTGGTCCTCTATCTCTACCTTTCCCTCAGAAAAAGAAATGCTGATGCACATGGCTGTCCCGCCGGGATTGCGTTTTTCTACCGTGATATTCTTGATCTGCCCCAATGCCTTATCATCTGTCAAAGAAGTGTCTGTGATCTTCTTTTTCATCTTCCTGTCGCAGGAAATACTATCGTCCGTGGCAAGGTAATTCTGCAAATGTGCCCGCAGTCCGGAAAGATCATCCCCTGTAAGGCTTGCCTGCCAGCGGAAATAACGCTCGTTTGCCTCATAGGCATGCTCGTCCCCACTGCGCAGATAAGTATCAAAATCCTGTCCGCTTTCCTGTAAGCCGATATAGCCGGTATGAAAGATGCTGCTATCCATATTACCAAAAAGCGTGCCGTCCTGCATATAGCCACAGGATGTCGAATAATACAGGGCATCGACCACAGTTCCATCCTTCATAAGGATCTGCCCTGCGGTAGAACGGATCGCCTCATTGGTCTCCGCAGATTCCGTTCCCTGATTATACACCTGAAAAGAGACGGTGTCATCCATATTTCCTTTGACATCGGGATAGGCATAAGAATTGCTGTGCCCATAAGCATAGGTTCTTGCACACACCGCCTGTGCCTTTAATGCCTCTGCCCCATAGGTCCTTGGCATCTCGCTTGGCACGACGCGCTTTAAATAATATTCCATGGGAATCTGGTTGACCAGCACAAGTCCATTCGCCTGTCCCCAGATCTCCAGCGTCCCCTCATATCCATTGGAGGTCACGCCGTCCTCATTGACCAGATACCACTGGCTGCCCTCTGCGCCTGTGACCGTGATCGTCTCCCCGGCGCTGATCTGGTCTGCGCTCATGCTATAGGTCGTCCCTGCCGCCAGATCGCTGGTCTGCCCTGCCCGGTTGATGGTCAGATCGCTGTCTCCGTAAAGGCTGATAGAGCCCCGGTATATATCTTTGTCCCGATCCATAAGTACAATGCGAAGATCCGAAGAATAAGGCATTGCCTCCGGCGTATCCGGGACCTCCTCTTGTATCTTATCCTCTTCCTTGGTTGTCTGTCTCGCTATAAAATCCTGTAAAATACGCATTTTTCCTTGGGTATAAAGAATCAATAAGATCAAAAAGACACACAAAAGGGTCAGAAAAATAACCATGCGATAGTCTTTTGGCTTTCGTAATGTATAACGCGTCCGTTTTTTCAATTCTTTCCTCCCTCCCAGGAATTTTTATTACACAAGAAAGGAAGTCACCGGACGGCAACTTCCTTGTCTTATGTGTTTTATCTTTTTAAGTATCCCCAAAATGCCGGGCCTGATATTTTGACTCCTAGCAATGCTAGGTGGGTAACCGCAATCTGACTTCTGCCTTCCACTGCAAACGGAGGCCTGACATCCATCAGACAATATAAGAATCCCTTTTAAAGTAAATGTAGGTTCAAAACAACAGGTTGAATCGCACATTTCAGGTTAAAAAAATCTATTGCTATTATATGATATCTTCAAATAAATTACCATAGTAAATTATGGTTTTTTTCATATCTTGCTTTTACACGGTAACTCATGATAATATAAATAATATATACGCAAAAGGAGGTAACCATTGTGACAAATCAATCATTTAGCGAAATTACTCCTCAGTTAGTGCATTTATCAGAATTATCCAAGAAATCTTCTTACATCGACCCGGAATTATACACCAAATACGATGTAAAAAGAGGTCTTCGTGATTTAAATGGTAAAGGTGTCTTGGTCGGGATCACCGAGATTTCCGAGGTCAATTCCACCAAGATCGTGGATGGCAAATCCGTTCCTTGCGACGGTGAGTTATATTACCGCGGATACAATGTGCAGGATCTGATCGCAGAACTGCCGGATGACTGCTTCTTTGGTTTCGAGGAATGCACCTATCTGCTCCTCTTTGGCAAATTACCAAACAAACAGGAACTGGGCGAATTCTGTGAATTGTTGAGCAATTATCGTTCCCTGCCACAGAACTTTGTCCGTGATGTCATCATGAAAAAGCCAAGCAAAGACATGATGAACGCATTAGCACGTGGAGTTCTGACCTTATATTCTTATGATGAAGTACCGGACGACACATCCGAAGCCAATGTCCTGCGTCAGTGCTTACAACTGATCAGTATGTTCCCGCTTCTGTCCGTTTACAGTTACCAGACCTACCGCCACTACTACAATGGCGAAAGTCTGATTATCCATCCGCCAAAGAAAGAATATTCTACCGCAGAAAACATCCTGCATTGTCTGCGTGATGACAGTAAGTTCACACCACTCGAGGCAAAACTTTTAGATGTTGCCCTGATCCTGCATATGGAACACGGCGGTGGTAACAACTCCACCTTTACGACACATCTGGTTTCCTCCTCCGGCACGGATACCTACTCTGCCATCGCTGCTGCGATCGGTTCTTTGAAGGGGCCAAAACACGGCGGTGCCAACATCAAGGTTGTCAAGATGTTTGCAGATATGAAAGAACAGGTCAAAGACTGGACCAATGAAGAAGAAGTCGGCAATTATCTGCGTGACCTTCTGGATAAAAAAGCCTTCGACAAGGCAGGTCTTATTTATGGTATGGGTCATGCCGTTTATTCTCTGTCTGACCCGAGAGCCGTTACCTTCCATTCTTTCGTAGAACGTCTGTCTGAGGAAAAGGGCTATGAAAAAGAATTTGCCCTCTACTCTTTGGTAGAGCGCTTAGCACCGGAGATCATTGCCGAGAAGCGCAAGATCTACAAGGGTGTCAGCCCAAACGTCGATTTTTACAGTGGTTTTGTATATCAGATGCTTGGTCTTCCACTGGAACTCTATACACCAATCTTCGCCATCGCGCGTATCGCCGGATGGAGCGCACACCGTATGGAAGAAGTATGTCACAAGGGCAAGATCATGCGTCCTGCCTACATGACCGTATGTCCACACAAAGAAGTAACTCCTATGGACGAAAGAGAATAGATAAGTAGAAGGACAGGAGGGACATCCCTTCTGTCTTTTCTATTTTTCCACGATTTCAAAGGCAAACCAGAAATCTGCCCCCATCCCGGGCTTTGACTCTACACCATAGGTTGCTCCGTGCAATTCCAAGATCTTTTGCACAATGGAAAGTCCCAGACCTGTGCCTGACACCAGACGTTTTCTCGCCTTATCTCCCTTATAATAGCGATCCCACACATAAGGAATATCCTGTGCCGCAATTCCCTCTCCGCTGTCGATCACATCCACGCGTACATGGTGTTCGTGCAGGCTTTGCCGCACGATGATCTTTTTATCGGCTCCGGTATAATTGATGGCATTGCCTATCAGATTGCAAAGCACCTGGGCGATCTTGTCTGCATCTCCCATGATATAGACTTCTCCATCTGCAACAAATTCCATGACATAACCATCCTGCTCCTTTAATTTGCCATAACGCAGCATGACCTGTCGCATCAGGTCGGTCAGATCTAACTGCATACTACCCATATATTCGATCTGTGTTTCTCCGCCGGATGCCTGTGCCTGGGCATACAGTTCTTTGAAGGTATCCTGCGGCAGGGTATTCATAGTTCCCCGCGGATTGTACTGTGCACTGTAAAGCGAAGCACCGTCTGCATCTGTGACCAAAAGTGATACGCCATTATCCAGCGCCAGTGTCTCCAAAGCCTCCGACAGATCGTCACTATCCTCCGCACTTACCAGAATTGACTTCCAGTCCCTCATAGGTATAGATATCCATTTTTTATTCCGTCGTTTTCTGCCGGCTCATGACCACCTTGACGCATCATCAACTCTTTTGGAGAAAAAGGCTTTACCACATAGTCATCCACGCCACACTCAAAGCCATGGATCCGGTCATATTCCTCGCCCCTGGCAGAAATCATGATCACCGGAATATCTTTTGTCTTTTTGATGGCGGCACAGGTAGAAAAACCGTCCAGTTCCGGCATTCATCACATCCATGACCAAAAGGTCATAGTCCTGCTTCTGGCACTTTTCTACGACTTCCATACCATTGGCAGCCTCATCGATCTCATAACCTTCAAATTCACCATACTTGCGGATGATCAGACGGATCTTCTCCTCGTCATCTACTACAAGAATTCTGCCACTCAAAAGAATTTCTCCTTTCCCTTGCGAAGTTGCATGGAAAACCATACCCATGCGACGATAAAGACCACGATCATGATGACATTGACGATCTGTCCCAGATTCAAGAACATATCATTGCACACGCCCTCGATGCCAAAGATAGCAGACACAAGCCCAAAGATGATCGCCCGCGGGAAAAGAAAGGCAATAAAGCCCGGCTGATCCTTACATTTGGTCATTTCCTCTACCGGCACAAATAAATTCGGCACCATGCCATCCTTTTTCATCTTTATCGTAGAAAAGATAATATAAGATCCCATAATCGTGATGATCACATCAAAAATAACCATCATATCTGCATTTGTCATTTTTACACCTCTCTCATTTATTTGTAATCATTATAACGGTAAGATTTTTTTCTTTCAATAAAAGTCTAAGGTTTTACACAATTTGTTTGAATAATTATGTCATTTGATGTAGTATTATAAGTATATTTAGATAAGTTAGGAAGAAATAATTGCAAGGAGTTATAGATATGGATTTATCGAACAAAAGCATACTGATATGCGACGACTCAATATTAGCCAGAAAGAACCTAAAGGATGCCATCAGCGAATACGCATCCGGGGCTACCTATTATGATGCTGTCAACGGCGAGCAGGCCGTTGAGCAGTTCAAAAAATATCATCCGGACATGGTATTTCTTGACATTGTCATGCCGCTCAAAGACGGCATCGCTGCGACCAAGGAGATCATCGCTGCAGATCCTGACGCAACGATCATCATTGTCTCCTCTGTCGGCACACAGATGCAGTTAAAGAAGGCGATCGAAGCCGGAGCAAAAGATTTCATTCAGAAGCCGATCAGTCAGCCACAGGTTGATCGATTGATTGAGGTACACTTAGGGGGAAAATAAAGTATGTATTCACAGTTTTTTGGCTCTTATCTGCTCAGACGCGATGCCATTACGCCTGAACAGTTGACACACGCGATCTCACAGTTGTCTGCCGCGCACATCAAGTTAGGTACCCTTGCCATGCACAAGGGCTATATGGTTGCCTCCGAAGTGGACGAAGTATGCTTTCTGCAGACCAGAGAAGACCGCAGATTTGGCGAGATTGCCATAGAGCGCGGTTATCTTACTGAAGACCAGGTACGCGAACTTTTAAAGACACAGATCCCGGACTTTCTCCTCTTTGGACAATGTCTGGTCGATGATGGTGCCATTTCCTATGAGGAACTGCAAACGCTGGTCTTGGACTACGAAGCCGAAAATGAGATGTATGACATCGATCTGAATATCGAAAGCAAAGAAAAGATCACCCAGTTGATCGAACGTTTCTTTTTGGTGGCAGAGGTTCCGATCACGGAATACAGCATCATGTATATGGAACTCATGTTCAATAATCTGGTGCGTTTTATCGGGGATGACTTCACTCCTCTCACACCGATTCCTTGTGATGAGTTCCCGGTCAACTACTGCGTCTCCCAGCGTATCCACGGCAAGGTAAACTGCATTTCCCGTGTGGACATGGAAGAAGATGTTGCTATTGCTTTCGCATCGCGCTATGCCAAGACAACTTTTACCGAGTTTGACGAATATGTGCAGGCATCTATTGAGGACTTTATCAATCTGCACAACGGACTCTTTATGGTCAATATGTCCAATGAACACTCCATCGAATTATCCTTGGATCCACCTTCCGTAGATACCACAGAAGCACTGTCGCTTTCTTCTACGACTTTCATTCTGCCGGTCATCTATCCGTTTGGTGCTATTCATTTGATCATCAGTTTATATGCTTAGTATGAAAATCCATATTTTAAAAAGAGGGCTTCCGCTTGGGAAACCCTCTTTTTTGTATCTTGTATATTTTTTATTTCAGGAAATCTCTTACTACCTGTGGCATCTGATCCACGGCACAAATGGTCTTGTGACGTACCGGAGCACTGCGGATCTCTTCTACGGCTCTTGGCACCTCGACACGGGAGATCTCGCTCAATTTATCGATCAATGCGAAATCATCTTCCTTTGCATAGGAAGCATCAATGGCAGTCATGACGCTCTTGGCAAACTTGAAAGGACTTGCGGTAGAAGCGATGACCGTCGTTGTCTCATCCCCTGTCTCTGCCTTATATTTTCCGTAAACACCGGCAGCAACCGCGGTATGGGTATCGATCACATAGCCTGTCTTTTCATAGAGATCATGAATGGTCTGTCCGGTCTCTTCCTCGCTGCTGTAATTGCCATAGAAATCCTGCAAAGCCTGACGCATCTGTGGCGTGATCTCATAGCGTCCTTCTGTCGTAAGGCTCTGCATCAATGCTGCATTTGCCTTTGCGTCCTCACCTGCAATGCGATAGATCAGACGCTCCAAGTTGCTGGAGATCAGAATATCCATAGACGGTGAGTTGGTAAGGATAAATTCTCGGTTCTTGTCATAGACACCGGTACGGAAGAAATCAAATAATACTTTATTTTCATTGGATGCACAGATCAGTTTCGCGATCGGCAACCCCATATTTTTTGCATAAAATGCGGCTAAGATATTTCCAAAATTTCCTGTCGGCACAACCACATTGATCGATTCTCCCGCCTTGATCTTGTCGTTGGCAAGCAGACGGCTGTATGCATAGACATAATATACGATCTGCGGTACCAGACGTCCGATATTGATGGAATTGGCAGATGAGAACTGATAGCCTGCTGCGTCCAGTTCCTTTTTCAGATCTTCGTCAGCAAACATCTTTTTCACACCGGTCTGTGCCTGATCGAAATTGCCGTCGATCCCAACAACCAGTGTGTTGTCCCCTGTCTGGGTCACCATCTGCTGCTTTTGGATCGGGCTGACACCGTCCTTTGGATAAAAGACAATGATCTTGGTGCCCTCTACGCCTGCAAATCCGGCAAGGGCAGCCTTTCCGGTATCTCCGCTGGTCGCAGTAAGAATGACAATATCATTTTTGATCTGGTTCTTTCTGGCTGATGTGATCATCAAATGCGGCAGGATAGATAATGCCATATCTTTAAAGGCAATGGTAGATCCATGGAACAGTTCCAGATAGTAAGCGCCGTCTGCATATACCAAAGGTGCGATCTCCTCGGTGTCAAACTTGGCATCATAAGCGCGGTTGATACAGTTTTCCAACTCTTCCTTGGTAAAATCTGTCAAAAAGAGTTTCATGACTTCATAGGCTGTCTGCTGATAAGTCATCTTGCTCAAATCTTCCAAACTCACATCCAATTTTGGAATAAAGGTTGGGACAAACAATCCGCCACCATTTGCCAATCCTTTTAAGATCGCCTGTGATGCGCTCACCACTTCAGATGCATCTCTTGTGCTTACATACTGTAATTCCATTTTCTTACCTCTTCCTTTTTCTTCACTCACTTCGTTTGTAACTTTGACACGTCACTACGCTGATTTCCATTATACGTTATACCCAAAAGCCGTGTCAACGTAGGATTTCTCAAATCCAGACCCTTATGCTATAATAAATGTCATATAAATAATGAAAGGAAGGAATTTATGTCAACCGGCGTATATCAAACCTCAAAAAAAGATGGCTCTCTTTATTATCGTGCCAGCCTGACTTATCATGCCAAGCATATCAGCCTTGGTTCTTCTTCTGATGCTGCCATCGCCCACGCCATCTATCGGGAAGCCATGGACATCTTATCCAGTCCTGCGATCACGCCGGAAAACTACACTTCCCGCATCCGCCACCTGTCTTTTGAAAAAGCCATCAGCCTTTTGAATTTCCGGGATCACGGCATGTATATCAAAACACCGATCTACCTGCAAAAGGGATTTTTTTCCTATTATCTGGAGGCAGATTATGATCTCAAATTTGACAATGACGATCTTTTCTACTATTCCAGCCATAAGATCATGCGGCGCGGCAATCACCTCTTTGTCAATGACTATGGCATGCAATACAATATCGCCCAACGCTATGGCATCAAGAATTACGGTGTAGCCGGACGGGATTATGTCTTTGTCAACGGGGATCCGACCGATTACCGCTATGCCAATATCCGCATCATCAACGCCTATCACGGCATCACCCAGACCGAGAAAAAGGGCAAATGCCTCTTTGTTGCCAGGCTCCACCTCAATGGTGATGTCATCATTGGAAAATATACAACGGAGATCAAGGCTGCCATCGCCTACAACAAGGCGGTCGACTACGCCAGAGATCACGGCATCCAGAAAAAATTTATCCAGAACTATATCGCAGACCTGTCTGCCCGGGAATATGCCGATGTTTATTCGGCACTAAAACTCTCCCAGACTTATCTGGATTATATCGATTCCTTTGTCATATAACTTGACCCGATCTGTCAAACAGACCGGGTCTTTTCATATTCTTTTATTTCTGATTGATATAATTGACAAGTCCTTCGCAGTCAATGATCTTTTGCATGAATGGCGGGAACGCCTGCCCCTGATAGGTCTTATTGGTCGTCTTATTGGTGATCAGACCACTGTCAAAATCAACATATACCTCGTCTCCATCCGAAATATCTTTTGCCGCCTCCGGGCACTCTACGATCGGAAGTCCGATATTGATGGCATTGCGGTAAAAAATTCTCGCAAAGGTCTCTGCGATCACACAAGATACGCCGGCTGCCTTGATCGCGATCGGTGCATGTTCTCTGGATGATCCGCATCCAAAATTCTTGGTTGCCACAATGATGTCTCCCGGCGTTACTTTTTTTACAAAATCTGCATCGATATCTTCCATACAGTGTGTTGCCAGTTCCTTTGGATCTGATGAATTCAGATATCTCGCCGGAATAATAACATCGGTATCTACATTATCGCCAAACTTAAATACTTTTCCTTCTGCTGCTTTCATATTCTCACCTCTTATACGTTTTCCGGTCCGCTGATCTTACCTGTCAAAGCACTTGCTGCTGCCACTGCCGGGCTTGCCAGATATACTTCGGAATCTACATGTCCCATACGTCCGACAAAGTTTCGGTTAGTTGTCGAAACGCATCGTTCGCCTGCTGCCAAAATTCCCATATAACCGCCCAGACACGGACCACAGGTCGGTGTACTGACGATGGCACCAGCCTCAATAAAGGTTCGGATGAAACCTGCTTCCATGGCATCCAGATAGATCTGCTGGGTTGCCGGGATCACGATAACGCGTAAGCCCTTCTTGACTTTCTTGCCCTTTAAGATCTCTGCCGCTGTCTTTAAGTCCTCAAATCTGCCGTTGGTACAAGAGCCGATCACAACCTGATCGATCTTGATATCGCCGACCTCGTCAATGGTCTTTGTATTTTCCGGTAAATGTGGAAATGCGATCGTTGACTTTAAGGTTGAAAGATCGATCGTATATTCTTCATCATAAACAGCGTCCGCATCTGCCTCATATACCTTGTAATCTCTCTTGGAATGTTCTGCCATATACTGCTTAGCCAGATCGTCAACCGGGAAGATACCGTTCTTTCCACCGGCTTCGATGGCCATATTTGCAATAGTAAAACGATCATCCATGGATAAGTATTGGATGCCTTCGCCGACAAATTCCATGGACTTGTAAAGTGCGCCATCCACACCGATCATACCGATGATGTGCAAGATCACGTCTTTACCGCTGATGTATTTATTCGGCTTGCCAACCAGATTGAACTTGATAGCGGACGGTACTTTGAACCATGCCTTACCGGTTGCCATGCCTGCTGCCATATCCGTACTTCCCACGCCGGTAGAAAATGCTCCGAGCGCACCGTAGGTACAGGTGTGTGAGTCTGCTCCGATGATGACATCACCGGCTACGGTCAAACCTTTTTCCGGCAAAAGGGCATGTTCGATTCCCATCTCTCCCACATCAAAATAATTGGTGATCTCATTTCTGCACGCAAACTCACGGACACATTTGCAATGCTCTGCGGATTTAATGTCCTTATTGGGTACAAAGTGATCCATGACAAGTGCGATCTTGTCCTTGTGGAAAACGCCGTCTACCTTCATTTTTTCGATCTCATGAATGGCTACCGGTGAAGTGATATCATTGCCCAGTACCAGATCCAGATCTGCCTCGATCAACTGTCCTGCCACTACGGAATCCAATCCGGCATGTGCCGCAAGAATTTTCTGTGTCATTGTCATTCCCATGACATGTTCCTCCTTTTTCTCCTGATCTATACTTATGTGCTTCTTATGTCTGATTTTCCTGCCTGTGACACCGGATACGTTTGCAGCCATACCCCATATCTCAGGCAGTTTTCTTTTGTTCAATATTGATTTTACCATGAAAGTATATATAATAGAAATACATATTAAATATATTCACTATAACTATAGGTTATATATCATCAGAAAGGAAATACAATGAACAATCCACTGTCTGCTTATCACATTTTTTATGAAGTTGCCAAAGCCGGAAGTTTTTCCAAGGCAACCAACCAATTATATATCAGCCAGCCTGCCATCAGCAAATCCATCCAGAAGTTGGAAGACGCTCTCCATACCCGCCTCTTTTTGCGCAATTCCAAGGGTGTTCGGCTGACACCGGAAGGGCAACTCCTCTTTCAGCATTTAGATACCGCCTTCTCGGCAATCACAAGTGCAGAGACCAAGTTGGAGACACTGACCCGGACCGATGGCGGCACCCTGCATATCGGGGTCAGCACGACCCTCTGCAAATATCTCCTGCTTCCCTACCTGTCCGCCTTTATCCGGGAACACCCACAGATCAATATCCGCATCCGCTGTCAGTCCTCCAATGAGACCCTCAAGATGTTAGCCGATGATGCCATTGACATCGGGCTTGTCGGCATGCCGGAGCATAAGACTGGCTTCATCTATGAAAATTTAGTGGAGATCGAGGACATCTTTGTGGCGACTTCCACCTATATGTCGCATCTTCCGCAGGATATGACTTCCACGCGGGAGATCTTGGAAGCATCCACCCTTATGCTCCTTGATAAAAATAATATGACCCGTCAGTACATTGACGATTACCTCGCCAAGAACCAGATCCAGACCAAGGACTATATCGAGATCTCCAATATGGATCTTTTGATCGAGTTTGCCAAGATCGGTGTCGGTGTTGCCTGTGTCATCAAAAACTTTGTGCAGGAGGAACTGGCAGACGGACAGTTGCAGCAGATTCCGCTTGACATCCCCATCCATAAGCGTGATGTCGGCTTTGCCTACAAAAAGACGCATCTGCAAAACGATGCGTTGTCCTGCTTTCTTGATTTTTGCCGTGGCTAGGCAATGCGACAGCAAACTTCGCGGGAGCAGATGGCTGGCAGGGGGGCAGGGGATGGGCTGGTGCAGTATGCGGGCGGCAAACTTAGGAGCAGGTTATGTGAGTCTCTTCGAGAAAGGATTTGCTTAGAAGAAACTGTCTCTTGCACAGCTTCTTCTAAGCAAATCTTTCTCGTCAGAGACTCCCTGTTCTGCGACAGTTTACCGCCCGCATACTGCACCAGCCCATCCCCTGCCCCCCTGCCAGCCATCTGCTCCTCTATATCTGATAACACATCGCCCTATCCCCAAGACGAAAAAAAGACAGTGCGACGAGCGCACTGTCTTTTATGTACAGTCGACTTAGTTGTTGACCAACTTGTCTTCTTCGTTATTCCAACTGTAAAGTTTACGGATCTCCTCGCCAACCTTCTCTGAAGGATGCTCAGAGGCCAACTTTCTCATAGCCTTGAAGTGAACCTGACGACCTGCAGGTGACATATCCAGTAAGAACTCCTTAGCGAAAGAACCATCCTGAATGTCAGAAAGGATCTGCTTCATAGCCTTCTTGGTGTCTTCTGTAACGATCTTAGGCCCTGTGATGTAATCACCATACTCTGCTGTGTTAGAGATAGAATATCTCATGCCTGCGAAACCTGACTGATAAATCAGATCTACGATCAACTTCATCTCATGAATACACTCGAAGTATGCATTTCTTGGATCATAACCTGCTTCGCAAAGTGTCTCAAAACCAGCCTGCATAAGTGCACAAACACCACCGCAAAGAACTGCCTGCTCACCAAAGAGGTCTGTCTCTGTCTCTGTTCTGAAGGTTGTCTCCAAAAGACCTGCTCTTGCGCCGCCGATGGCAAGACCATAAGCAAGTGCCATGTCAAGAGCCTTTCCTGTGTAATCCTGCTCTACAGCAATCAGACAAGGAGTACCCTTTCCTGCCTGATACTCAGAACGAACGGTATGACCCGGAGCCTTAGGAGCGATCATGGTAACATCTACATTCTTTGGTGGCTTGATGCATCCGAAGTGAATGTTGAAACCATGAGCAAACATAAGCATGTTGCCTTCTTCCAAGTTTGGCTCAATGTCTTTCTTATACATATCAGCCTGTAACTCATCATTGATCAAGATCATAATGATGTCTGCTCTCTTTGCAGCTTCTGCTGCTGTATATACTTCAAATCCCTGCTTTTCAGCCTTTGCCCAAGACTTAGAGCCTTCGTACAAACCGATGATCACGTTGCATCCTGACTCCTTTGCATTCAATGCATGGGCATGACCCTGGCTACCATAGCCGATGACTGCAATCGTCTTACCATCTAACAATGATAAATTACAGTCTTCCTGATAAAAAATTCTTGCTTCCTGTGACATCTTTTTTTCCTCCTTTAATATCAATCAATTATAACAACATCCTTAGTACCTCTGGTCAGACCGGTAAGACCTGTCCTTGCCAATTCCAAAATCTCATAATCAGCTAACATATCCAAGAATGATTGTAACTTGTCCTGATGGCCGGTAACCTCAATGACCATGGAATCATGGGTCACATCCACTACCTTGCCGTGAAAAATGTCCGTAATGGTGAGTACCGACTGGCGATCCTCAGCCTTAGCGGAGATCTTGACGATCATGAGTTCTCTCGTAACGGATGAGCCCGGCTCTAAGATCTTGACATCTACCACATCCTCTAACTTGGCAAGTTGCTTCTCAATCTGCTCTAAGATCAATTCGTCACCGCTTGCCACGATGGTAATTCTGGTAAATCTCGGATCTGCTGTCACTCCGGCAGAAAAACTGTCGATATTGTAGCCTCTACGGCTAAAAAGCCCGGATACATGGCTCAAAAGCCCCGGTGTATTTTCTACCAAAATGGACATTACCTGACTTCTCATACGAAAAAACCTCTCCTCTGTCATTTGCAGACAGACACTTGTCCGTCTCGCGCTTAAAAATTATTCTAGCACAACACTTCGTTTTGTCAACGAAATTCTATGATGAAATATATGCCGGCTCACAATAAAATATCTTTTTCGACAGGCGTGTAAAATATCTCCGCGATCTCTTTTGGATCTCTGGTAATGCTCAGGATCCACATCAATTTGGTCACGATCGCCTCTGTTGTCATGTCAAAAGCCTCGATCAGGGACAGTTTTTGCTTGATGGTCTGCCCCACTGCATAGACCTCCATATCACTACCCTCATGCGCCACCTGGGTGGTGACGACCAGGACTTTTTTCTCCTGCGTCCACTTGCTGATCTCCGCTTCAAAAGCATGGTCACCGTAATAAGGCACGCCGCCCACACCAAAACTTTCCAGAACGACCGCGTCATAGTGCTCTTTCAGATAATCAAAGATGGCAGGATCGATCCCCGGTATCATTTTCAAAACAAATACCCTCGCCGAAAAATCATGGTAAAAAATAGGATTGCCCTCCGGCTTTGGCTCCTCGATATAAAAGACCAGTCGGTGATTGCGAAAGATGGCGATCTGTGGATAATCAATGCTGGAAAAAGCATTATAACTTTTTGTCCGGGATTTTCTTGCCCGCGTTCCCAGGATGACCTTGTTATCAAAGATCACATGCACACCGCATGCACGGTCATCCGCCGCATAGATAAAAGCATTGAGCAGGTTGTCTCTCGCATCCGTATTCTCCGCCGCGATCGTCACCTGGGATCCCGTAATAACGATAGGCTTTCTGCTGTTTTGGATAAAATAGGACAGGGCTGCCGCTGTATAAGCCAGCGTATCCGTTCCATGCGTCACGACAAAGCCATCGTAAGCCGCATAATTTTCCTCGATACAGGAAACCAGTGCCTTCCAATGCTTGGCATAGACATTGGTGCTGTCAATATTAAATAACTGAATGGCGTCGATCTGACAGAGTTTTGACACTTCCGGTATATAGGTCAGGATCTCCTCTGAGGTGATCTCCGGTCGCAATCCTTCTTTTGTCTCAACGGAAGCGATCGTTCCGCCAACAGCGATCATACAAATCTTTTTCATTTTCTATCTCTCTTTTCTTCTCGGCATAAACAATATGTGGCAACTGCATCTTTTAAACATATGGTCTCAAAATATATATCATATCCACCGTAGGTCAGGTTTCCAAGTCCATGCATGCCTTGTGACGGCTTTGTTTTTAAAGTTTGTAAAAGCGGACTCATGTTGCAATTTTGGCACACTTCTGTCAATGCTATATCCAGACATTTTGCTAGTGCTTCCTTGCATGTCCAAAGAAGGGTAAAATAAAAATCGGCCTCGGTTGTCTTTTGCAAAAAGACCTGCTCCGCCTCGGTAAAAAAGCGTCTGCACAGACTGTCCCGATAGCGTCCCAGCATCTCAACATCCACTCCCCCCATCTGATCCGCCACGATACAGGCACACCAGCCTTTACAATGTGACAGAGAAAATTGAACGTCCTCTAAAAAAGGTTTGCCCCTCTCCGACATGCCATAGGAAAAAGGTGCAGACAGCCCCCGGACTCGTAACATATCTTCCAAAAGGTGACCGGCGCAAATGCTCTGCCTACGGGAAGATCTGCTTTTTATGGCATCCGCCTTTTCTTTTCTGGCAGGACTTAACGATGCGTAGTAGTCTTTGATCTTGGCATCCGCTTCTTCCGTATCCGCAGGCGGGATCTGCTCCAGCCCAAGATCAGCAAAATCTGAAATCTTCATAATGACAAAGCCCCTGTTTGTACCATTCACACTTACTGCAAGATGACTCAAATACTTCTTTTGTCAGATACTTGTCCGCCTGCTGCATGAGCTGACCATATGTGTAGGTCTGCCCCTCCAAAAGATGCAGAGGTTCCAGCAGATGCTGATCCTTGCTCTTGACATGATTGGTCGCATCCATGCAATATTTACCCTCCACCAGATTCGGACATTTTTTGCAGATCTCATCCGGATCACTCACCAGTAAAAGCGGCTCGTCTGCGTGATCTTTGAGCCAGGTGACCATCTTAGTCATATTCTGGCAAAATGCCCCGCTGTAACCATAGCCCTGATATAAATTGGTACACATAATGTGATGTACACGAAAATGCTTCATTTCTTTTCTCCCTCGTATACCGGCTCTTCTGTATCCAGCCCAAAATACGCTATCTTTTCCACATCCTGTGCCAAGATCTGACTTCCCAGATCATACACGATATTGGAAAGGACATACTCATCCTGATTGACATAGATTTCTATAATATTTGCATCCACATAAATATCAAGATGTCTGCCATCCTGCAAGATGGGCGTGCAAAACTCCTTGCCCACTTGGGCTTCCTCGCCAAAAAGATCCGCTCTTTCTATGGCCAAGACCTTGCTTCTGTCCGTATAGACCTTTTCCTGATAAAAGCGGATGACATAGCCCCCGATATCTATATGTGCTCCCTCCAAAAGATCCAGACTGATCTTTAATGGTCTTTGATCCCGCAGGACGTCTTCTGCCTGTTTCTTTTGCAAAACTCTTGTAAAAAGGCTCTCCACCGCCGGATGCAGTCCAAAACGCAAGTCACCCTCTTTTTGCCTGACCAGACGCGGAAAGGTCAGCATACCGATCCTGCCGTCTGCAAGCGGACGCGGCATACGCATCCATGCCATGACAATGCGTCTGCCTTTTTCATCCAGTGTACTTTGCGGTGCATAAAGATCCATGCCATAATCTATGAAACGGGGGTGTGACAGGATCTTTGCCTGCTTTTTCCCCGGATTAAAGGACAATTTTGTCCAGACTGACTGATTGGGATAACTTGTCCCGGTCTTTTCTATGCCAATGGGCGACATGATCAGATAATGTTCTCCGTCTATGGAAAAAATATCCGGGCATTCCCAGGTATGGCTCTTGATGCGCTCGTCGCTTACCACGGATGCAAATTGCCAGTGCAGACCATCCCTGCTGCTATAGAGCAAAAGATTTCCCTGCTCCCCCTTACGGCTGCCCAGGACCATAAAATACTGTTCCCTTTCCTGCCAGACTTTTGGGTCTCTGGTATCTCCGGGATGACCGACCTCATTTTCCGAAAACGTCGGGATGATAATGCGTTTTTCTTCTGCCGGAAAATGCATGCCATCCGGGCTTTCCAGCATTGCCTGACATGCGATCAGCCCACTGCCGCTCACATGAATATTTGCCGGATCCATGGATGCATAGACGATCGCAGTGTAGTACAGATACATTTTCCCATCGATCTCTATGGCAGACCCGGAAAAACAGCCATTACGGTCAAAATCCCTGCTGGGATATAAGGCGATCCCCTCATCTTTCCAATGCACAAGGTCTGTCGAGGTCTTGTGCCCCCAGTGCATGGTTCCCCACCGGCTTTCGTAGGGAAAATATTGATAAAATATGTGGTATTTGCCCCGGTAGTAGATAAATCCATTGGGATCGTTCATCCAATGGTCTCTGGGCAGAAAATGTAACGTTACCGCCATCTCTTACGCCTCCTCATGCGTCAGTACGTCCGATACCTCCGTGATCGTCACATAGGCATGCCGATCCTGTTCCTGCACGATCTGTCTCACTTTATTGATCTGGAAACGGTTGACAACAAAATAGATCATGGTCTTATCCTTATCCGAATAGTAGCCCTTGGCTCCCAGAAGCGTGATCCCGTTACCAAATTCAGAAGAAAGTGCCTCGCAGATATTGTCGGGATGGTTGGTGATGATCATGACGGATTTCGCCTTATCCAGACCTTCCGCAACAAAGTCCACTGCCTTGAGCGCGATCGCATATGTGATGATCGAGTAAAGCGGCAGGATCCAACTGCCCATGACAATGCCCGCAAACACATACAAAATAACATTGTAGCCCATAACAAAAGTTCCCACCGTAATGCCAAGTTTTTTTGAAAAAAGGATGGCTAAGATCTCCACGCCATCGATGGCACCGCCGTAGCGTATGGTCAGACCACTGCCGATACCGGAGATCAGTCCGCCAAAGATGGCACAGAGCAAAAGATCCTGCTCTGCCAAAGGCGAGGCGATCGTCACATCCACCGGCAGGATATCCGTGATGATCCAGGTTCCCATAGAATAGACAAAAACGGCATAGACCGAATAGAGGGTAAAGGATATGCCCATTTTTTTGTAACCATATAAAAACAAAGGGAAGTTTAAGAGCAAAAGAAATACCGACAGGGACAGATAGCCCGGTGTCACCTGCGCCAGCAACATGGAAGTACCTGAGATCCCAGAGTCATACAGATTGACCGGGTACAAAAAACAGGTCACGCCAAAGGCGTTGATCAAACCTGCGATCGTTAGCATAACAAAGTTTTTGGGTTGTAATACGTCTTTTTTCATCTAGTCTCCTCTCATTTCAAACGGCGTTTACAAGACTTCATAAAAACTAAAATATGCTTTATTGTACCAAAAAATGCCCCTTGTCTCAACCTATGCTTACTCTCTTTGACTGTCGCCTGTCACATAATCAATGACAATGCCCGGCTGCACATTATAGCAAAAGACATCAAAGCAGATGCCCTGTCCTGCATCTTCTACCGACCATGCTTCCATGTGCACGCCCCGCGCCACAAGATCGTCTCCCGAAAAGATCGGCCTTACCCGGTACAAAACATGGTTTCCGGTCTCATCCACATACGCGTCTACCATATCCTCAAAAGGCAGCATGCCCTCCACATTCAGATAACGCGTACCTGTAATGAGATTTTTTTCATTGGCATTTTCTCCGGTCAGTTGATAGCCGATCAGATGGCAGCGGTTATACAGATAATTGCCGTCGATCAGATCGTTATATTTGACCGTATGCCAGCCACTCGGCCGTACCTGTCCGATCTCCCCGCGCTTCTCTGTCGGCTGGGTCTGGGGACAGACATTGGCAAAGGTCAGTGTACATCTTCCCAGATCGTCTAGATCTCCATAGTAGGTAAATGCCTCAGTGGTCTTCTTTTCCTCCTCTGTAAAATCCGGCACATTGTTCCCTAAGACTACATAGGGGGCTCCACTATAGTCCGGTATGTCACTTAGTTCTTCCGCACCTACTTCTGTCGTAATGCCGTTCGGGAGTTTCTGGTCCGTGGTATCCTGCCCCATGCGTCCCAGATTCATGCCGATCAAAAGTGCCACGATCGCCATAGCGGTTGCTGTCATCTTATTTCTTTTTAGCTTTTTATATCTGCTCATCATCTTTCCTTGTCATGTATTTTATTCTTTTTATGCCCGTCTATTATAGCGCATTTTTCCTCTGCCTTGCATCCCCTTTTATTTTGTGATTTAATAAGCGCGAAGATGCAAAAAGGAGGTTGATTTCCAATGAAGAAAGAATTGAACTGGGCAGTGATCGGTACCGGCGTGATCGCTAATGAAATGGCACAGGCACTGCAAAAAATGGACAAAAAACTCTACGGTGTCGCCAACCGCACACAGGAAAAAGCCCTTGCCTTCCCCGACCGGCTCCGACGAGCAGGCGACCATGCTTTTACAAAATGATCTGGGGCAGATGGCTACCGTAGCCTTATCCATGCATTCCAAGCAGCCAAAACGCGCCATGATCAGTTTAGAAAAAGGCTATATCGAGATCATGGAATACCCACGAGCCGATAAAGCCTTTATCGTCGATGCCGCAGCGGGCGACAGACGCGAGATCTGCGCCGGTCAAGCGGCAAATGCTCTCTATTATGAAATGAAGGATATGGAAGATGCCATCCTTTCCGGGGATGACAGCATCATGCGCCTTGCCCAGTCTAAAGATGTCATGGATATCATGACAAAGGTCCGTAAAGACTGGAATCTAAAGTACCCGGGCGAAGTCTGGTAATTAGTGAACGCGCACCTTTCCCACACATTTTTTGACCGGGGATGCCTGACTTCCTGCACGCATGCCAGGTTTATGTGCGATGCTCGGTGGCAGGATCGCGTAGGAACCGGAAGATAATACCATATGGCACATTTCTGCAGGTTCCTGCCAAAATGCCACGTCACGGTCTGCGTCATAGGCTTCCTCTACAGTAAGCCCTGCCACATTTACCGTATCAATGGCTTCCTCGCCGGAAATGATCCACTGAATATCCGTATAGTTCTTGTGGGTTTCCAGGCGACAATCTGCCGCTTCCTTGGTCTCATACTCCTGGATCATAAAATAGAAATCTCCATCCACTTCATAAGTGCCGACTGCCATAGTGGCTAAGTCCTCTTCTTTTAAATATGCTACTGCTTCCTCTAAAGTCATTTGTATTCTCCTTTGTCAAAAATCTTATCCTCTACTCTAGCACTTTTTCTATCTGTATGCAAAATTGCTACTCCAGTTTTACCTGAATGCTGCCTCTCGCATGTCTTCCCTTACAAATAATGCGATACCTGCCATCCTTAGGAACCACTATGGTCTGGATATCCTCACTCCAATCTTCATAAGATTGACTTGCAAGGACTTGACCCTCGCTATCCTTGATCGTGATCTCAATATAACCATCATCAATATCATGCCCGATCGCGATCTGATCCCCTTTTTGCGCCTCATACTCGCGTTCCAGTTCCGTATTCATCCGTTTGCTCTCTATGGAAAAACCATTCTCCCGGTCTGTGACCGAATAATCGGAACGATTGGCATATAGGATCAGAATACCGGTCACCAGAGCCAGCGCTACCCAAAGTACCGCCAATCCTATATATTTGTACTTAACGCCTTCTGCCGCCTCTGTTTCCTCTGCCAGTTTCTTTTCACATTTATAAAACTGCATTGTCAATACTCCTAAGTATAAGAGCGCCAGCAGAATGGTTATCCAAAGTATCATGGTGATGATGAGTCCGCTTTTTCCGGATCCCATGTAGATCAGTGAATCCAAGCCGATCCAAAAAATAATATCTGATACGCAAAGGGTAAGGTAAGGAATATATCTTGCCTTAAAGACACGCCGTACCATGGCAAGCCGGGATGCATCGTCACAAAAAATATCTTCATCCTCTGCGATATCCTCTTTTTTCTTCCGAAAATAAGAACTCTCATCAAAATCAAACAAATATTCCCAGCCGCAGTCCGCAAACATCTGTATATAGGCGTCTCCACCGGTCTGATCATAGTCGATGCGGTAGATCACATCCTCCGGCTGACACTTTTCAAAAATATAGGCACGGACATAGAGATAACGGAGTGATATCTTTACCAGTTTCCAGCCTTGCTGATGCATTTTGCGCAAATATGCTTCTTCTTTTTCATATTCTGCAATGGAAAAATACTTAAAAGTGATCTTCTTATCTTTCATAGCTACATCTCCTTCATATTCCGGTACAATCGGTCAATTCGTTTCTTTTCGGTTTCCAGCACTTCCCTGCCGAGTGCCGTGATCTCGTATATTTTCCGCTTGTCCTCCTCTCGCACAAAAGAGATCAGTCCGTCCTTTTCCATCTTTGACAGACTGCCATACATGGTTCCCGGTGCCAATACAATGTCACCACCCGTCATAGTTTTTACCTTTTGCACAATGCCATAACCATGGTTGGGTTCCTGTAAACACAGTAAAATGTAAAAACCTGTCTCTGTCATTGGCACGTATACTTTTTTGATATGCGCATCCATGATAAAACCTCTTATATTCCAGAATATATATCGCACTTCGATATATCATATTGTATCGCAGTGCGATATATGTGTCAAGGAGTTTCTGTGCCCATACAAAAAGGCAGGAATTTCTTCCTGCCTTTCACTGTACTTTCTTCTTTTAATGATATTGCTTTAAATATACTTCCACTGACCTTGTCATTTCCTTAGAAAAGTCTGAATTGTATTTGCGCTCGCAGAATGCTGCGCACCAATCTTCAAAAGATCTTTGCTTACAATGGTGTGCCAACATACCACGCAGTTCTGCTCCATCCATACTGTGATACGTGTTTTCATGCACAATGTATTCCTGTGGGCAGCGTTCTGGTTTCTTGCGCATCTTTTGCTGGTCGGTCGGCCATCCGTAGACCAACATGGCTGCTGGAAATACATAGTCCGGCAAATGCAAAAGTTTTGCGACGTCCTCCTGATTTTCTATGATGTCACCGATATAGCAGGATCCAATGCCAAGACTTTCTGCCGCCACGACCGTATTTTGCGCTGCGATCGTCGCATCCGTGACCGCAAGCATGAGATCTCCCACACCGGGATGTCTTGGGCTGCAGCCTGCCTCTATATAGGCATCATACCATTTCTTACAATCTGCACAAAATACCTCCACCATATCTGCCTTTGCGATAAAAGGCTGATGGTCACAAAAATCTGCCAGCGTATCCTTGATCGCCTGATTCGTCACATCAATGATCGTATATAACTGCTGACATCCGGCAGAAGGTGCCTGCGCCGCCGTCTCTAAGATCGTCTTTTTCATGTCTGCCGGGATCGGTCTGTCCTCAAACACACGTACAGACTTTCTGTCATAAAGGCTTTTTATGATCTCATTCATGCTTCCTGTCTTCCTTTGCTCCCTATAAGTACATACACCCGGATCTTCCCGGCATATCATCACCTTTTACATAACGGGCATTGAATTCCATATTGATTTGTCGAAGTTCCTTTTTCCCGTCAATATAATCCTGATACATTTCTGCTAATCCCGGCATACAGCCGTCACAACTTGCTTCTATATTTCCAAGTGCATCTGCAACGATTTTCTCCCGTTCTTCCTTTGTTGTTTCTGCAATCAAATAACTCATATGTTTTTCGTCCTTCTATATCTGCACTAATTTATACGTTCTCGTTCCAAGCCCCATCTTTTGTGCATGATCAAGACAAGATTCCCATTCTGTATCCGGGTGCGTCATCTTAAAATGATCGTGTCCACAATGTGCATGCACTTCTTCTGGTAAATTCTTTTCATTTTCATCTAACAGACTTCCTGACATCGCAGGCATTTTATTGCAAAGGTCAGCACATGCCTGGTCTAATGCTACCGGGTCAAAAGATGCAAGCATTCCGATATTCGGAATAATTGGAATATCATTTTCTGCATGGCAATCACAGTTTGGCGACACATCACAGATCAATGAAATATGAAAACATGGTCTGTCTTTGCAGACTGCATATGCATATTCTGCCATTTTACAATTCAACATGAAAACAGAATCTGCAAAATTCGCTGTAATCGCATCCTTTGGACAAACTGCTAGACATCTGCCACAGCCCACACACTTATCATGATCGATCGTCGCCTTGCCGTTTGCTATGACCGGCGCACCATGTGCACAGATACGGCTACAGGCACCACAGCCCACACACAGATCCTTATCTGCACTCGGCTTGCCCTCACAGTGCTGTTCCATCTTACCGGCTCTTGATCCGCAGCCCATACCGATATTTTTGATCGCACCGCCAAAACCTGCCGTCTCGTGTCCCTTAAAGTGTGTCAGAGAAATAAAGACATCTGCATCCATAATGGCATGTCCGATCTTGGCTTCCTTTACATATTCCCCATCGATTGGAACAATCGTCTCGTCCGTTCCCTTTAAGCCATCACCAATGATCACATGGCAGCCTGTCTGTAAGGGCGAAAATCCGTTGACATAGGCTGTATCCAGATGATCCAGCGCATTCTTTCTGCTGCCGACATAAAGGGTATTGCAATCCGTAAGAAATGCCTTTCCGCCGAGTTCCTTGACATAATCTGCAACCACCTTGGCATAATTTGGACGAAGAAATGCAAGATTTCCATATTCTCCAAAATGGATCTTGATGGCAGCATATTTTTCATTAAAATCAATGTTTTCAAATCCAGCCTGCTTCATAAGACGATGCAGTTTCTGGATCAGGTTTTCATGTTCTGTCGTTTTAAAAGATGTGAAATATACTTTTGATTCTCCCATGATCTTCCCTTTTCTTTCTCTTAAATACTTATATGTACTATAAAATCCCCGTGCCAAATAGCACGGGGATCCCATGATCCCAGACCGGGATATTATTGTCTATTTTTAGAACTTGCCAGCGTCAGCAGCCTCTTGAACGGATACAGCAACAGCAACGGTAGCACCTACCATTGGGTTGTTACCCATACCGATCAGTCCCATCATCTCAACGTGAGCCGGAACAGAAGAAGAACCTGCGAACTGTGCATCAGAATGCATACGTCCTAAAGTATCTGTCATACCATAAGAAGCAGGACCTGCTGCCATGTTGTCCGGATGAAGTGTACGTCCTGTACCACCGCCTGATGCTACTGAGAAGTACTTCTTACCCTGCTCGATACACTCTTTCTTGTATGTACCTGCTACCGGATGCTGGAAACGTGTTGGGTTGGTTGAGTTACCTGTGATAGATACACCAACGTTCTCAAAGTGCATGATTGCAACACCTTCCTGAACATCATCAGCACCATAACACTTAACAGATGCACGAAGTCCATCTGAGTATGCCTTTTCATATACTACATTAAGTTTTGCTTCCTTGTAGTCATACTTTGTCTCAACGTAAGTAAATCCGTTGATACGGGAAATGATCTGTGCAGCATCTTTTCCAAGACCATTTAAGATAACACGCAGAGGTTTCTGACGAACCTTGTTTGCCTTCTCAGCGATACCGATCGCACCTTCTGCTGCTGCAAATGACTCATGTCCTGCTAAGAAGCAGAAGCACTCTGTCTCTTCCTCTAATAACATCTTTCCAAGGTTACCATGTCCAAGACCTACCTTACGGTGATCTGCTACAGAACCAGGGATACAGAATGCCTGAAGTCCTTCACCGATTGCAGCTGCTGCATCAGCGGCTCTACGGCATCCCTTCTTGATTGCGATCGCTGCACCTACTGTGTATGCCCAGCATGCATTTTCAAAACAGATCGGCTGGATCTTCTTAACCTGCTCATATACATCAAGTCCAGCATCCTTTGTGATCTTCTCAGCTTCTTCGATAGAGCTGATACCATAACTATTTAAAACAGCATTGATCTGGTCAATTCTTCTTTCATATGATTCAAATAAAGCCATCTTCTTACGTCTCCTTTCTACTACTCTACTCTTGGGTCGATGATCTTAACAGCGCCCTGCTCTGGTGTAACACGTCCGTAAGAACCGGAAGCCTTTTCCCAAGCAGTATTTGCGTCATCACCCTTTTTGATGAAGTCTGTCATCTTTCCAAGAGAAACGAACTGGTAACCGATAACTTCGTCGTCAGCATCAAGAGCAATACCTGTAACATAGCCTTCTGCCATTTCCAGATAACGAACACCCTTTGCCTTGGTTGCGTACATAGTACCAACCTGTGAACGAAGACCCTTTCCTAAGTCTTCCAGACCAGCACCGATAGCAAGTCCATCATCAGAGAATGCAGACTGTGTACGTCCGTAAACGATCTGTAAGAATAACTCTCTCATTGCTGTATTGATAGCATCACAAACAAGGTCTGTGTTTAATGCTTCAAGAATTGTCTTGCCCTGCAAGATCTCTGCTGCCATTGCTGCGGAATGTGTCATACCAGAACATCCGATTGTCTCTACCAATGCTTCTTCAATAACACCGTTCTTAACATTCAAAGACAACTTACATGCGCCCTGCTGAGGAGCACACCAGCCCACACCATGTGTAAAGCCTGAAATATCTTCAATCTTCTTAGAATGCACCCATTTTCCTTCTTCAGGAATTGGAGCTGGTTCATGTTTTGCGCCCTTTGCAACAGGACACATGTTTTCAACTTCCTTTGTGTAAATCATTATAAGACTCCTTTCATAATACATAAAGCATGCATCATATGGCTATGCCTTGCTTAGTTAAAAAAATAACTAACACACTCTGCTTATTTTCTCACATTTTCTGCGGTTCGTCTAGACCTTTTTCTCTTTCCGTGCGCTTTCCTACGCTTCTTTTTTTACCACGTGGTCTTTATCTTTAAAAATGGAGTTTGCCGGGATGACTCCGCGTACACAAGATACTGGATAAATATTAGAATGTGAGCATACCACCGTACCTGGATTTAATACACTGTTACATCCAACTTCTACATAATCGCCAAGCATTGCACCGAATTTTTTAAGGCCTGTCGCAATCTCTTCCTTGCTTTCATAGCGGTCTTTTACAACCACAAGTGTCTTATCACTCTTAACATTAGAGGTAATGGAACCAGCCCCCATATGTGAATGGAAACCAAGTACGGAATCTCCAACATAATTATAATGTGGTACCTGAACAACATTAAACAGAATAACATTTTTCAATTCTGTTGAATTCCCTACAACACAGTTCTTACCAACAATAACATTGCCACGGATAAATGCGCCCGGACGTACTTCGGTGTCTTCATCAATGATGAGCGGACCATTTAATGTAGCTGTTGCTGCAATGGATACCGATTTTGCAATCCAGATATTTTCTCCACGCCGTTCAAAAACTTCCGGGTCAAGCTTTGGTCCGATTTCTTTAATAAACTCTCCTATTTTTGGCAATGCCTCCCATGGATAATCCACGGTTTCAAGCAATGGTGCTGCCAATGTCTGTGTCAGGTCATACATGTTTTTTACTTTGCAATGTTCCATTTTCTTTTCCATCCTTTTCTATTTTTTATAATATTGTGCTGCTGCACGGTACATCCCCTGCATGGCATATTGATTGTTGTTCGCCAGCACGCGCGCAGTCTTCTGTTTGATAAAATTTTCCAATTTGACCATATATTCATCCGCCGTGATCTCACCGTCTGCCACGTAGGTCAGCCCCTTTTCCCAACTTGCCGTCAACTCCGGATTTAAAAGTGACGGGATCGAAGCATTCACGACGTCAAAGATCATTTCTCCCTGTAAGGTCGGGGTGTAGATCTGGGTCTTTTTATTTAGGGCAATATACTTGTTGTTTACCAGTTTCTTTAGGATCTCTGCACGCGTTGCAGAGGTTCCGATACCGCTTCCCTTGATCTGGGAACGCAATTCCTCATCCTCTATCAGTTGCCCGGCATTTTCCATGGCAAGGATCATAGCACCGGAATTGTAGCGCTTTGGCGGTGAAGTCTCGCCTTCCTTGATCTGCATGCTGCCGATCCCAACCTCGTCGCCCTTTTTGATCTGGGCAAGGACTTCCGCCATATTGATGTTTAAATTCTCGTACTCTTCGCCCTCGTTTTCCTCCGAGCCATTATCCACCGCTGCTGCCTCCTTGGCATCCGCCGTGGCAGTTTTTTTCTTGCGGAAAGAATATTCCATCAGGCTAAGATAGCCCGGCTCTTTTAAATATTTCTCGGATGCAAAGAAGTATTCACTTCCACTTTTTATAGTAAGATTTAACTTTTCATATTCTGCCGGCGGATAAAAGATCGCCAGAAAACGACGCACGATCGTCTCATAAATATAAACCGCCCTGCTGTTTAATCCCTTTAAGGCAGACAAGCCCTGTCCGGTCGGAATGATGGCATAGTGGTCGGTGATCTGCTTGTCATTGACATAACGTGTCTTGGCAAGCCCCTTATACATCTCCTGATCCAGGATGGTCTGCGCGTAGTCCCGGACACCCGGAATGCCTAAAAGTCCACGGATATTCTTGTGGATCTCCTTTGCCACAGCCGTCGATAAGACTCTGGCATCCGTTCGCGGATAGGTAACCAATTTCTTTTCATAGAGTTCCTGCACGACCGCAAGTGTCTCGTCCGGGCTGATCTTAAAGAACTTGGAACAGTCATTCTGCAATTCCGCTAAGTTGTATAAAAGCGGCGGCTTTTTCTTTTCTTTCTTCTTTTCGATCTTCTCAATGCTTCCCTTTGCCTGTCCCATGATGCGCCGTTCTTCATCTAAAACCGCACTGCCGGGCTCCATCTCCAAGGTCTCCTCGATCAGTTTGACGGCACTCGCCATCTCTTTAAAGCCATTTTCCTTGTAAAGCAAAGGCGAATTCTCATAGCGCGATCCCACGACCGCTTTCCACTCCATGGAAAGATTAGCACCTGCCACATCGACCCCCGCCAGCACGCGGTAAAATGGTGTCTTTTCAAAATTGCGGATTTCTCTTTCCCGGCGCACGATCATGCCAAGAACACAGGTCATGACACGTCCGACCGACACCACACAATATTTTTCATTCAAAAAATTTGCCATGGAATTGCCATAGCGGATCGAGAGCAAGCGTGAAAAATTGATCCCCATCAGATAATCTTCTTTGGCGCGCAGATAGGCTGCATCGGACAAATTGTCATATTCCGAAAGATCTTTTGCCTCCTTGACCCCACGCAGGATTTCCTCCTCTGTCTGCGAATCGATCCAGACACGCTTTCTGACCTTGCCGGTCACGCCAGACATCTGTTCCACCAGACGATATATGTATTCTCCCTCACGTCCCGAGTCCGTACAGACATAGATGGTATCCACATCGTCCCGCTTCATCAGGCTGGTAACAATACCATACTGCTTGGCACTTGAAGATATGACCTCGTATTTGAACTCCGTCGGTAAAAAAGGAAGTGTCTCCAAACGCCATTTTTTGTATTTTTCATCATAAACATCGGGATAACTCATAGTCACCAGGTGTCCGACGCACCAGGTAATGACCATATGCTCTCCCTCCAGATAACCGTCACGTCTGCTCAGATTTTCACCCAAAGCCGCACCAAACTGCTGTGCAACGCTCGGTTTCTCTGCGATAAATAAGGATTTACCCATAAAATTATAACTCCGTCATATCTACCAGCACGATCTCTGCATGTTCTGCTGCCAGTTTTTCGATCTCTGCATCAAATTTCTTGGCAGAGAAGAGATAGATCACATTTGCAGAAATCTTTGCCTTTTTCATCTGCACCAAAAGTTTTTCGTATCTTCCATAGGAAAATTCATCCTCTGTCCAGCTGCAGATGCCAACTACATTTTCCCGCTGCGCATTTTGCCCGATAATATCAATGGATCCCTCTTTTCCTACCCAGGTTCCCATTTTTACAAGTTTAATCGGCACCTGTCCCACATGGTTTAACAGTTGCAGGTATTCTGTACAGACACTGACAAAATACTGCTGCAGATAGGTATCCAATTCCTTTTCAATATAAGTTTCATAAAATGCTTCCGCACTCATGACATAAAAATCTGACAAATGCGGATAGATAAAAGTGAACCAGAAATTCACAAAATGATTGCGGATGTGATAAACCCCTTTCTTGGAGTTATCCCAGCCGCCGGTCTCGAAGGAAACCACTTTTTCAACAACATCAAAAGCCGCCAGATTTTTCATATACACACTGATCTTTGCCCGCGAATAGCCGGTATCCATAAAAAGATCATTTAATTTTTCATGTCCGGATGCGATCGATGCCAAGATCGTGTCATAGACAGACAACTCCCGCAGTTCGCTTCCAATGAAATCCTCTGCCTCCGAAAACAGATAGCCATGCGGCCGCAGGATATTATTGCAGATATTTTCCTTGATGCTCTTTTTCCCATTCCAGCGGTTGAGATAATCCGGCACGCCGCCGATGATACCATAAGTCTCAACACACTGTGCCACCGAATACTCCGGGAAGGCACGGACGACATCCAGAAAACTCATATCATCCAACTTCATGACCTCATCGACCTTTGCCATGGCATCCCCCAGACAAGTTGCCATATCCTTATGCGCCCACGCTAAGGACGAATGACAGAGCAGGATCATGACCGGTCCCGGATAAAGCCTGCGCGCCTTTAATTTTAAGATGCTTTCCATAAAATGCGGGTCTTTTTTTACAATGCGGTCAAAAGCATCGATCATAAGAACCAGTTTGGACGCATCCCCACTCTTAACGCGGTTAAAGCACTCATCATAGGAATCGCGGGTCAGATTGACCTCGTACTGTTTTTCAATTTCCCTTTGCATCTGGTGCAGTTGTTCCTCGGCAGAGGCATTTCTGGCATGATAATAAAAGCACTTTTTATCCCTTGCAAAGAGTTGTAAGAGCAGTTCCATACCGCAACCGCTCCTGCCATACAAAATATACAACTGGTTGCCGCTCTTTTTATATAATTCTTCTAATTTCTTATACTCTGTGGCTCGTGTGATCATCTATGTTTCCCCATTTCTTTTTATCTCAAATACATAAATCTGCATTTAACAAGTCGCAATTTCTATTATATCTTTGCAGGAGAAAATTGACAAGAAAAAAAGGACGAAGCCCTAAGAACTTCGTCCCGATCCACATGATCTATTTCTTTGCGATATATCCCTGTGCCTTTAAAAGTTCTGCACAAAGAACTGCGCCGCCTGCTGCACCGCGGACTGTATTATGAGAAAGTCCAACGAACTTCCAGTCATATACCGTGTCCTCACGCAAACGTCCCACATTGATACCCATACCATTTTCATAGTTGACATCCAATGTGACCTGTGGGCGGTTATCCTCTTCCATGTAACGGATAAACTGCTTTGGCGCACTCGGAAGGTTTAACTCCTGTGGCAGTCCGGAGAATTTCTCCAACGCCTCGATCAACTGCTCTTTGGTAGGATTTTTCTTAAACTTCACAAATACGGCTGCGGTATGACCATTTAATACCGGAACACGGATACACTGGCAAGTGATGACCGGGCTGGTTGCCGGTACGATCTCGCCCTTTTCTTCATCCACATAGCCCCAGATACGGAGTGGCTCTTTTTCACTCTTTTCTTCTTCACCACCGATGTATGGAATGATATTTCCTTCCATCTCCGGCCAATCCTTAAAGGTCTTTCCTGCACCGGAAATTGCCTGATAAGTTGTCGCTACCACTTCATACGGCTCAAACTCTTTCCATGCGGTAAGTACCGGTGCGTAAGACTGGATCGAGCAGTTTGGCTTTACTGCCACAAATCCTCTCTTGGTTCCCAGTCTCTTCTTCTGATATTCGATCACATGCATATGTTCCGGGTTAATCTCCGGTACAACCATAGGTACATCCGGTGTCCATCTGTGTGCACTGTTATTGGAAACGACCGGTGTCTCAGTCTTAGCATATGCTTCCTCGATCGCCTTGATCTCATCCTTTGTCATGTCAACCGCAGAGAATACAAAATCCACCTCCGCTGCCACATCTTCTACTTCATTGACATTCTTTACCACTATATCTTTTACGGCTTCCGGCATTGGTGTGTCCATTTTCCAACGTCCACCCACAGCATCCTCATACCGCTTGCCTGCACTTCTTGGGCTGGCTGCGATCGTAGTTACCTCAAACCATGGATGATTTTCCAGCAGAGAGATAAATCTCTGTCCAACCATACCTGTTCCACCTAAAATACCAACTTTTAATTTTTCGCTCATGATGCTCTCCTTCTCACATGTCCGCTCTACGCAGACAACTGTCTTTCTAGGAAAATATGTTACGTTATTCCATAAAAAAAAGCAAGCACTTTTCCAATTTTACACAAATTCCACAAATGCCTGCCTTTTTCCATATTTCTTTTGGTTATTTTTTCAAAAATTCCTTGTAAGACGCAATGGCTGTTTCCATTGCTTCCTTGCCCGGTGCTCCCGTCGTCAGACGCTTGTTGACACAGGTGTACATGGAAATGGCATCATAAATGTCCTCTTCAAAGACATCCGAGAACTCTTTCAATTCCTCCAATGACATATCATCGATCGCGATACCCTTATCAATGCAATAGAGAACCACACGTCCGATAATGCCATGCGCATCCCGGAACGGTACGCCCTTGCCTACCAGATAATCTGCGGCATCGGTCGCATTGGTAAAGCCATGTCTGGCGCTCTTTTCCATGACGTCTTTGCGGAAAGTCATGGTCTCTAACATGCCATCAAAGAGTTGGATGCAGCCATTGACCGTATCCATCGCATCAAATGCCATTTCTTTATCTTCCTGCATATCCTTATTATAGGCAAGCGGAATGCCCTTCATGGTCGTAAGCAGTCCCATCAGTGCCCCATAGACACGCCCGGTCTTACCACGCACGAGTTCCGCGATATCAGGGTTCTTTTTCTGCGGCATGATACTGCTTCCGGTACTATAGGCATCGTCGATCTCAATAAAACGGTATTCATTGGAATTCCAGATGATGACTTCTTCGGAAAAACGGCTCAGATGCATCATGATGGTAGACATGGCACTCAGGTATTCGATCAGATAATCCCTGTCGCTGACACCATCCATACTGTTGACGGTCGGTCCGTAAAATCCCAGCAGTTCTGCAGTATAATCACGATCCAATGGATATGTCGTGCCTGCCAATGCGCCGGAGCCCAAAGGACAATAATTCATGCGCTCGTATATATCGGACAAGCGCAAAACATCACGCTTAAACATTTCAAAATAAGCCCCCATATGATGCGCAAGCGTGATCGGCTGTGCCTTTTGCAAATGGGTAAAGCCCGGCATGATCGTCTCTGTGTTATCTTCCATAATGGAAAGAATGGTCTCAAGCAGATGATGGAGCAGATCCTTGGTATGTTCTACCTGACTTCTGGTATAAAGGCGCATATCCAATGCCACCTGATCGTTTCTGCTGCGTCCGGTATGCAGTTTCTTGCCCGGATCACCGATACGGTCGATCAGATTTGCCTCCACAAAACTATGAATATCCTCATATTCGGATGTGATGGCAAGTTTGCCGTCTGCCACATCTTTTTCGATGCCTTCCAGTCCGACTAAGATCTCATCCCTTTCCTCTTCCGTAAGGATGCCCTGTTTTGCAAGCATCTTGACGTGTGCCTTGCTGCCCATGATGTCTTCCGCAAAAAACCGCTGGTCGAATCCGATGGAAGCGTTGAAATCATATACTAACTGATCGGTTGCCTTGGTGAATCGTCCACCCCATAACTGTGCCATAATACTTAATTCCTTTCCTCTTTTTCCTGCTGTCTGCTACGATATGAAAACACACACCCACAGTAATCCTGCCGATACATGCCATACTCTTTTGATAATTCTACGCTGCGCTTATAGCCCTCGCGTTTCTTAAAATCCGAATACAAATACGAAATGCCATAGTCTTTTGCCAGTGCTCCGCCGATTTCATTGAGCATCTGGGCATTTTTCATGGGACTGATGGAGAGTGTCGTCGTAAAATAGTCCATCTGCATTGCTTTTGCCAGTTTCGCCGTCTCTTCCAACCGAAGACGAAAACACTGCTGGCACCGCTTTCCACCCTCCGGCTCCTTCTCCAGTCCCTTGGTCACTTCATAAAAACGCTCTTTGTCAAAGTCTCCCTCCACAAAAGAGATCGGATGCTTTGCCGGAAAACGTTCGATAAAAGCCTTTTGTTCTGCCACACGTTTGTTATATTCTTCATCCGGGTAAATATTGGGATTGTAATAGAATACGGTGATCAAAAAATAAGCGGACAGATACTCCAAGACATAAGAACTGCAGGGCGCACAGCAGGCGTGCAAAAGAAGTCTCGGCACCCTGCCCTGCTCCTGCAACTGAAGAATCGTTTGATCCAAAAGACGTTGATAATTCTGCTTCATGTACTATGCTTCCTCAGATGTCCAAAGATATAAAAATGCCACTGCCAGTACATATACGATTGCCATGAGTACCATAAAAACGGCTCTGCCAAAGATAAATCCTGCCGCGATCTGTGCGATCACAAGGAGCCCATGTACCCAGAGCGGGATCCGGTTTAAAAGTGCGCTGAGCAGCACTTCCAAAATGGCGATCGAACAGATTGCCACAATGGGAATATTTAATACCGCAAAACTCACGACGATCAATACTACGGTCACCGCCAGAAAAATTCCAAGTGGTATGATTGGTTTATTTTTAAATACTTTGATTGCTTTTGTCATTTTAAGTGTCCTCTCCTGTTCTTTTCACTTAGCCCATTATAGCAAGTTTTAAAAGAAGAAACAACTACCACCTTTTCTCATCAGGAATAACTGACGCGATTGTTGACATGGTCATAATAATACACATGGTCAGAAAGGACTTCTTCCGGCATCACACAGGTAGCATTGACCTGACGTACCAGGGCAGACATTTCCTCCAGATCAAAGCGATTTTGATAAGGCAGCAAGATCAACTCATGCACACTGCTCGGCAAGATAACAAAATCGCTTTCTGTCACTTTCGCACATTTTTGCATGATCTGCGGATACAACATGACTGCCGCCCCAAAATACTGGTTGGCATTGGTCAGCACATACATCTGAAAATCTGCCAGATCTTCCATGTCTTCAAGTTCCGGCAGACTCTGCCCTGCTGCTTCCAGCATAGAATCCACCAGTCCCGAAAAGGAATGCATCTTTGGTGCAAGCAATTTTGGCGTGTTGCGGCGTGCATAAGATAAGAGTTCTTTCGGCGTGATATGCCAGATATCTAACATATCATTTCGGATCAGGATAGACGCATTACTCCTTGTCATTTGCTCAGGGAAGGTCTCATCCGCCAAAATATAATAGCAAAATACCACTGCTAGATCCAAATAGGGAACAAACGGCACTTCTGCCAAAAGTTCTTTGTTCTTTTCCATATTGACCAGTTTGTAGATAATATTTTCCCGCACTTTGGAAAAATCCGTGAAAAAAGATAGATCCACATCCTCTTTCAGGCGATACTCAGAAAAACTGGCAAGTATGCGGTCTGCGATTTCTGTCAGGGACGATCCCTCTTGAAAAATCTCATAACACGTATGTAAATAAATGGTTGGGGAAATGTTGACAGATGACTGAAGGATGCTCAGTCCGTCTAACCATAGATCGTTGTTCTTGAGAACAGGGCGCACATCAATCTCCTGATCCGCGTCAATCCGCTCCTCAAGTAAGGAAATCAATTCCTTTTTAAATATTTCGTATGTCATAAACCCTCCGATTCAGACATGCGCAAATGGAAAAAGCTCCGAATCAGACTCGAACTGACGACCCCTTCATTACGAGTGAAGTGCTCTACCAACTGAGCTATCGGAGCAACGAAATTATTATATCGAAAGTTTTCTGTTTTGGCAACGATTTTTTTATCTTTTTGCAAATCGAAGATGCGTTCCTTTGGGCTTGGGACTGGCACAGACCAGCAGGCGGACAGGGCACAGGATGCTGGTCTGTGCCAGTCCCAAGTCCAAAAGGAACGCTCCTCATGGCAAAAGGAACGTCCCTCCTGCCTAGCGTAATTTGTAGTCCAAGCGGATCTTATCTGTGATCAGGGCGATAAATTCCGAATTGGTCGGCTTGCCCTTGCCATGATTGATAGTGTATCCAAACAGTGCATCAATAGTATCCATCCTGCCCCTGCTCCATGCCACTTCAATCGCATGCCGGATGGCACGTTCCACACGACTCGTGGTCGTATCATATTTCTTTGCGATCGTCGGATACAAGACTTTCGTAATGGAATTGAGCATCTCAATATCCTGTACGGACATGACGATCGCATCCCTTAAGTACTGGTAACCTTTGATATGTGCCGGTACCCCGATCTCATGAATGATATTTGTCACATCTGCCTCTAAGGCAGCCTCGGTATGCTCCTTCGTCTTTTTCTGATAAAAACCGGGCTCTACAAAGGCACGGGTTCTTCTTGTCTTTTTGATCCGCTGAATGATCGTATCTTTATCAAAAGGCTTCATGATAAAATAATCTGCCCCAAGAGCAAAGGCATCCTCTGTGACCTGTGGCTGGTTGACGGCACTTACCATGATAAAGTTCGGTGTCTTTTTAATACTCGTATCCCGCTGTACTTTATCCAGGACCCCCAGTCCGTCCATCTTTGGCATCACGATATCAAGCAGTACCACATCCGGCTCTTTCTCCTTGATCATCTGATACGCTTCTTCCCCATCTTTTGCTGTTCCAACTACTGAAAGTTCTTCATCCGACTGTACGATGGTGTCTAGCAACTGACGCATCAGATCATTATCGTCTGCGATTGCCACATTGAGTTTGTCCATACCATCCTCCTACTTTCTTCAAAATCTACGTTCCTCATTATTCAGCATATTTTGTATGTATGCTGTCGAAAGTAGTCGCGAAAAATGATATTTACAAATCCTATAGCATTTCCTCAATGAAAATGCCGTATCCTTTTGTAGGATCATTGATAAAAACGTGCGTTACTGCGCCAATGATCCTGCCTTCCTGAATGATGGGCGATCCACTCATGCCCTGAACGATCCCGCCCATCTGGTCGATGAGTTTTTCATCCGTCACATGAAAGACAAAAGATTTATTCTTTTCCTTTGGTTCATAATCGATCTGGTCGATCATGATCTGATAAGCCTCCACCGCATCGCCTTCGCCAAACAGGATGGTCGCCCCCTCCCGCTTGATCTCCTGTTTATAAGCAACCGCATAGGAGTTTCCCGCATATGCCGTCTTTGCCGTCCCATTCATCTTGCCATAAATGCCCACATTGGAATTGCGCGTGATCTCTCCCAGCCGCGCCGCACTGCCATAATGGATCAGACCTGAGATCTCCCCCGGCGAACCGATGCTGCTAGGCGTGATCCCGGTAATGCTGGTCTCATACAGATAGCCCTCTTTCATACTAAGCGCCTGACTTCCCGATGTCGCGCTGATACCATGTCCCAGCGCCCCAAAAGAACCATCCTCCTTGACATAGGTCAGGGTTCCTACCCCTGCCACATCATCTTTGACCCAAATGCCTAACTTATATGAGCCATCCTCCGTTTCCTGCGGCTGGACTTTGACTTCCATTTCTTCCCCATGTCTTACGACGGACAGAACCATGGCCTGCCCTTTTGACGCTTCTACCGCCTCCTGCAAGTCCTCCTTGTCTGAAAGTTCTTTTCCATCCCGCCCCGTAATGTAGTCTCCCTCCTGCAAAATATAAGCACAGGGAGATACTTTTTCTCCGGATACAGTCTGGATCTCTTTTAAACCGGCAACATAGATGCCCTGAGTCTGCAGATAAATACCGACCGGTCTTCCCACAGCATCCACGGACTGATCTCCGACAACGGTCCCGCTCATGGTCGCGATCGGGATTAGACCAAACAGTTTACAGGTATAGGTCTTTTGTATGCCCTTGGCATCGCTTCCACGCTCCGTCTGCACGGTCTCTTCTGTATGGGCTTCCTGCACACGAATAGGTGCCGCCAGTGAGATCTTATCACTGGCTTTTTGCAAAACAACCTCTTTGGGAATATAGGATAAAAGCATAAAATAGCAGGCTATGACATATACAATGCCGTAGGCTATGGCTGTTTTTTTGCGATTTTTCTGATACCATGCAAACATAAGCAAAACCTCCATGAAAAAGAAAAGGAAGGACATTTGTCCTTCCTTTAGTATGTTAGTTTTGCCTTATTTTAAACATCTTTCTTGCCTTGTGCCAGATCTTTCATCTCCTTGGCATTGTCTAAGACCGTCTGCGTGATGGTCGTTCCGCCAAGCATACGCGCCAGTTCCTTGATGCTGTCATGATAAGAAAGTGCCTCGATCGAAGATATGGTCTCATTGCCTACCACATCCTTCTGGATCAGATAATGATGATCTGCCATGGCTGCGATCTGTGGCAGATGCGTGATGCAAATGACCTGATGTTCCTTTGCGACCAAATGGAGTTTCTCCGATACTGCCTGCGCTGTACGACCACTGATTCCGGCATCGATCTCATCAAAGATCAAAGTATCAATATCATCATGCTCTGCCAGTACCGTCTTGATTGCTAACATGATACGCGACATCTCACCACCGGATGCTATATCCTTGAGCGGACGGATCGGCTCTCCCGGATTGGTACGGATCATAAACTGTGCATCGTCATAACCGTCTGCGCCGATATGATCTGTCTGCAAAAATTCCATGGAAAAATGCACATCCAGAAAATTCAGATCCATCAGGGCTTCTTCTACCTTGCCGGAGAGTTCCTTAGCATAGCGTTTGCGCATACCGGACAGGGCAAATGCCGCATCCTCTGCTTCTTTTTTGGCGTCATTTAAAGCCTGCGTCAACTTAGCAAGATAGGCTTCGTGGTGCATGAGTTTTTCCAAGCGGTCTTCCTTTTCCTGCTTTGCCGCCAGAATATCCTCAATGGTCGCGCCATATTTGTCCTTGAGGCGGTTGATCTCATTGAGTCTGCCGTCGATCTGGGCAAACATTTCCTCGTCAAACTCTGTCTCAGCCATATACTGTGACAGATCACGGTTGAAATCAGAAAGCAGGCTGTCGATGTCATTTAAACTTTCAAACATAGGCTCTAAGGCTTCATCATAAGACAGGATCTGATGCAGACGCTGCACAGCCCTTCCTACCTGTTCCGATGCCCCATCACTGCCGCTGGTCTGCTGGTATGCCTCGGAAAGTGCCTCCATGATCCGTTTGCTGTTGGATAATCTGCGATACTGATTTTCAAAGCGCGCATCTTCTCCGATCTCCAAATTTGCCTCTGTGATCTCTTTGATCTCATACTCTAAGAATGAGATCTCGCGCTCCCTGTCGCCATCCAACTGGTTGGCTTCCTTCCATTCCTGCTGCTTTGTGGCATAGGTCTTGTAGGCTGTCTGCATACGCTCTTTGAGCGGTCCTACTTCATTTTTGGCATACTCATCCAACATTTCCAGATGCTTTTTTTTGTGGAGCAGGGATTGATGGTCATTCTGCCCATGGATATCCAAAAAGATATCCCCCACCTCTTTCATCTTGATCGCCGGTACCATCTCGCCATTGATCTTTGCCACACTGCGGCTCTCCGTGATCTTACGGCTGAGGATGACCTCATCATCATAAGGCTCGATATCCAGTTCTGCCAACTGCTTTCTCTGCGAGTCCCTGGTGATGCGAAAGACAGCCTCGACCAAGGCTTCCTTACCGGGATCCCGCAACATGTCTTTTGACACCTTTCCACCAAGTGCCAGACCAAGCGCCCCTAAAATAATGGACTTTCCGGCACCGGTCTCTCCGGACAGGATATGCAGTCCGTCCAAGAAGGTGATGTCCTCCTCCTCGATGAGTGCAAGGTTTTTGACGTGTAAATTTTCAAGCATACTTGCTCCTTTCACTCTTCTTAAGCATTTTTATTCTCAACTAGTTTCCTTAATCTACTCATGATCACAATGGTATCGTCTACACTGCGGACCGCGCACATGATCGTATCATCCCCGGCGATACTTCCCACGATCTCCGGCAATTCCATATGATCGAGTGCTGCTGCCACTGCCATCGCCATCCCGGAAACGGTCTTGATGACAAGAATGTTCTGTGCGTTATCCATAGACACATAACCATCCCGGAAAATGCGGATATATTTTTCCGCCATCTTCTCTTCGGTCTTACGATATGCCACATAGCGTAGTTTTCCATCGCTCATGGCTACCTTTGTCAGTTTCATCTCTCGAATATCTCGGGAAACCGTGGCTTGTGTTGCCACAAATCCGGCACGTTCCAATTCCATGGTCAATTCTTCCTGCGTGCCAATCTCCTTTTTTACGATCAGATCCAAGATCTTTGCCTGACGTTCTGCTTTCATGTCCTTACCTCTTATACTGTATCAAACAACTCTATCTATACTCCATCAATCGTCATCCGCCTGTAACTTGGTACGGATGCGATCCAAAAAACTCACATCCCGCAAATGAATCATCTTTGTGGTCTCCTTTGCCCGATGTACAACGAGTTTTTCTCCCGGATGCAATAATCTCTTGTGATTGCCGTCAAAACTGATCTCGGCTTCCTCTGTCCCATCTTCCCTGCGCGACTCGATCTCGATCACCAATTCATCATAGGGATCCAGAACAATACTTCTGGCATTTAGGGTATGCGGATTGATCGGTGTCAGAAGGATGAGATTGGTCATAGGATTGACGATCGGACCATTGGCGGAAAGATTGTATGCCGTTGATCCGGTCGGTGTCGCAAAGATTACCCCATCACAATTATAGGCATAAAGATACTGCCCATTGACATAAACAACAACACGCATGACCTGCAGGCCTGCACTCGAACAAAGCACAATATCATTGAGTGCCTGGATCTCTTTGCCCGCATTGCCCTGGGCATCTACCATATGCCCGGACAACATCATCCGTTCTTCAATACTGTAATCACCTGCCATCATGGCATCGATGGCATCATAGACCGATGCATCATCCAGATCACACAGATAGCCCAGATGCCCGCGGTTGATCCCGATCATTGGGATATTTTTTCCAAAAATATTCTGTGCAGCCCGGATCACCGTACCGTCACCGCCGGCAACTAAGATTCCCTGTGTGTCCTCCGGCACATCCAGTTCTGCTTCTAATGCATCATCCGGATTGATCCCATAGGAGCAGGTTCCGCCCTTTTTTTCGATATAATCCGTCAGTTTCTGCACAAATTCTAAGATTTCTTTTTTATCTTCTCTTGCTACAACAAAAAAATGTTTCATGCCTATTTATCCAGTTCTCCATGGGCTGCCGCTACAACTGCCCCCACATCAATCACTTCTTGGCTCTCCGCCTCGGCATCCTTTACGATATGTACCAGATACTCGATATTTCCTTCCGGTCCCTTGATCGGCGAATAATCCAGATGCAGGATGCCAAATCCGATGGACTTTGCAAATAAGATCACGCGCTCGATCACCTCTTTATGTACTGCCGGATCCCTTACCACGCCTTTTTTTCCGACCTTGTCCTTACCTGCTTCAAACTGGGGTTTGATGAGACATACCATCTGTCCGCCGTCTTTTAAAAGTTCCTTTGCCGGTCCCAAGACCTTGGTCAGGGAAATAAAAGATACATCCACGGACGCAAAATTCAAAGCGTCCCCGATGTCCTCCGGTGTCACATAGCGGATGTTGGTCTTTTCCATGCAGACCACCCGCGGATCCTGCCGCAGTTTCCAGGCAAACTGTCCATATCCTACATCCACGGCATAGACCTTCTTTGCTCCGTTTTGTAACATACAATCGGTAAAGCCTCCGGTCGATGCCCCGATATCCATGCAGACCTTGTCATCTAGGGTAATGCCAAACTGTGCCATTGCCTTTTCCAGTTTCAGTCCGCCACGGCTGACATAACGCAGGGTATTGCCATGGATCTCAATATTCACGGACGGATCAAAAAAAGTGCCCGCCTTATCTTCTCTCTGGTTGTCTACAAAGACATTACCCTCCATGATCATGGTCTTTGCCTTTTCTCTGGAAGGGGCAAGTCCTTTTTGCACCAATAAAACATCCAAACGTTCTTTCATGCTTATCTATCCTATAATTTTTCTAAGATCTGCCGCGTGATACCATCGGCATCGATCCCTAATTCTTTTTGCAAGACTGCCACATTGCCATGCTCTACAAAATGGTCTCCGATCGCAATAGAAAGGATCTGTCCTTCATAGCCCTCCCGACGAAGGAAACATGCCACATGCTCACCAAAGCCGCCCAAGGCTACATTTTCCTCCAAAATAACGATCATAGAGTGCTTGGTCATGGCTTCTTTTAAATATGCCGCATCAAAAGGCTTGGCAAATCTGGCATTGACAAGCGTTGCCTCTATGCCTTTTTCCTTTAACTGCCCGCAGACAGCCTCGGCGGTCTTTACCATACTGCCCAAAGCAAACAGGAGTATATCCTGCCCCACTGTGATCTCCTCACACTTGCCGTAGACGATCGGCTGACGGTGTTCCTGCAAGCCGTCATATGCCTCTCCTCTCGGATAACGAAGGGCGATCGGTGCATCATAAGCGATCGCATACTTTAACATATCGGAAAGTTCCCATTTATTTTTCGGTGCCATGACAGTCATATTCGGCATTTCAGTCAAATAGGACAGATCAAAAACGCCCTGATGGGTCTCTCCATCACTGCCGACAAGTCCCGCCCGGTCAATAGCAAATACAACCGGAAGATTTTGCATACAGACATCATGCAGCATCTGGTCATAGCCTCTCTGTAAAAAGGAGGAATAGACCGCAAAGACCGGATGCATGCCTCCTGCTGCAAGTGCAGCGGCAAAGGTCACGGCGTGTTCTTCCGCAATCCCCACATCAAAGAAACGATCCGGGAACATATTGTGAAAACGCTTGAGTCCACAACCGTCTGCCATGGCTGCGGTGATGGCAACTAACTTGTCATCCCGGTCTCCCATCTTGCGCATAACGGTTGAAAATACATCGGTATAGGTCGCTTTCCCATGGGAAAGCGGGATCCCTGTCTCAATATCAAAAGGTGCCGTACCGTGGAAACGGGACGGATGTCTTTCTGCCGGGCGGTAGCCATATCCTTTCTTGGTAAGAACATGCACTAAGACCGGTCCCTGTACCTGCGAAGCCTCCTGAAAGACTTTGAGCATAGCGGATATGTCGTGCCCATCCACAGGTCCTAGATACATGATCCCCATATCTTCAAAGATCATCCCCGGGATCACCATCTGTTTGATACTGCTCTTGGTCTTGCGAATACCGGATACAATGCGCTCGCCATAAACCGGGATCTTTTCCAAAGAAGACTGCACGCCCTCTTTTAATTCCACATAGTTCGTGCTGGTACGCAGTTTTGACAAATGTCTGGACATCCCGCCGACATTTTCTGAGATCGACATATTGTTATCATTTAATATGATGATAAAATTCTTCTTGAGGGCGGCGGCATTATTCATCGCCTCATATGCCATACCGCCTGTCAGGGCTCCGTCACCGATCACAGAAACCACCTTGTAGTCCTCATTCTGTAACTCTCTCGCCCATGCCAGTCCAAGTCCTGCGGAGATGGAAGTAGAACTGTGTCCGGTATCAAAGGAATCGCACGGACTCTCTGTCCGCTTTGGGAAGCCACTCATACCACCATACTGGCGCAGATGATCAAAGTCGTCCTTGCGGCCGGTCAGTATCTTGTGGGTATAAGACTGGTGTCCCACGTCCCACACGATCTTATCCTTTGGAAAATCCAAAAAAAGATGCAATGCCATCGTCAGTTCCACGGTTCCTAAGTTGGACGCCAAATGTCCGCCGAGTTCTGAGATCTTTTCGATCAAAAAAGTACGGATCTCCTGTCGTAAGACATCTATCTCTGCCGGTGTCAAATTCTTAATATCATTTTCTTTTTGTATCTTATCTAACACCATAAGTCTCATCCTCTACTTATCGCGAAGCACCATCCATCGTAAAAGTTCTGTCAAAAATGGATTTTCGTATGGAAGTTCTTGTAAAATAGCGATCGCATCGTCTGTCAGATCTGCTACTTCCTGCTTTGCTTTTTCTAAACCTTCAAATACAACATAAGTTGCCTTCTGGTTCTTCTCATCACTGCCAACGGATTTACCGATTGTCTCTGTCTCACCGATCACATCCAAGACATCATCCTGGATCTGGAAAGCAAGTCCGATCTTTTTTGCCACCTCTTCGATCTGTTCGACTTCTTCATCCGTCGCGCCACCTAAAATAGCACCGATCATCATGGCTGCCTCGATCAGGGCTCCGGTCTTCAACTCATAGATAAAGTCCAAACGATTCTTGGAGATACCGTATTGTTTCTCGGCTTCCACATCTACAACCTGACCGCCGATCATGCCATAAATACCGGCTTTTTTTGCCAGAACCTTGAGTGAACGGATGACAGCCCTGTTGTCTGCCCCCTTGGTCTCATCCAAAGTATCCAGCGCAATCTCAAAGGCATAATTGAGCAAGCCATCACCTGCTAAAACGCCCATAGCCTCGCCGAATTTGGCATGTGTCGTCAATTTGCCACGGCGCAATTCATCATCATCCATGGCTGGCAGATCATCATGCACCAAAGAATATGTGTGGATCATTTCGATCGCTGCCACAAAAGATTCGATTGCCTTGTTGGAACCACCGAATAATTTGTAAGTCTCCAGCATGAGGATAGGACGGATCCGCTTGCCCCCTGCCAAAACACTATAGTTCATTGCCTGAAATACTGTCTTCTGATAACCTTTTTCCGCCGGTAACACACGGTAGATCATACGGTCTGCGTCGCTTGCCTTATAGGCGATTTCCTTATTGATATCCATAACTACACCTCTTCAAATGTTTCTAACTCACCATTACTGTTCAACATCTGTACCTTTTGCTCTACGGCATTCATCAGGTCATTGCAGTGCTTGATCTGCTGCATACCTGATTGATATAACAAAAAAGAATCCTCCAAAGTCACTTCATTGGACTCTAACTTGTTCAAGATTTCTTCAATTTCTGCAAAACTCTGTTCTATGGTCAATTCTTTTTCTTCCATGCTACATCCTCATCGATTTCTTTTATGACAGCCTGCATCCTGCCGTCACGCACATAAACCTGCACAGGATCTCCTATGGCTACGCCTTTTATCGAAGACAGGCAATGTCCGCTCTCATCTGCTACATAGGCATAGCCTTGTGCCAGTTTTTTCAAAGGCGACATGCCCTCCAAACGCTCTGCCAAAAGCCGCATCCGCCCATCAAAGCCGTCCAGCCTCCTTCGCATCGTCTGCTGCAAACGGTCTTCCAAATGCATGGCATACTGTCTTTTCTCATTGAGCCGCCCCATTGGACTCAAAAGCAGCATCTGCCTTTTTAGCCCTTCCAAGGTCTGTCTGTCCTTTTGCAGATGCATCTGCATGGACTGCTGCATACGGACCTGGACGGATGTCAAAGCACCAGCGACCTCCTCATAGGAAAAGACTGCCAGTTCGGCTGCCGCCGACGGTGTCGGTGCACGTAGATCAGCCACAAAATCACAGATCGTCGTATCGGTCTCATGCCCCACCGCCGAAATGACCGGTGTATTGCAGTTGAACACGGCTCTGGCTACGGCTTCCTCATTAAATGCCCATAGGTCTTCGATCGAGCCACCGCCTCTGCCGACGATCAAAACGTCTAAACCCATGGCATCCAGCGCCATGATACCGGAAATGATACTCTCCACGGCGCCCTCGCCCTGTACCAAAGCCGGATATAAGGCAATGGATACATGAGGATTGCGTCTTTTGGAGATCTGGATGATATCCCGCACGGCTGCGCCGGTCGGTGCCGTCACAATGCCGATCCGTTGTGCAAAACGGGGAATAGGCTTTTTGTACTCTGCGGCAAACATGCCCATTTCTTCCAGTTCTTTTTTTAACTGTTCAAAACGTACATACAGATCTCCTGCCCCATCCAGCGTGATCTCTTTTGCGTAGATCTGATAGGTACCGCCCTTTTCATAGACGGAAACGGAACCTGTGACCACGACCTTATCTCCATCCTTCATAGGAAAACGCAGACCCTTGACACGGTTCCCGCGAAAGAGAATGGCAGAGATCGCTCCGCCTGCGTCCTTTAAGGTGAAGTAGATATGACCGCTGGAATGATATTTGCAGTTGGAGACCTCTCCCTTGATACGGATATCACGGAGTAAGAAATCCTCTGCAAACATACGTTGGATATAGGCATTGACCTGCCCTACACCATAGATATTTTTATTCATGGATCCTTGCTAATACTCCGTTGACAAATCCTGCTGACTGATCTGTGCCATAGGTCTTTGCCAGTTCTACGGCTTCATTGATGGCAATGCCCTTTGGCAATTTCTCATATCGAATCTCATAGACTGCCAGACGGATCAAAGACAGGTCGACCTTTGCCATACGGCTGGTCTTCCAGCCCTCCACTGCCTCATCGATGATCGCATCGATCTCCTCAACGTGTGCAAAGATGTCACTGCTCTTGTCAGCAATGTATTTTTCCTGTTCTAATTCCTTATCGCTCTTGACCGGGAATTCTTCTGTCTCTTTCTCCGGCTCGCTCTCATCCTGCAAGAATAGGTCTACCTGTTCCGGTAGATCTTCCTGCGCATGAAAATCCGCCTGAAAGATGATCTTAAATATCTCTTCTCGTATTTGTCTTCTTGTCATTGTCATAGACCTTTTTCGCTCCCTCAATGTATTGATAATATGGTAAAAAAGGATGTCTTTTCAGACACCCTTGATTATAGCGCAATCCTTGATAAAACAAAAGAATTATTCCCCTGCAACCGCTACAGATGCAATCTTGATATCTACGCTGATGACCTCTAGTCCGACCATGTTCTCGATCGCATTCTTGACCTTGTCCTGCACCTGCTGGCAGATCTTTGGGATCTCATAGCCATAAGAGATATTCACTCCCAAACGTACTGCAACTTTGTTTTCTTCTTCTGTGATGATCTTTACACCCTTGGATAACTTGTTCATCCCAGCCTTGCTGATCACTTCATTGGTCAGATTTCCAGCCAGAGAAGATACACCTTCCACCTCTGTAGCAGCAAGTCCTGCGATGATTGCAACTACTTCATCTGTGATATTGACCCCACCATTTTCGCTCTCTTTGATAACAAAACTCTTTCTATCTTCTGCCATATCGGTAGCCTCCTAAACATATTCTTAGCATTATTATATCAGACCTCCCGTAAATTGGGAAGTTTTTTATCTTTTGTCTTTTGGCAGCCAGTGCAAATCGTACGGTGTCATCTGGTAGACATAATAATCCAGATAATTGGTATATAAGCAATTTGCATGGGAACGCCATTGTAAAAACGGTCTTTCGTTCACATCATCATTAGGATAATAATTGACCGGCATCTGGATATCCATGCCTTTTTCCAGATCCCGCTTGTACTCTTTATCCAGGGTCAAACGATCGTATTCCGGATGTCCCATGCAAAAGATCTGGCTGTTATCCTTGGACAGGATCAAAAAGATGCCTGCTTCTTCCGACTCTGCCAGCACGATCAGATCCGGGTTGTTTCGGATGGCATCCTCGTCCATTCTGGTGTGTCTGGAATGTGGTGCCATGAAATAATCATCAAAACCGCGTACCAATGGGATCTTGCGGTTTTGCACCCTGTGCTTGTAGACACCAAAGATCTTTTGATCTAAGATCTCCTTTTTGATACCGTAGTGATAATATAGCCCCGCCTGTGCGCCCCAGCACTGGTAAAAAGTACAGGTCACATGGGTCTTTGACCACTCCATGATCTCGACCAGTTCATCCCAGTAATCCACTTCTTCAAAATCATGCAGTTCCACCGGTGCTCCCGTGATGATCAGGCCGTCCAGATTACGGTTTTTGATGTCACCAAAGGTCTGGTAAAACTTGTTCAAATGGCTCATGGACGTATTTTTTGAAATATGGCTCTCCACTGCGATAAAAGTAATGTCTACCTGAAGCGGGGAATTTGACAGGGAACGCAGCATCTGCAGTTCCGTATCCTCTTTTAAAGGCATAAGGTTCAGGATCCCGATCTCGATCGGGCGGATATCCTGATGCAATGCCCTTTCCTCGTCCATAACAAATATATTTTCATGCTCTAAGATCGCCTTTGCAGGCAGATCGCTCTGTGTTTTGATCGGCATAATTGCCCCCTCTTTCTATCTCTATTCTCTAGGCTTTGGCCTGAAGCATTTCTAATAATTCTTCCTCTGTAAGCACGGTGACTCCTAAAGCGTTCGCCTTATCCAATTTGCTTCCTGCATTTTCACCCGCCAGTAGGTAGTTTGTCTTTTTGGAAACAGAACTGCTGACCTTGCCGCCGTGGCGTTCGATCAATTCTGCTGCTTCCTTTCTTCCCATGCCGGGGAGTGTTCCTGTGATCACAAATGTAAGATCTGCCAGCACATCGTCACTATCTGCTGCCTGAAGGCGTGCCATATTGACACCGTGCTTTTGCATTCGCTCCAAGATCCCCAGACTGACCGGATCACGAAAATAAGCATAGATGGCTTTTGCACTGATCTCGCCAATATCATTGACCTCGACCAGTTTTTCCGGCTCTGCCTTTGCTACCGCATCGATCGAACCAAAATAGTCCAAAAGCGATTTTGCCGCTGCTTTGCCAATCCCCGGTATGCCCAGTCCTGTCAGAAGGCGGTAGGCATCATTCTCCTTGGATGCCTCGATCACTCCGAGAAGTTTATCTGTATTTTTTTCTTTGCCCAGGATACCCTTTTCGATCAATTCGTCCCGGTATTCATAAAGTCCATAAATATCCGCAATGTCGTGCAGATAGTCCTGATGGATGAGTTCCTCAATATAGGCTGTGCCAAATCCTTTGATATCCATGGCATCGCGCCCCACAAAATTGATGATATGGCGTTCCAGTTGTGCCGGACAGGTCGCAGAAGAACACTTGATATCTGCCGTGTTTTCTTCCCGATAGGTCGGCGCTCCACACACCGGGCACTTATCCGGGATCACAAAGGTCTTTACCCCGGCCGGACGTTTGTCATGTAATACCTCTTTGACCTTTGGAATGATCTCTCCCGATTTGTAGACAAGGATGGTATCGCCGATCCCGATATCCAGATCATTGATAAAATCCTGATTGTGCAGGGTTGCCCGGCTGACCGAAGTCCCACACAGACGGATCGGTTCAAAAATGGCAGTCGGTGTGATACGCCCCGTACGCCCTACCGATAATTCGATATCCAGTAATTTGGTCTCTTTTTCCTCCGGCGGATACTTGTAGGCGATCGCCCAGCGTGGCACTTTAGATGTATTTCCCAAAAGTTCGCGGTCGGAAAAACGGTTGATCTTGACCACCGCTCCGTCAATATCATACGCCAGATTGCCACGGTTCTCCCCTATGGCACAGATGGCATCCCAGACTTCCTCGCCACTGTGGCAGACCCGGTAATCCTCAATGACCGGGATGTGCTGGGATTTCATATATTCGTATGCCTCGGTGTGGGTCAAAAATTCCCGTCCCACCGATTGCTGTAAATTAAAAATAAACATGGAAAGATGGCGTTCCTTTACCACCTTGCTGTCCAACTGCCGAAGCGTGCCCGCCGCACAGTTTCTTGGGTTGGCAAAAGTCTTTTTGCCCAGCAGTTCCTGCGTCTCATTCACATGGGAAAAAGCGGCTTCCGTCATGTAGACTTCTCCACGGATCTCCAGATAGTCCGGTGCGTCCTTTAAGGTCGTCTTTACATCTTCGATCACCTTGGCATTTGCTGTAACATCCTCGCCAAAGTTGATGCCATCACCTCTGGTCTCTGCCAGCGCAAGTTTGCCCTGCTCGTAGCGCAAGGACATGGAAAGCCCATCGATCTTGTACTCAACGACAAACTCAGGATCTTCCAGTTTTTCCTGCATTTCTGCCACAAAGTTCATGACCTCTTCCTTAGAGAAGACATCCTGCAAACTCAGCATTGGCACATTGTGACGCACCAGTACTCCTGCCTCTCTCTTGGCATTGCCACCGACTTTTTGTGTCGGAGAAGACGCGTCCACCAGTTCCGGATGCTCTTTTTCGATCTGCTTTAGACGCTGCATGAGCATATCATACTCATAGTCTGTAATCTCCGGTGCATCCATATTATAGTAACGATTGCTGTGATATTCGATTTGTTCCCGTAATGCTTTTACTTCTTCCTTAATATCCATATCAACCTCTAAGTAATTTCTGTAACTCAGCAAATTCTGACGCAGTGATCGGGCGATACTGCCCTTCCGCGATACCGTCCAGCGTCAGGTTCATGATGCGCACACGTTCCAGATCCCGTACATGATAACCGCATTCCATACACATGCGGCGGATCTGGCGGTTGAGTCCCTGGGTCAAAATAATGCGAAAAGTAAATTTGGATAACTTTTCTACTTTACAGGGTCTGGTCGTAACTTTCAGTTCTGACAGATAGACTCCTGCTGCCATACGCTCTACAAAAGCTGCATCAATCGGACGATCTACGCGTACGATATACTCTTTTTCATGATGGTAACGACTGCGCATGATCTGATTGACCAGATCTCCCTGATTGGTCATCAAAAGAAGTCCTCTGGAATTTTTATCCAGACGTCCTACCGGATAAAGCCGGGTCGAATAATCAATATAATCGACCACATTGTGTTTCTCCCGCTTTTCTGCCGTACAGACAATCCCAACAGGCTTGTTGAATAAAAGTAGGACATCCTTGGGCTTTCCTATGACCTCTCGTCCACAGTATTCCACACAATCGGACATTTTAACCTTTTGTCCCATGCCAGCCACTTTGCCGTTGACTAAGACTTTGCCTGCCTCGATACACCGGTCCGCTTCTCTTCTGGAACAAATACCTGCTTCGCTCAAATATTTATTTAGGCGGATCTCTTCTTCTGCCATGGGTCTCCTTTCTGTCCGATTCCTATAAGGCTACGAAAGGGACAGACCATATGGACTGCCCCTAAAGATACATTATAAAACTGCTTTTACTGTAAGTATTCTGTCTTGCAGTATCCCTGCTTGCCGTTGTAATTGACCTTGGTCCATCCATCCGCATAAGACTCGATCACAGTGACCTGTTCGCCTGCGTATGCAACTGCTACCTTGGAAGCAGTCTCACTCATGCTCTCGCGAACATTGACCGTATTGGCAAGTGTGATCTCCTGTCCCTGGCTCAGGTTTGCACTGCTATTTGTTGACTGGCTTGTATCTTGTGTACTGTCACCAGATACATCTGCCAGATAATCTGCCTTTACATATGCCTTGGTGCCATTGTAGTCGATCTTTGCCCAGCCATTTTCATCTGCATACCAGGTAACCTGCGTACCGGATGCCAACTGTCCTAACAAGTTTCCATCCTCGGATGCGGCATCACGCACATTGATCTTGTCGGTTGTGACCTTTGTCTTAGCGTTTGCTGCCTCTGCTGCTTCGGCTGCCGCTGCTTCCTCTGCTGCCTTGGCTTCTTCTGCCGCCTTGGCTGCTGCTTCTTCCTCTGCTGCCTTGGCTGCTGCTGCCTCTTCCGCTGCTTGGGCTACGGATGCCTTATAATCTGCCGCCCACTGCTTGATAGCATCCTGTAAGGTCGTATTGACAAAGGTGTTCAGATTTTCGTCTGCAAGCATTGCCTCGTTGCATTCCTGCTGTACTTCTGCCTGCAAAGCAAGGACATCACTCTGTTGTTCAAAGGTAGCGATCAAGGATGCGATATCCGTATCCATGTCAAATTCGCCGTTGGACTGGTTGAATGAACCATATACATTGTTGATGTAAAGGCTTCCATCATCCTTGGTCTGGACATAGAAGAAATCAAGCCCTGCAACCGGTGTATCTATATTTGCAAACTTGATCTGCAAATATACGGAACACAGATAGGAATCCTTGTCCAAGCCACGCTTTGTGTAAACCTTTAAATTCTGGTACTTTTCAATATATTGACTATAGAACTGGATATAACTGACTTCTGCATCTGAAATCGGAGTAGCGATTTGCTTGAGAGAATCGGTATCTCCTGCTGCATAATATTCGTAATATTTGGTAATCAGGTCATTGACTTCCTGATTGTCACTTTCCGCATACTGCTGATATGCGCCTGCCATCGGATCCTTGTCCGATGTCGTACCATCTGTACATCTGGCAAGGATGAGTACCATAGCCACAAAGACTGCCGCTGCGCCAAAATATCTCGCATTCTTTTTAAGGAATTCTGTAATTTTATCTATTTTTATCTTCTGAAAGAATTCTTTCACCTTCAACAATATCACCTCCAAAAAAGTCTCCCCAACACATAGTGTTTTGAATGTAGACGACTGGATTCGAACCAGCGATCTTCGGAGTCGGAGTCCGATGCGTTATCCAGCTACGCTACGCCTACTTAATACAAATCTTGTTTATTCTATCAAAATCACGAGGCAAAGTCAATGTAAGAAACATGCCAATGTTTGACAGAGCCAACAATTTCTTATAATATAGTTATTGTTAAATTTATGTCGCAATCTGCGACAGAATGGAGATTATCATGAGTTTTTCATATTTAAAAAAGATGCCGGATCCGGACACCATCAAAAGTGAATTTGCCTTAACACCGGAGATGAAGGCATTAAAGGCTGACAGAGATCAGCAGATTGCAGATATCATTACAGGAAAAGATGACCGCGTGCTCGCCATCATCGGGCCATGCTCCGCAGACAACGAAGATTCTGTCTGTGAGTATGTCAACCGCCTGACCTCCGTACAGGAAAAGATCAAAGACCGTGTGCTCATCGTTCCTCGTATCTATACCAATAAACCTAGGACCACCGGTTCCGGTTACAAGGGCATTGCTTCCCAGCCGGATCCTACCAAGGCACCGGATATGGTCGAGGGTCTGATCGCCATGCGTAAAATGCACTTGCGCGCTATCGCAGAAAGCGGTTTTACCTGTGCCGATGAGATGCTCTACCCGGAGAACTGGCCTTATGTTGAAGACCTGCTCTCCTACGTTGCCATCGGTGCACGTTCTGTAGAAGACCAGCACCATCGTCTGACCGTCAGTGGTTTTGATGTAGCAAGTGGTATGAAGAATCCGACCAGCGGTGACTTTTCCGTTATGCTCAATTCCGTATATGCAGCACAACATGCACACCACTTTACTTTTTCCGGTTACGAGGTGCGCACAACCGGCAATCCTTTGGCGCATACGATCCTGCGCGGGGCTGTCAGCAAGCATGGCAACTGTGTACAGAACTACCACTACGAGGATCTGGTTCGCCTTTCCGATATGTATGCCTCTATGGATCTTGTCAATCCGGCTACGATCGTGGATGCCAACCACTCCAACTCCAACAAGCAGTTCAAGCAGCAGATCCGTATCGTCCGTGAAATCATGATGAGCCGCCAGTTCTCAAGCGATGTCAAGAACCTGGTCAAGGGCGTCATGGTAGAAAGTTATCTGGAAGAAGGCTCCCAGAAGATTTCCGATCATCAGGTCTATGGCAAGTCCATCACCGACCCATGTCTTGGATGGGAGGATTCTGAGAAGTTGCTTTATATGATCGCCGAGTTGAATAAATAAGAGGGGATTTATAGATTTATATGAAACGTGAACAATTAGGAAGTCGTCTGGGCTTCATCATGCTATCGGCGGGGTGCGCTATCGGCTGTGGAAATATGTGGAAATTTCCATGGATGTGCGGGCAAAATGGTGGCGGCTCTTTTATGCTGGTCTATATCATCTGTCTGATTATCCTCGGCATTCCGGCTCTTACCTTGGAATTTGCGATCGGCAGAGCCGCACAGACCAGTCCTCTCAATATGTATAAAAAATTGGAAAAGCCGGGTCAAAAATGGGGTGGTTTCGGCATTATCTGTCTGATCGGTAATCTGGCACTGATGGCATTTTACACCGTGGTATGCGGATGGCTCGTCTATTATTTCTGTAAATTTGTTGCCGGTAGGCAGCAGACTTTAGGATTTGCCTCCATGATCGCAAGTCCAACGATCAATGTGACTTTCCTGTTCATAACGGTTGTCCTTGCCTTTTTCATCCTGTCCTTCCATTTACAGGGCGGGCTTGAGCGGATCACAAAATTTATGATGAGCGCACTTTTAGTGCTCATGCTGGTACTGGCAGTCCACAGTCTTTTGTTAAAAGGTGCCGGACAAGGCTTACTTTTTTATCTGAAACCGGATATTTCCAAGATCAACGGATCTGTCGTGGTTGCCGCCATGAACCAGGCATTTTTCACGCTTTCCACCGGTATGGGAAGCATGGCGATCTTTGGCTCTTATATCGGAAAAGACCGCACCCTCATGGGCGAAGCCCTGCATGTCATCACGCTTGATACTTTAGTCGCTTTTTTAGCAGGTGTCATCATCTTCCCTGCATGTTTTACCTATGATCTGGAAGTCGGTGCCGGACCGAGCCTTTTATTTGATACGATGGCAACCGTCTTTAATAATATGCCCGGTGGGCGCGTCTGGGGATCCTTATTCTTTTTGTTTATGATCTTCGCTGCGCTCTCCACGGTACTGGGTGTCTGCGAAAATATTCTTGCCATGGTCCGCGAACTAACCGGTTGGTCCAGACCAAAGGGAAGTCTGGTCTGTGGCATCATCGTCTTTTTACTGGCACTGACAACAGCACTCGGATTTAATGTCCTGCATTTCCAGCCATTTGCTGAAGGGACGACCTGGATGGACTTTTGGGACTTTGTTGTTTCTACTAACATACTGCCGCTGGGTTCTCTCGTCCTCGCCCTCTTCTGCTGTCATAAGTTTGGCTGGGGATGGGATAATTTCTTTAAGGAAGCCAATACCGGTGTCGGGCCTAAGATGAAGAACTGGCAAAAGCCCATTTTTACCTTCGTGGTACCTGTGATCATCGCCATCATTTATATTTATGGCATTGCGACTTTTTCTTGGAAGTAAATATTCCTATCATAACAAAACGCTGTAGGTTTGACCCACAGCGTTTTCTTTTCCTTATTCTGTTTCTTTCTTGCTCTCCCGCAAATAATAAATCGTCGGCACGACCACCATGGTAAGTATGGTAGAAAAGAGCAGTCCGAATAATAGCGTTACCGCCATCGGCGCTGACATGGGATCCTGTGATACGATCAGCGGTACCAAACCGATACAGGTCGTAACACTAGAGATCATGATCGGACGAAATCTTGCTGCCACCGCACTGCGGCAGGCTTCCCGGACGCTCTCGCCATTCCTTCGTTTCTCGTCGATGACCTCGATCAGAAGAATACCATTATTTACCACAATGCCAAAGAGGGCAACAATGCCCAAAAGCGCCATCGCCTGAATGTTCATGTTTAAGATCCAGAGTCCAAAGCAACAGCCGATCAGCGACAACGGTATGGAAGTCAGTATGTTGAGCGGCTTTCCAAAATCCTTAAACTGCAGAAGCAGGATAATGTATATGATCAAAATCGCCACACCTGCCGCCTTGATCAGATTTCCGACCAGAGTCATCATATTGCTCATCTCGCCCTGTTCCACAATGGTAAGTCCCTCGCTATCCATTTTGTCCAGATATTGTTTTTCAAATTTTGATTCGATCGTACCGGATACATAGCCGGATTGCACACCGGATAAGACATTGACATACCGCTTTCCGTTATAATGGTTGATCAGCGGAATAGTCGGCTCCAGCGTGATGTCCGCCACCTGCCCCAACAAAACATGGGTATCACTGACGGAGCCGGAAATTGGCAGATTTTTCAGTTGTTCCAGACTATCCACCTTTGCCCTAACGACTATATTCATCTCATCCTCTGCGCCGGTATAAGTGGATGCCGTTGCCCCCATAAGGCTGGTATTGAGTTGCTTGACCACATCATATTTCAAAAGTCCATAACTGGATAATCTCTCACTGTCCAGATTTACCTTGTACTCATATTGTGCATTTACGGAAGTGTCACGCACATTCGTCGTTCCTTCTATCTGGGACAGGTCTTCTACCATCTGTGCCGCAAATGCATTGATTTCATCCAGATCATCCCCCGATACCGTATAAACGATCTTATCATCTGCCGGCAGGGAGTATTCCAGACATTTGACCTCAATGCTTGCGCCGGTAACCTTCTCATTGATTTCCTCTTGCAGTTGTTTAGCAGCCTTTTCCGTACTGCCAACCTTTTTCAATGCATCCTCATCTAACTCCAGCATGATGCGCCCGGCATTGTCTGCATCATTCATGGAAGGTACCGATATGAAGAAACTCGGCAGCCCGCCGCCGATGGCTGTAGTATAATGTGCCACCAGTTCATCCTCTTTTAAGACATCTTCTACCTGATCTATGACTTTTTCCGTCGCATCCAGATTCATGGTTTCTCCACTGACATCCAGATAGATCACCGGCTTTGATGAATATGGGAAAAACTGCATGCCAAGTTGTGTGGCTAAAAGTGCTGCCACGCCAAGCGTTGCAAAGGAAAACACCAGCGTCCGCTTCGGATAGCGAAGCCCGATCCCCAGCAGGCGGTCAAAAAATCTATGCACCGGATTCGGCTTTTTATTTTCTTTTTCTTTTTCCGGTTTAAAGAAGAAATATGCCAAAACCGGAATACCGCACATCGCCATGATATAGGAAGCGATCAGGGATGTGATAACAACCGTAGGGATCGTTCCTGCCACCTTACCGATCGTCCCCGGGATAAAATAGATAATACTAAAGGTCACGATCGTTGTAAGTGTACTGGTCAGTACCGGCAGCCAGGTTTCTTTGACACCGCCCACAATGGCTTCTTCTTTTTCCTGTCCGGCGTTCATGCGCTGTTGGATCGCTTCGCTGATCACAACCGCATTATCCACCAAAATACCCAGACTGATGATCAAGGCTGCGATCGATATAAACTGAAACTCGATATTTAAAAGATACATGACCGTAAAAGTCACCAGAACACTGATTGGCAGTGCCGTACTGATGACAAGTGCATTGCGGATACCGACACCGATCAGGACAACCACCATGATCAGCAGGACACTTTCGATCAGATTCAAGATAAAGCCGTTGATATTTTCGCTGATTGCCTCCGGCGCATACATGACTTCATGGAAATCCAGATTTTCCGGCAACTGCTTCTTGATCGTATTGATCTGACTGCGGACATCTTTGCCGACATTTACCGCATTGACACCATCATCAAACTTGCCGACCAGAAGAATACAGCCTTTTCCGTCCTGCTCATAATGCTTATCACTGGTGTTTTCCACATAGACATTTGCCACATCCTTTAATTTTACAAAAGAAAGACTGTCATCCGCACCGCCGATCACTGTATTCTCAATATCTGACAGGCTGGTAAAAAGTCCGTCACTGGTCACCGTGACCGTACCGGAATCATAAGCAATACTTCCTGCCGGAATATTAAGGTTCTGCGCCTGCATCAAGGATAAGATATTTTCAATGGAAACATTGTAAGACTGCAATTTCTGGATGTCAGCCTCCACCACAACCTGTTTCGTGCTGGCGCCCTCAATGGATACCGATGCCACATGATCGATATCCTCCAGTTGATCCTTGATCGTATCTGCATAGGCTACCAGTTCCTCCGAAGAATAGTCTTCTCCCGACAAACTAATGATAAATTGATTATTTGAGACCAGATCCGTTTTTACTGTACTTGTCTGGCACATATCCGGCAGGTCGCCCTGCACATCCGATACACATTCTCGCAACTTGGATTCCACCTGGTCGATCGTCACATCGGTGGTATAATACACGATCACGGCGCTTGCAGATTCCATACTCATACTGGTTGTATAGTCCACATTCGCCAACTGCCCAATGGCATCTTCCAATTTATCTGTCACGTATTCCTCTACCTCTTCCGGTGAGGCTCCCGGATAGATAGTCGTCACGAGCGCAACCGCTATGGACGTGTCCGGATTTTCCTGCTTTGGCACCAGATAATAAGAAATGCCGCCCAGTAAAACAATGATCGCCAGAAAGAATACCACAATATAGCGATTATGTAATAAACCTTTTGTTAATTTATCCATGCCCTGCCCCCCTTATTCTGCCTTGTCATAGGACACAGCACTACCTGTACGGACCAGCTTCATGCCTTCGCAGATGATCTTATCCCCTGCTTTTGTTCCTTCGACCAGCACCTGATCATCACTGACTTCCAGGACATTGATATACTCACGCTTTGCCCTGTCATTTTCCACCACATAAACATAATCATTGCCATCATTTAGGATCACCGACAAAGGCAGCCAGATGCCGGTCCGTTCTCCTATATTAATCTCAACGGTTGCCAGTTCTCCCAGATATACCTCCGGATCCGCGGTATCTACCGTCACATCCGTCGCATAAGTCCTGGTATTCTCATCCGGCGTCACATCTATGCTCTTAATATTTCCGGCAAAAGTCTTATCTCCAATCTGGATCTGTGCGGCCATACCGGCAGAAAGGGATGTAATATCTGTCTGTGACACACCGAAATTGATCACAACATCATGCGTTGCCAGAACAACCGCCGGCATGATCGGTGTTGAAACACTGCCCTCTGTCGCAGAAACATTGACCACATATCCCGCCTTGGGTGCTTTCAGCGTACATTTATCTACTGCACTCTGTGCCTTTTCCACATTGTCCGCAGCATTATCATAGGCTTCGTTGGCATTATCCAAGGCATCACGCGCAGAGTCCAGCCGTTCTTTCTGGGCTTTTGCCTCATCGGAATCTGCCCCTTCTTTTGCCTTTTTATCATAGGCTTCCTGAGCACTGTCTACATTTCGCTGATAGACTTCCAAGGTGCTTTGTGCAGAATCCAGTTCCAACTTGGTAGAATAATACTCGGTATTGGTCTCCGGCATATTGCCAAGGCTGCCGTTGCCCGGCTTGTACTGCGACATGCCATCCAACTTGCTCTTGAGGGCATCCACCTTTTTCTGCTGCTCATCCCTTCTTGCTATGGCATCATTTAGATTTTCCAATTCACGTTTGGTACCGCAGGCTGTCGCATAGTCCTCCTGGGCATTCTCATAAGATTCCTGCGCATTTTTTCTTGTCTTGTCCGCATATTCCAAAGTCCGATTGGCACTATCCAACTGATCCTCTGCATCCCCGGCATCCATGGTACAAAGGATCTGTCCCTCTGCGACTTCCTGCCCTTTTTCGACATTCACGGTCTCAATCGTCCCAACCGTTTCAAAGGTACATTGGATGGTTTCTTCCGGCTGGACAATCCCCGTATAGGAAAGACTTACATCACTCCCGGTCTCCCCCGCCTCCATGACCTTGACCTGATAGACCTTTTCCGCCACCTGTTCTTCCTTTTGCTTCTGCTTGCGGACAACCACGATAAAGCCGATCGCCACCGCCAAAATTATCAGAAGTAAAAATACCCAGACCTTTTTATTTTTCAATAATTTCTTTCCTTTTTCCATAATAAATCACCTGCCATTTTCTTACTTTAATTTTAAGGCATAGCGACTATCTTTTACAAGGAAGGACATAAGATTCAATTCTTAAATTTTTATAAATTAAGCCACGGATGGGCTTTATACCATACACGGTGTACATATCCGGACACAAAAAGACACCGATAGCACAAAGTCGTCTTCTGACTCTGCACCGTCGGTGTCTTTTCCGTAAATCTAAATTATAAATTAGAATATCCCATCAGATATTCATCTACTTCTCTTGCACAATCACGTCCCTGTCGAATTGCCTTCACAACCAGCGACTGACCGGTATGCATATCGCCCGCGGTAAAGATCTTGTCTACCGAAGCGGCAAACTTTCCTGCCTCCGTAGCGACATTGGTTCTGCCGTCCACCTTTACCTTAAAGGCATCGGTCACATAAGACTGGCTTCCCAAAAAACCTGCGGCGATCAGCACCAGTTGGCATGGCACTTCTTTTTCTGTACCTTCCACCGGCACCATCATGCGTCTGCCGGTCTTTTCGTCCGTCTTGGATTCCAGACTGACAAGGATAACGCTCTTTAGGTTGCCGCTGCGGTCTTTCTTGAATTCTTTAACCGTCGTTGTATAAATACGCGGATCATGTCCAAAGACCGCGATTGCTTCTTCCTGACCGTAATCTGTCTTGCAGACCAGCGGCCACTGTGGCCAAGGATTGCTCTCCCGTCTCTCATCCGGTGCCTTCGGCATCATTTCCAGTTGTGTGATGGATTTGCAACCATGACGCATGCAGGTACCCACACAGTCATTACCGGTATCACCACCACCGATCACGATCACATCTTTATCCTTTGCAGAGATAAAAGTTCCTTCTTTTAATCCATTGTCCCACAGGCTCTTGGTCGTGGAGGTCAAAAAATCTACCGCAAAGTAGATACCTTTTGCCTCTCTGCCCGGCGCCTGGATGTCTCTTGGATTGGATGCCCCGCATGCTAAGATCACAGCATCATATTCTGCCAGGAGTTCCTTTGGCTTGATGTCCTTACCAACATCTACATTGGTCTTAAAGGTAATGCCCTCTTCTTCCATAACAGCGGTCTTGCGGTCAATGATCTGCTTTTCCAGTTTCATATTTGGAATACCGTAACGGAGCAATCCACCCACACGGTCATTTCTCTCATAGACCGTCACTGCATGTCCTCTGGAATTGAGTTGGTCTGCTGCTGCAAGCCCGGAAGGACCGGAACCGATGACCGCGATCTTTTTGCCGGAACGATTGACCGGCGGCTTTGCGTCTGCCAGACCGTGTGCATAGGCGTATTCAATGATAGCACGCTCATTTTCCCTGGTCGTGACCGGATCTCCGTTCAGCCCGCAGGTACATGCCTTTTCACAAAGTCCCGGGCATACACGGCAAGTAAATTCCGGGAAATTGCTGGTCTTGTGCAAACGCAGGTACGCCTGCTCCCAGTTGCCATGATAGACCAGATCGTTCCACTCCGGTATCAGGTTGTTGAGAGGACACCCCGAGGTCATCCCCTTGATCGTCATACCCGACTGGCAGAAAGGAACACCGCAGTCCATACAACGTGATCCCTGTCTCTGCTGTTCTTCTGTTGAAAGTGGAATATGAAATTCGTTAAAATTCTTGATTCTCTCCTTTGCGTCGATCGCCTGTGACTCCCGACGCTCATATTCTAAAAATCCTGTTGCTTTTCCCATTGGTATCTCCTTTCTCTTACTTTGTCAAAGCGTTGAACGCCTCGATCTGGGCCTGCTCACTGCTGAGTCCCTTTTCTTCCATCTGGACAATAGTCATCATCATCTTCTTGTAGTCGTGAGGCACGATCTTTTTGAATTTCGGCAGATACTGGCTAAAGTTGTCAAATATCTCCTTGCCCTTCTTGGAATTGGTGTAAGCAACATGTTCCGTAATGATCTCCTTTAATTCTAAGACATCATACTTATCTGTCACCGGTTCCAAAGATACCATGGTCTTATTGAGTTTTCGGTAAAGGGATGCATCTTCATCCAGTACATAAGCGATTCCGCCGCTCATACCGGCAGCAAAGTTCTTTCCGGTCTGCCCTAAGACTACGACACGTCCGCCGGTCATATATTCACAACCGTGATCGCCACAGCCCTCTACAACCGCAGTTGCACCTGAATTTCTGACACAGAAACGCTCTCCGGCCACACCGTTGATAAAGGCTTTACCGCTGGTCGCACCGTAAAGTGCCACATTACCGATAATGATATTTTCGTCTTCTTTATAAGTTACACCTGTTGGCGGGTAAACGACTAACTTTCCACCGGAAAGTCCCTTACCAAAGTAATCGTTGCTGTCGCCGACAAGTTCAAGCGTCAGCCCCTTTGGAATAAAGGCACCAAAACTCTGTCCACCGGCACCGTTACACTGTACCGTAAAGGTATCTTCCGGCAAAGATTCGCCAAAGCGTCTGGTGATCTCCGCGCCAAAGAGGGTACCTACGGAACGGTCGGTATTGGTCACATCGATCTGTAGACCCTTTTTGCTTCCGTTTTCCAAAGCGTCCTTAAACTGTTTCAAAAGGATCTTTTCATCTACCGTCTTTTCCAACTGGAAATCAAATACATTTTTCTTGTTGTAGCAGATCTTTCCTGCATCCTTGGCATATGGATTGTCCAAGATCGCAGAAAGGTCGATCTTTGCATATCTGCCCTGTTTTGCACTCTCCTTTACTTCCAAAAGATCCGTGCGGCCTACCAGTTCATCTACGCTGCGCACGCCAAGTCTTGCCATGTACTCACGCAGTTCCTGTGCGATAAAACGCATAAAGTTGACAACATATTCCGGTTTTCCGGTAAAGCGCTTGCGCAATTCCGGATTCTGGGTTGCAATCCCCACCGGACAGGTATCCAGATTGCAGACACGCATCATCACGCATCCCATGGTAACCAGCGGCGCTGTAGCAAAGCCGTATTCCTCGGCACCAAGCATGGCAGCGATTGCAACATCACGACCACTCATGAGTTTACCGTCTGTCTCAATGACAACCTTGTTGCGCAGACCATTCATAGTCAAGGTCTGGTGTGCTTCTGCAAGTCCAAGTTCCCACGGAAGTCCGGCATTGTGAATGGAACTTCTCGGTGCGGCACCGGTTCCTCCGTCATAACCGGAAATCAAAATAACCTGTGCTCCTGCCTTTGCCACACCGGAAGCAACCGTTCCGACCCCCGCCTCAGAAACCAGTTTTACAGAAATTCTGGCGTCTTTATTTGCATTTTTCAGATCGTAGATCAACTGTGCCAGATCTTCGATCGAATAAATATCATGATGTGGTGGCGGCGAGATCAAGGATACGCCCGGTGTGGAAAGTCTTGTCTTGGCGATCCAAGGATAAACTTTCTTGCCCGGCAAATGTCCGCCTTCACCCGGTTTTGCTCCCTGTGCCATCTTGATCTGGATCTCCTTGGCGCTTACCAAGTAACGGCTGGTAACACCAAATCGACCGGATGCTACCTGCTTGATAGCAGAGCAACGGTTCTTTCCGTCCTTGCCGATGGTAAGGCGCTCTTCTTCCTCACCACCTTCACCGGAATTGGATTTTCCGTGCAGCATGTTCATGGCGATCGCCATAGTCTCATGTGCTTCCTTGGAAATAGATCCATAGGACATGGCACCTGTCTTAAATCGCTTAACGATCTCATCTACGGATTCTACTTCATCAATGCTGATGCCCTTTTTCGGATATTTGAAATCCAAAAGTCCGCGCAAGTTCATAATGGTATCATCCTCTTTATTGACAAGTGAGGTATATTCCTTAAAGGTATCATAGTCGCCGGTTCTGGTAGAAAGTTGCAGCAAGTGGATGGTCTGTGGGTTATACAGGTGTTCCTCCTTGCCACTGCGCATCTTGTGTGCGCCCTTGCTGTCCAAGGTATTATCCGTATGCAGATCCAAAGGATCGAATGCCTGTGAATGCAGCATTTCTACATCCTTTTGGATATCCTCGATACCAATACCGCCGATACGGCTGACCGTTCCCTTAAAGTAACGGTTTACCACATCCTCATTGATACCGATGGCTTCAAAGATCTTGGCTCCCTGATAAGACTGGACGGTAGAAATTCCCATCTTGGATGCGATCTTGATGATGCCGCTGATAACGGCTTCATTATAAGAATCCACTGCCGCATAATAATCTTTGTCAAGCATGTTGAGATCGATCAGTTCCTGGATGCTCTCCTGTGCCAGATATGGATTGATGGCAGATGCACCATAGCCCAAAAGGGTTGCAAAATGGTGTACCTCTCGCGGTTCTCCACTCTCCAGGATCACAGAAAGGCTTGTCCTCTTTTTGGTCTGTACCAGATACTGCTGTAAAGCAGAAACTGCAAGCAGGGATGGGATGGCTACATGGTTCTCATCCACGCCGCGGTCAGACAGGATGATGATATTAGCACCCTCTCTGTGCGCACGATCTGCCTCTACATAGAGGTGATCGATGGCTTTTTCCAAAGATGTATTCTTATAATATGTGATCGGGATAGTCTCAACCTTAAATCCCTCCACATCCATATTCTTGATCTTGAGCAGGTCTGTATTGGTCAGGATCGGATTGTTAATCCGAAGCATCTTACAATTTTCTTCTTTTTCCTCTAAGACATTGCCGCTCTCGCCCAGATAGATGGTCGTAGATGTCACGACCTTCTCACGGATGGAGTCGATCGGCGGATTGGTAACCTGTGCAAACAACTGCTTGAAATAGTTAAAGAGCGGCTGATGCTGGTTAGACAGTACTGCCAGCGGTGTATCGATACCCATGGCACCGATGCCCTCTGCCCCATTGAGTGCCATTGGCAGGATGGAAGTCTTTAAGTCCTCGTAAGAATAGCCAAAGGCTTTCTGCAACTTGGCACGTTCTTCCTTGGTGTGGTTCGGTACACGTTTATTCGGGATCTTCAGATCATGCAGATGTACCAGGTTCTTGTCCAGCCACTCACCATACGGCTGCTTGGTCGCATAAGCGGTCTTTAATTCATCATCATCGATCAGACGTCCGGCAACCGTATCTACCAAAAGCATCTTGCCCGGCTTTAAACGGTCTTTGGATAAGATTCTGCTCTCATCGATCGGCAGTACACCAACTTCGGAAGAAAGGATCAGATAGTCGTCCTTGGTCACATAATATCTGGATGGACGCAGACCGTTTCGATCCAGAACTGCTCCCATGATATCTCCATCTGAGAAAAGAATGGATGCCGGTCCGTCCCAAGGCTCCATCATGGTCGCATAATACTGATAAAAGTCCTTGCGCTCCTGATTCATTGCCTGATTGTTGATCCACGGCTCCGGTATGGTCATCATGACGGCAAGCGGCAATGGCAGTCCATTCATGACCAAAAATTCCAAAGTATTGTCAAGCATTGCTGAGTCAGAACCGGAAGTGTTGACAACCGGTGTGATCTTAGAAAGTTCTGTCTCTAAGAACTCAGAATACATAGTCTCCTCACGGGAAAGCATGCGGTCTGCATTTCCCTTGATCGTATTGATCTCTCCATTATGTACGATAAAACGGTTCGGATGTGCTCTCTCCCAACTTGGATTGGTGTTGGTGGAGAAACGGGAATGTACGATAGCGATCGCTGACTCGTAATCTTCATCATGCAGATCAGTAAAGAAGGTACGCAGCTGTCCTACCAGAAACATACCCTTATATACGATCGTACGGCTGGAAAGTGAAACCACATAGGTATTCTCACAGGTCTGCTCAAATACACGTCTTGCCACATACAACTTGCGGTCAAAATCGAGTCCTGTCTTAACATCTGCCGGCTTTTTCACAAATCCCTGCATAATATAAGGCATGCAGTCGATTGCTTTCTTTCCAAGAACCTTTGGATTGGTCGGTACATCTCTCCAACCCAAGAATTCCATGCCTTCCTTTTCCACAATGATTTCAAACATCTTCTTTGCCTGATTGCGGTTCAACTCATCCTGGGGGAAAAAGAACATACCTACACCATAGGTTCTCTCCTCTCCTAAATCTATGCCAAGATTACCCGCGATCTTGCTAAAGAACTTATGCGATACCTGCAACATGATACCAACACCGTCGCCCGTCTTCCCCTCAGCGTCCTTGCCGGCTCTGTGTTCCAGATTCTCTACGATCTTTAGAGCATCTGACACTGTCTGATGTGTCTTGATCCCTTTCATACTGACAACGGCACCGATACCGCAGTTATCATGTTCAAATTCCTGTCGATATAAGCCCGTCTTCTGATTCTTATTCTCCATCGTATCCATCCTCTCTGTATATCTTTTCCTTCCCGAAAATTCATCTGTCGCTAACTAATATACTCCTGCTTTTCCCGTTTGTAAACAACTTTTTCTTTTATATTGTCTGATTATTCGACTATTTTTATATATTTATATTGTTATCTGTCTTTATATATTGTTTTCATATATACACGTACTATTTGTACGTTGTACAGGTACATGTGTACGCGTAGAAAAACACTTTTCCGGTATTTGCCGGACATCTTTTTACAATACAAAGAGATTTTTGACGAATACGATCAAAAGCGGATTGACAAAACACTCCAAATAAATACCGCTTGCCATCATCCCAAAAAGTCCCAGCACATATAAAAGATATCTTGGCAGGCTTTCCCTGCTCTCCAACTCTTTACGCCGAATGAAAAGCCAATACAAATAAGCAAAGAGCATGCCGTAGACGATCCACTGTGGGAGCAAGGCTGCTGCTCCCAGTAGCAGACCTTTCCAACCGTAGATCTTTAGAAAAGACATGAGGAAAATTCCAAGCCAAATGCCACCCAGTCCACTGGCAATATAATATAAGGCTTTTCGCATTCTCGTCAGCCCACACAAGGTCAAGAGCAAGAGAAGTTCACTTCTTCGTATGACCACATACCAGAAAAAATTCCTGCTGTCGCTGATATTGGCATCCAACCGTTCCAGACAGATCCTGCTCCAGCCTGCCACCTCCGTGATCTCCTCCCACAAGAAAAAGCGCACCAAGACCAGGGCAATAAAAAAAGACAAAAGAAATACCCCTCTCTTGCTCCGCCAGCGATGCAGGCGGATCGTCATCGGGAATTTCCTCTGTCTGTGATATGCATCATAATATGAATACTGCTTCATTTGGTTTCACTCCCTGTCCAAATCATCCTTATTCATCTTATGATACTGTACTCGTTTTATGCTACTTATCCTTGCTGTAAGACCTTGACCTGATATGCCAGAATTGCCGAAACCGTCTTGGAATCCTGCATACGCCCGGCATAGATCTCTGTCAAAAGATCTTCCATCTTCCAAGCCTTGATCTCGATGGACTCTGCCTCGTCCAAATGCTGTTGTCCCGGATGGAGACCGGTTGCCAGATAGACATCGATAAATTCATCGCAAAAGGCAACGGTGGTCTTTAATGAGATGAGCGGCTCGATCCGGTCACAGGTGTAACCTGTCTCCTCGGTCAGTTCCCTTCTTGCACAGACCATAGTATCTTCCGTCACGGAATCTCTGGATCCTGCCGGGATTTCCCATGTCATACGTTTTAAGGCATGGCGGTACTGGTGTACCAGTACAATCCTACCATCCGGCAGAACCGGTACGACTGCCGCCGCCCCTTTTCTGTGGCTCACAAAATCCCAGGCTTCCTTGTGTCCGTTTGGCAGGCGCACGGTGTCTGCATAGACATCCAGAATAGAGCCTTTATAAACCAGTTCTCTCTTTTCCACCTCTACGTGTTCCATCTTTCTCACTCCTTCTGATAAAAAGAATGTGCCTTCCGCACATTCCCGTGCCGCGATAAGTTTGTAAAAAAATAGTCAGCTTTCGCTGACTATTTTTTATTTTGCATAATCCGTTACTCTTGATTCACGAATTACATTTACTTTGATCTGTCCAGGATAATCTAATTCTGACTCAATTCTCTTAGAAATATCCCGCGCCAACAATACCATCTCTGCATCGTTGACCTGTTCAGGAACTACCATTACCCGAACCTCTCTACCTGCCTGAATAGCAAAAGATTTTTCGACTCCCTTAAATCCATCGGTAATCTCTTCTAACTGTTGTAATCTGTTTGAATATGCTTCTAATGTCTCGCGTCTTGCACCAGGTCTTGCCGCACTGATCGTATCAGCAGCCTGTACCAAGCATGCGACCAATGATTCCGGTTCCACATCGCCGTGGTGCGCTTCAACCGCATTGATAACAATCGGTGATTCCTTGTATCTCTTACAAAGTTCTACACCGAGCTGTACGTGTGTACCTTCCATCTCTCGGTCGACTGCCTTACCAATATCATGAAGTAACCCAGCACGCTTTGCAAGTCTGACATCCTCGCCAATCTCTGCGGCAAGCAGTCCTGCTAACTGTGCTACTTCAATAGAATGCTTTAAGACATTCTGACCATAACTGGTACGATATCTCATCTTACCAAGAAGTTTGACAAGTTCCGGATGTACGCCATGAACACCAACTTCAAGTGTTGCGGCCTCACCCTCTTCACGGATCAAAGTCTCAACTTCCTTCTGAGCCTTCTCAACCATTTCCTCAATTCTAGCCGGGTGAATACGACCATCTACGATCAACTTCTCTAAGGCAATTCTAGCCACTTCACGTCTGACCGGATCAAATGCAGAAAGAATAACTGCTTCCGGTGTATCATCAATAATCAGTTCTACACCTGTCAAAGTCTCAAGGGTACGGATATTACGTCCCTCACGACCAATGATTCTTCCCTTCATTTCATCATTCGGAAGCTGAACAACAGAGATTGTTGTCTCGGCAACATGATCTGCGGCACACTTCTGGATTGCAGTAACCACAATGTCCTTTGCCTTCTTGTTTGCTTCCTCTTTTGCCTGCGCAACGGATTCTTTGATCAGTTTTGCAGTGTCAAGTTTTACATCTTCTTCAACAGTTTTTAAAAGTATTTCTTTCGCTTGTTCGGAGGTTAATCCTGAGATTCTTTCTAGTTCCTGTACTCTTTGCTGATTTAACTTCGCAACTTCTTCTTTCTGCTTGTTAACCGCACGTTCCTTGGCAGTATATTCAGCCTCACGCTTCTCAAGAGCCTCTAATTTTTTATCCAGATTCTCTTCCTTCTGAAGCACACGATGTTCATTGCGCTGAATTTCTGCTCTACGCTCACGAATCTCTTTTTCGAGTTCATTCTTGGTATTCATAGACTCTTCCTTGGCCTCTAAAAGAGCTTCACGCTTCTTGGTCTCTGCATTCTTGACAGCCTCATCAATGATCTCACGAGCCCTGTCTTCTGCACTGCCAACCTTCTTTGCAGATGCCTTCTGGTAGGAAGCATTTGCGATGGCAAGAGACACCGGAACTGCAACGACTAACGTAACAACCGCTGTGATTATTATCGTAAGCACAGGAGCACCTCCCTTATTTAATTTTATTGTACATACATCATGAAAAATTACTAATCTGCATATAAATACAACAATTAAATTTTATACTTTCTTATATGGCTTGTCAAGAATATATCCCTCAATCCCATTCCGAAAATCCGCCTCGCAGGACACGACTGATCTCACTGGATGCGAAGCCTCTCTGCATAAGGAAACGATACATTTTGGCTTCTTCCTGCCTCGTTGCATTCTCCGGAGCATAGCCTTTCTTCTGCAATAAAACTGCGATCAACTCCATCTGGGATTGCTCCAATTCTTCTTCCATACAACGATCAATGATCTCACGATCGATCCCCTTTTTCAAAAGATCCTGTGTCATGCGCATGCGACTGCGGCTGGTCTGATAAAAGCGGATGTGGGATCTTGCAAGGCGTTCATCATCCAGATAGTGGTAACTTGTTACATAGGCAATGGCACTCTCGATCGCCGGTTCCGGATAGCCGCCCTCGCGCAGTTTGGTCTCCAACTGTCTGGTCGACCGGTCCATCTTTTCCAGCAAGTGCATAGCACGGCGCCTGGCTCTGGGTATGAGGATCTCCTCTAAAATCTTTTCATACATATCCTCTGTGATCTCGTCATTCTCCTGTAAATGCAACTGCCGCACTTCACCCTTGTAGAGTGCAAGATCCACCCCATTGCTGAGGTGGATCTTACATTTATTTTTTCCTGCTGTGTCAATCGATTCTATATACACTGTGACACTCCTATTCTTCTACAGTCTCTGTCTCCTCCGCCTCTTCCGGCTTAAAGTGTGCTCTGACCTGCTGTTCGATCTCATCACGCACTTCCGGATGTTCACGCAGATAGGTCTTGGCATTCTCACGCCCCTGTCCGATCTTGTCTCCATTGTAGGCATACCACGCACCGGACTTGTTGACGATATCAAGATCTGCCGCAATATCTAGGATATCTCCCTCTTTGGAAATCCCCTGACCAAACATGATATCAAACTCTGCCTCTCTAAATGGCGGTGCAATCTTGTTCTTTACGACCTTGATACGGGTACGGTTGCCAATGACCTCTCCCTGCTGCTTGATCGCCTCGATACGACGGACATCCAGACGTACGGAAGAATAGAACTTAAGCGCTCTACCACCGGTCGTCGTCTCCGGATTACCGAACATAACGCCAACCTTTTCACGCAACTGGTTGATAAAGATAACGATACAATTCGACTTGCTGATCACCGCAGTCAACTTACGGAGTGCCTGTGACATCAGACGTGCCTGTAAGCCCACATGGGAATCACCCATATCACCGTCGATCTCTGCCTTTGGAACCAAGGCAGCAACGGAATCCACGATCACGATATCTACCGCGCCGGAACGCACCATGGTCTCTGTGATCTCCAGAGCCTGCTCACCGTTGTCCGGCTGGGAAATATAAAGATTGTCGATATCCACCCCGATATTCTTGGCATAGACAGGATCCAGCGCATGCTCTGCATCAATAAAGCCTGCGATACCGCCTGCCTTTTGTACCTCTGCGACAGCATGTAATGCGACTGTCGTCTTACCACTGGACTCCGGTCCGTAGATCTCAATAATTCTGCCCTTTGGCAGACCGCCCTGTCCCAGGGCAATATCAAGACTGAGAGAACCGGTCGGTACGGTCTCGACCTGCATCTGGTTGCTGGTGTCTCCGAGTTTCATGATCGAGCCCTTGCCATACTGCTTTTCTATCTGGGAAATCGCTGCGTCTAACGCCTTTAACTTATCATCATTTGCCATAACTAAAAACCTCCATATCGAACCTTTGTTCGTTTTCATGTTCTAATACTATTATACTTCCACAAAAAAGTCAACCTCATTTTGTGTTCCTTTGTTATTATCCTGTATCATGGGGATTGTAAAACGAAAAAAGACAGTAGCAAATCGCTACCGCCTTATTATATCCAGTGGTCGTCCCATCTGTCAAGACTCATCTTGGCACCGGCCTTTCCTATCCGGATGAACTTAACTGCGTCCAAACTCTGATAAGATCAATCCCTCGTTTCGATCCAGTGTCATGCCAACGCTCCAAGAGTTGACGAACAAAAGAAGCGGTCTGCCCTTGAGATCTTTGATCTTCTTCATGTCCGAGGTACCGGAGATCTTATCCAGATCAATATCCTCATTTTCGATCCAGCGGATATGCTCATATGGCAGATTTTCCATGCGGATCTCGACATTATATTCGTTATTCAGACGATACTTTAAAACATCAAATTGCAGAACACCGACAACACCGACAATGATCTCCTCCATACCGGTATTGTATTCCTGGAAGATCTGGATCGCACCTTCCTGGGCGATCTGGCTGATGCCCTTCATGAACTGTTTACGTTTCATGGTATCGACCTGGCGCACACGGGCAAAATGTTCCGGTGCAAATGTCGGAATGCCCTCAAAAGCAAATCTGTTTTTTCCGCTGACGATGGTATCGCCAATAGAAAAGATGCCCGGGTCAAATACACCGATGATATCCCCGGCATATGCCTTATCCACGATCTTTCTTTCCTGCGCCATCAACTGCTGAGGCTGGGAAAGTTTCATCGCCTTATTTCCCTGCACATGAAAGACTTCCATACCGGCATCAAACTCGCCGGAGCAGATACGCATAAAGGCGATCCTATCGCGGTGTGCCTTGTTCATATTTGCCTGAATCTTGAAGACAAATGCGGAAAAATCCGGTGAAAACGGATCGATCACACCCTGGTCGGACATTCTCGGCAATGGGGATGATGTCATCTGTAAAAAGTGCTGCAAAAAGGTCTCAACACCAAAGTTGGTAAGCGCCGAACCAAAAAATACAGGGGACAACTCGCCCTTGGACACCAGTTCCATATCAAATTCTGCACTGGCACCGTCCAGAAGTTCGATCTCATCCAATAAGGTCTGTCTCTGATCTTCTCCGATCTCATCTACAAGTGCCGGATCATCAATAGCGATCTCTTTTTCGGTTCCTTCTTTGGTTCCCTTTAAGGTATCTGCAAAGGTCATGACGCGCTTGGTATTTCTGTCATACACGCCCTTGAAGCCCTTACCGGAGCCGATCGGCCAGTTAATCGGACAGGTCGCAATGCCCAGTTCCTTTTCAATATCATCCAGAAGTTCAAAGGTGTCGTTTGCATCACGATCCATCTTGTTGATAAAGGTAAAAATCGGGATATGTCGCATCACGCATACCTTGAACAATTTTCTTGTCTGTGCCTCAACACCCTTGGAGGCATCAATGACCATGACGGCAGAATCCGCAGCCATAAGGGTACGATAGGTATCTTCTGAGAAGTCCTGATGTCCCGGTGTATCCAAAATATTGATGCAATAACCATCATAATGGAACTGCAATACAGAAGATGTAACCGAAATACCTCTTTCCTTCTCAATCTCCATCCAGTCAGACACCGCATGTCTGGCAGTCGCTTTTCCCTTGACAGAGCCTGCTAAATTGATGGCTCCACCATATAAGAGAAATTTCTCCGTCAGGGTCGTCTTACCTGCATCCGGGTGAGAAATAATGGCAAATGTCCTTCTCTTTTCAATCTCTTTCACTAAATCTGACACAGTATGTTCCTCCCATTTATCCTGCGCTCCCGGTATTGCCGGGATCTATATACTATCTATATCTTATCTCAAACTAATTTAGTTTATCTTACATTCACATTCCTTGTCAAGTCTACGTCGGGCATCCGCAAGGCGTGGAGAAGCAGGCGGCAGGGGGCAGGCGTGTCCTGTTGGGCAGAAAATCTTTGGAGCAGGTTAGGTGAGTCTCTGTGAGAAAGTGATTGCTTGCCGTAAACTGTCTCTTGCACAGCTTCGACGGGCGACAGGATGTGTCCGCCTGTGACAGATATTCAGAGGCGTCACACATAAGAGACTCTAATAACTTGGCCGTTTTGCTGTATCCAAAGTCGGCAACCGGCGCAAACGAACATCCGTGTGCGGTTGCGCCTCTCGGGTACATCCCTGTACCCGAGTTGCCGGAATGCTTTCAAGTTATAAGAGTCTCTAATGCGTTTTGCATTCATATCTGTCACAGGCGAACATCATCCTAGGCGACTGTCTAACTTTGCAAAGACAGTTTTTATATGCGCAAGCAATGCTTTCTCACATAGAGACTCCCTGTTCTGCGACAGATTTCTGCCCAACAGGACACGCCTGCCCCCTGCCGCCTGCTTCTCCACGCCTTGCGGATGCCCTCCTAGTTCATGGTCGAGATCACGATATGGTCCGGTGCAATGCCAGCCTTACGGTTGACAACATCTTCTACCTGCGCCCGCTGTGCATCGGTCACCTGACTGGCATTTAAAATGACATCTGCATTTTCTCCTGCGATGGAGACCACGGCTTCCTCAAAGCCCTTGGTTGCCAGCATCATCTCGCAGGCAGCCTCCTTTTCTGCCACTTGAGTAAGTGCCGCCAATTCTTCTACGGCTGCCTGTTTTTCCACATCCGTCAAAGCAGCATTATTGACCACTTCCATCAGCGTTGCCTTGCTGGCTGCCCTGGTCTGCTCCCGATCCATCTTAAGGCTTGCCGCTTTTGACACCTGCACATTAGTACTGTCCGTCAGTACCGTCTCCCCTGCACTGTCATCCCCCATATCATCACTGCTCGCCTCCGTATCGGTCAGGATCTCCTCCTCGCTCAGGGATGCCGACGCCTCCGTATCTTTTGCTTTTTCCTCCTTGCTGTCCTTTGCCGCCATAGTCGCAATATCTTTTTCATCATTTTCATATGTATAATTGAGATAACCGGCTCCGGCAATGAGAAGTGCCAAGGCTGCTACCACGATCTGATTTTTTCGGAATATACGTTTCATGTTCCCTCCTGTGATCCCATTTCTACTATTGATATCTTATGTGCGTCCACGGAAAATAATGCCTGAATCGCCTCATAGATCGCCACTTTTGTCCGATTGTCCGATGCTCCCTCCGCCACCACGCAGACCCCACGGATCTTTGGCTCAATGGTCTTGGTCTCATAGGGTGCATCCTGCGAGAGTACGGTCGTGCGATCAGAACTCATCTCCTCCTTGGTCATCTCCCCCTCTTTGGTCGTGGATGACTGGCTGCTGATGTCCTGTGCCACGACATTCTCCCCCTGATCTTCCAAGGTGATCATGACCCGGACCGCTCCTACGCCATCCATCTGCCCCAACAAGTCTTCCAGTTCTCTCTCCATCTGTTCCACATAAGAAGAACTTTCCGTTTCCGTGGTCTGTACCGACTCTTGCGTTCCGGCATCCTGCTTCTTGGAATCGACCGGTATGGCTATGACCAAGAGCAAAACACCGATCAAAATGCACACGATCCATTTCTGTCTGTCCATATTCTTTAGCATTTTTTCTGCCAATTTCTTCCAGTTTTTCATCATTCCTCCTGCCCATTTACCACTGCATCTATATAATTCTGATCCAAATAAGAATAGTCCTCGGCTTCCTTTTTTCTTTGCTCCCACTGCGCATAATACTGGGAAAAAGTCTGATTCCACTGCTTTTCGTAATCTTGTTTTCCGATCCCTAAAATGGAAGTCAGGCAAAAGAGTACCAAGACCATCTCCAGAAAAAAGCGCAGATATCTGCGATACTGCCCGGAGGGGAGCAGGTACAAAAACATGGCAAAGATCAGAAAAAGAGAAATATACGCCTTGATCCACGCGATCACATCATCTGCCTCCTATTAATGTCGTCATTGCCACCGTGATAAAGATCAGTATGGCGCAGTTGGTCAGCAGTTTAAAAAGCATACCGCCTCCCTTTGCCGCCACCAGTATAGCATTGCTGATCCTTTTATCTGCCACCGGCTCCACAAAGGCTGCCAGAACCCGGTAAAAAAATGTCATGATTCCCACTTTGGACAAGGGTACGGCAACCAGGATCACAAGTACGACCAGAGCCGCCGCCCCGATGCCGCTGCGTATGACATCGCTTGCCGCCAGAAAAAGATCCGATGCCGCCGACAAGGTCGAACCGATCCCCGGCACAAATGCCAGCGATTTTCTCAGCGTCTGTCTGGCAAAGGTATCTGTGACCGGGGCAATGGCATTCTTGATGATATTTAGCCCAAGAACTACGGATGTTAAGATCTTGAGTGCCCAGGAAACCATATTTTCCAAAAGATCCGTCAGTTTGGAAAATCTTCCTTCCTCCATGACATAATTCAAAAGCCCCATGACAACATATATGCGGATCAGCGGCACCAGACCGTCCGCTAAGATCCACTGCACCAGATAGACCACAAGAAAACCCAGTTCATAAAATCCCATAGCCGTTGCATCCCCGCCCGCCACCACAACGGTCGTCGCAAAGACGGGGACAAATGCCGTCATAAAATCCAGCACCACCGCAATGGTCTGCTGCACGACCTGATCCAATAGCAGTACCGACTTCATCAATAGCACCATCAAAAGTGCATAGACCAGTAAAAAGCAGACATTTGATATGTAGGACTGTTCAAAGACCTGCGCAAAATTTTTCAAAAGGGAAAAGGCAATCGTCAAAAGCAGGATATAGATCAGATACTTTCGGTTGGTCTCCCACTCGCCCCAAAAAAACTGCCAGACCATCTGCCCCAGGCCCTGACTGATGTCATATTCCCCAGAGATCAGTTTTTCTACAATTTGTTCAAACCGCAGATCTTCCCATCCGTCACTGCCCCTTAAGGCATCTTCAATACCACTTAAGTCCAATGAGGAAAACAGGCGATCCACTGCGCTTCCTTCCGTCATAAAAATGCCTCCACCGTCGATAAGAACGCCATCAGAACCGGCATTCCCAGTGCTAAGATCGACAACTTCGCCAATACCTGGATCTGCCCGGCAATGCTGGCATAACCCGCATCTTTGCAGATGGCAGATGCAAACTCAGAAATATAAGTAATGCCGATCATTTTTAAGATCACGCCCATATACAGGGCATCCACATGGATCAGGTCTGCCAGACTCTGTATGTAATCCATGACATCCCTGATCTTTGCCAGCACACAAAAAAAGATAAAAAGGCAACAAGCCAAGGAAAGCATCATGGCAAATTCCGGTTTCTGCTGCCGGAACAAAAGTGCCAGCAAGACCGTCACAATGCCAGCCACCGCAACACCTATCAAAGTACCGCCCCCTAAAGATCAAATAATTTTTGCATCATCTCAAAGAGATCTAAAATGTAAGGCACGACCCAGAACAAAACGACCAGAAGTCCGCCCAGCGAGATAAAAAAAGCCTGTTCATCCCTGCCACTGTGTTTTAAGACCTGATTTAAGATAGTCACGATAATACCAACTGCTGCAATTTTAAATAAGAGTTCAATGGGCATATCCTTACAGTAACAGCACCAGAACCAGCATGAGACCCATCCCGGTCGTAGCCGCCGTCACCTTTCCCCTTTCTTTTTTTGTTTGTTGCTCCTTCTCCAGTAACTTTGCAAAAGAATCGTAATAGATACCAAATTCCTCCGCCTGTCCGGGCAGGCAGGCAGAAAATAAGGAGCAAAGAGCCTGTACAAACAGACGTCTTTCCTCCTCTTTCGTAAGCCTTCGCATATCCGGTGTCATTTCTTGCCAGAGCGTCGGTTCCATATCTTCTTTTTTATGCTTCTGCATTTCCCTTAACACTGCCGCAAAGTAATCGGATAAAACCGGGATACCGTGCCCGCTTTCCTGCCTTAGGATGGCATGCATGGGCAGGTTTCTCTGGGCTACCGCCTGCCGTATCCGAAGCAGACTCGCCTGCATTTCCTGTAAAAAGTACCATCTTTGTCGGGAATTATACCACTGCTGTAGCAAAAGTCCCGCTCCCCCAAAAAGAAAGGTGGCTATGCCGATTCCTTTACACATAACAGTTCCCCCGCTTCATCATATAAGAAAAACTGCCGTCTGCCGGACTTTTTGTCGATCCAGAGCAGACGCCGGAAATGACATTTTTCCAAAAGCGGCTCCCACTCTCTTTTCTGCTGATACTCCAAAAGGCTTCCGGCATGCATGGTCGCAAGGACGCCCACCCCACAGTGCATGGCATAGACCAGACTTTCCAGATCCTTTTTCCCACCGATCTCGTCCACCGCCAAGATCTGCGGCGCCATGGTGCGGATCGCCTGCATACAGCCCGCCTCCTTGGCGTAACCGGAATAGACATCCGTATGCAGTCCCACATCATTTTGCGGAATGCCAAAATTGGCTGCCGCCACTTCATATCTTTCGTCGATCAATGCCAGCCCCCGACAGGTCGGACGGTCGGATAGAACCCGTACCAGATCCCGCAAAAAAGTAGTCTTTCCCATGCCAGGTGCCGCCAGGATCAGTGTATGTAAAAATGTCTCCCCCTCTATGAGCCATGGCTCTATCCACGCCGCGCATCCCTTCTTCTCATGGGGAATGCGGATGGAAAAATACATGGGATATTCCATGCCTATCCGTCCGTCTTCCTCTGCCATATACTGCCCGCATAGTCCCAGACGGATGCCGCCATCCAAGGCGAGAAATCCCTGCCGCATTTGCCTGGCATAGGCATAGCGGGAATACTCACAAACATAGGTCAGCATTTCCCGCAGGTCTTCCTCCCCCAGTGCAAGTCCGCCTTTTGCCTGTGTCATCAAGCGCTTTTCCCGGGGATCCAGATAAAAGGATGCCTGCGACGTCACAAACTGTACCGGTCTTTGGATGCGGATGCGGATCTCTTCTAAATCCTCCCGATACCATGTCACCTGCGACAGGATCTCCCGCAGCCTAACCGGAAATATTTTCATTAACTCGTCCATTTGTTCTTCAGCCATAGTCTAATATATGAATGCTTTACCGTTTTATGATCATTTTGCAAATTTTACTTGGGCAGGGCTTTCCTGATCGAATAAAATTCGGATCTGTCCTGCATCCATAGTGATATAAATATCATCTTTTCCCATCACATCTTCCAAGCGCTCCAAGGTCTCCTTGCCGGGATGTCCGTAAGAGTTATTCTTTCCACAGGAGATCAAGGCAATCTTCGGAGCCAAGGCATCCAAAAAGTCCTCGCCACTGGAATACTTCGAGCCATGGTGCGCCACTTTTAAAAAGACCAACGTCCCATTCTCTTCAAGCGCGCTTTGAACCTCTGCCACCAAAGACGCTTCCTGGTCCATGGCTATATCTCCGGTAAAAAGTCCTTGAAAATCTCCACAGGTCAATAAAAGACAAAGGCTCATGGCATTGCAATCCGCGGCAAAATCCCTGCTGATCGCCTGAGTCGGTCCGACACATTGCAGTCTCAGGTCTCCGCTGATCAGCCGATCTCCCACTTCCATATAAAGGATCTGGCTTCCCTGCTTTTTTGCCGTCTGTATCAGTTTCTCCATGGCATCCCCATCTTCCACCCCCTCCTTTTGCGCCTTAGCAAAGACCAGGTGCTCGATCTCATAACCCCTCTCCAGACACTCCTGCAAGCCGTTGATATGATCCAGATCCGTATGGGACACAAACCAGTAGTCTATCTTGCGGATGCCATGGTATTTTAAGAAAGGCAGGATCCGATACGTGCCGACCTTGGTCACATCCGTACTTCCCCCATCTATAAAAAAATGATCGCCGGCACTACTTTGCAGATAAATGCCATCCCCCTGTCCAACATCCAGCATGACCATCTGATTCTGCGTCTTTTTGGGACAGAACAAAAATACAAGTCCAATCAGTCCGCAAAGCAGAGCCTGCCCATATCTGCGCCCCACTTTTTCCTTCTTCTTTTCCTTCGTCCTGCCATTTTTACCCTTGAGCAAAAAAAGTCCCAGATATAAAAGCCCATAATAGAGAAAGATCCTTCCCCATGCCGGAGCGCCCACGATCTGTCTTGCCCCCGGCAGACGCAGGGTCAGATCTGCCATCCATTCGTAAAAATACAGGAGCACATGACAGATCGTAAGGATCTTGCCCGCCAGCCCCTGCCAAAAAAGACCTACCAACCCACCGATCAGTCCACAGCCCAGCAAAAGCCCCAGCAAAGGAAGTAGTACCAGATTTAAAAAGATACTGTATAGCGGGATTTCATAATAAAACCTTGCCACAAGCGGCAGGGTAAACAACTGTAGCCCCAGTGAAAAGACAAAAGCATCCACTGCCTTCCCTTTTACCACTTCCACCAGAGGTGATGCAAAGGAAATAACACCAAGTACAGCCACAAAAGAAAAGATAACCCCAGTATTTTTCATACAAAGCGGATCTTGCACGACCAGAACAATCCCTGCCAGCATGAGGGCATTGCCCGAATCATAGACCTCCCCCAAGACATTTGCCAGAAGATAGATCCCATACATAAAAACAGCACGTTTGGTCGAACTTCCCATACCGCAAAGGATGCCATAGGAGACCACCAGGCTCCCCGCAAGGATACCGGCGGTAAAGAAGCCTGTGCCCCTGCGTCGTAAGAAATTATAGATTGCCATGCCAACGACCGAGATATGCAGACCTGATATGGCTAAAATATGCGACAGTCCTGCCATCTGATATAAAGACTTGACCTCGGCATCCAGTCCGTCACGCTCCCCCAATGCCAGCGTTTTCATGACACCGCTCTCCTCGCCCGGCAGCCAGTTTTCATACGAGCGCGCCATATTTCCACGCAGATCATATAAGACCTGCCGCAGACAAAAACGCGGGACTATGCTTTTTATTTTTGCTGTCTCTTCCAACTTTGCGGCGATCCCACTACTCTCATAATAGGACAATTCATCAAAATTGCCGTCATTACGCGCCTGTCGAAATGCCTGTATCCTTGCCTTTCCTATATAAATGCTTCCTATGATTTCATCATCCGATCCCGGATAAAGAATAACTGATGAGCAAGTCATCTGCTCTTTTTGATCCCGCAGGATGACATCCCGCAGATAATAGATTGGCTGATCCGCCTTTTTCTCTTTCTTGTAGATCTCCCCTTGAAATTCGATCTCTTTTGCATCTGCCAAGAAATCCTGAATGTTCTTCTGCCTTTCTACTGCCCTCATGCCCCAGATGCTTCCCAAAAGAAATGCCATACACCAAAACAGCATCCGCCTCTTTCGCATGTTTACCGGCAAATATGGTCTAAGCCCCAGCAAAAGCCACAGAACATAGACCGCAAAAGCCGGACACCAGTAAAGGCTGTCATATATTTTCCATCCAACCCCAAGGAGAAATGCCATGCCGATCTGGCATAGATTTCTTCTTAACATGATCCCCTTAGTCTCCTTCTTTCATCAGGTCACGCTCTACCGCCTGCATGACCATAGATGTATCTCTTTCATAAGATGTTCCCAGTGAAAATTCCAGAGTAGAATCCGATGTGCTCTGCGCACCGTCTACCAGGATCTGCACCTTATTGATGTTATCCAGTTCCGTCAAAGAATTGACGATCGCATACAAGACAACATTGCTGTTGATCCCGGTTGGCGTCTTTAAAAATGCCGAATCCAGATTGACATAGCAGACACCGTCTGTCACCGTTACATTTAAGATCTTTGTCCCGGATGGAAAAACGGACTTAGCATCATCCGAATCCGGTCCCTTGAGCAAATAATCCATAATCAGGCGCTCTCTGGCTACATTCTTATTGTAATAAACATCCTTTTCCTGCTTGACCAAAGACTGCCCATCTGCACTGGCAAAGTACAATGTCAGTTTTGTCTTTTCCAGGCTTCCGGTCTCTGCACCGTAGTCATTGATAAAAGTATCATCATTCATACTGCCGACCAGCGAGCCGTTGGCATCCAGAAGCGGATCTTCGCCAACATAAAAGGCAACACTGTCGATTCCCTTGATCTGTACCAAAGTCTTTACAATGGCTGCCCGCATCAGAACCTCCGTATAACCGGTCAATTCCTCATATTCCCGGTCAAAATACAGACTGAGCAGTCCATTATCCAGAACACGGTCTGTGATCTTGATACTGTCTGAGATCGTCTTGCGATAGTCGACACTGTCCGGATCTGTGGCAAGTGCCTGTAAGGCTTCATCGATCATAGCATCCGTCTTTGTCGCATCCATATGATAACCGACAGCACCGATCCCATCTCCCAAGGCATTGATATAATAGATCTTCATATTCTCTTTTTCTTTGGATCCGCCACATCCCGTCAGCAGACCACATAGCATAACGAGCGCCATGAGACACCCGATCCCTCTTTTTTTCATAGAAGTGTGCTCCTCATCACATTGCTTCCTGCCTTAATCATGTACCATCTTATGCTGTTTTCTGTTTTTATGGCTTCCGGCACTATTCTGTGGGCTGATATAGTTCAGCGGAATACGCACATCAAACATGGTTCCCTCACCCAGGACGCTATGTACCTTGATATCGCCATTGTGCATGGTGATGGCATTTTTCGTGATGGCAAGTCCCAGACCAGTACCACCGATCTCTCTGGAATGTGACTTATCCACACGGTAAAATCTTTCAAAAATAAAGTCCAGACTCTCCTGTGGGATTCCCATACCGGAATCCTCGACCTTAATGTAGCAATACTGATGGTCTGCATTCAAGGACACATGCACCCAGCCTCCCTCCTGGTTGTACTTGATCCCGTTTTCGACCAGATTGGTGATTGCAAGGGATATCTTGACTTCATCCACCTCAGCCGCAACCGGACGGAAACTCTCAAAAACGACCTCGACCTGCTGCTTTTCCGCGATCGGTCGTAAGCGTTTTAAGATCAGTTCAATCAACTCATTCATATTGACAGCGGACACATTCAAAGATGCCGCTGCACGATCCATCTTGACCAGACTTAAAAGATCATTGATGATCTTGGTCTCGCGGTCGATCTCCTCGCCGATATCTGCCATAAATTCCCGGTAGAGTTCCACCGGCACATTATCCTGTCCGTTCAAGGAATCTGCCAGCACTTTCATGGAAGTCAGCGGTGTCTTTAATTCATGTGACACATTGGATACAAATTCCTGTCGGGACTCATCCACCACCTTCATTCGGGCGATCAGGCTGTTTAATTTTTTGGAAACCTCAGCCGACTCCGTATAATCATCTACGGCGATCTCCTCTCCGTTATCGCTGCCCTTTTCCCTTGCCTCAATGGCTGTACCAAGTTTTCTAAAAGGTCTGGTAAAGCGGCCGGAAAAAAGAATCGCCAGTGCGATCACGACCACATATAAGACCAAGAGGGTAATGATGGCTACCGACTGGAAATATTCCAGATTGGTCGTGATATAAGTCATGGACTTATTCATCACCAGTACCCCTAAGACTTCATTATCATCCTTGCTCGTAGATAAAATGGGTATGGCTACTACCAGATAAGCATTTTCCTTATCATAATAGGATGCCGTCTTGCCGGTAAATGCCGTGATGACATCCGACCAGACGATCGTCTTGCCCTCGTCCACCCCATAGGTATCCTTGATGACATTTAAGGAAGAATTTACGATCATCATTCTACCGGAATAGGTCAAAGACAAGGCACTCAGTTGCTCATCTACATTTTTGGAATCTTTTTCATTCAGATAGCCGCTCGACATGATCTGCTTACCTAAGATCTGTCCATTGGCAACCATGTCCGTCACGTCGCTCTCCACGGAGCGTCTCACATATAAACTGGAAAAAAGCACAGAAAACAGCGTAGCAGGCAGGATCCCCACCAAAAGGACCACCACTACAATATGTGCCCTAAGACTTTTGATCATTTCTTTGAGTTTCTGTTTTTTCATGTCCTACCTCTAAACCTGCTGATAGTAGTAGCCTACCCCCCACTTGGTGTGCACATACTTTGGTTCACTGGCATTTGGCTCGATCTTCTCACGCAGACGCCGGATATGCACATCCACGGTACGCGCATCTCCCGGATAGTCCTCGCCCCAGATAGCACGGAGCAACTCATCCCTGCTGTAGACCTTGCCCGGATTGGTCACTAAAAGTAAGAGCATATCAAATTCTTTGGAGGTCACATTGATCTCCTGATCTAAAATAAAAAGACGACGGTTTTCTGTATTGATGGTAAAATCTCCGCTTTTGATCTCTGTGATCTTTTGTTCCTTGACGACCTGTGGTGTCGTTCTGCGCATGATGGCCTTGATACGCGCCTTGACCTCTAAGATATTGAAAGGCTTGGTGATATAATCATCTGCACCATACTCTAAGCCTAAGATCTTATCCATATCATCCCCTTTTGCCGTCAGCATAACGATCGGCATATTGGAAAATTCACGGATACGCTGGCAGACTTCAAATCCATCCATCTTTGGCAGCATCACATCCAAAAGTATCATATCGTATGGTGTTGCCATGGCTTTATCCAGCGCTTCCTGTCCATCATAGGCACAATCCACTTCCATGCCGTCCTGCTCCAGACTAAAGCGGATCCCCTTTACGATCAATTTTTCATCATCCACCACTAATACTTTTTTTGCCATTTTTCAAAACCTCAATTCACTGTAATTGCATCTGCGATCTTTTGATAGGTCGCATCACCGATCCCGGATACTGCTTTTAGATCTTCCACTGCCGCAAAGGCTCCGTGCTCCTGCCGATAGGCGACAATGCTTTCTGCCCTGGTCTGTCCGATTCCCTTTAAACTTGTCAGTTCCTCCGTGGAAGCCGTATTGATGTTGACCTTTCCATCCGATGTCGAAGAACTTTCCTCTGTCGGTGCCAGCCCCTCTGCCGCTTCCTCTTTGGTATAGACATGGATCTTCTGCCCATCCGAAAGCCGCTCCGCCTGATTCAAAGAGACATCATACGCCTCCGGCAGCAGACCGCCCGCAGCCTCGATCAGTTCATACACGCGGCTGTCTGCAGGAAAAGTGTAAACACCGGGATCTGCCACTGCCCCACTGATCTGCACATAGATCTCTGTCTTTTTCTCTGTCTCTTCTGTTGTGTCCGCGGAATCCGTCGCATCTTCTGATGTGTCCTCACTAGAAAGATCAGACTGCTTTTCTAAATAAGATGTAGACTTGCAAGCCGTACATCCTAGCAAGATAAGAACTACAATACCAAGTAGTATGATTTGTTTTTTCACTTTACACTCCTTTCAAACAATAAGAAAAGGGAGCAGCAATGTCTGCTACCCCCTCTGGATCGCTGAAAGGAAACATGAATGCTATGCAAATCATTTTATCCAAAAGCGTCAATTATTACAAGAGTTTTACGAAATTATGTCACAAACCCCGGTCAAAATTTCTACCATATGATCGATATCTTCTTTTTCGATGACCAGTGGCGGCAAAAGTCGCAAGACATTCCCACCTGCGGAGAGCACGATCAGCCCTGCCTCCAGTGCCTTTGTCACAATAGAACCAACCGGGATACGCGCATCGATCACAATGCCCTGCATGAGTCCCATGCCACGTCTGCCTGTCATAAAGTCATATTTTGCGACCAGACCATCCAATGCCTTTTCAAAATATGGCGTCAGTTCTTTGACATGGTCAGTAATATGGCGGTTTTCCATCATATCCAGTGTCTTATCAACTGCCGCACATACCAGCGGATTGCCTCCGTAAGTTGTACCATGGTCGCCCGGTACCAAAGAGTGCTCTGCCACGCGGTCGGTGAGTGCAAAGGCGCCGACCGGCACGCCTGCTCCAAGTGCTTTTGCGCAGGTCATGATGTCCGGCTTTACACCGTATTTCTGCCATGCAAACATGTAGCCTGTCCTGCCCATGCCGCACTGGATCTCGTCTAAGATCAATAAGATATCATGCGCATCACACAGATCCCGGACACCCTGTAAAAAGTCCGCTTCTGCCGGATACAGACCACCCTCGCCCTGCACAGTCTCCATGATAATGGCACAAGTCTTGTCCGTGATCTGTGCCTTGACACTATCCAGATCGTTAAAATTGGCAAAACGCACGCCATCCATCAGCGGTAAAAATGGTTCTCTGTAGTGCTCCGTACCGGTCACAGACAAGGATCCCACTGTCCTGCCGTGGAAAGAATGTTCCATGGCAATGATCTCATGTCCGGCAAATCCATCGCGCAGATAAGCATATTTCTTGGCAGTCTTAATGGCTCCTTCGATCGCCTCAGCACCACTGTTGGTAAAGAACACCTTATCCATGCCGGATACCTGACAAAGTTTTTTGGCTGCCGAGATCATTGGCGGATGATAGTAGAGGTTGGAGGTATGGGTAATCTTGTCGATCTGATCCATGAGTGCCTGTTTGTATTCGCCGTCATTGTAACCAAATGCCATAACGCCGATCCCGGATGCAAAATCCAGATATTCCTTGCCATCCGTATCATAGATATGCACACCGTTCCCCTTTTCAAATACGACCGGGAACCGATTGTAGACATGGAACAAAGATTCTTCTGCTGTAGCAATATATTCTTCTTTATTCATGATTAAACTTTTTCTCCTTATCATCTAAAATAGCCGTTCCGATTCCCTTATTGGTAAAGATCTCCAAAAGCAGGCAGTGTGCGATACGCCCGTCCAGAATATGTACCCGGGAAACCCCTTTTTCGATCGCTTCCATACAGTTATTCAGTTTTGGCAGCATACCGCCACCGATAAAGCCGTCTGCGATCAGTTCTCTTGCTTCGGATACGGTCAATTCTGAGATCAGCGTTGATTTGTCCGCAGGATCTTTATAGACACCCTCGATATCCGTCAAGAATGCCAGTTTTTCTGCCTGTACTGCCTGCGCAATGGCACAAGCCGCATCATCCGCATTGATATTGTAAGTCTCATAATTGGCATCCATACCGATCGGGCAGACGATCGGGAGAAAATCGCGTTCCAGAAGATCCTCTAAGATCTTTGGATTGACTTCTGTGATCTCACCTACATAGCCGATATCCTGACCGTCGGAATATTTCTTTTCTACACGCAGCAGTCCGCCATCCTTGCCACTGATACCGATGGCATTGACCCCCAGTTCCTCGACCATCTGTACTAAAGACTTGTTGACCTTATTTAAGACCATCTCTGCGATCTCCATGGTCGCAGCATCCGTCTTGCGGAGTCCGTTGACAAATTCCGGCTGCATGCCTGTTTTTTCAACCCAGCGGCTGATCTCCTTACCGCCGCCATGTACGATGATTGGCTTAAATCCGACCAGTTTTAAAAGTGTCACATCCTGAATAACATGTTTTTTTAATTCTTCGTCGATCATGGCACTTCCGCCATACTTTACAACAATGATCTTTCGGTTAAAACGCTGGATGTAAGGCAAAGCCTCGATCAGAACCTGTGCCTTTTCCATGACTTCCTGCATATTTTTTTCTTCCACTTTTGTATCCTCCTTATCGCGGATCTATGACATTCTTCATTAAGAACGATAATCGGCATTGATCTTGACATAATCATAGGTCAGGTCGCATCCCCAGGCAGTTGCCTCGGCATCCCCCTGTTTCATATCGCAGATGGCTGTCACAGCATCTGCCGTCAAGATCTTTGTGGCTTCTTCCTCACTGTAACCGGTTGCCACACCGTTTTCTATGATCTTTAATCTGCCATTGCTGCTCTCAAAGTAGAGATCTACCTTTTCCGGATCAAAGTCCACACCGGCATAACCCAGCGCGCAAAGGATCCTGCCCCAGTTGGCATCATGACCGTAGATCGCTGCCTTGGTCAGACTGGATGTAACGACAGATTTGGCGAGGGTCACTGCCTCTGCCTTGCTGGAAGCATTTATGACCTTGACCTCGAATAAGGCGGTCGCGCCTTCACCATCGCCCGCCATCATCTTGGCAAGTGTCTTGTTGACTTCAAAAAGAACTTCTACAAAAGCCTGATAATCAGCATTTTTCTCCGTAATCTCAGTATTGCCTGCCATACCATTAGCAAGCACCAGACAGGTATCATTGGTGGAAGTATCGCCATCCACAGAGATCATATTGTAAGTGTCGTCCACAACGCTGCTGAGTGCCTCCTGCAAAAGTTCGTGGGAGATTGCCAGATCCGTTGTGATAAAAGCAAGCATGGTACACATATTAGGATGGATCATACCGCTTCCCTTGCTCATACCGCCGACCGTCACGATCTTTCCGTCCACCGTAAAGGTCACTGCCGCTTCCTTCTTGTGGGTATCGGTCGTCATGATGGCTTGTGCGGCTGCGGCTGCTGCCTGCCGCGTGTCCTCTAACTTAGGCACCATTGCCCCAATGCCCGCGCGCAGACGATCCATAGGCAGCTGCATGCCGATCACACCGGTCGATGCGACTAAGACTGCCTGACTCGGGATCCCAAGTGCAGATCCTGCCGCGTCAGCCGTCTCCTTACAATAGCCCATGCCTTCCTGTCCGGTACAGGCATTGGCGATCCCGGCATTCATGACTACCGCCTGAACGAAAGGACTCTCCCCTACCACCTGCTGATCCCATTTGACCGGTGCAGCCTTTACCACATTGCGGGTAAAAGTACCTGCTGCAACCGCCGGCACCTTGCTATAGATCATAGCCATGTCGTCTCTGCCCTGATATTTGATCCCGGCTGCGGTGTGCGCTGCCAGAAAGCCCTTTGCTGCGGTAACTCCGCCATCTATCTTTTCCATCTTTGCCACTCCTTTATTTGTTAAATCGTGTTATATTTTCTTCATTTAAAATAAAATCATATACATTCAGGTCCTGGCGCAATTTCCAGCCTTCCTCATTCCAGAAGGCATTGCCAAGGGCATTGTCCTTAAATGCCACCAGAGAGATCTTATTGATGCCCTCCTCCTGCAGACGCCGCATACAGGTCGTTGCCATGGCTTTTCCGATGCCGTGCTTGCGGTAGCCCTCTGCCACGCAGACATGATAGAAGCATCCCTGTCTGCCATCGTGCCCGCAAAGAATGGAACCCACGATCCTGCCATCTGCCTCAGCCACGATACTGGTGGTCGGATTTCGCTTGATAAAACGTAAAACGCCTTCCTTGGAATCATCTATACTGCGAATGGCAAATCCGTTGATCTGCATCCACAGCGCATGCACCTCAGCAAAATCTCCTTCTTCCATAGTGCGGAGTTGCACTCCTTCCGGCAATCGAAAATCCTTATTCTGTCTCATTTTTTCTGTCAATCTTTTCTTCTCCTGATCTACTATCACATTTTTACGGAAACATAGGAACCAGTTCCAATCCTTCCTGCTCTTTAAAGCCAAACAAAAGATTCATATTCTGTACGGCTTGTCCTGCTGCGCCCTTGACCAGATTGTCCAGTGCGCCCATAAGGATCACGCGGTGCGTTCTCGGATCCACTTTCAGGCAGACATCCACAAAATTAGAACCTTCTACCCACTTGGTCTCCGGTGTCATGCCAGCCTCTAAAACACGCACAAAATATTCCTTATCATAATACTTGTGATAAACATCCAGCAGCATGTCCTCGGTCGGATAGTCAACATGCCCATCTGGGTAAGCCACCTTTTTTAAGGAAGCGTATGCCGTTACCAAGATGCCACGGTTCATAGGCACAAGATGCGGTGTAAAGGAAATGGTCACGTCCTCCCCACAGGCATAGCCCAACTGTTCCTCGATCTCCGGGGTATGGCGGTGTGTCGCTACACCGTATGCCTTCATATTCTCATTGACTTCACAGAAAAGGTTTTGTACCTTTGCCCCTCTGCCCGCGCCGGATGTACCGGACTTAGCATCTACGATCAGGGTGTGATGATCGATCAGTCCCTCTTTGACAAATGGATAGGTCGTCAGAATAGAACAGGTCGTATAACAGCCCGGATTGGCTACCAGACGCACACCCTGCATCTTGTCGCGATTGATCTCACACAGACCGTAAACCGCTTCCTCTATAAACTGTGGGCTCTTATGTGTGATACCATACCACTTTTCATAAGTAGCGACATCTTTGATGCGGTAGTCCGCGCTCAGATCTATGATCTTAACCTGACTCAGGATCTCCTCTGTCAATATGGATGCCAGATAACCCTGCGGTGTTGCCGTAAAGATCACATCCACCTGTCTTGCCAGTTCCTGCAGATTATCGTCCAGACAGGTTGCATCCACAATATCAAACATATTACGATAGACATGTGCATATTTCTCGTCCACATAAGAACGGGAACCATACCACACAATCTCTACTTCTTTATGTCCTAGCAAAAGGCGGACCAGTTCACCGCCTGCATAACCGGTTGCTCCAATAATTCCTGCTTTTATCATCTTTCGCCCTCTTTTCTTAATCGAAAAATCTCTTTTTTCATATTAGTACATTCTCCCCTGTTCGTAAAGAGGAAAATGTAAGTTTTTGACAATTTTAATGAATATTTATGCACCACGTTTTTTATTCTTTGTTTAGTTTGTGAGTTTTTGTACATTGCCATGTTTATTTATTCTTTTAAAATGTATATTTTTACACTTGCACTGCCAAAGTATTTGTTGTATATTATTTCTAGGTCTGATGTAAGAGAAAAGACGATATTTCAGATACAAATTGCACGATCGCGTGCCTATCAATAAGGAGGAACATTTCATTATGAAAGAAAAAGTAGTATTAGCCTACTCAGGCGGGCTGGACACCACAGCCATTATCCCATGGCTCAAGGAGAATTACGGATACGATGTCGTATGTTGCTGTATCGACTGCGGTCAGGGCGAAGAATTGGACGGATTGGAAGAACGTGCCAGATTATCCGGTGCTTCCAAGTTATATATCGAAGATATCACGGATGAATTTTGTGATGATTATATCATTCCTTGTGTGCAGGCAGGTGCGGTTTATGAGAATAAATATCTGCTCGGTACTTCCATGGCTCGTCCGGGCATCGCAAAGAAATTAGTGGAAGTTGCCCGCAAAGAGGGAGCCGTTGCCATCTGTCACGGTGCTACCGGTAAGGGAAATGACCAGATCCGTTTTGAACTCGGTATCAAGGCTCTTGCCCCTGACATCAAGGTTATCGCTCCTTGGCGTGATGACAAGTGGAAGATGGATTCCCGCGAATCCGAGATTGAATACTGCAAGGCTCACGGCATTGATCTTCCATTCTCTACCGACCAGTCTTACAGCCGTGACCGTAACTTATGGCATATCAGTCACGAAGGTCTGGAACTCGAAGATCCTTCTTTAGAGCCAAATTACGATCATATGTTAGTTCTGGGCGTTACACCACAGAAGGCTCCTGACCAGGGCGAATATGTTACTATGACTTTTGAAAAGGGTATTCCTACTTCTGTCAATGGTAAAAAGATGAAAGTTTCCGACATCATCCGTGAATTGAACCGCCTGGGCGGCAAACATGGTATCGGTATCGTAGATATCGTAGAAAACCGTGTTGTTGGTATGAAGAGCCGTGGCGTATATGAAACACCGGGCGGAACCATCCTCATGGAAGCACATTCTCAGTTAGAGGAACTGGTACTTGACCGTGCTACCATGGAAGTCAAGAAAGACATGGGCAACAAATTAGCACAGGTCGTTTACGAAGGTAAATGGTTTACCCCACTGCGCGAAGCCATCCAGGCTTTCGTTACTTCTACCCAGGAATACGTAACAGGCGAAGTCAAGTTCCAGTTATACAAGGGCAACATCATCAAAGCCGGTACTACTTCTCCATACTCACTCTACAGTGAGTCACTTGCAAGTTTCACGACCGGAGATCTCTACGATCACCATGATGCTGAAGGCTTTATCACACTCTTTGGTCTTCCGCTCAAGGTTCGTGCTATGAAGATGCAGGAATTAGAAAAGAATAAGGCAAAATAACCTAAAAGGTGCCTATGATAAGAATACCCATCACAGTAAAAACAAACTGTGATGGGTATTTTTAATGATTACATTTTATTTTTAACAGGCAGGCATTTACCATGGGTGATGCCATTTTCGTTAAAAGCATCAATGCGCACATAATACTGTGACATCTGCGAAACTAATGCACGTATGGTTTTTTCCTTATCTCCAAAAACCCGATAACTGTGATACAATTTATCTTTTTCATGTCCCCAGAGAATCTCATACCCAACTGCACTCCCCTTCCATGCCAGATTCATATCTGTGCCGCTTATTCTCTCCGCCGTTACATCCGTAACCGGCGCCGGGGCTTGCCCATCACCAAGTCCAAAAATACGGATCCCTGCCATGCAGGCACTCGGTTCATGTGGCTGACTTACGACCGTAACCCGGATAAATCTATACATAATTCCCTGCTCCCATACCAAAAAATCGTGTGGCAAACTTGTTGTTACCTGTTCTTTATCTGCCAGTGTCTCCCAGTTTTTTCCATCTTCTGAGCCCTCTAACAGATAATTGATCGGATCCAGTTCATCTTCAATATATCGACTTCCCTTGATACGCTCGGTCAACTCCTCCGGATTCTCTTTCTCCATCCTCTCTTGCGGCATGTCCACTTCCTTATGATCATCCATAAAATTAAGTTGGATAGCATGAATATCCATTGCTTTCCCCAGATCAACCATAATCCACGGTTGGCTGTCTTCATCCAAGGCTTTCCACCAAGTCTGACAATTTTCGTCAACCACATTGGCGGCAGATTTTCCTGCTTCTTTCTGACTCGATGCTTTAACCTGTTTTCCATAGGATAAAAGCATCCAATCCGGTTCTCTCCACGGATCTTGCTCCTTATTTTCATCCAGAAGAATCGGCCAATCTCCGTAACGTTGATTGCAGAAAAGTTCTCCATCCCTATCAAATCCTGCCGGCCAGAGGCCAAGACGTCGTTCAAATTCATGATTGCAGGAAATGCGCATCGTTGCTGTATGCCACCAATTATTTTTTAGATCCTGCATTGTTGATCCATGTCCTGCTCCCGGCATAAACCCTCCCGGGCTATATGAATACGGATTGTTTTTTGCCAAGGTAAAAGGTCCCAATGGGTGGTCTGCTTCATAAACTCCATCCGGGTAAATATTGTACTCTGTTCCTGCTGCTGCATATTGCAGATAGTATTTCCCCTGATATTTGGTCATCCACGCCCCTTCCATATTCGGTGTTGGACCTAATAAGCGTTCCATAAAAAGGCGTCTTTCCTCTGGCAAAAGTTCTATCAGTTCATATACGTCTGCTACCTCACTCGGATTTTTCCCAAACTGTGCACTCAACCCCTGAATAAGCATTTGCTCAAATGCCATATCTCTCCGCTTCTGTTCATTATGATCCTCTCCCACACGTTCATAGCCATAATCATTCTTATGATTATCAAATAAAGCCATCGGCTGGCCAATCTGTTTCATAGTCTTTGGATCAAGTTCCACACCGTAAATCGGTTCCACAGAGGAACATCCCCAGTAAAAATAGACACGTCCGTCATCATCCACAAAGAGATTCGGATCCCAAAAATCAAAAGTCCCCTCTATTTTTTCAAAGACACCTGATTCCGGATCTTTTGTCCGGTAAAAATCACAATTGGCATCTCTGCGGGATGCACTGAAATACAAGTATTCCCCCATCACGCGCACATCCGGGGCATAATCATAAACCGGTAATCCCTGCAATTTTTTCACTTGCCAATTTACCATATCCTCGCTGACTAAATATCCTTTTGTCATGGATGGAAACATATAGTATTTTCCATGAAATACTACCAGTGACGGATCTGCCGCCTCTCTATAAATGACCGCCCGATCGTCTTTTTTTACATACTGATAGCGATAGGGTATATTGATCGGATTGCAATAATACATCCTTTTCTCCTCCTCTTTTTACCTTTTATTCCAGAAGCATTATGTATAGTTCCAAGATGATATCCATTGTACTTGTAAAGGAGTCTAAGGAATAGAAGATAACTCTTGAAAAACAGTAAAGTTCTATGCTATTATCCAAATTATCATTGAATTATCTTTTTATCAAAAAGGAGTGCGCAAAAAAATGTATCTGGATTCCCTACTAGAGGATATTTTTTCTACCCATAACAATTTTTATGATGTAACAAAGGAGAATTTTCCACAGAATTATAAGATGGATGACTTTTATGCAGAACTTCGTTTTATTAACGAGCGCAATGCGTCAGAACAACGTCTGCATCAGGCGATCGTGGAAGGGAATGCCGCAAAAGCCAAGCATGAACTCCGTTTAACAAAGCAGACGCTCCAACATAGTGATGGACATATTTGTTCTATTCCCATTTCCCCACTGCGTCAGTTTAAAGATTCTGCCCTTTCAATGAATACACTTTTCCGCAAGGATATTGAGCAAAATTATGTACCCAATATCTACATCAATCACTACGCCTCACGCTTTACCTATCTAATCGAGATAGCAGGTAGTTTTGATGAAGTCGGACAGATCATTGAAAAAATGATTGATACCTATTGTATGCTATCCAACACATTTTCCCTTGCTGCCTACACCAGACCAATTCAAGATTGTATCCTCTATTTAGAACTGCACATGAATGAAGAAATTTCCGTAGAACATCTTGCAAAAGAATTGTCGTTGACACCAAACTACCTTTCTACGCTCTTTAAAAAAGAAGTAGGAAAGACAATAACCCAATATCTGCTCTGCCGTCGTATCTCTGAAGCCTGTTTGCTCCTGCGTTGCACGACATCCAGTATTGCTGATATTGCAGCCTCTGTTGGCATCAACGACTCTAATTACTTTACAAAATTATTTAAAAAACAAATGTATATGACACCTATGCAATATAGAAAAAGACACAGATAATCAACGTTCATGCCGCTCAGGGATCAGCCCTGTGCGATAGGCTTCCAAAAGCCCTTGCAAATCCGCAACATTTTCTTTTAATTCCCGCCCGATATCCGTATCTGCCACGCGCTTGCGCTTCAAGACCTGCTGGACCAGAATACGGTCGGAATGGATATCACTTCCCTGCTCTACTGCCTTGGCTACCGATGTAAAAGGCTCATGGGCTGCCAAGACCAGTCCATAGGAATTGTAGATCAGTGTATATCCGGCAATACCGGTCTTTGGCTGATAGGCTTTAGACAGACCACCGTCAATGATGAGCAGTTTGCCGTTACATTTGACCGGCGATTCTCCCGCCTTTGCCTCGACCGGGATGTGTCCGTTAATAATGTGGGCATCTGCGCCCGACAAACCAAATTCCTTTAAGACGGCATCTGCCATCTTTTCATCATTGAGCATCTGATAGTATGGGTTCTTCGGCTCTACATGCAAGGCTTTGTCTGCCACGAAATAGCGTTCAAAGGTCGCCATCTTTTCCTTGCCGAATACCGGTGAATCCGGATTCTCCCACAAATACCAGAGGATCGCCTGCCCGCGTATTCTTTCCCTGTCGTCCGTCGCATAATAGCCTTTCCTGGCATAGGAATCCAATACATCATACAGGGCTCTGCCCGTATAAGTCTTTCCGAATAAGCGGACCGGTAAGAACTTGCCATCCTTGGTCAGCGGAATACAGCCATGATACAAAAGGTTGCCATTGTAGACCTTGTAAAGGCTTCCATGAGAGTACAAAAACTGTATGTGCTGCTGCAATTTCTCGCAATGCATAAAGGATTGCTGGATCTGGTCGATCACTTCCTGTTCCTGCTCGGTCAAAAGATATGGATGCTCAGGATCTAATGTCGGAAAATGCTTATCCTTCATCGGATAAGAAATGCCATCGATCGTCACACTGCCCTGGGAAAGATCGATCTTATCCAGCAGCAGACGGTCTTCCATGCCAAAATCCGGATGGGATAAGATCATCTGTCCCTCGATCTTAAACTGCATGAGGGTAATTGCCTTGTGCATCTTTTCTTCCAGACTGGTATCTAAGGTCAGATGCTTCGCCTGGTCTAAATTCTGATAAGCACTCTGCTCACGGAAACAGAGACATGGATCATCCCCATAATATTCCATCGCCAGTTTGGCAAGCGGCAAAAGATTGATGCCATAGCCCTCCTCCAAGGTCGCCAGATTGCCGTAGCGCGCCGCAATACGGATGACATTGCAAATGCAAGGTCTGCTTCCTGCCGCTGCTCCCATCCACAGGATGTCATGATTGCCCCACTGGATATCCACGGAATGATGGTTCATAAGAGAATCCAGGATCAGGTGTGGGCTTGGTCCCCTGTCATAAATATCACCCACCACATGCAGATGATCGACGACCATACGGCGGATCAGGTCTGCACATGCCACGATCATCTCTCTTGCCCTGCCTGTCGTGATGACCGAATGGATGATCTCATTGTAATAAGCCTCCTGGTCTGCCTCATCCGGTCTGCCGCTCATCAACTCCTCGATCACATAGGCAAAATCCGTCGGCATTGCTTTTCGTACCTTGGAACGCGTGTACTTGGATGCCGCACTCCGGCAGAGCAGGATCATACGGTGGATGGTCACCTGATACCATTCCTCGATGTCCTTTTCCTTGGCCTCCACCTGCTCTAACTTTTCCCGCGGATAATAGATAAGCGCTGCCAGTTCCTTTTTTTCTTCCATGCGCAGTGTCGGTCCGAATACATCATCGATCTTTCTTCGGATCGCCCCGGATGCATTACGCAGGATGTGACGGAATTGTAAATATTCGCCATGCACATCGGTGATAAAATGCTCTGTCCCCTTTGGCAGATTTAGGATTGCCTGTAAGTTGATGATCTCCGTTGCCGCAGACGCGACATTCGGATACTGCTTTGCTAAACCCTTGTAAAAACGAATTTCCTGCTCCATCTTCTCCTCTTAACTTCCAAACCGGACAGAAAAACTCTGCCCGGTCTTATACTAATTTGCCTTTGCCTTCAAGTCTGCTACGATCTGTTCCTTTAACTCCAGACACTTATCCTTCATGCGCTTGGATGTGCCGGAAGATGTGATCAGACGACTGATCAGTTTGGACGCAATGTCATAATCTTTATAGTGGACTGCCATGTTTGCCAGAATATAATCGACCGTATTGGCATCCATACCATTGTAAGGCGGCATCTCTGTGCTGGTCACTTTCATAAAGCCATCGTATGCCTGACGGTAAAATCCCTCATATTCTTTCTGGCAGTTTTCGATACGTTTCTTATTCATCGGCGTATCATCCGGTATGGTCTTAATCTCGGCACGGCGCAGCCACGCGATGTTTAAGCATATGTATGCCTTCTCACTCAGTTTTGCCTTTTTTGCCATAGCGGAAACCAGCGCCAGTTTGTACTTTTCTACCGCATAATCATAGGTGTAGACTTCCATCTTTGGCTCTTCGACCGGCTTAAAATTGGCTGAGATCTGCTCACGGATCCATTTGCGCTGTGTCGGTGACAAATGTTCAAAATTTCGGCGCAGGGCTGCATATCCGCAGGACGGGCAGGCACATACACCGTACTTTAAGGTATCGACATACTCATGGTTTGGACGAAGATCCGCATCCGGTTCCTTTCTCTTGACCTTGGAACTCTTTACCCCTTTGACAACAAATTCCTTGTCGCAGATCGGGCACTTCATCTTGTGATCCAAAAGGAAATCCTTTTCAGTCAATTCTACCACTTCTGCCTTTGCCTTTTCGGTCTGTTTCTTTTTCGCCTCGCTGCCATCATTTAAGATGTCTAACTCGCCATCGCCTTTCAGGCCAAATTTCTCTAATCCAGATAATAAATTCATTATTTCACACTTTCTGCTAAAACCAACTTAGGCTGTCGGCAATTTGTAGGAAGACTTCAAAGATACGATCCGGTTGAATACCAGATGCTCCTTGGAAGAATCCTTTGCATCTACGCAGAAGAAGCCCTGACGTACAAACTGGAAACTGTCATACGCCTCTGCCTCTGCGATGGATGGCTCCACATAACAATTCTCCAAAACCGTCAGAGAATTTGGATTTAAGTTGAGGCTACCATCCTCATTGTAAACGCCGGCTTCCTCATCTACGATATTCTCATAGAGGCGGATGGTTGCCGGAACGGCTGTCTCGCAGGATACCCAGTGGATAGTGCCCTTTACCTTTCGTCCATCCGGGCTGTTACCGCCTCTGGATGCCGGATCATAGGTACAATGGATCTCTGTGATATTGCCATTTTCGTCCTTTTCAAAAGAATTACAGGTCACGAAGTAAGCATTCATCAGGCGCACTTCATTGCCCGGGAACATACGGAAATACTTGCGTGGCGGTTCTTCCATAAAATCATTGCGCTCAATATAGATCTCTCTGGAAAATGGTACCTGACGGGTGCCAAGTTCCGGATTTTCCAGGTTATTCGGTGCTTCCAGATACTCGATCTGTCCTTCCGGATAATTGTCGATCACAACCTTGATTGGATCAAGCACTGCCATCACACGGCTCTTTTTGTTCTTTAAGTCCTCACGGATACAATACTCAAGCATGGCATAATCTACAGAAGAATTGCTCTTTGACACGCCACAGAGTTCTACGAACTTTGCAATGGACTCCGGTGTGAAGCCACGGCGGCGCAGGGCTGCAATGGATACCAGACGCGGATCATCCCAGCCGTCTACGATGCCTTCTTCTACCAGACGCTTGATGTAACGCTTGCCGGTAACGACATTGGTCAGATACATCTTGGCAAATTCGATCTGTCTTGGCGGATGTGCAAAACCGACCTCACGAACGACCCAGTCATAGAGTGGTCTGTGGTCTTCAAATTCCAGTGTGCAGATAGAATGTGTGATGCCCTCGATCGCATCCTCGATCGGATGTGCGAAATCATACATAGGATAAATGCACCACTTATCACCGGTGTTGTGATGATGCATATGTGCCACACGGTAGAGAATCGGATCTCTCATATTGATATTCGGTGATGTCATATCGATCTTGGCACGCAGTACCATGGAGCCGTCCTCGTATTTGCCGTTTTTCATATCTTCAAAGATCTGTAAATTTTCTTCGATGCTACGGCCTGCATTCGGATCTTCCTTGCCAGGCTCTGTCAAAGTACCGCGGTACTCACGGATCTGGTCTGCATTTAAGTCAGAGCAGTATGCCCTGCCCTTTTTGATCAGAGTAATAGCTGCTTCATACATCTGGTCAAAATAGTTGGATGCAAAATACAGATGGTCGCCCCAGTCTGCGCCCAGCCACTGAATATCTTTTTTGATGGACTCTACAAATTCCTCACGTTCCTTGGTTGGGTTGGTGTCGTCAAAACGCATGTGAAATTCGCCATTGTATTTTTTTGCCAGACCATAGTTTAACAGGATGGACTTGGCATGACCGATATGCAGATAACCATTTGGCTCCGGCGGGAAACGGGTACATACGGTGTCGTAAACCCCCTCTGCCAGGTCCTTGTCGATCTCCATCTCGATAAAATTCTTTGATACTACTTCTTTTTCGTTCTCCATTGATCTATTCCTCTCCATCTGTGGACTTATCCACTTATATTCCTCTTTGGTATTGCCTACTGGATGTGTTTGTGTGTAAACAGATGATCCTGACAATATTCATAATTGCCGTTGCATTTTGAGCAGAAACGGAATTCCAGTTCCGGGTTTGTCAGTTCTGTCCTGCCGCATACCGCACACTTGTGTCTTGCGATCGGTGCGCCGCTCCTGTCTCTCCTTGGTCCTGCACCGGCTGCCGCCTTGCGCTTATATTCCTGCTTGCGGTGGATCTCACGCGGATCCACACGTCTGTAATTGCGGGATGACAGATAAAAGATCAGGAAGTTGAGCAGGGAGCAGATGATCGCCACACGACCTGACCAGGAGGATCCCACCAGACTGATCGCGATCATAACGGCATAAACCACTGCCATCCACTTCATCTTGATCGGAATGATAAAGTACAAAAGCACTTCCATATCCGGGAAGCATACGGCAAATGCTAAAAAGATCGACAGATTGATGTACTGCATACTAAAATAACCGCCAACACCTGCTACCGGACTGCCGGTCACCGCACCGTAAATAAAATACAAAACAAAAGCACCGATCAGAGTCGCAAGCATGCCTCCAATGATATAGGCATTAAAGCGAAATGTCCCCCATGCATTCTCCAGCGCCGTTCCCAACTGATAATACAAAAGGAGCATGATCGCAAAGAACAGGATATTGGGAGTCTCCGGGATCATGATCCAGGTAAAGATACGCCAGATCTGGAACTTATGGATAATATAATAAGGCTCTAAGGTCATATAGGTCAGAAAGTTTACACTGGTAATGCGGCTTCCCAACATCAAAAAATACCCCAGCACATAGCCCCCGATCAAATAACGCATCAGATTCGGAATGGCATATTTACCCAGAGCACGTTCTAACTTATTTAGCATAAAAGTATTCTCCTCACTCTCGCAATATCTTAAGAAATGGTATAGTCACCGACGATATTGCATAATTATTTTAATTATAGGGTGCTTCCCACTTTTTGTCAACGAATCCGCTTCTTGTTTTTTGTCGATTTGTGTCGTATAATAACTCTGTTTGTTTTCTATATAATAAATAGGAAAAGACAGACTTCAATCTATGGGATTAACGGGAGTAAACAGTTATCATATAAGTTTTTAGAAAGGGTTTACATCATTATGAATGAAAAATTGTACAAGTTAGGAATCGACATCGGTTCTACAACCGTCAAAATTGCAATCCTTGATGAGCAGGACAATCTTATCTTTTCTGATTACGAACGCCATTTTGCCAACATTCAGGAAACCTTAAGTAACCTGTTACATAAAGCATTTGACAGCACCGGCGAGATCATGGTATCTCCGATGATCACCGGTTCCGGCGGTCTGACACTTGCCAAGCATCTGGGCATTGATTTTGTCCAGGAGGTTATCGCAGTCTCTACTGCCCTGACCCACTATGCACCACAGACAGACGTTGCCATTGAACTTGGTGGTGAGGATGCCAAGATCATCTACTTTGAAAACGGTAACGTAGAACAGCGTATGAACGGTATCTGTGCCGGTGGTACCGGTTCCTTTATCGACCAGATGGCTTCTCTGATCCAGACAGATGCCTCCGGTCTGAACGAATATGCCAAGAATTACAAGGCGATCTACCCGATCGCAGCCAGATGTGGTGTATTTGCCAAGACAGATATCCAGCCCCTCATCAACGAAGGAGCCACCAAGGAAGACCTGTCTGCCTCCATTTTCCAGGCGGTTGTCAACCAGACCATTTCCGGTCTTGCCTGCGGTAAGCCGATCCGCGGTCATGTTGCCTTTTTAGGAGGTCCTTTGCATTTCCTGGATCAGTTAAAAATGACCTTCATCCGTACCTTAAATCTGGATGATGAGCATGCCATCACACCGGAGAACTCACATCTGTTCGCCGCGATCGGTTCAGCCCTTAATTATAAGGAAGAAAAGCAGTTTGCCATCACCGATATTATGGCAAAATTGTCTTCCAATATTCATATGGAATTTGAAGTAGCCCGCATGGAGCCGCTCTTTGCCTCAGAAGAAGAATACGATGCCTTTATCAAGCGCCACGGCAACAACCATGTCCGTACCGCTGACCTTGCCTCTTACCACGGCAACTGCTATCTGGGTATCGATGCCGGTTCGACCACGACCAAGATTGCACTGGTAGATGAGGACGGCTCACTACTCTACTCTTTCTACAGCAACAACAACGGCAGCCCGCTTGCTACCGCCATCGGTGCCATCAAAGACATCTACAGCAAGTTGCCGGAGGATGCCCACATCGTTCATTCCTGCTCCACAGGATACGGCGAGGCACTCTTAAAGTCCGCACTCATGCTTGACGAGGGCGAAGTCGAGACCGTGGCACACTACTATGCTGCTGCCTTCTTTAACCCGGAGGTCGATTGTATCTTAGACATCGGCGGACAGGATATGAAATGCATCAAGATCAAGAACCAGACCGTTGACAGCGTGCAGTTGAATGAGGCATGTTCTTCCGGTTGCGGATCCTTTATCGAGACTTTTGCAAAATCTTTGAACTTTACCGTTGCGGATTTTGCTAAGGAAGCCTTGTTTGCCAAGAATCCGATTGATCTTGGTACAAGATGTACGGTATTTATGAACTCCAAGGTAAAGCAGGCGCAAAAGGAAGGTGCGACCGTGGCTGATATTTCTGCCGGTCTTGCTTATTCCGTGATCAAAAATGCCCTCTTTAAGGTTATCAAACTCTCCGATCCGAAAGAACTCGGAGAACACGTTGTCGTACAGGGCGGTACTTTTTACAATGACGCCGTGCTTCGTTCTTTCGAGCGCATTTCCGGCTGCCAGGCAGTAAGACCTGACATCGCCGGTATCATGGGTGCTTTCGGTTGTGCCCTGATTGCCAGAGAACGCCACGAAGAAGACTATCAGACCACTATGCTGACCATTGACCAGATCAATGAACTGACCTATACGACCAAACTTGCCCGTTGTCAGGGATGCACCAACCACTGTCTTTTGACCATCAACCGTTTCTCCGGCAACCGCAGTTACATTACCGGTAACCGTTGTGAAAAGGGTCTGGGCAAGGAAAAGAACAAAGAAAATATTCCGAACCTTTTTGAATACAAGAACAAGCGTATCTTTGATTACGAACCACTGCCAAGAGAAGAAGCAAAACGTGGCACGGTCGGACTTCCGAGAGTTTTGAATATGTACGAAAACTACCCATTCTGGGCAACTTTCTTTAAAAAACTCGGATTTTCCGTTGTCTTATCTCCTTCTTCTTCCAGAAAGATCTATGAGATGGGCATTGAATCCATTCCAAGTGAATCCGAATGTTATCCTGCTAAGTTGGCACACGGACATATCCAGTGGCTCATTGATGAGGGCAATGTAGACTTTATCTTCTATCCGGCACTCTTCTATGAAAGAAACGAGTTCCCGGATGCCGGTAACCACTACAACTGTCCGATCGTTACCTCTTATTCGGAAAACATCAAGAATAATGTGGACGAGATCACTTCCGGCAAGGTGCGTTTTATCAATCCTTTCATGTCCTTTGGCAGCGAGGAGAAGGCAAGCCTGACACTGGTCAAATGCTTCAAGGAAGAATTTGACATCCCAGAATCCGAAGTGCGCGAGGCTGTCACCGATGCCTGGAAAGAGCAGGAAGTGACCCGTCTGGAAATGATGAAAAAGGGTGAAGAAGTCCTCAAATATATGAAGGAAACCGGTAGACGCGGTATCGTTCTGGCAGGTCGTCCATACCATGTCGATCCTGAGATCAACCATGGTATCCCGGAACTGATCAACTCTTACGGCATCTGTGTTTTGACCGAGGATTCTGTGTCACATCTGGGTAATCTGGAGCGTCCGATCCTGGTTATGGATCAGTGGATGTATCATTCCAGACTTTACTCTGCCGCCAACTTTGTCAAGACCAGAGACGATCTGGATATGATCCAACTCAACTCTTTCGGCTGCGGTGTCGATGCCGTAACAACCGATATGGTCAGTGATATTTTGACAGGCTCCGGCAAGATCTATACCTGCTTAAAGATCGATGAAGTAAATAACTTGGGTGCTGCAAGGATCCGTATCCGCTCTCTCCTCTCTGCCATCCGTGTCAGAGAAAAGAAAGCCGAAAAGCGCGAGATCAAACCGGCAAACTTTGAGCGTGTCATCTTTACCGAGGAAATGCGCAAGGATTACACCATCATCTGTCCGCAAATGTCGCCGATCCATTTTGAACTTTTGGAACCAGCATTTGTTGCCGCAGGATACCATTTATCCATCCCACAGATCTCTGCCAGAGAATGTGTAGATGTCGGTCTGAAATATGTAAATAACGATGCCTGCTATCCGTCTCTGATCGTTGTCGGTCAGATCATGGCTGCCATTGCTTCCGGCAATTACGACATGAACAAGACAGCAATCCTCATCACCCAGACCGGTGGCGGATGCCGTGCGACCAACTATATCGCCTTTATCCGTCGTGCCCTTGCCAAGGCAGGTTACCCGGATGTTCCGGTCGTATCCTTAAATATGGTCGGATTGGAAAAGAATCCGGGATTTAAGATCACACCGGCTCTGATCCAGCATGGCCTATACGCCTTGGAATTTGGCGACATCTTCCTGCGCTGCTTATACCGCATGCGTCCATATGAAGTGACACCGGGTTCTGCCAATGCCCTGCATGAAAAATGGAAAGAGCGCGTCATTGCCTTTGTAACCCAGGACGGCTTCCTTTCCCATCGCAAGTACAAGCAGATGTGCCGCCAGATCATCCGCGATTTCGACTGTCTGCCGATCACAGATGAGAAGAAACCGCGTGTCGGCGTTGTCGGCGAAATTCTGGTAAAATACCATCCGGCAGCCAACAATGACGTAGTAACGCTTTTGGAATCTGAAGGTGCAGAAGCCGTTGTACCGGATCTGACAGACTTCCTGCTCTACTGCTGCTACAACCAGATCTACAAGGCAGACAATCTGGGCGAGTCCAAAAAGACAGCCCGCCTCAATAAGATGCTCATCCGTTTCTTTGAATGGATGCGAAAAGATGCCAGAGACGAACTGGCAAAGAGCAAGCACTTTGAACCGACCTGCTATATCGAAGACACAGCCAAAAATGCTGAGTCCATCGTATCCATTGGTAACCAGACCGGTGAAGGCTGGTTCTTAACCGGTGAAATGTTAGAACTCATGCATCAGGGCGTGCCGAATATCATTTGTGCCCAGCCGTTTGCATGTCTGCCAAACCACATTGTCGGAAAGGGTGTTATCAAAGAATTGCGCCACGAATATCCAAAGGCAAATATCGTTGCCATTGACTATGATCCGGGCGCATCGGAAGTAAACCAGCTCAACCGTATCAAACTTATGCTTTCTACGGCGCACAAGAACTTAAAAAAAGAAATTGCTTCCAAATAAACTTACATAAAAGCAGGTCAGCCTCACAAGAGACTGACCTGTTTTTTTAATAGCGGTTATGCACTTTTTCCGCAAAACATAAGACATCTTTTATATGAAGATGCGTGCCGTCATCTAAGACCGCCACGCCGCTCATTTTGCCAAAGACCTGGTGCTGATCGGAGACGATCAGTTTGTAGTCCATACAGGCACTGCGGTCAAGAATTGGCATAAACTCCATCTCAAAGCGTCCATCGCTGGAAGAAAAAGTCCAAGGCTTGCAATAATCGTCCTGTGGGATGTGGAAGGTCACATCATCGATCTTGTGTGCCACGCCATCATAAAAGATGACATTTTCAGTCGCCGCCTTGGTATTGCCAAATCCGTAGCCGATATTGAAGCCAAAGGCATGCCCATCTAAGTCACAGTTGCCGGATCCCCAATACCAGGTATTGTCATAAGTCCAGACTCCCCTGCCCCAATCCAGCGTTCCAAAATGCCTTGCCGGATCAAAGACATAGCGTTTGCCGTCATAGTCTGCCCAGCCGCTCGCCCGCATACAGTTGATCTTTTGATTGTAGTAAAAATGTCCGTCCTTATCCCAAGGGGTCGCAATGACCATGGTATCCATGTCCGGTTCTTCCAAGACAATATCACAGGAAAAAGGCTTCTTCTGATAAAAGTCTGCAAAATTGCCCCGGATATGCCGCACCCGCTTGCCCTCTATTTCTTCCAGACAATAAGATAATTGCAGCCTGCCCTTATCATAGACAATATCTCCGGCGGAAGAATTGCCCGGCAAGTGAAACTTTCCCATAGGAAAAGCATCCAAAATGGTCTCTGTGTGCTCCCAAGGATGCTCTCCCAATTCCAGCAAAGATACCGACTGTAAGCCCACATAGCCATCATCCGATAGGGTAAATGCCACGGCACATGCATCCCCTACCACCAGATAATAGTCCCATTCCTTGATACGGAACCTGGCTGCCTTGATCTTTGTCCGGTCATAGACCTGCAACTGTCTTCTCGACCAGCCCGGCTCTGCGATGTTTCCCCTGGCATCTAAGAGCGGCTGTCTTTTTGTCACTTCATGATTTCTTTCTGCCATAATCTGATCCCCCTGTTTTTATGCACATCCATGAAAAACTTCTCTTACTTTCATCATAATACGCATTTCTTTTCTGTCAATATAAAAAAAGACCGGATACAGACCTTTCTCTGTATCCGGTACATTTTTATTTTATATCTTACTTATCCTGTGCCAAAAGCATCATGATCTTGTTGCTACGGGCAACAAATGCTGTCATGGCTTCCGGTGCAAGTGGCTTATTTGCCAGACATGCCAGATCGTACAACTGCTGTGCGAACATCTCTACATTCTCGCCATCTGCATGCTCAAACATGTATTTGACAAGGTCGTTGTCCACATTGAGTACCAGCGTCTCGTCTCCGCCAAACATAGACGGATCCATGCCGTACATATTGTACATCTTCATCATTTCCTGCATACGTCTGCTTTCCTCAGAAACTGTCAGCATAGAAGAAATGTCCTTGTTCTTGAACTTCTCTACCTTTACGGTCAGATTGTCCTTGCCGCATGCCTTCTTAAAGAGTGCAGAAAGGGCATCCTGTGCAGCCTTCAAGTCTTCCTCAGAAGCCTCCTCAACCAAGTTTTCTGTCAGATCTGCATCGATTCGCAAGAACTTGTAGTCTTGATTGCGCTGCTCTAACTGTGTGATAAAGGAATTGTCGATCGTGTGGTCCAGAACAACCGCATTCATGCCCTGCTCACGGAACAGGTTGATATACTGGCTCTGCTGCTGCATATCAGTCACATAGAAGATGGTCTTTCTCTTATCTTCCGGCTCACCTTCAGCCGCACCGGCATCTTCCTTTACTTCCTCGACATCCACGGTCTCGCCGTTTTCATCCGTTGCCTTTTCCTCGGTCTTTTCTTCCGCAACAAGGAGTTCCGGTAAGGTCGTGTACTTGCCGTCAATATCCTTAAAGAGGATATAGTCATTCATCTTGTCACAGAACTTATTGTCCTTTAAGCAGCCAAACTTGATAAATGGGCTGATGTCATCCCAATATTTCTCATAATTTTCCTTGTCGGTCTTGCACATACCAATGAGTTTGTCAGCCACCTTCTTGGTAATGTACTCAGAAATCTTGGTAACAAATCCATCATTCTGCAAAGCGGAACGGGATACGTTCAACGGCAGGTCCGGGCAGTCGATGACACCCTTTAAGAGCATCAGAAATTCCGGAATAACTTCCTTGATGTTGTCCGCGATAAATACCTGATTGTTGTATAACTTGATCGTACCCTCGATCGAATCGTACTCGGTGTTGATCTTCGGGAAGTACAAGATACCTTTCAGGTTGAATGGATAATCCATATTCAGATGGATCCAGAAAAGCGGCTCCTTGTAATCCATAAATACCTTCCGGTAAAAGGCGATATAATCTTCATCTGTACATTCGCTCGGGTTCTTTGTCCAAAGTGGGTTGGTATCGTTCAAAGGAACCGGACGCTTTACGATCTTGAGTTGGTCTTTGGCAGGCTCTACCTCGACCATCTCCTTGCTGCCATCCTCTTTTTCCTTTTCTTCCATCTTGGCATCGGTATGGATTTCCTCGATCACGGTATCGGTGTCGCGCTTGTCTGCTACATCGATGGTCTCATATTCTTCCGGTGCATCTTTCTTTGAAAGATAGATCTCCGTCGGCATGAATGAGCAATACTTTTCAATGACTTCTCTTGCACGGTATTCATTGGCAAATTCCAAGCAATCCTCGTTTAGGAACAAAGTAATCTTGGTTCCGACTTCCGTCTTGTCTCCGTCACCCATCTCAAACTCGGTACCGCCGTCACATTCCCAATGTACAGCCTTGGCGCTTTCCTTATAAGATAAGGTATCGATATGTACCTCATCCGCAACCATGAAGGCAGAATAAAATCCCAATCCGAAATGACCGATGATCTGCTCCTCACTTGCCTTGTCCTTGTACTTCTCCAAGAAGTCGGTAGCACCGGAAAAAGCGATCTGATTGATGTATTCCTCTACTTCTTCTGCCGTCATACCAAGACCGTTATCGATAAAGGTAAGGGTCTTGTCCTCCGGGCTGACGATAACCTGGATCTTTGCCTTATAGTCTTCCGGGAGTTCGTATTCTCCCATCATGTCCAGTTTCTTTAACTTAGTAATGGCATCACAGCCATTGGAGATCAATTCTCTATAAAAAATGTCATGATCTGAATACAACCATTTCTTGATTACCGGAAAAATATTTTCGCTTGTAATTGATAAACTTCCACGTTTGTTTTCCATTTCTATCATTCCTTCTTTCTATAAAATAGAACGGATGTCACCATCTCTCACGTTCTAGAAAATATAATAAGACAGCCAAATGCAAAAGTCAACAAAAAATTAGCACTCATTCAAAATGAGTGCTAATAATTTTATTTTTACCTTATAATACAAAGGTTTTTTCGCATTAGATAAACGATCAGGGCAACGATCGTACTGATGACATCTGCGACCACATATGCCCAGACAACGCCATCCAGACCCGACAGACGGTTGCAGATATAGAGTGCCGGGATCAGGAGGAGCCCCTGACGAAGGATGGATACGACCAGAGATTCCATAGGCCGGTCGATTGCCTGAAAATAGCCTGACACCAGATAGACTACGCCTATGATAGGACTGGTCAAAAGCAGGATGGTCACCATATGAACGCCTAGGTCTAAGACATCCGTCGTTAAGAACTGTGCCATAATGACTTTTCGGAAGAGAAAGCAAAAGGCACCTGCCACAATACTGATAGCAAAGACCAGAATAGATAATTTGCGCACCACTTCCTTGAGACGCGGAATATTCTGTGCCCCATAATTATAGGAGATCAGTGCCTGACAGCCCATTCCTACTGCCATGACAAGGGTAGTAGCGATCATGGTACATTTGCCAGCCGCAGCCATGGCGGCAAGGGCATCCGTGCCGTAACCGCTCAAGATCTGGTTGCTAAAGGTGGATGCAAAACCGGATAAGATACTGGCAATGGCATTTGGAAGTCCCAGGATCAAGATATGGCCGATCGCACCTACGTCCTTTCTGGCATATTTTAAGGAAAATGACATTGCCTGCGATTTTTTGCTAATGACATAACTATAGTAAAAAGTTGCCAAAGCATTTCCTGCTACAGACGCCAGCGCTGCTCCTGCAACACCCCAGTGAAATACAAGAATAAAAATGGGATCTAGAATCAGATTTACCACTGTACCAATGAGGTTTCCGCAAAAACCTTCCATGACAGCACCTTCCGCACGAAGCAAAAGCGCAACGGATGTAGAGAGCATCATAAAGGGGGATCCTAAGACGATCGGGATCATATACTTTTTGGCATAAAGGGCAACGTCACCTTTCGCCCCCAAAAAGGCAAGCAGGGGATCGACGAAGGTCAGTGCCAATACGATAAATACGACAGTAAGCACAATGGCGGTCCACATACACAGGCTGGAATACGTCTTGGCCTTATCCTTATCTCCCGCCCCAAAGGCTTTGGCAATCATGGTACAGCCTCCGTTTCCAAGCATCATGGCAATGGCTGACATAATGGAAAATACCGGAGATACCACAGAAACTGCCGCCACCTGTGCGTTGTCCCCCAATCTTGCGATAAAAAACATATCTGCGATATTGTAAAAGATCATGAGTATCATGATCACCGCGGACGGGATTGCCATAGACGCAATGGCTTTCCAGACAGACCCGCTTTTCATCATTTCTTCATTCTTCATCTTGATCCACTCCTTTTCTATCCTGATAAAATATTTTCAACTATAGGTTGTTTTTCCAACTCATAGTTGCATTTCCAACTTACAGTTGTTATTATAAGGACAAAACAAGGGTAAAACAATCAGCAGATAGACACCGTATCGTTGGTTAAGCAACGCTTTCTGTCCGATCCGTTGTTTTTCTGCAATGCAAAGGAGGATTTCTATGGATATCCGCGTACAAAAAACAAAAAAAGCCATCGCCGACGCCTTTCTTCGCATGGCTGGCAAAAAGCCGATCGAAAAGATCACGGTAACCGATATCGTAACAGAGGCACAGATCAACAAATCTACCTTTTACGCCCATTATCGCGACATCTATGATCTCATGGATGCCCTTTCCAACGATGCCATATCCAGTGTGGTATCCGCCATGCACTATCTTGCCAATATGTTTGAGGATCCCCATGCCTTTTTCTTAGACATGTACGATGCACTTTCCATCTGCCAAAATGATAACATCCAGCCCTTTAGCAGTGGCAATATGAAGTTCAGCCAGCAACTGTCCGCCGCCCTAAATGCAAAAGCCATCGAACAGGGCTTACAGCCGGACAACTACCACTATGTCGGTGCCCTGCTCACCTTTACCATCAACGGCATCATTGCCCTGCACAAGGTCAAAGAGCCCGCCATCAATGATGAAGACTTAGAAAAACTTGCCAACTTTTTTGAAAACGGCGTGCGGTCTTTATAAGATCAAAAAAGAACCTATAGACAAGTTTACACCTGTCTATAGGTTCTTCTATATCACTATAAGATGTCCGTATGTATGATAAAATTATAAGTCGATTCTGCCTGCGTATTCGCTTTCTCCTGAAGTCACTACATAATAAGCCGCTCTTTCTTCCGGCTTGATATATACCTTGATATCAGAGATAGCCTTTCTCTTGTTCTCTGCCTTGAATGCAGCCTGTGCATTGGCGATGATCTCATCTACCTTAAAATCTTCTCCGCCAAACTGTAATACTGCTGACTTGGTCATTTCCGGCTTTTTCTTGCTAGTCTTTCTGGTCGTAGCCTTTTTGGCTGTCTTCTTTACAGTCTCGCTTGCTTTCTTGGTCTCGGTAACCACAGCCTCAGCCTGCTTTTCTGCCTCTTTCTTGACTTCAGTAGCCACGTTTTCTGCCTGCTTCTTGGTCTCGGTTGCGGCTGCCTCTGTCGCCTTCTTTGCTTTCTCAGCACCAGCCTTTACAGAAGATGCTGCCTTTGTTGCTGCAACTTTTACGCTCTCTGTGGCTTTCTTTGCTTCCTCAGCCATTTTCTTCATATCAACTTTTTTTGTATCTGCCATAACAAACACTCCTTTTCCTCTGATAACTTTTATCTGTTACTAACTTTTATTATACACATTCTTTCCATAATATCCAATTTAAAAGGTTATTTTATCATCTAAAGTAGTAAAAAAAGAATCGGTCGTAATCTTGTCGTTCTTGTCGATTGTGATCTTATCCCACAGTTTCCGGTTAAAATCCGAATAATAATCCGTCTCGATCGCAGAGATCACATCTTCCATCGCCTGTTCCTGTCGCTGGCTGACAATGGCAACCTTGTTCTGTTCTGAGAGTTCTTCGTTATATTTGCTGACACATTCAAAAAAGTAGTAGCCATCCTTCCCCTGGATCATATCGGAAATATCACCATCATCCAACTGGAAGACCACATCCTCTACGGCAGTCTCATAAGTATTTCTGCCAAAGGTCACATGGATGCTGTCTGCCTGACTGTAAGAACTTGCCAGCCGGTCAAAAGAAGCCCCGTTCTTTAACTGGGTCGCAATATCCTTTGCCAGAGTCTCATCCGTCACATAGATAACATTTGCCTCCATGATACGCGCCTCATCCTCGCTGACATTCTCATCGACACCACTCATCAACTGCTTGTAGACCTTTTCCGCCAGCGCATAATGCTCATACATCTTTGTAATGTCCTTTTTGGACGCCCCGGTGTATTTGCGCTCTGTCCGATTCAAAGACTTGTAATAGGTCTCCGCCGCCTGCGTCACCTTGTCCTTTTCCTCCTCGGAAAGTTCGATCTCTTTAGTCTGGGCATACATATCCAGCGAATAGACCTTGGTCAGATGACTGATGACCGCATCCTTGATGCTTTCCTCCATGGTCTTGGTATCATAATCCTCCGACCACAGATCTGTGTCATAGATCTTTCCATACAGATTTTTATAATTTGCCAGATAGACCTTTGCCTCTTCACGCGAACACGCCATCCGACCAATCTTAAATACCGTGTGTCCCCCGCTCTTGGAGGCAAAATACACCTGCCGGTCTCCGATGGAACAGCCTGTAAAAAGCAGACCAATCCCTAAGATCAGGACCAGCAAAAGTGCCGGTATTCTCTTCTTATACTGTCTCATACAACTATCCTTCTACTACCAGATATCGTCCGTCTCCGATGGCAAAGACTTCCTCCGCCTCCAAGATCTCCTCTTCTTCCATGCCTACGATATCCATCTCATCTTCCAAGTATTCGATGACCTCGTCCTTGTTGTCACAGACCATAGCCATACAATCTTCTAAGAAGGCTTCTGCCTCCTCCGGTGTCTCGGCTACCTCCTCCGGGAATAATTTCAACTGCTGCTCAAGAAATGCCTGAATACATGCCTCATCGTATTCGTAACTGCTCATTTCAAAAGTCCTCCTACTTATTATTTCTTCCTATGTCACAGATCTGGTGGTCTGTGTCACGATCTCATTTCCTACGAAACAATGTATAGTATAAATACTTGCTCCTCACAATGCAATCATTTTTTCCAGATAAAAGGAATAGATCAAAATTTCTTTGACCGGCAGATCCATGGTACGCCCCAATGCCAGTGCATAAAGCTGCAACTGTGCCTGATAACGCTTGACGAGTTCCTCTGCCTGCTGCACACGGTCTGTCTTGTAATCCAACAGTACAATGCCGTCCTCTTCCACAAAAAATACGTCAATGATCCCCTGCACCAAGACCGTATCACTCCGGCTGTCGGATTCCTCTTCGTCAAAGAGTTCCTGCGGAAAAACGCTCATGACAAAAGGCTTTTCCACGTATAGTTCATGCCTACCAGCCGCCTGCATCATGCGCTTTGCCACCCCGGTCTCCATAAAGGTATAAAGGCGGTCCATCTGCAAAAGTTCCTTTTGCTCCGGGTCCATGCGTCCCTCATGAAGCATCCGCTCTGCCTGCTCCTCCAGACTGACTCTGCCTGTATAATTGCAAAAATCAAAGCACTCCATAAACCTGTGCATGGCAGTTCCCCGCAGGGCTCCGCGTGAGACCTCCTGGGTCTTTTTCTCTGCGATAAATGCTGGAACGATCTCTTTTGTCTCCTCCTTCAAAAAGTCCGGACGCACACTCTGGTCGTCTGCAAATGCCTTTTCCATCCGGTCATGCTTGATCTCCGATACGGAATATTTATTTTTGTACTTTCCGACGGATGCATAGGGATAAACATAAGCCATCTCGTCTTCTAACGCCTTTACCCAGGACGGTTTAGCCTGTCCGCTCAAAGCCTCCAGTGCCTCTTTTTTTGCCGCTTTATCCATCTGTCCGGCAACTTCTGCCACAACGACTTCTTCCGGCGAAATGACCTGTATCGGATATTTTTCCCGCATGGATGCTGTCGCACGCACGATCCACTCTAGATAAGACCTGGCTCCCGCCCTTTCAAAAAAGGTCAGTTTTCCGCGGTTTTCCTGCCATTTTTCCAGGGTCTCCTCTGCTTTTTTGAGTGTGCCCGTCAAGATAAGTTTCTCTTTGGCTCTGGTGAGTGCGACATAAAGGATACGCATTTCCTCGCCACAGGCATCTTCATGCAGCCTGCGTGCAACCACCTGTTTGTAAAGCGGTGTCATCTTGGTCTGTTCTTCATAATCGACCAGATCCAGTCCCACACCCAGATCACCGTGCAGGATCATAGAACCCTTTTGGTCCGTTTCATTGAACTGCTTGCCCATACCGGATACAAAAACGACCGGAAATTCCAATCCCTTACTTTTATGGATACTCAGGATCGCCACGGCATCATCATTGTCGTTTATGAGTTCCGCCTCGCCCATATCCACCTGATACTTTTGTAACTGCCCGATATAGTTTATGAAATGAAAGAGACCTTTATAACTGGTATTCTCATAAACCACTGCCTGTGCCATGAGTTTTTCCAGGTTGGCTCGCCGGCTCTCGCCACGCGGCATAGCACTTACATAGGTCAGATAGCCTGTCTTTTGCAAAAGCATCTCGATAAAAGAATGAATAGGCGTATCTGCCACTTTAGAGCGCATATCCTCCAAAAAGTTCAGAAAATCTCCCACCTTTTTCTCCTGTGGGTGCTCTTTTTCATAAGCCTGCATGGCTTCATAAAGGGTCCGTTTGGGCTCTGTCATACGGATCAGAGCGATCTGGTCACTGGAAAAAGTAAACATGGCGGAATGTAGGACTGCCGCAAAAGGGATATCCTGCCTTGGATTGTCAATGATGCGGAGCAGATTTAGGACAGTCTGTACTTCCATGGTATCAAAATAACCGGTCTTATTTTCCGCAAAAGCCGGTATGCCGTTTTCTTCCAAGACAGCGATCATGCTCTCTGCCATGCTTCCGGGACTGCGCAACAAGATAACGACATCGCGGTAGCGCATAGGACGGAGTTTCCCCGACGCTTTATCCGTGACAAACTGCGTCTTTTTCATTGCCCGGATCTTTTCTGCAATGATCTTTGCCTCAAAGGCGATGCGGTCTTCGATCCCCGCATCCTCCATAAGGTCACTGTCCTGGTCTGCGATCAGGATCTCCCCCTGAAAGTCAGTATCATAATCTTCCGACGCAAAGAAATCCTCCGATTTTAAAATCCCGGGATAGATCGCACCGGGATAAAGTGCCGCCAGATCGTCATATTCCACATTGCCGATATCCGCATGCATGAGCTGGTAAAAGACATCATTGGTCAGGGTCAGCACTTCATTTCTGCTGCGGAAATTCTGGTGCAGATCAATGGCAATGCTGCCTTCTTCCCTGCCGTGGAACCTCTCGTATTTATCCATAAAGATCTCCGGGCATGCCTGACGGAAACTATAGATGCTCTGCTTAACATCCCCCACCATAAACATATTATGCCCGCCGATCTCTTCCTTTGATACACTGCTTAGGATCTCTTCCTGAATATAGTTGCTGTCCTGATATTCGTCGATCATGATCTCCTGATAGTATGCCTGAAATTCTCTGGCAGTCGGCGTGGTCTGCTTGTTCCTTTGATCTTTTAAGATCTGCAGGGCAAAGTGTTCTATGTCATTAAAATCCATGACATTTTTGTTCCGCTTGTAGGCGGCAAAATCATCCATGAAATGTATGGTCAGACGCACCAATTCCCGAACAAAGGGCTGTATCTGCTGCATCTGTCGGACGATCTCCTCCAAAGAGAATGCGCCATAATCACTCTTTGCTTTTTCCATGCTTTTTTTGATGGCATCCCGTCCATCCTTTACTCGATTGAGGAGGACCTCATCGCCGTCATAGCCGCGCGGCTTGCGCCCGATCGCACCATATTTTAAATCCCGGAAGGCATCGTAAAAACGCATCTTTTCGTCAAATGCCAGGATGTCCTCATATAATAAGAGATCCTGCTGCAAGCCCTTTTCGTAAAAAATAGGTCCCTCCGGTTGCCTGCACAGATCGATCAGACGCTCGGTCTTAGCCTTTGCCTCCTCCACCTGTATGCGTAGTCTGTCCAGTAAAAAGGCAAACCATGCACTTTCCTGCAAATCCTGTGTCGAGGTGACCTCATAGGCATCCACCAGGGATTGCAGCCATTCCTTCGGCCACGGATAGGACTGTGCCTTATCAAAGAGGCGCAGGATCATATCTGTTACCGCCTGATCCGAATTGCCCCGGACATAGGCATTCATAAAAGAATAGAAAAAGGTATCCTGTCCTGCTTCTTCTGCCGCCTCATACTCTTTTTGCATCATGGCATCCATAACGCTTCTTCGCATGAGCAGCATTTCTCCCTCATCCCCGATACGATAGTCCGGCTCCAGATCGATCTCATGGAAATGATTGCGCACGATATAATTACAAAAACTGTCGATCGTGGTAATCTGGGCATTATGGACCAAAGTCGCCTGCCGCATCAGATGCACATTTCCGGGATCTTCTTCCAATTTGCCGTTGATTGCCAAGAGGATCCTCTCACGCATCTCCGCTGCCGCCGCCTTGGTAAAGGTCACGACTACAATACGGTCTACGTCGATCGGTTTTTCTTCATCCAGGATACGCTGAATGATACGCTCCACCAAAACTGCCGTCTTACCGGAGCCTGCTGCCGCAGAAACCAACATATTCTTTTCTCTGCTATCAATGACCTGCTGCTGGTCGTCTGTCCACTGTGGCACCTTACTTCTCTCCTTCTTTTCTTTCTTCTCTGTAACGATCCTTTTGCAGATCCTCCTCCATGCGCGCCAAAATCTCCTCCCGATCTGCTTTGTCGGAAAGCCTGCGATAGGCAAAACCATCCATTCGGGCATCAAAACCACAAATGCCATGGTATTCGCAATAGGTACATCCGTTTTCCTGTCCCATGTGGTAAGGCACACAATCGATCCTGCCGTCCACGATCTGTTTGCCGGTCTTTTGTATCAGCATACGGACATAGGATGACACCAGGGCAAATTCATCTTCGGAAAGCGCACTTGAGGTCTTAGATAAAGATCCATCCTTATTGATCCCCGCCGGAATGACATCCGACCGCCCTTCCAGTCCGTGATGCAATGCCTCGATCACATGCAGATCTGCATTGACGACACCTTTCATCTGCAATTCTTTTAAAAGCGCCTGCTCTTTTTCCTGCTCTGTACGATCTCCTGCCAGTAGCAGCGGACGGTCGATATGGTAGTAAAACATGGCGCCGGGGCTGATCTTCTTTTGCGGATAGCGTTCTTTTAATCCCTCCGCCGTCGCATCCATATAAAGGACCAACTGCACTTGTAGTCCCTGGTATAATTTTGCAAAGTCTATATCTTTGGCACCGGATTTGTAGTCTACGATCTTGACATAAACAGAAGGTCCGTCCTGATATAGATCCACACGGTCCACTTTTCCCCGCAGGCGCATGGTGTGCATCTCATCCAGTTGAAAACGCAAAGCATCCAGATCGGAAACCTGACGGAAATCCACCTCAAAAGCACTCGGCACAAAAGAACCCTTTCGCACCTGTTCGGTCAGGGCATGCACGGTCTGTTGCAGGGTCTTTTCCATACGCCGTAGGATATAACGATCCCGTCCTTCTTCCAAAACCTCTGTCTTTGCCATGTTCTGATAGGTGTAGGCAATGGATTCTGCCAAAAGAGCATCACTTTGCTCCCTGCTGATCGTGTACCAGTTGACATCCTCTCTTTTTAAAAGCCGCTTGGAATACTCCTCCAAGGCTTCATGGTAGAGATTTCCCATGTCTGCCACTTCAAAGGCATGTTCCGGGCGTGGAAGCAGCCCCAGACCATAACGCAGAAAATACGCATAAGCGCATCTGGCATACTGTTCCAACCGGCTGACGCTCTCTGTGATGGATGTGCCATACAAAGCATCCAGCGCGGCTTTTGACAGTCTTTCTTCCTTGTGCTCATAAAAGGCTGCATCCCGTAGACGGCGGAAAGTCACTTGGTCCTTTGCTTCTTCCCATGCAAGGCATGCCAGAAAGGCATCCTCTGTCCTGCCCTCCTCCACATACTGACGCAAGAGATCTACATAATAGTCCCGGGCGGTCTCCGCAGTCAGGATGCGGTTTCTTGCCGGAAGTTCTTCTAATTCTTCCACCCGGATATCCGGGAAAAGTTGTAAAAGGGTCTGGATCAGATAAGACCTGCGCACCGCCTTACTGTCGCCATCCACACGCGTATAGGTCACGACCAGTTCTCTTGACGGCTTTGTCATGACAAAATACAGATAAAAGCGCTGCATAAAGGCTTTTTGCCGGTCTGACGGTGCCACCTCTACATCCAGTGCCATCAGTTGTTCCCGATCCAGTTGGGACAAAATACCGCCATTGCCAAGTGCTTTTGGAATGGCACCATCATTTGCCCCGATCAGATACATGGTATGGATATCCGAAAGACGGGTACGCTCCATATCCCCAATAACGACACAATCCTGATCCGGCGGGATCATGCCCACCGCGATCGACTCAAAACCGGAAGACAGGATCTCCCGATACTCGCTTACCGTCATCGCTTCCTGTCCTAAAATGGCGACCAGTTTATCTAAAAGATCCATGCACTCGCCATAGATCTGTCGATATTCTTGACTCTTTACCACATGCCCTGCGGCTTCATAGTCCTCTGCCTTATTTTCCAGTTTTTCCTGCACATGATAAAAAACCAGATACTCATAAAGCCCATAGGAAAGGGCTCGTACCGATAGGCTTTTTGCCGGTGTCAGCCATGCCCCAGCCTTTTTTCCCTGGGTCCTTTCATCCTGTGCAAAGACCGTCTGCACAAAGTGCTCAATCGGGGCAAACAGGCGCAAACGAATCTCATTTAAGGCAACCATGTCTTCCGGGCTATAGCCTCTTGGCGCGATCGTAAAAGGTTCACTGTACTTCTTTCGCCCCCGTATACCGGATGCCAGCAGATAATTTTCCAGTCGGTCGATCTCATCCATGCTCAGATCGCTCAGTCCGGTACGGAGCAGGCGCATGATGCTTTCATAGGAAAAATTTTCTTCCAGCACCATAAGAAGCCCATAGATAAACTCGATCATAGGATGAAAGACGATCTCCGCCTTGACATCCAAAAAATACGGTAAATGGTAGTCTTCCATGACTGCCGGAGCACTGTAACGATAGGTATCCAGATCTGCACACACGATGGCAAAATCGCGATATCTGCGCCCCTCTTGCCGCACGGCGCGCGTGATCTCACCGGCAGCATATGCCAGTTCCTGCCTTGGATTTTTCAGACTGACGATGCGGATGGCATCTTCCGATGCTTCTTTCTGTTTCCAGGCATGCGCCGACGGGCGGAAAAGATTTGCCTCAAGATGCGCCAGTCTTCCTCCTGCCACAAAACGTCTTTCCTGCGCATTGTCAAGTAAGACCGGATTCTCCAAGAGACAGCCTGTCTGCCTGCAAAGATCTACAAGTTTTGCCATGGTCTTTTTACTCATGGCAAAAAGTTCCTCATCATGAATCCTGCCAAAGAATTCTTCTTTTGTATCACAGGTGATCGTTACCATGATCTTGTCCGCAATGCGCAGAAGCATTTCCAATACCTGATTTTGGATGGGTGTAAAGCCCGTAAAGCCATCAAAAACGATGGTCGATCCACGCAGGATCTTAGAGTCTTTCGCCACATCCAAAAATTTTTGCAGGATCTGTTCCGTCGTGATGTAGGAGCCTGCAATCTTTTCCTCAAATGCCCGGTACATGGTGACCAGATCTGCTCCCTTGTATCGGAAACTCTGGCTGAGTTCCGGTCGCTGCATGATCTCATCCAGAGCGTCCGGTGTGATATTATACTGCGCAAATTCCGATATTAAAGACTTGACCTGGGCAATATACCCAGGTCGTTTCATATTCTTTCCAAGTGCATGTAATTCTGTTTCCTGCTCCTGTGCCACTTTGCGCAAGAGCAGATTCTTTCCGGTCTCCTCTAAGACCTCTAAGGTATCCGTCCCCAGTTCATCAAAAATACGATATGCCATACGATCAAAGCTAAGCACATCAATATTCATAATGGCATGTTTGGGATGCATTGCCACCAGCTGTTCCTGCGTGTGCATGGTAAACTGTTCCGGCACGATAACCAGATAATTTTTTTGCGGATGTGCAATGGCTTCCTCAATCACACGTTGATACAGATACGTGGATTTACCGCTGCCGGCATTTCCAATCACAAACTGTAATGACATCTTGTATTCCCGCCTTTTTAGTACTGGTCAAATTCCTGATCTGCTGTCGTCTCCTGCTGCATTCTGCGGTTCTGATCACCGATCTTGATCGCATCATAAAGCATAGCGGCTGACTGGTTGTAGTAACCATTGACCCAGAATACATCAACAATACCAAAGGTGATAGCACCTAAGATATTCCATCCGATAAAGGTAAGGTCAAACCAGAACGCATCCAGTTTGTTGCCATCCATCATACGTTTACTGGTGGCAAAAGCCTCATCTGTACTCATGTCCGGATGTTCTGCCAAAAGATATGGCATCATACGATATTCATAGCTTTTTACAATTCCCGGAATGATAAATAACAACGTCCATAAAACCGTATATAAATCGCGCAGGAACATAGTTTTCACATTTCCGAGATAATTACGGTCAAAACCAAATCCCACTTCTTTTAATTCAGCCTTCTCATTTATATTGCGATAGAAGAAGCGACGTGCTCCAATTTCCAGTGGATTCAATACAAAAATAGCAAGGCAGATACCAATGATAACGGCAACTACCACCACACCAAGCATCATTCCGCCAAAAAGACCCCAGAAGCCAAGGGAATCCACCATCATGTCCGGATCAATATCTCCTCCGGAAAAGAATGCATCCTCATCGTAATCATCATACTGTGTCGTCTCTTTATCCCCTGTGACATAATTTCTGGCACTGGAGGATGCTCCTGTACCTCCTGATACCAAGGCAATGATAAGTCCAACCAAGAGCATCTTCCAGTAGTTGACCTTCATACGCTCCTTTGCTTTTTGTTTCAAGACTTTGTTATCCCACATAAGCCTGCTCCTTTCCTGTGTAAAAAATAAGTTATATTCATTATACACAATTTTTCATTTGCGTGGTAGTATATCCTGCAAATTAAGGAAGTTTAAGAAAGCGGTCCTGCCTGCATGGCAAAGACCGCTTTTTATTACATTTGTCTGGGTTGCCTCTGTCTTACCAGTTTTTGTCTCCACTATAAAATAGATGCCAACATCAACATTTGCAAGTGCCTCCTTGCGACAAACTACCGCCCAGTCAGGACTATAATTTCCATATGGTTTCTTATAAAATGAAAAAGTGCAAAAATTAGAGCCAGCCTTTCGACCGACTCTGATCTACCCCAAAACATATTATAATTTGCTCTGATAATTCTCTAACTGGTGGAATATACCAACTACATTCACAACATCCACTCTCACATCAAATATGACAATATAATTCATCTGTGGCACTACTGCCTCACGATATCCTTTCTTGGCAAGATATGTGTCCCTACACTCCGGATACTGATATGGATCAATTTCTACCTGTCATATACAATATCTATGCTATCCAACAGATGTCTTGCTGCCTGTTTATTCTTTAAACGATTAACCAGATGATATACAAGATTATCAAGCAGTTCATCGGCATGCTCAGTAACGTTCAATTTATAAGCCATACTTTGCCCTCGTTTCTTTCAGTGCTGTTCTGGCATCTTTTACCTGTCCTGCCTCTATCTGCTTTTCAGATATTTCAATATCTCTATACATAGTGATTTGTTTCATCGTTGACTCATAAATCTCCATGCTCATGATAACCATATCGCCATAACCATTTTTTGTTACATAAATCGGCTCTTCTGTCTTGTGGCACATATCAGAAATCTCTGACGTATTTTTCAAATCTTTAATTGGGATTATTTGTGGCATAATAAACACCTCCTCATCTATATGGTATAATTATACCATAATTATATCCTTTTTCAATTTCTTTTATACAGTAAAACATGTAAAAAAACTTAGCCTATATAAGAAAAACGGTCTTTTGACTGTGTCAAAGACCGTTTTTCTTACGATTTTATTTAGTTTAAAAGAACCGATATTATTCAGAAAATCCAGCAAAATCAATGTTTTACGCTTCCTCGTTCATTTTTGCTAATTTCTTTGCCTGGTCGGCTGCGATACAGGCATCGATGATCTCCTGGATGTCTCCGTTCATGATCTTGTCCAACTTATAGAGAGTCAGGTTGATCCTATGGTCGGTCACACGTCCCTGTGGGAAGTTATAGGTACGGATCTTCTCAGAACGATCTCCCGTACCGATCTGGCTTCGTCTTTCCTCCGCTTCTGCATCCTGCTTTTTCTGCATTTCCAGATCGTATAACTTGGCACGTAAGAGGGCAAATGCCTTTGCCTTATTCTGCAGTTGGGATTTTTCTGTCTGGGAATAAATAACAATACCGGTCGGATAATGAGTCAAACGCACCGCAGAGTCCGTCGTGTTGACACACTGTCCACCGTTTCCGGACGCTCTCATAACATCAATACGGATATCCTTTTCATCGATCTGTACGTCTACTTCCTCTGCCTCCGGCATAACAGCCACGGAACAGGTCGAAGTCTGGATACGTCCCTGGGACTCAGTCTCCGGTACACGCTGTACACGATGTACCCCGGATTCATACTTGAGCACGGAATAAGCGCCCTCGCCCTTTACCATAAAGTTGACTGACTTCATACCACCGATGCCTGTCTCGTCTGCTTCCAGAAGTTCCACTTTCCAGCCACGGCTTTCCACATAATGTACATAAAGACGATACATCTCTGCCGCAAAAAGGGCTGCTTCCTCTCCACCTGCGCCTGCACGGATTTCTACGATAACGTTCTTATCATCATTCGGATCCTTTGGCAAAAGCAGGATTTTTAACTGTGTCTCTAATTCCTCAATGCGCTTTCTTGCTGTGGAAAGTTCCTCTTTTAACATATCACGCATTTCTTCATCGGATTCTTCTTCCAGCATGGCAAGAGAATCGTCAACCGTCTCTTTGCATGCCTTGTATTCTTTATAGGCATCTACGATCGGTGCCAGATTTGCCTGTTCCTTCATCAGATTGCGGAAACGGTTGGTGTCGTTGGCAACATCCGGTTCGCTTAATAGGTTCATGACTTCTTCGTAGCGAAGAATCAGGTCGTCTAATTTATCAAACATATTGGTTCACTCCTTATATAATCTTTCTAGGCAGATGTTCAGCTTCATATCAGTATCCGCTACAAGTCGTGCAGGCGGGCGCGGACAACGCGGTCATTACCGGCATAATCTTTTATGACGGCGATGTCACAAAAGCCTGCCTGCGCCAGCAGATCCGGGACGCTCTCGCCCTGATCGTAGCCGATCTCGAACAAAAGCCGACCGCCCGGTTTGAGATAAAACGGTGCCTGTTCAATGATCTTGCGATAAAAATACAAGCCATCCTCGTGACCGTCCAATGCCCGCTTTGGCTCATGGCAGATAACCTCCGGCATGAGTTCTTCCAGATCACGCGTCGCAATATAAGGCGGATTGGAAACAATGACATCAAACTCGCCCTTCACTTCTGTAAAAAGATCACTGACCAGCCACTCTGCCTCCACCTGATTGTGCACGGCATTTTCCCTGGCGAGTGCAATAGAAGTCGCTGCCACATCAACGCCTATACCCTGACAAGTCTTTTTTTCATGTAAAAGACTGATCAAAATACAGCCGCTTCCGGTGCACATATCAAGAATAAGATCGCCGTCTTTAAGGACAGACAGTGTCTCTTCCACCAAGGACTCAGTGTCTTGTCTTGGAATCAAAACCTCCGGCGAAACTGCAAAGGACAGTCCCATAAATTCCTGTTCCCCAGTGATATACTGCAAAGGTTCATGCGCCGCGCGCATTTTTATAAACTCGCGATAGCGCTCTATCACATCTTCCGGCGCCTGCTCCATCATACACATAAGATAAGACGCCCGGTTCATTCCGGAAACATATTCCAAGAGGTACTCTGCATCGATCTGTGCATCTGTGATCCCTGCTTTTTTCAGTTCTTCCATGCCCTCTTTTAAGAGTTCTCTATACTTCATCGAAGCACTCCTTATTTTCTTTCTGGAACTTTTTCCAGTCAAAGACCGCTTCTACCGATGCCATCCCTACTTCGATCATGGCATCGTCCGGCTCACTGGTCGTCAGATTTTGCAGCCACAAGCCCGGCTTACTGAGGATCTGCACCAGAGGATTTTCACTGCGTCCCGCCAGACGGATAAACTCATAAGAAACGCCGGCGATCAAAGGAATCAAGAGCAGACGGCATACCAGTTGCAAGACCGGTGAGTCAAAGCGGATAAACATAAATACGACCACACTGATGATGAGCACAAAGAGTAAGAAACTGGTTCCGCAGCGTTTGTGCTGGCGCGAACTCTTGCGCACATTTTCCACCGTCAGTGGCAGACCATGCTCAATACAGTTGATGCACTTGTGTTCCGCCCCATGATACATAAAGACCCGCTTGATGTCTTCCATGCAGGAGATCGCCTTCACATAGACCACAAAGATCAGTATGCGGAATATGCCCTCGATCAAAGCCATCAGCGTTGTCGAATCTACAAATCTTCCCACAAAACGGGAAAAATAATATGGGATCAAAAGAAAAATGACCAGCGCCAGAACAATGGAAAACAAAAGTGTTCCCGTCATTTCTGCCTTGTCCTGTTTTTCTTTCTTTTTCTTTTCTTCCTCCGTCAAGGCCTTTGGTTCTTCCTCCTCAAAATAGGATGCCGAATCCATCAGTGTTGACATACCGATCACAAGGGAGGAAACGAAACTACAGATACCCCGGATGATCGGGATCTTATACCAGATGCCGTCCTGCCCTTTTGTCTTTTTCTTATCTACATGGATCGAGCCGTCATTTAAGCGGACCGCAATCGCATAATCATTGCCATTGCGCATCATCACACCTTCCATGACCGCCTGACCGCCAATACCGGAAAATTTCATGTGCAAATCCCCTATATTATTTGCCATTTCTCATGACATAAAAGAATAGGGTCAGACCCGAAAGATCTGACCCCTGTAAGCGACTGTGTCCTACTGCTCAATACCGTACTTCTTGTTGAACTTGTCAATACGTCCACGAGCCTTTGTAGCCTTCTGCTGTCCTGTGTAGAAAGGATGACACTTAGAACAGATTTCTACGTGGATATCTTCCTTTGTAGATCCTGTTACAAATGTGTTACCACAGTTACATGTTACAGTAGCCTGATAATAATCTGGATGAATACCTTGTCTCATTACTTACACCTCTCTAAAAACATAATCTATTGTATTGCATGTTTTATGTCCGAAGACATACACGATACTATTTACATCCCGATAAACAGCTCCATTATTGTAGCATAGGGTCTGTCAGATTGCAAGATGTATGCGCATTTTTTATTAGAAATTTTAGAACATACGGCTACGGAGTACCTTGGCGATATATTCTTTATTGTTTCTGGTGTGGGCAAACATATTTAAGATGCTCTCCACTGCTTCATCCTTGCGCATGCCGTTTAAGCCACGGCGCATGATCTCCATTGCATTCTGCTCTTCCTTATCCAGAAGCAAATCGTCACGGCGTGTACCGGATTTTGCAATATCAATAGCAGGGAATACGCGCTTCTCAGAAAGTTTACGATCCAGGATCACTTCCATGTTACCGGTTCCCTTGAATTCCTCAAATACAACATCATCCATCTTGCTTCCTGTATCTACCAGTGCCGTTGCAAGAATGGTAAGGCTTCCGCCCTCACGCATATTTCTGGCTGCACCAAAGAACTTCTTTGGCATATGCAAAGCAGCCGGATCCAGACCACCGGATAAAGTACGTCCACTTGGTGGAACCGTCAGGTTGTAGGCACGTGCCAGACGTGTGATGCTATCCATCAGGATCATGACATCCTGTTTGTGCTCAACCAGTCTCTTGGCTCTTTCCATGACCATCTCAGACACACGCTTGTGGTGTTCCGGCAATTCATCAAAGGTAGAATAGATCACTTCTACATTTTTGCCCTGAATGGCTTCCCGGATATCCGTTACTTCCTCCGGGCGTTCATCGATCAGTAAGATGATCAGATGCATATCCGGGTAAGAAGTTGTGACAGACTTTGCGATCTCCTTTAAAAGGGTTGTCTTTCCGGCTTTTGGCTGGGAAACGATCATACCACGCTGTCCTTTACCGATCGGAGAAACCAGGTCTACGATACGCATAGCAACGGAAGATCCCGGCTGTTCCAGACGGATACGCTCGTTCGGGAAGATCGGTGTCAGATCTTCAAAATTCTTACGCTTTGCAGCTTCTTCCGGTGCAAATCCATTGATGGTCTCCAAATGTACCAGGGCTCCAAACTTGTCTGTCGGATTGTTACGTCTAGTCTTGCCTACCAGAATGTCGCCCGTCTTTAAGTTGAGTTTGCGAATCTGCAATGGTGCCACATAAACATCGTTATCACCCGGCAGGTAATTGTCACTGCGGATAAATCCAAAGCCGTCCTGCATGATCTCTAAGATACCGGCGCAGTCTCTCGGTTCTTCCAGTACAGGTGCTTCTGCGTTTTCCTCACCATGTTCTGCGCGCACATTATCATGATGCTCGCTTCTATGCTCTCTTCTGCCCTCTGCACTGCCACGGCCATGATGCACGCTGGTCGTACGCTCTGTTTTCTCTGTTTTTTCTGACTCTGCCTTAGCAGCGGTCTTTGGCTTTGCGGCTTCTTCCGCTTTCTTGCTTTCTGCCTCGCTCTCATCGAGTGCAAGCATGGCTTCTACAAGTTGTGCCTTCTTCATGGTCGAAGTTCCCTTAATGCCTCTTGACTTTGCAAGTTCACGCAATACACTGGCAGATAAACTTTCGTATTTTTCTCTCATGCCCTACTCCTTGTCCTACTTCATTTATGATAAACTCTTTGTCTTTATCTCTAATCCAATGGGTAACCTGTCTGAAATGACCTAGATCATCACGATTGCATATAGTATATCTTATTTGCGGCAAAATGGGAATACCCTATTTTAGATTGCCCCCCTTTATGCTATAATAAGGAAACAAATAAATTCATATTTTTACAGGAAGGATAGGATAAAACATCATGAGTATTGACGAAAAAGCCGTTTTTTTACACAAACAATGGAATGGAAAGATCAAGACCTGTGCAAAGGCTCCGGTCAAGAGCCGTGAGGATCTTGCCATTGCTTATACCCCGGGCGTAGCAGCCCCTTGCCGCATCATTGCAAAGGATAAAGAAGCCGTATATACTTACACCCTCAAGGCAAATACCGTTGCCGTTGTCTCTGACGGCAGTGCTGTGCTTGGTCTGGGCAATATCGGACCTGAGGCTGCCATGCCTGTTATGGAGGGCAAGTGTGTCCTCTTCAAAGAGTTTGGCGATATCAATGCTTTTCCTATCTGCCTGTCAACGCAGGATCCCGACGAGATTGTTGCCGCAGTCAAGGCGATCGCACCGACCTTTGGTGGCATTAACTTAGAGGACATTTCCGCTCCCAGATGTTTTGAAATCGAGGAACGTCTGAAAAAAGAATTAAATATTCCGGTCTTCCATGATGACCAGCATGGCACGGCGATCGTCGTTCTTGCCGGCATCATCAATGGTCTTAAGGTTGTCGGCAAAGACAAAGAAGACTGTCAGGTAGTGGTAAACGGTGCCGGTTCTGCCGGAATCGCCATTACCAAGTTACTGCTCCGCTACGGTTTCAAGCATGTGACCATGTGTGACCGCGAGGGCATCATCGGCAAAGATTATCCAAATCTGAACTGGATGCAAAAGGAAATGACCGAGGTCACCAATTTGGAAAATAAAAAAGGATCTCTTGCTGATGCCTTAGTCGGTGCTGATATCTTTGTCGGCGTTTCTGCTCCAAACATTGTTTCCGCCGAGATGGTCGCTTCCATGAACCGCGATGCCATCATCTTTGCTATGGCAAACCCTACACCGGAGATCATGCCGGATGTGGCAAAGGCTGCCGGAGCCAAGGTCGTTGGTACCGGACGCAGTGATTTTCCAAATCAGGTCAACAATGTTGTTGCTTTCCCGGGTATCTTTAAGGGTGCGCTGGAAGGCCGTGCGACACAGATCACAGAAGACATGAAACTGGCTGCCGCAAATGCGCTGGCAAACCTTGTGGATCCTGATCAATTAAACGAAGACTTCATTTTACCGGAGGCTTTTGATCCAAGAGTGGCTCAGGTGGTATCCCAAGCCGTCAAAGATCACATTGTAAGATAAATGCCGCATGCCACCGGGACGTTCCTGTGGCTCTGCAAAAAGAAAGGAGAAATTTATGGCCGAGCCTAATATGATCTACAAAATTTCAGTGCTGCTTCTTCTCTCTAAAGTAGATATTCCTCTGAGCAACGCTCAGATCGTTCAGTTTTTTTTAGATAAAGAATACACAGACTATTTTACCATCCAACAGGTCATCAGTGACTTGGAGGAAGCCCATCTTGTGAGTCTTTCTCAGTCTCACAACAATACCCTGTACTCCCTGACAGATGAGGGAAGTCAGACCCTGTCTCTCATGCGTGACAAGGTCAGTTCTGCCATTGAGGCGGATATGGTCGAGTATCTGTCCAACCACAAATTTGAAATAAAAAAAGACAATGCCCTAACCGCCAACTATGACCTTGCAACCGGCGGTGGTTACATTGTCCATTGTAAATTCACACAGGACGGACACACTATGCTGGATCTGTCACTACACGCTTCTACCAGCGAGCAGGCAGAGACCATCTGCAATAACTGGAAAGTCCGCCATGAGGATGTCTATATGAGTCTCATGGATACTTTGATCCAATAATTTTTGTACCAAAAATCAAAAAGCCGCAGGATGCCCTATGATATGCACCCTGCGGTCTTTTTACTTTTTCTTCTTTACCGAATAGCCAAATGTCCCTAACTTTTCTCCCAGACTATAGTATGTGCCATGGGAATAGGCGATCGGTTCCGCCTGATCCAGACAAAATCTGCCTGTCTCATCCATATATTTTTCATCTGCATGAACTGCCACCACATCTGCAAGAAACATATGATGGGAGCCAAGTTCCTTGATCTCGCGCACCTTGCACTCGATATTGACCGGGCTTTCTGCGATCAGCGGTGCCGAAACCTCGTCTGCGGCTTCCTTTGTCAGATGACACTTGGCAAATTTATCGACATCCCGTCCCGATGTCACGCCACAATAATCGGTCGCCCATGCCAGATCCCTAGTCGTCAGATTGATCACGAACTCGCCCGATTCTTTTATCATATGATAAGAATAGCGCTCCGGCCGCACAGAAATATATGCCATGGGCGGATTGGTACAGATGGTTCCTGTCCACGCCACGGTGATGATATTATCCTGCCCTGCCTGATCCCGCACCGACACCATAACTGCCGGCAGTGGATAGACCATATTTCCAGGTTTCCATGACTGTTTTGCCATTTTTCTCCTTCTCTTTCCCCTATGACTGCATTGCCTGCATCATAGGCGGAATCAACTGTTTTTTACGCGATACGACATTTGCAAGCATAAAGCCGCCATTTTCCTCTGACACGCCAAAAGCCTGTTCGATCACCCCTTTTGCCATGCCTCCGGCATAGATGAGTTCGGTCTCCTCCTGAAAAATATCGGTCAGCATGACAAAGACCATCTTGAGCCCCTTCTCTGCCAATACCTTTTCCAGATATGCCTGCAATTCCGGCTTGATCGAATTCAACTGTCTGCGGCTGACCGCGCTGACCTGTGCCACGCCAAAGGTAATATCATCTGAATCAAAGATCTTGAAATCCTGATAAAAGATCTCTTCGGTCGTCTTGGCGCTGAAATCGGATCCTGCTTCAAACATGGCGGTCGCCAATTCTTCCACATCGACCTCTGCGATCTGCGCCAACTGCTCTGCTACCATCTTGTCTATAGCGGTGCAGGTCGGTGATCGGAACATCAGGGTATCTGAAAGGATAGCAGAGCACAAAAGTCCTGCGATCTGCGAATTGATCTCCACGCCCTTTTCCTGATACATCTGATAAATGATGGTCGCCGTACAGCCCAGCGGCTGGTTTCTGAAAAAGATCGGCGAAATGGTCTCCAGACTGCCTAATCTATGGTGGTCAATGATCTCCAGGATGTCCGCCTGTTCGATCCCATCGACCGCCTGCGTCCTTTCATTATGATCCACAAGGATCAGTTGTTTCTTTTTCATATTGAGCAAGTTTCTGCGCGACATCATACCAACCAGATGACGCTGCTCATCCAAGATCGGGAAGTCGCGATGGCGGATCTTTGACATAGTCTCCTTGACGTCATCCACATAGTCATCCGGCTCAAAAGTGATGAGATTTTCTTTGGTCATAAAATAGCGAATCGGCATACTCTGATGGATCAGACGCGCCGTTGTAAAGGAATCATACGGTGTTGTGATCAGCACACATTCCTTCTTCTGCGCCCGCTCAATCACGCCCGGGTTGACCTTGGTCTCCCCACAGATGATTACACAACTTGCATTTTGCTCGATGGCGATAAGTTGGCGCGCCGTGATATTTCCCACGATGACCAGATCATCATCCTCGATCTCATCACGCATGGTCTCCCGGTTGCCGGATGCCACGACGACCTTGCCCTTGGTAAAATAGGCATGATCGTTGCCTGTCACCATGCAGCCGTTGATGGTCTCGATGATATTGCGATACTGGGTCTTGGCACGTCCCAAAATACGGTTATCCAAGACATCCATATAGGAATATGCGATATCTCCATTGACGATCAGACCAGTCAGACGTTTGCTCTCATCCACGACCGGCAGGGTAACAACATCCAGAGAACGCATGAGTTCCCATGCCTTTTTCAACGAGAAATGACCACTGACACCCTCGGTCTGACGATAGTCAATATCCTTGATCTGGGCACCGGCATCCGTGATCATTCCCGGTTCTTTTGCCCCAAAACGCTCCAGCACATAACGCGTCTCATTGTTGATGCTCCCCGCTCTCTTTGCGATAAAATGACCGTCCTCGGTCTGATTTTTCAAATATGCATATGAAATAGCCGCACATATGGAATCGGTATCCGGGTTCTTATGCCCTACGACCCAAACACATCTTTCCTGTTTTGCCATAATACCCTCCTTAGAAAAAGGGCTCCTAAAAAGAAGCCCCATCCTGTCAAAATACTGATACTATGTATGATATTAGATAATGCCAAAAGTTGCCAAGATCAGTGTCACAACTGCAACGACATTGACGATAGAAACAACTGTCACTAAAGTAATGCGCTTCTTGACAACAGAGAACTCCTCCTCGCTCTTCTTGGCTGTTTCCTCGCGATTATCCAATTCCTTTAAAAGATCCTGAATATTGCGATATTGCAGTACATTCTCAGAGTGTACCTTCTCAGACAGTTCTCCCTTGATCGCATCCAAGCCGGATGTCATATCCTCCAAGGTGTCCTTGACTGCCTGTGTCTGAACGGCTGCATTCTCCTGATTGTCCGCCACTTGCTGCTGAATGCGCTGCTCTAAATCATCTACGCTTCCGCGCAGGGTCTGCATCATGCGATCCACCTGTGTCTCGACATCTGCGGCAATCCCGTCAGCCTCTGCCTGCTTCTTGGCAAGTTCTTCCTGCAACTGGTTGTTGCGTTCTTCCTTGGCGCGAACCATCGCCTCTAATTCCTTGACCTTGCGCTCCTTGGCACTGATCAGGGTCTGTAATTGCTTTGCCTTATCTCGAAATGCATCAATCTGAGCAAGGAGCATATCTTCACCACTCGGCTCCTCCAACATCTCGTCTACCTGATTTTCTACCTTAATCTCTTCCATGATACATGTCCCTTCTTTAATCTAAAGTTTATTTTACCATTGCATGGCCCCTTTGTAAACACACTAAATATGGTAGTCGCTGGATCAAGCAGGCACAGGGCAAAAAAATCCCGCCGGAGCAAATGCCCCGACGGGATTTATCAGAAGCGCATCAGCACCTCTTTATTTTAGCTGTAAAGATCAACTAACTTCTGTAAGTGATCGTAACGTTCCTTAGCAGCTTCTTCAGACTTAGCAAAGAGTCTTTCAGCACGCTCTGGGAATGGCTTGATCAGACGAGTATAACGAGCCTCGTTGTTCAAGAAGTCTTGGTAAGAACCGTCTCCAGCCTTTGATGTCAAAGTGAATGGATTCTTTCCTTCTGCCTTCTTAGCAGGGTCAAATGAGAACAGGTTCCAGTAACCAGCAGCTACTGCCTTCTTCATTTCATCCTGGCAGTGGTTCATACCACCCTTAGCGATACCGTGCAACTCACATGGAGCATAGCCGATGATAAGTGAAGGTCCGTTGTATGCCTCAGCCTCTGCGATAGCCTTAACAGCCTGTGCAGGGTTAGCACCAAGTGCGATCTGTGCAACGTATACATAACCGTAACTCATAGCGATTTCTGCAAGAGACTTCTTGCCGATTTCCTTACCAGCTGCAGCGAACTGACATACTTCACCGATGTTAGAAGCCTTAGAAGCCTGTCCACCTGTGTTAGAGTACATCTCTGTATCGAATACCATAACGTTAACATTCTCACCAGAAGCAAGAACGTGATCCAATCCGCCGAATCCGATATCGTATGCCCAACCGTCACCACCGAAGATCCATACAGACTTCTTAGCGAGGTAATCTTTCTTAGCAAGTGCTTCCTTAGCATCCGGGCATCCAGCAGCTGCTGCTTTTTCAAGCTCAACTACAAGTGCTTCTGTTGCAGGAGTATTTGCCTTTGTATCATCCTTAGTCTCTTCGAACTTAGCAAATGCAGCCTTAAGTTCTGCGGATGCCTTGTCGCTTTCAGCGCAAGCCTTTGCTGACTCGATAGCCATATCACGGATATATTTCTGTCCAACGTACATACCAAGACCATGCTCAGCGTTGTCTTCGAACAATGAGTTAGACCATGCTGGTCCCTTCTTAGAGTCCTTATTTACTGTGTATGGTGATGTAGCTGCCGGGTTACCCCAGATAGAAGAACATCCTGTTGCGTTAGAGATGAACATCTGCTCACCATAGAGCTGTGTGATCAGTCTAGCGTAAGATGTCTCAGCACATCCTGCACAAGAACCAGAGAACTCAAGGAGTGGCTGGTTGAACTGTGATCCCTTAGGAGTGATGTCTGATAATCCAACATCCTTCTTACCAACGTTTGCAACTAAGTAGTCAAATACCGGCTGCTCATCTGCCTGTGATTCCTGTGGAACCATAGCGATTGCTGCTGTAGGACATACAGTAACACATTCGCCGCATCCCATACAGTCAAGAGGAGATACGCTCATGGTGTACTTGTAATCTCCACCCTTAGGCTTCATATCAGCAAGTTTGATATTTGAAGGTGCAGCCTTAACTTCGTCGTCACTCAGTAAGAATGGACGGATGGTTGCATGTGAACATACAAATGCACAGTTGTTACACTGAATACACTTCTCTGCATCCCACTCTGGAACCATAACGGCTGTACCACGCTTCTCGTATGCAGAAGCACCTGTTACGAACTGACCATCTACGCAATCTGTAAATGCAGATACCGGAAGGCTGTCACCATCCATCTTTGCGATCGGATCAAGTAAATCATTGACAAGTTTAACAACTTCCGGACGACCTGTACGCTCTGCCTTAGGAGCATCTGCTTCTGGGTTAGCCCAAGATGCAGGAACTTCTACCTTATGTACAGCGTCTACACCGGCGTCGATTGCCTTGTAGTTCATTTCTACGACTGCGTCACCCTTCTTGCTGTAGGACTTCTTAGCAGCCTGCTTCATAAATTCAACAGCCTCGTCGATCGGCATAACATCAGCTAACTTGAAGAATGCTGACTGTAAGATCGTGTTGGTTCTCTTACCCATTCCGATTTCGATAGCCTTATCGATAGCGTTGATCGTGTATAACTGAATGTTGTTATCAGCGATATACTTCTTTGCTTCAGCGTTCAGATGATGTCCTAATTCTTCATCAGACCACTGGCAGTTGATCATGAATACTCCGCCCGGCTTAACATCCTGAACCATCTTCATACCCTGTGTAACGTATGCTGGGTTGTGACATGCAACGAAGTCAGCCTGGTTGATGTAGTATGGGCTTCTGATTGGGTTGTCACCAAATCTCAAGTGAGAAATTGTAACACCACCGGTCTTCTTAGAGTCATACTGGAAGTATGCCTGGATGTACTTGTCTGTATGGTCACCGATGATCTTTGTAGAGTTCTTGTTAGCACCTACAGTACCATCTCCACCAAGACCCCAGAACTTGCATTCCTTTGTACCAGGAGCAGAAGTGATCGGAGCCGGCTTAACCTCTGGAAGTGAAAGATGTGTAACATCATCTTCGATACCGATTGTGAAACGATGCTTAGGAGCATCCTTCTCTAATTCCTTATATACTGCAAATACAGATGATGGAGGTGTATCCTTTGATCCAAGACCATAACGTCCGCCAACTAATACAACGTCATTCATACCTGCTTCACGAAGTGTGGTAGCAACATCAAGGTATAATGGCTCGCCAAGAGATCCTGGCTCTTTTGTTCTGTCAAGTACAGCGATCTTCTTTGCTGTCTTAGGGATAACCTTAAGTAATGCTTCTGATGACCATGGACGATACAGACGAACCTTAACAAGACCAACCTTCTCGCCTGCTGCTGTCAAGTAATCGATAACTTCTTCAGCAACATCATTGATAGATCCCATTGCTACGATAACACGCTCTGCATCCGGAGCACCATAGTAGTTGAATAAGCCGTAGTTTGTACCAAGTTTTTCGTTTACCTTGTTCATGTACTTCTCTACAACTGCAGGTAACTCATCGTATGCTGTGTTACATGCTTCTCTATGCTGGAAGAATACATCTCCGTTTTCATGAGAACCACGAGCTGCTGGGTGGTTAGGATTCAAAGCGTGTGCTCTGAACTCTTCTACTGCATCCATTGGACACATTTCTTTCAGATCTTCATAATCCCATTTCTCGATCTTCTGGATCTCATGAGATGTACGGAAACCATCAAAGAAGTTAAGGAATGGAACCTTGCCTTCCAATGCTGCCAAATGAGCAACCGGGCTTAAGTCCATAACTTCCTGTGGGTTTGTCTCACATAACATTGCAAAACCTGTCTGACGACAAGCGTAAACATCACTGTGGTCACCGAAGATGTTCAGTGCGTGTGATGATACTGTACGAGCAGATACATCAAATACACATGGCAACTGCTCACCAGCGATCTTGTACATGTTAGGGATCATAAGTAAAAGTCCCTGAGAAGCGGTAAATGTAGTGGTGAGTGCACCAGCTGCAAGTGAACCATGTACAGTACCTGCTGCACCGGCTTCTGATTCCATCTCTACTACTTTAACAGTGCTTCCAAAAATGTTCTTCTGTCCTGCTGCAGACCACTGGTCTACCATATCAGCCATTGGACTAGAAGGGGTGATCGGATAGATACCTGCTACTTCTGTGTAGGCGTATGCTACATGAGCTGCGGCGGTATTACCATCCATAGATTGTTTTGATCTTCCCATGTCGTTTCCTCCTAAAAGACTCTTTTCTTAATATGTACATAAGCATTTGCCGGGCACCAAAAAGGGCGCAGTAAATGCGTAATGTCTCTAATTCAATAATATAAGATTTTGACAAAAAAAAATCAATACTTCCCACTGTTTAAAATCAAGTACATTCCTGCACATTTTATCCCGAAAATCCTTGCAAAATAAGGAAAGTACGATACAATAGTAGACGGTGTTTAAATTTAGCAAATTTATGAGGTGTAAAAAATGATACAGGCAAGTAATATCACCCTGCGTCTAGGGAAAAAGGCACTCTTTGAAGATGTAAATATCAAATTTACGGAAGGTAACTGTTATGGACTGATCGGTGCCAACGGAGCCGGCAAGTCAACATTCTTAAAGATCTTATCCGGACAGTTGGAGCCGACCAGCGGCGATGTCATCATCACGCCGGGACAGCGTCTTTCTTTCCTGGAGCAGGATCACTTTAAATATGATGAGTTTACGGTCTTAGATACTGTCATCATGGGAAACCAGCGTCTTTATGACATTATGAAGGAAAAAGATGCTATTTATATGAAGGAAGATTTCACCGACGAAGACGGTATCCGCGCCAGCGAACTTGAGGCTGAGTTTGCAGACATGGACGGATGGAATGCCGAAAGCGATGCCGCTACCTTATTAAATGGTCTGGGCATTGATCCGGAGTTCCACTACTCTGTCATGGCAGATCTGACCGGTGCCCAGAAGGTCAAGGTTCTTCTTGCAAAGGCACTTTTCGGAAATCCTGACATCCTGCTTTTGGATGAGCCTACAAACCACTTGGATCTGGATGCAATCGCATGGTTGGAAGAGTTTTTGATCAACTTTGACAATACCGTTATCGTTGTATCCCACGACCGTTATTTCTTAAATAAGGTATGTACCAATACCGCGGATATCGATTATGGCAAGATTCAGTTGTATGCCGGGAACTATGACTTCTGGTATGAATCCAGTCAGCTTCTGATGAAGCAGATGAAAGAAGCAAACAAGAAAAAAGAAGAAAAGATCAAGGAATTACAGGACTTTATCTCCCGCTTCTCTGCCAACGCTTCCAAGTCAAAGCAGGCTACTTCCAGAAAACGTGCTTTGGAAAAAATCGAACTGGATGAGATCAAGCCTTCCAGCCGCAAATATCCTTACATTGATTTCCGCCCACAGCGTGAGATCGGTAACGAAGTCTTAAGCGTTGAAAATCTGACAAAGACGATTGACGGCGAAGTTGTTTTAGATCATATTTCCTTTAACCTGCGCCGTGAAGACAAGGTTGCTCTTGTTGGTGCAAATGAGCATGCAAAGACCGTCCTCTTCAAGATTCTTGCCGGTGAGATGGAACCGGATGAAGGTTCTTATAAGTGGGGCGTGACCACTTCACAGTCCTACTTCCCGAAGGATAATACAGAGATCTTTGATACCGATGATGTCATCGTAGACTGGCTGACACAGTTCTCCGAGATCAAGGATGCGACTTATGTCCGCGGTTTCCTTGGCAGAATGCTTTTTGCCGGTGAAGATGGTGTCAAGAAGATGCGCGTCCTCTCCGGTGGTGAAAAGGTGCGTGTTCTTCTCTCCCGCATGATGATCGAAGCATCCAACGTCCTCATGCTCGACGAGCCGACAGACCACCTGGATATGGAGTCCATTACAGCTTTAAATAACGGTCTCATCAAGTTCCCGGGTGTTGTAATCTTTTCTTCCCGCGATCATCAGTTTGTAGAGACTACCGCAAACCGTATCATCGAGATCATGCCAAATGGTCAGATCATCGATAAGATCACAACCTACGACGAATATCTCGAAAGTGATGAGATGGCACGTAAACGTCAGGTCTACGCCATGAGCGATGATGACGCTGCCGACAACTAATAGATTTTAACATGCTTTCTAGCCCTTGTATGCCAAAAGCCATCCAGTGCCACGATTACAAAATCGACACTGGATGGCTTTTTCCAATAACTTTTTTCAATTGTGACACACTTTATGCGCTATTTTTCTTCCTGTAAGATCAGCCGCGCTTTTTTGAGTGCTACGGAGATCACACCTGTTAAAATGGTTGCAGAGATCATCTCACAGATGGCATTGACACCTACAAAAGCACAGATAAATACGATGATGTTACGTCCACCGATCAGATTCTTCACATAGTCTGTATTTCCGAACAGAACAACCAATGCCACCATGAAAAATACCGTGTTTAAAAAGGCGGACAAAAAACCTGTGATATAGCCGGCCAGTGTCGTATTCTTGGTTGCTTTACGAAGCCAACGGAACAGATAGCCCAAAAGCCAGCCATCTAAAAATCTTGGTACAAAACGCTGGATAAAAGCAAGTACCGGGCTAATACTAAAAAGTGTTGCCCCCATGGCACTGACACCACCGATACCGATACACTGTCCAAAACTGGTCAGTCCAAATACGGCTCCAAGCACGGCTCCGCCCAATGGGCCACAGGCAATGGCTGCGATTGCCACCGGAATCATATTAAATGTGATCGCAAGTGGTCCGATATTAAGATATCCTAGCGGCGTGTATGACATAAGTACCAAAACTGCGATCATGAGTCCTAATACCGTCAACTGTTTTGTTGATAATTTTTTTGTTTTCATTTCTCTATCCCTTATGCTGAATGTTAATATTTACCATAGAGATAGTACCACAGCACAAGGCACACCGCAAGGAAGAACTTTATTTGGTCATCAGACGATAAGATACCGAATCCGCCAACTGCTCTAAAGTTCTTGTAGCACAGGTCTTGACATCCTCCATATCCAGATACTGTCCTCTGTTGTAACCGCGATAAGTAACCGTCTTACTTCCGTCTGCATTTTCTGTCACCGTAGCGATTCCTTCTTCTATTTTTTTCTGCACTTTGTCGGAAAGTTCCACACCAGGAGCAACCGTCGTTGCGACCCAGTCTGGGCCTTGTGCATCCGGTTCAAAGGCATTCCAGAACTCAACTACATTTTTAAAGAATCCACCATAGACCTTAAATTCCTGTTCACGCACATAGCCGTTGTCTGCAAACTCTGCCGGCGTTCCGTGTACGGCTACCTTTAAAAACTGGCTGCGGTATCCTCCCATGATCAGATCATTTCCTGCTGCAAGGTCAAGATGTTTTTGACTCTTTGAACCCCAGTCTGTCATAACCAGTCCTCGGAATCCCCACTCACCGCGCAGCACATTTGTGATCAGTTCATAACTTGATGATGTGTGCGTGCCATTTAAGCAGTTGTAACTGGTCATCACTGTCTTTGGATCTGCTTCGCGCACGCAGATTTCAAAACCACGGAGATAAATCTCACGCAGCGCCCGCTCTGTCACCGTGTTGTTTTCCTGCGTTCGATCCTCCTCCTGATTGTTTGTTGCAAAGTGTTTGATGGAAACACCTGCACCCGGTGTCTTCTGCACACCGATCGTCATGGCAGCAGCCATTTTACCGGAAAGAAGCGGATCTTCAGAAAAATATTCAAAGGCACGACCGCCTAAAGGATCTCTGTGAATGTTCATACCAGGACCTAAAATAATGCTATGGCTGTATGCTTCCAACTCTTTTCCAATGCCACTTCCCATCAGATCTGACAGGTCGTTGTCCCATGTCTGTGCTAGAACCATACCTACCGGATATCCTGTCACGCCCATAAACGGCAGATGACAGCCCGCCGGACCATCCGTCACTTTCCAGTTTGGAATACCAAGAGAATCTACATACAATGCCGTGGTAGAGCCGGAAGAAGTCGGACCACCTACCGGCTTATACTTTCTGTTGGTTCTCTTTGGAACAGAATGTGGCACTTCGTCAGCTGCACCTGCTACCAGACGAAAAAGCACTTCCTCGTCCAAGGAATCCACAAAATCAGCCATAGGCACACGTTTTTCCACAACATCGATAAAAGTAGCCTTGGCATTGCCTTTGCCGGAAACGCGTTTTGCAACCGGCTTGGCTGCACCGTCAACAGTCTGACAATCTGCCGCTGATAGTTGGATCATTTTCAAGTTTCCGCTCTCTGCCCGTGTTCTTGCTTCTGCCGCTTCCTTTTGTACACGTTCTATACATGCCTGTGGTGTCGTAAGGACATCCATCTCATGATCTGCCTGCAATTGATTGCTTACCTGACGCAGTCTTGCTGTCGCATCTAGGCAAAGTAATGCCACCACTGCCGTATTCTTAGAATCGCTTCCCAGACGGATCAGATAATCTCCGGCTTCCATGATAAAAGCTGCGGTTTCCATATCATAACTTGCTAAAGATTCCGTTGGAATTTTAAGGGTAAGTTCCTCTGCTTCTCCTACTGCAAGTGCTTTCGTCTTACCATAAGTTTTTAATTCCTGATATGGTTTGCAAAGTTTACCATTTGGTGCACTCACATAGACCTGTGCCACAAAACGTGATCTTATAGGGCCAACATTTTTTACCTTAACCTTTAATGTGACCTCTTTCCAATCTGCTGCGATCTCCACCAGTTCATACTCCGGTTTGCCATAAGAAAGTCCATAGCCAAACGGATAAAGCGGCTCTACGCCAAAACTGTCAAAATAGCGGTAACCGACAAAGATATCCTCCACGTAATCTTCCTGCAGATTGTTGCCGTCATTGGAACCAAAAGTAGCACTTGCCGGATTATCCTGGTAATTTTTGGCCCAGGTATCGGTCAGATGACCGGATGGACTGCTTTTTCCTGTCAGAATATCTGCCAGCGCATTTCCGGCCTCCATACCTGCCTGTCCTAAAAGAAGTGCCGCATCAATTCCTTCGATCTCCTCGATAAAATTAGCGTCAATCACACAGGTATTCAGTACGATAATGGTATGTTCAAAGGATGCTGCAATCTTTTTTATGTTATCCATTTCCCGATCAGACAGATAATAATCCCCTTTTTTTGCACGTCGATCATGATTCTCTCCGGCATTTCTTCGGACAACATAAAGCGCCGTCTTTGCACTACTACTTTCTTTGATATCTGCATCTGTCACTTCAATATCATCAATCAGAATGCTAAGGCCAGACCATGACCGATCCAGTTTGGACAAAGTCTTATCTTCCTTATTTGCTTTTTTACTGGCCTCCTGATAACGCTTTAACCAGTTTTTTGATGTAATTTGAATGCCTGCATTTTCCAATCCCTGCATGACATTTATCGTATAAGGTGCCATAACATAACCAGAGCCGGATCCGCACACAATGGTATCCACTGCGCCCGCCCCAAAAAGTGCCAGTTCTTTTTCAGCCAGCGGCAATAGATCCCCCTCATTCTTCAACAGCACAATACCGTCTGCTGCGATCTTTCTTGCATCCTGCATATGCTCCGGATATGGATGTTTTGCTGCTTTTCCGGTGATAAAGCCAATCGCCTGTCGAATATCCATAATAAAAACCTCCTGCCTGTTTTTTTATTATTTTAACATCTTAAAGATACAAAAAGAATATTCATTTTATATGATTGATTTACTTAATAAACATAATGTATACTTAAAGACTCTATCCGGGATTATCTGCATCGGAAAATATCATCATAAGCACTCATGCACGCCCCTATGTTTATGATTCACTATTGACCCGGTAGTATTCCCATGCACATTGTGCTATCATAGATTACTGAACCAAAACACATTTTAACAGAAAGAAAAACACATGAAGATAAAAAATACAATCAGCATACTTCTCTGCGTCGCCACCATCGCTCTTACTCTTATTTTCCATGAGCATTTGGAAGAAAAAATACCGCATCTGCATGCACAAAATGTAAACGCTGCCGAGGATTTCTTGCCAGATTCACTGTATGCCGGCATTGTTTCCCAGACCTATCAATACAACCACAAAATCATAACCGGAGAGATTTCTCTCGATGATATTGCTCCTTTTTCCGAAGACCAGGTCTACACCTTTTTACAGGGACACCGTGCCTGGAGCGCCGGTGCCACATGGTCTGGCCAATGGTGTCAGAAATACGCCAAGGGACAGTATTTCAGTGGTTTTGGCTGTGGTTTCTGCTGTGTTGCCAATGTCTATAGTACCCTTTCGCCTTACACTTGCTCTCCCCTTGACGTCTACGATTATGCCTATAAGGAAACCGGCTATGCTCCTACCAAGGCATCCGCAGCTTTGGATTGGGGCAATATGAAAGTCATTCTTCGAGATATGGGAATGGACTGCGATGTGTATTATAAGGCGAACGACTATGCAGATTTTCAAAAGCAGGTAAAGACCAGCAAGATGACCATCGCCCTCGTCAGCAGTGCCAATGATGACAAACTCTGGCAAAGAGTTCCGGGTCACTATGTGACGCTCTGCCTCTATAACCCCACGGATGACACGATTCTCCTAGGTGACCCGGGATCTCCGACCAACAACCGGTCGCGCGTTCCCCTATCCTACGTTTATGACGCACTAAAAACGACCAGCAAGTTTCAATACCTACTGGTCGATGATTACGCAGAGGCAGACAATACCTGGCTGCATGACGGGATCGATGACAACTGGATTGCACCGGAGAATTTATAAATCTACCGATATTCCATGTCGGCGTAGACAGAGGCTACTGTAGTTCTGGCGGATTGCTGCTGATGGACGAATATTCATATTGGCACCTCCTTGAAATAGTTGCGATAGTAATATTCTACTCATCTCATACAACAAATACAGAAAAATTGATCAGATTGGTTCTTAATGAAAAAACCTATCCCTCCAGATCTAGGCGCATATAGATCAGTTCCTGATAGCCGCTCCTTCTCGAACGAAAACCTTTGGGATTGCGTCCATATTCCACAAATCCCATTTTTTTATATAAGCGGATGGCAGATTGATTGTCCGCAACCACATTTAGTTCTAACTGTGCGTAGCCAGCCTCTTCGGCGCACTTGATACAGGCTTTTGTCATAGCCTTTCCAAGCCCCAGTCCCCAGTATTCCTTTACAAGGCAAATACCAAATTCTGCCCGATGGCTGACTTTGTGACATGCGCCCACAGCATCGATCCCTGCCATTCCTACCACCTGATTTCCCACCAACGCAAGGATTTCCACCTCATTTGCACTTGCTGTTTTTCTTTCCAAAAACTCGCTTTCCTGTTCAGCATCCATAGAGGACTCATCCGGATAAGATAGAAGGAAATCTGTTTCTTCATGCGTAAGGTTAAAAACTTCCAGCGCTGCCTGCCCATCAGAAGCCACTCCACTTCTTAAAATTGCCGCCTGTCCATTTTTCATGATCAAATTTTTTCTGTATTGCATACCTGTTCCTTTCGTGTCATGTACTTTTTATCCATCATAACACAAAGAATAAAAGCATTGGTGAGTTCTCTATTTTATCAAGATCATCAATGCTTTTTCCTCGTTTTTTCTCCGTGAAATCTTACGATTTTCCTACAAATATTTTAGGTCTGTGGTAAGTCAGCCAATGATTTTGCCAGTTCTTCATCGGTCGGGATGTAATCGCCCATCTCGCCGTCATTGTATTTCTGGTATGCCACCATATCAAAGTAACCGGTTCCCGTCAAGCCAAAGACAATATTCTTTTCTTCTCCGGTCTCCTTGCAGCGCAGGGCTTCATCAATAGCAACCTTGATGGCGTGGCTGCTTTCCGGTGCCGGTAAAATACCCTCCACTCTGGCAAACTGCTCTGCTGCTTTAAAGACTTCAGTCTGCTCTACGGAACGGGCCTCCAACAATCCCTGATCGTATAATTCGGATACGATGGAACTCATGCCATGATAACGCAGGCCACCGGCATGGTTGGCAGACGGAATAAATTCACTTCCCAAGGTGTACATCTTTGCCAGCGGGGTAACCTTTCCGGTATCGCAGAAGTCATATGCATATTTACCTCTTGTCAGGCTCGGACAACTTGCCGGCTCCACTGCGATGATCTGGTAATCATTCTCGCCCCTTAACATTTCGCCCACAAATGGGGAGATCAGACCGCCCAGATTGGAACCGCCTCCGGCGCATCCGATGATAACATCTGCTTTGACGCCATATTTATCCAGAGCTGTTTTGGTCTCTAAACCAATGACAGACTGATGTAACAAAACCTGTGCCAAAACGGAGCCTAACACATATCGGTAACCTTCCTGCTTGGTCTCAGCCTCGACTGCTTCGGAAATAGCACATCCCAGACTTCCGGTCGTTCCCGGAAATTCTGCATTGATCTTTCTTCCGATCTCCGTTGTCATGGAAGGGGAAGGTGTTACCGTCGCACCATAGGTTCTCATTACCTCCCGGCGGAATGGCTTTTGCTCATAAGAACATTTCACCATATAGACCTGACAATCCAGATCAAAATAAGAGCATGCCATGGAAAGTGCTGTTCCCCATTGTCCGGCTCCGGTCTCTGTCGTCACGCCCTTCAGACCCTGCTTCTTAGCATAATATGCCTGGGCTATGGCGGAGTTCAACTTGTGACTGCCGGATGTATTGTTGCCCTCAAACTTATAGTAAATATGTGCCGGTGTGCCAAGTTTTTCCTCCAGGCAATAGGCTCTTACTAAAGGCGATGGGCGGTACATTTTATAAAAATTCCGGATCTCTTCCGGGATATCAAAATACGCTGTCGTATCATCCAGTTCCTGCTTTGCCAGTTCCGTGCAGAATACCGCTTCCAGATCCTCAACGGTCATAGGCTGCAAGGTTGCAGGGTTTAAGAGTGGTGCAGGTTTCTTCTTCATATCTGCTCTAACGTTATACCATTGCTTTGGCATCTCCTGTTCATCCAGATAAATCTTGTAGGGAATTGTTGTCTTGTTCATGTTTCTTCCTTTCCTTGCTTTGCGAAATTTATTTACATGGAATGAGAGTGTGCGCTTACCTGATCTGATTAGCGGTCGTCAAATACACCATATAAATGCGTGTATTTTCCTCGTTGCCATAACAAAAAAACTCCCGTCCTAAATACATAGGACAGAAGTTATACTCCTGCGGTGCCACCTAATTTCATCCTGCTTCGGACAGAATACCCTCATTTATGTACCAACATACATAATCTGCTGTAACGTGCATCCCACGTCTCCCCTACTCGCCTGTGCTTTCAGTTCGCCCTCTGCAGTCCATTCTAGCACCCTTTCACCACTGTTATCCCACCACCAACAGTTCTCTGTGCACTTCCAAATGCTATACTCGTCTGCATCATCGGTTTTAATATAGTGACAGGATAATACATTAGTGCGGTAAAGTCAAGAGGTTTCTAAAAAAATATCTCCCCACCATACGGTAGGGAGATAAATTACATATGAATCCGCAATTACTTATTAGCAATAGCTGCCTGTGCTGCTGCCAAACGTGCAATAGGTACACGGAATGGTGAGCAAGATACATAGTCAAGACCGATCTTGTGGCAGAACTCAACGGAAGAAGGATCTCCACCATGCTCTCCACAGATACCAACATGAAGTGCCGGGTTGACTGGCTTACCAAGTTTGATAGCAGTCTCCATCAACTTACCAACACCTGTCTGGTCTAACTTAGCAAATGGATCGTTCTCAAAGATCTTCTTGTCATAGTAAGCATCTAAGAACTTACCGGCATCATCACGAGAGAATCCAAATGTCATCTGTGTCAGATCGTTTGTACCAAAGCAGAAGAAGTCTGCTTCCTTAGCGATCTCGTCAGCAGTAAGTGCTGCTCTTGGGATCTCAATCATAGTACCAACTTCGTATTCTAATGTGACGCCTGCTGCTGCAATTTCAGCGTCTGCTGTCTCAACAACGACTTTCTTAACATACTTCAATTCTTCCACTTCACATACAAGTGGGATCATGATCTCAGGCTTAATGTTCCAGTCAGCATGCTCTTTCTGAACTTCGATTGCTGCGCGGATAACAGCCTTTGTCTGCATCTTGGCGATTTCAGGATAAGTAACAGCAAGACGGCATCCTCTGTGACCCATCATTGGGTTGAACTCATGGAGTCCATCGATGATTGTCTTGATCTGCTCTACAGTCTTGCCCTGAGCATCTGCTAACTTCTTGATGTCTGCTTCCTCTGTAGGAACGAACTCATGAAGAGGTGGATCCAAGAAACGAATGGTAACCGGGCATCCTTCCAATGCTTCGTAAAGAGCCTTGAAATCTCCCTGCTGATATGGAAGAATCTTCTCAAGTGCTGCTTCTCTTTCTTCTACTGTATCAGAACAGATCATCTCACGGAATGCTGCGATTCTGTCTTCTTCAAAGAACATATGCTCTGTACGGCAGAGTCCGATGCCTTC
>NZ_QUCW01000005.1:0-103565 GCF_003473825.1 Roseburia sp. AM16-25
GCCAATCTTTTTATTTTTCAAAAGTTGGTGTCACATCATTGACTAATGTACAAAATCCGTTTTATTCTGACAAATTTATCCAAGTATTTTTATCGGTATCTTTTTTTCTTATCACTTTTCCATAAAAACTTTAAACAGACTGGTTCAATTGCCCTATGATCTGTTCAAACATTTCCTTTTTACCCGCATCATAGGCAAGCATCTCGTTTGGCGACTGGTTCAGGATAAAGGATGCCATAGGGCCATCCAACATACCCGGAAGTGCCGCATCCAGAATGGCTTTCGCTGCCGGATCTTCGACCATATCCCGGAATTTTGTGTTCATGTTGTATCTTCCCGCGATAAGCACCGTATTTGTCTCATATACATAATGATATTGACCGGAGCCAAGCACCAATGCATCTTCCTTTTCCGGCAGATAAAGTGTAGCGGTCGTATTTACCGGCACCTTTACCTCCACCTGAATCTGTCCATCCTTACAGACCGTATGGACACGAATACTGCCATACATAGTCTCCAGCGCGGCTTCCACTTCCTCCAGTCCCTTTGTCAGATAAGGTCTGATGTCAAAAGTCGCATAGCCTGCTGAGGTCGGCGTAATCCCGGCGACTTTCCGATAAAGCCAATCTCCTATGGAACCATACGTATAATGATTCAAAGAATTCATGCCCGATGTATCAAAAGTTCCATCCGGCAAAACAGAATTCCAGCGCTCCCAGATCGTCGTTGCCCCCATCTTCACTGCATAGAGCCAGCCCGGGTAATCCTCATTTAAAAGAAGTTCCGCCGCCAGATCATGCAGCCCATTTTCAGAAAGGGCATGGCACAGATATGCCGTTCCGACAAAGCCGGTCGTCAACTTGTTTTTGTGCTGTTTGAGATTTTGCTCCAGCGTCTGTATAATGCGCTCCTTTTTCGCGCCCGCGACCAAATCAAAATAAAGAAGCAGGGCACAGGCTGTCTGTGTCTCAGAAACCAAGCGTCCGGATGCTGTTACATACTCTCTTAAGATGGCATCCGCGATAGCCTGATAGCGCCCATCGTATATCTTGGCATCCTCCTCTTTTCCAAGTATATGTGCCGTATCGCACACGATCTTGGTCGAATATGCATAAAAGACATTTGCTACCAGATTCTTATCTGTGCCGCCCGACATCAGATGCAGGCTTTCATCACTGTCCAGTGCCAGCCAGTCACCTCTTTGGAAACCATGCATCCATAGGACTTCTCCCTGACACTGCCCAAAGATCCAGTCCACCCAGAGGCGCATATTATCATATTGATCGGCAAGCACACCGGTATCCCCATAGGTCATATAAAGATTCCATGGAATCACGGTAGCACAGTCACTCCAAATAGAAGTTCCCATACTGCCCTTTACCACATTGGGTACGATCTGCGGAATGCCTGTTTTAGCATCCGATTCCACTGCCACATCACGCAGCCATTTTTTGAAAAAGAGGCCCGTGTTAAAATTCTGCATAGCAGTCTTGCTGAAGATCATGGCATCCCCTGTCCAGCCCAGTCGTTCATCCCTTTGCGGGCAATCGGTCGGAATATCAAAAAAGTTGCTTCTCTGCCCCCATTCGATATTTTGGATCAGGCGGTTGACCAGACGGTTTGATGTTGTCATCGTCCCCGCTTTGTGCATATCACTATGCATGGCGCAGGCCGTAAAATACTTGGGATCCACACTGCTATCTACACCCTCAACGCAAATATAACGGAAACCGTGATAGGTAAAATGTGGCATGGCTTTTTTCCCGACATCTCCCTCACCATAGCAGTAAACATCCTCTGATCTTGCTGTCCGGTAATTTTCATTGTAAAAATTGCCATCTTTGTCCAGGGCTTCGCCGTGTGTGATACGGATTTCTTTCTTCGCACCGGTAAGCAAAGAAAGCGGCGGTAATTCTACTTCCACCAACCCTGCCATATTCTGACCGAAATCAAACACCAACTCACCCTTTGGCGTAAGAATCTTCTGAACCACCGGGAAACGTTTGGTAATACGGATAGGCTCTGCCTCTTGTGAAATCAAACGTTTTGGAAAGGCACTTCTTTCTAAGAGTACTGCCTGGGTATCACCGGCATAATGATCGGATAGCGGCAAGGTCAGATCCAGTGTCTCACCCATATAGATTTCCGACGACCGGATCGCATTTTCTGATACCAGCCATGAGGCATCGGTTCCCATGACGTCCACCGAACCATCTTCGTATGTGATACGGATCATGGCGATACAGGCTGTCTTTTTTCCATAGAGATGATGCTCCCCTTCGCCGTTTAAGTAGCCTGCATACCAACCATTGCCGACAACCAAAGACACTAGGGATTTCTCCTGTAACTCATCCGTCACATCGTAAGTCTGATATTGGACGCGGTTGCCATAAGACGTCCAGCCGGGAGCCAGATATGCATCCCCCATTTTTTTGCCGTCAATTTCCAGATCATAGACACCAAGTGCAGATGCATAGATTCTTGCCTGACGCAGTTTTTTTCCTTTCTGCAGACAGACCTCTTTGGAGAAAGTCTTAACGGCCGGCAATTCCTCTTTCGTAGTGATCCACACACCTTCCCAATTGTCCTCTGACATCAGTCCGGTCTCAAAAAAAGTGGTCGTTTCCGCAGCGTTTCCATGGTTGTCCCAGACACAGATATTGACATCATAATGGCTAAAGGCCTCCAAGGCACTGCCTTCATAAGTCACAAACAGGGACTGTCCGTTTTCCACCCTGCCGCTTGACCAGACACTCTTTCCCTCTTTTGCTACGCTTATTTCATAAGACTTTTGATAGGTGTTTTCCTCTTGACTTTCCAGTTTCCAGGAAAAACGTGGGCAGACATCTATGCCAATCGGTTCCTTCTGATATTCCACTGTCACATCATACAATCTCATATTTTTCTTCCTCTCTCTTTTTGAAAAAGAGACTTCGAAATCAAATCTCGAAGTCTCTATAATGAAGGGTTTTGTAAATTGCTAAATTATGCTTCTTTCTTCGCTTCCTGTTCTGCTTTCATGGCTACAATGTTCTTCTGTACTTCAACCATTCTTTCTTTGTCAAGATCATAGTACTTCATAGAAATAACATTAAAGATCCAGCCAATGACAGGCAGTCCAAATGCTAAGAACATAGTCATCCAGAATACTGCAGGTGTTGCCTTATCTCCCATCTGTGGCATCACGGTCTTATATCCGATCAGAGATACCATAAGAGCAGCAATGGTTGATGCCAGTGAAGAAATAATCTTATCGAGGAAGGAATACACACCGCCTACGGTACCCGGCATAAAATTGCCGGAACGCTCAAACTCATAATCACAAACATCAGCTCTCATAACACCACTTGCTGTAGAAAGGATCATCTTAAAACCGGTCAATCCAACATTAAGAACCAGATAAATGATCATTGGAACACCGAACTTACCAATGCTTGACATACCGGTTGGTCCTAAGATGGTACAGAATACAACCATCACAACAGACAAGCCGATACATGCCCATGACCAGACAGATGTTGCTTTCTTGGCTCCGAATTTTGCAACATACATACCGCCAATTGTCGCAAAGGCAATACCAATGATCGCCGTGATATTACCAAGCATAGTTGCTGTCTGATAGTTCGCGATCAGCACACCACTTAAGAGTGTCATAACGATAGACTGTCCGGCTGTGGTCTGTGCCAGTTTATCAGAAGCACCAGTAATGATCCACATCTGCATATTTCTGTTATCCTTGAGCAGATTCCACATATCCTTAAATCCGATCTTCTTTTCCTTACCATCATCACCAAAAGTCACACTGTTTAACACTTCCGGTTTGTCACATGGTGTCAGACCGATACATGCAAGAATCATAAATACAAAGGCACCCGCAACATACCACACACATGCTTCACGCAGACAGGCTGCATTATACTGATTGTCATATTTTGGTAAAACTGCAAATGAAATAATGGTGTTAAATACCATTGGTACACAGTATGAATAAATGGTTCCGATCAGGTTCATGAAAGGACGCTGGGTCGGATCATTTGTGATCAGGTTGCCGACAGCTCCGGATGACATATTCATCATGGTATAACCAATGATATATACCACATAGATGCCGATGAACCATGCCACACCGGCTACACCTGTGTACTTGCCACTCATCCAGTCATACATCATGAAACATGCCAGTGCCATAACCGCCCATGCTGCGAATAGGAAGATTCGGATCTTTCCATGCTTTCCAGCCTTGATGCGGTCAAAAACAAATGCCACTAAAGGATCTGTGATACCATCAAAAATACGTGTTCCTGTAATAATAATTCCGGCAACCGCAACTGCGATTCCATAACCGGCATTGGCTATGTAGGATGCGTACATCATCAAAAGATAAAAACACATACCTCCACCATTGGTTGCGACACCGAGTATCATAGATAATTTACTGGCGGTGCGGTATTCTACACCATCTCTCACGCTTGCCGCGCTTAACTTTTTATTCCCCATTGTTCTCCTCCTTTGAGTTGTCTTTTTTCTGTATCTTTTCACAATTTGATACACCCTCTGGCATTATCATATGACCTTTTTGCACATGCTTTAATACTAAAATTTGCTTTTTTATTCTATTTTTAGTAAAGTATGGTTACGATAGAAAAAAGGAGATGAAAATGCAATGGATATTTACGCATTATTCTCGGTCATTCCCCAACTGCATCTTATTACTTTCGACGCAGACCGGCGAATGATACGATCAAACGATAACATAGGTCGTATTTTTAGTGCTTTTTTAAGTACTGAGGAATATATGGAAATGATTTTTTCCCACGGAAAGAACCATGACACCCCCTTTGTTCTGGCGGCCTACATCGGCTTTGTCTGGGAAGCTGTCTATGAAAAAAGAGAGGGAAACTTGGTGCGTGTACATGTGCTCGGTCCCATCTTCTACAGTCCCTATTCCAACGAGGCTATGGAGCGTTGTCTGCGCCAATATGAGTCGCTTGGTATGTCCTTTTCCGACAAGCACAAACTTATTGCCCAGATGCAAGAACTCCCCGTCATGAAATACAGCCAATTTGCCCACTATGGCATGATGCTGCATTATCTGGTCAATGGGCAGCGCATCTCTATGAATGATTTTGACCATATGCAGGATACCTCCTTTCTTGCTACAGCCTCCTTTCCCGTGGCAAGTGATGTTTCCGAAGATCGGGATGTGGTCTACGAAAACATCTATCATTTTGAAAACCTGCTGTTAAACGAGGTTGCACAGGGACAAAGCAGCCTTTATGCTGCAGAATTAAACGACATGGTGCAAAAGGGTCGGCTTGCAACCGTGCCAACCGAATATGCCAATGTAGCGGAACCATCACGCAGCCGTAAGGACTCATTACTCATCCTGAACGCTTTAGAATGCCATAAAGCCATAGAAGCCGGTGTACTGATCTCCACCGCCTACCGCGCACAGGAGTCCTTCATCGAGGAAATTGAAAATACGCACTCTCCACTCGGCATGAACCAATTACACCAAGACATTCACCAGACCTACTGCGCACTGGTACAAGAAGCGATGGATGAGAAAACGCAATATAGCCCTATGATAAGAAAATGTATGACATATCTGAAGAATAACATCACAAGCGGCGTCACGACCGCACAGTTGGCAGATCAGACCGGCTACGAGCCCTACTATCTGAACCGCCTTTTCAAAACGGAAGTCGGCATTTCCCCAAAACAGTATTACCGCGATCTCAAAATGCACTATGCCGCCAGGATGCTGCTGGAATCCGAAATATCCATCGCCGACGCCGCCGAGTATCTTCACTATTCTTCTTACACACATTTTTGTAGTGATTTTAAGGCTGTAATGAACTGCACACCAACGGACTATCGAAAATCTCATAAATAGATCAAAAAAGGTCTCTCCCTCTTGGGAAAGACCTTTTGCTGTATTATGGTTCAAATTACCACTCAAATTTCTTTGCAAAGTATGCATCCAGATCCTCGATCTTGATACGCTCCTGCTCCATGGTGTCACGGTCACGAACAGTAACGGCTCCATCTTCCTCAGAATCGAAATCGTAAGTAACACAGAATGGTGTTCCGATCTCGTCCTGACGACGATAACGCTTACCGATGTTTCCTCTGTCATCAAATTCACAGTTGTACTTCTTGGACAACTGGGCATATACGCTCTCAGCGCCCTCATTTAACTTCTTGGAAAGCGGAAGCACACCGATCTTGACCGGTGCGATTGCCGGATGGAAATGCAGTACGGTACGCATATCCGGCTTCTCCTCTGTTCCGATATTCTCCTCATCATAGGCAGCGCAAAGGAATGCCAAAAGCACACGGTCTGCACCAAGAGAAGGCTCGATAACATAAGGGATATAACGCTCGCCCTTGCTATCATCAAAGTAGGTCAGATCCTGACCGGATGTATTCTGATGCTGGGTCAGATCATAATCGGTACGATCTGCGATACCCCAGAGTTCACCCCATCCAAATGGGAATAAGAACTCGATATCGGTCGTTCCTTTGGAGTAGAAAGCAAGTTCTGCAGGATCATGATCACGCAGACGTAATTCTTCTTCTTTCATGCCAAGAGAAAGTAACCAGTCGCGGCAGAAGCCTCTCCAATACTGGAACCATTCCAGATCGGTTCCCGGCTCGCAGAAGAACTCAAGTTCCATCTGCTCAAACTCTCTGGTACGGAAGATAAAGTTACCCGGTGTGATCTCGTTACGGAAAGACTTACCGATCTGACCGATACCAAACGGTAACTTCTTTCTTGATGTACGCTGTACATTCTTAAAGTTTACAAAAATACCCTGTGCTGTCTCTGGACGAAGATAAACGGTATTCTTTGCATCTTCGGTAACACCCATGAAAGACTTAAACATCAGGTTAAACTGACGAATATCTGTAAAGTCATGCTTGCCACAAGTAGGACATGGAACACTATGTTCCTTGATGAATCCCATCATTTCCTCAGCCGTCCATCCATCTACAGATGTCTCTAAGGTAATATCATTTTCCTGCGCAAAATCTTCGATGATCTTGTCTGCGCGGAAACGCTCATGACACTCTCTACAATCCATCAAAGGATCGGAAAATCCGCCCAAGTGACCGGAAGCCACCCATGTCTGTGGATTCATGATGATTGCACTGTCAATACCTACATTGTACGGGCTTTCCTGTACGAACTTCTGCCACCATGCTTTTTTGATATTGTTCTTCAGTTCCACACCAAGATTTCCATAATCCCAACTGTTCGCAAGACCTCCATAGATCTCAGAACCCGGATATACAAATCCTCTTGCTTTACATAAAGCAACAATCTTGTCCATTGTCTTTTCCATAATCTGATCCTCTCATTTCTTGTTCTATTGTGTACAGGCAATCTCCTGTATAACACTCTACTTATAAATAATATAGGTCAACTGTGTTGCATCTTCATTGCCATCCGGCTGTTCGATTGAGACGGTACTCTTATCCACCATTGTCGTGCAGGCATCGGAAACATAAAGGATGGTGCCGTCTACCGTGACATTGATATTCTCTTTGATGATGGCCACCTTTAACTTCTTTTGGGAAGTAATGTCTAAAGTATCAACCGATGTCCCCTTTTCTCCGTCCGTAACACTGACAAAAGCATCTGAGAAATCAAAGCCCTGCTTGACTGCCGACTTGATCGTACCGGTATAAAGTCCATAGCCGGTAAACTTGCTGTAATCCTCTGCAGATGCATAGGTAGTCTTGGCATGGGCAAGGTCACTGTAAAACTTTATTTTGTCTAATTTGACGCTGTCTTTGCCATTGGTATCGTTGTATTCTTTGATCTCTTCCTTCATGTAAGTCTTTAACTCACTTCGGGAGTAATCCTCCGCAAAGTCTGTCAATTCTTCACAGATCACCTTGCCGTCATCTGAGATCGTAAGGGTACTTTGATCCGGTATCTTATCAAACCATCCGCTAAACTTGACAACCGCAACGATCGCAGCGATCACAAGGATAATGACGGCGATCAGGATCGCGATCCTGTGCTGGACGATCTTTTGGTTTCTCGCCTTTATCTTATTTTCTCTCGCATTTTGTGCTGCCTTGGCAGAATGCTTTTTCTTATTTTCCATGTATCAATGGTCCTCCTATTTGAAGCACTTAACAATCTGCACTATTATACTATGACACAATTATTTTTTCAACCGCCTTGTGCCACAGGAACGTCCCTGTGGCTCAGATAAAGTCCTCGCTCTTAAACTTATGTCCCACATAATGATTCCGATAGGATTGCAGTAAATTCAGAAACTCTGCCTCCACCGCCGGTGTCAGACGGAAGGTGTATAATTTTTCCACAGAAGTGGAAATGATATACTGCATGGCATAAAGGGTCGATCCGTCTATCGGATTGCCACCGGTCTTGCCCTGGCAGGACGCACAGACACAGCCCCGCAGCCGCATGGAAAAGAAGTCCAGATGCTCTTTGCTGCCACAGGATAAGCACTCAAAGACATTAGGATATTCCCCATTGATCGTCCAGGTCTTTAACTCGTAGATGCCCCGGATCAGCGCAAAAGAAAACTTACGGCTCTCAAGCGCCCGAAGTGTCTGGTACAAAAGCCGTAAGCGTTCTACTTCATCTGCATTTTCCTGTGCATAGTATTCCGCCATCTCCAGAAAATAGTAACCATAGCAGACCATATCAAAATCTTCTGCCAGTTCCCGGAAATAATTCTTGATGTCCGCACGCACCGCGGTATATGTACTCTTGCCCTGGTAGACCTCAAACTGACCAAAGGCAAAAGGATTGGCTGCCGCCAAAAGTTGGTTACCGGAACGACGTGCCCCTTTAGCAAAAGCCGTGATCTTGCCGCGCTCCCTGGTAAGTATCGTTATTCTCTTGTCGTACTCTCCCACAGGAATCGCCGAAAGAACCATCCCTGTCAGAACAATATTGAATCCCATGGGACTCTTCCTCCGCCATTTTACAATAAGCAAGGTAGTCACTTACCTTGCCGCTTGCCGTAAATCTCTCCCACCATTCATCCATAGACGCACACCTCTTTTTCGCTTCTCTATTCTTTAGATTCTCCAGCAAAAAAGAAGATATACCAGATAAAAAATGGAATTAGATCTCGTCCTTACGATAACCAAAATTTTTGATCAGATAATCACTGTCGCGCCAGTCTTTCTTGACCTTGACCCAGAGTTTGAGATTGACCTTGGCATCCAGCATTTTTTCACACTCGTATCTGGCATTGCTTCCGATCTTTTTTAACATGGCACCACCTTTGCCGATGATGATGCCCTTGTGTGAGTCTTTTTCACATATGATGGTTGCGTCAATATCATACATGCCATGCTTGCCCGAACGCCATTTCATCTGATCGATGGAAACCGCGATACCGTGTGGCACCTCCTCGGAAAGTGCATGGAGCGCCTTCTCACGGATGATCTCAGCTACGATCTGACGCTGAGGCTGGTCTGTTACCACGTCCTCATCATAATATGCCGGTCCGTAAGGCAGATACTTAAAGATCTGGTCTAAAAGGACATTGCAATTCTTTCCGCGTAAGGCAGAAAGCGGCACGATCTCAGCAAAATCATATAGTTTGCGATAAGCCTCGATCACGCCAAAGACCGCATCATGGTCTACCGTGTCAATCTTGTTGATCACAAGGATAACCGGGGTTTTGGTCTTTTGCAACTGCTCTACGATATGTCTGTCGCCGCCACCGATATAATCAGACGGCTCCACCAGCCAGAGAATCACATCCACATCCTGCATCGTGTGTTCTGCCACACTGACCATATATTCGCCAAGTTTATTGGATGCCTGATGGATGCCCGGCGTATCTAAGAATACAATCTGCCCCAGTTCCGGATCCGTATAAACCGTCTGGATGCGGTTGCGGGTCGTCTGCGGCTTGTTGGAAGTGATCGCAATCTTCTGTCCGATCAAATGGTTCATAAGGGTAGACTTTCCAACATTTGGTCGTCCGATAATGGTGACAAAACCTGATTTAAAATTATCTTGCATGTAATGCTCCTTACTCTTATTCGTATAAATTGTATAACTCGTCAAACATATCTGCGGCTGCCGTCAGCGTATCCTCGTTTCCGACAACACAGAAATAATCCTGATCCATGGTTGCCTGTACCAGCGGTGCCAGCGCACGGATATCCTCTACTGTGGCATTCAAGACCTGATCACGGTTGCGCTGCAAGTCTGCAAAAGTCACATCCCTTAGATAGCAGGACAGGGCTCTCGTGCCGCGCTGTGCCGGTGTCAGCGGCGTATCCATCTCACTGATCGTACCAATGATATATTTGGTCATATCTCGTTCATCCACATCAAAATCCCGGACATAGTCTGCCGTGTGCGCAAAGATCTCATTGGTCTTTTCCAGATTCGGATCACGATAAGATACAAAATAGGTATCCCCATTCATTCCAAAAGCACTGCGGCAGCCATAGGCGCCGCCCTTGACACGGACATTGATCCAGAAATAGTCATAGGAAAGGGCAACGCGCAGAATATTGAGTGCGCCGTTAAACTCATAGCCATCCTTGGTAAAATTACCGGCACGGCATACATACTGCACCTGAGAGGCATCCTTGAATCCCTCTTTTTTGCGAGTCAGTCTGATCTCCTGTGCCGCTTCCTTTTTACCGCTTGCAAAGAGATGCTCTGCAATGCCCGGCAGATAGGTCTCTACCTGGGTAAATGCCTGATCGTCTCCGGTAGAACTTACCAAAAGATGATCCCTGGTAAAGACTTTCTTTACCAGTTCCTGACACTTGCTGCGGATCTCGTCTTTCTTTTCCTCGTAATGTTCGTCCAGATCCTTGACAAACTGATAATAGGCAATACCACTGATGGAATCCGTGATGAGTGCCGGCACGGAGAAGCATGACATAGCGCGTCCTGCGGCAAGTACATTACCTGCACTGCTCATACGCATTTCCAGACGGGAACGCTGGGCAGCCACCAGTTCGCGGATACGATTTTCATCCGAAAAGTCGGAATGTAAAATGATCTCCTCGATAAGTTTGATGGCATTTTCTACCTCGCCATATAAGAACTTGGCACGCACTTCACACATAAAGTGGGTCTTACCCTCCGCCGGATCATAGACATTCAAGGATGCCCCAATGCCACCGGTGTAGATATTGACTGCATTGGCAAGGTCCGCATAAGAATAATTCTCGGTATCCACAAGTCCGAGCATACGGCTCAAAAGAGACAGATACTTCCAATCCTCCTGCCCAATACCTGTCACATCAAAGACCAGATTCAGATAATGGATGCCATTGCTAAAGACTTTGTGATGCAGGACTTTGATACCGTCAACTTCTTTTTCGATCAGGTCGAGCGGACGTGCTTCCCTTTTCAGATCACTTCTCTTTAACATCGGCAGACACTCGAGAGCCTCCTTGGAGGACGGTTCCTGCTGATGTTCTTTTAAGGTCTTGGTCTGCTCGACCAAAGCATCCAGTGCCTCATCTGAAAGGCTTGCCTTATATTCTGCCAGTTCCTTTTTTAACTCTTCTTCTGCCTCTGTGGTCAGCCCCTTCTTTGGCTCAACCATAAGAACAGATGCATGGGTATTGGCAAGCAGATAGGTTTCGATCAATTTTTCAAAATAACCGGTATCCACCTTTTTGCGAAGTCCGTCTAAGACATCGATACCATGCATATGGACAAACGGCTGATCCTCGTCATACAGCCAACTATCCATGCACTGCAAGCCAAAGATCAGTCCCTTAGGGAAACTGCCAAAGTCTGCCTCGCGGAACTGGAACTGTGACGCATTGATACCTGCGAGGAGTGCCTTTTTATCAATACCATCGACTACCTGATGCAATAAAACTTCCTGAATGGCATCGACAAAAGCCTGCTTATCTTCCGGGTTGGCACCGCGCGCCATAACAGAAAACATAGGCTGCAGCATACCGGTATCAAAAGAACCGATGATATCTTTTCCGATCCCCTTTTCCAAAAGTGCTGTACGCACCGGCGCACCCGGAGAACTGAAAAGCGCATACTCCAAAACGTCAAATGCCTGGTATAATTCCTGGTCCAGCGCATCACTGATAACAAAGGTGTATGCCAGATAGGTTGCGTCTCTTTCATCCTCTGCTGAAGAAATCGGATAAGTCTTATCTACCGCGCGTGGGCGGGTAAAAGGTTCCTGCTTCTTGATCTCAGAATCCACTTCGATCTTGTCGTACTTCGACAGATATTCACGATCCAGATAATCCAGCCGCTCATCCATATCCATATTTCCATACAGATAGATATAAGAATTGCATGGATGGTAATATTTCTTATGAAATCCCAGAAAATCTTCGTAGGTCAGTTCCGGTATGACCTTTGGATCTCCACCCGACTCCACACTGTAGGTATTATCCGGGAACAAAGAATTTAAGATCTCGCGATTAACCACATCATCCGGGGAAGAAAAAGCCCCCTTCATTTCATTATAAACAACACCATTGATGGTCAGGTCGTCCTCTCGGCTTTCCAGTTCATAATGCCAGCCCTCCTGCATAAAGATCTCCGGGTCGTGGTAGATGTTTGGATGAAAAACAGCATCCATATAAACATCCATCAGGTTTTTAAAATCCTGATCGTTGCAGCTTGCCACCGGATAAACGGTCTTATCCGGGTAAGTCATGGCGTTCAAAAAGGTGTTCATGGAACCTTTGACAAGTTCTACAAAAGGATCCTTGAGCGGATATTTGTCAGAACCGCAAAGCACGGTATGTTCAATGATATGCGCTACACCGGTAGAGTCCTTTGGCGGTGTGCGAAAAGCAATGTAGAACACCTTATTGTCATCATCATTCTCGATCAGACTGATATGTGCCCCACTTTTCTTGTGGCGCAGCACATAGCCCTTGGAATTTAAGTCCCCCAGATTTTCTTCTTTGATCAACTCATACGCATTATGCATATTTGTCTTCCTCCCATACTCTTTTTCTATCTTGTGTGGAAATTCCACCTCTATTGCTTGATATTGACATCGACCTGCTGGAATGGAATGGAGATTTTCTCCGCGTCAAAGCGGATCTTGATGTCTTCCAACAACTGCCAGCGCACCGGCCAGTATTGATCGGTCGGCACCCAGAAACGAAGTCCCAGATCCACGGAACTTGCCCCCAATTCCTTGACAAAGACATTGACATCCTCCGGCAGGCGTCTTTTTTCTGCCTCCACCAGTTCCATTAAGATATCCTTTGCCTTTTTGATGTCGGCATCATAACCAATCGGCACGACCAGATCCATCTGCCTGCGGTCGCTCTTGGTCGCATTAGTTAGACTCGTATTGGCAAGTGTACCGTTTGGAATAACAATGATCTTATTATCAATTGTGCGCAATTTTGTATAAAATACACTGATCTCAATGACCGTTCCCTCATTCTTATGTGTATCTTCAATGATATAATCTCCCACGCGGAAAGGATGCAAAACGAGAATCAAAAGACCCCCCGCAAAGTTCGACAAACTTCCCTGTAAAGCAAGACCTGCCGTCACACCCAAAGATGCCACTGCGGCTGCAAGCGAGGATGCTGTAAATCCAAACAAGCCCAAAATAATCACGATAATTACGATCCACAGGAAATATTTGAGCACCTGATCTGCGAACTGGCAAACCCCCTCTTCTGCATCCCGGCGACGCAAAGACTTTTGGAACATACGTCGCACCAGATTGATGATCTTACCACCAATGTAAGCGATAAGCAGTGCCAGCACCACACTCCAGAAAAAGCCCAGTACCGATGGAAGCACCGATTGCAGCCAACTTTTCATTACGCCTTCGTCCAAATTTTTAATCAGATTATCAGATAATACCTGTGACATTAAAATCATTTTGTATCCCCTTCTTTTGGTTAAAAATCATAAATTCTCATCTGTGTATTTTGAAAATACTTCCTCTGCCATGTTACAACAGTCTCGCTAAAACCACAAGGGAGAGCAACAAAAAAATGCTGCTCTCCTGCTTTCTTTTTCTATACCTATGTAGGATCAGAACCTTTATTTTACAACGCGCACACGGATCATATCCTCGATCGCATCCAGTTTCTCGACAACTTCCGGTGTCACCGGCGCATCAATATCAAGAAGTGCGTACGCAAAGTCTCCTCTGGTCTTGTTTGTCATATCGGAAACATTGATATTGGCATCGCCAAGAATGGTCGTGTACTGTGCGATCACGCCCTGACGATTATAGTGCAAAAGTGCGATACGTCCTGCCGTCTGGCAAATGCCCATCTGGCAATCCGGGTAATTGACGGAATGCGTGATATTACCGTTTTCCATGTAATCGGAAATCTCCTGCACTGCCATGATAGCACAATTATCCTCTGCCTCGGCGGTAGATGCCCCCAGATGTGGGATGACGATCACGCCATCCTGACCTGCTGTCGTCGGATTTGGGAAATCGGATACATACTTGCGGATCTTTCCTGCTGCAATACCGTCTAAAACTGCCTGCTCATCCACCAGCAGATCTCTTGCAAAGTTTAAGATGATGACATCCTTTTTCATCATCTGGATAGCAGACTTATTGATCATCTGTCTGGTCGAATCCAGAAGCGGCACATGGATGGTGATAAAATCACATTCCTTGTAGATGTCTTCCACAACATCGATATGCTTTACGGAACGGCTCAGATTCCAAGCCGCCTGCACAGAGATATATGGATCGTATCCATAGACATCCATGCCAAGATGGGTTGCCGCATTGGCAACCTTGACACCGATGGCGCCCAGACCGATCACACCCAGTTTCTTGCCTGCAAGTTCCGTACCTGCATATGCCTTTTTCTGCTTTTCTGCCATCTTTGCGATATCAGTCTCGCCACTCTGGGATTTGACCCATTCAATACCGCCGACAATATCGCGGGATGCCAAAAGCATACCGGCGAAAACAAGTTCCTTGACACCATTGGCATTTGCACCGGGTGTGTTAAATACGACGATACCTTCCTTGGCGCAGCGCTCCAGCGGAATGTTGTTGACACCAGCCCCCGCTCTTGCGATTGCCTGCAAATTGCTGCCAAACTCCATATCGTGCATGGCTGCACTTCTGACTAAGATAGCATCGGCAGTCTCCGCTGCCTCCACCTTTTTATAATCTGTTGAAAACTGATCCAATCCCACCTCGGCGATCGGATTCAGGCAATGATATGAAAACATAGGTCATCTCTCCTTTACGATTTATGCATTTTCTTCTTCAAACTTCTTCATGAAAGCAACCAGCGCCTCTACGCCCTCTTTTGGCATAGCATTGTAGATAGAGGCACGCATACCGCCAACCGTGCGGTGACCTTTCAGATTTTCAAAGCCTGCTGCCTTTGCCTCGGCTACGAACTTGGCATCCAGATCTGCATCTCCGGTTACAAAAGGTACGTTCATCAGAGATCTGTCCTCCTTGCGGACGGTTCCCTTGAAGAGTTTGCTCTGGTCTAAGAAATCATAAAGGATCTTTGCCTTTTCTTCATTGCGTTCCTTCATGACAGAAAGACCGCCCATCTTCTTTAACCACTTGAATACCTTACCACAGATGTAAATACCGTAGCATGGCGGTGTGTTGTATAAAGAATCTGCATCGGCCTGTGTCTTGTACTTGAGCATGGTAGGTGTTCCCGGAAGCACATCATCGCGGATCAGGTCTTCACGGATGATCACAATGACCACGCCTGCCGGTCCGATGTTCTTTTGCACGCCACCATAGATCACGCCATACTTGCTCACGTCTACCGGCTCTGATAAGAAGCAGGAAGAAACATCAGCCACCAGGGTATGTCCCTTGGTATTTGGCAAAGTCTTATACTTTGTTCCGTAAATGGTGTTATTCTCACAGATGTACACATAATCCAGATCTTCAGGAATATCCAGGTCCGAGCAATCCGGGATATAGGAGAATGTCTTGTCTGCCGATGATGCCAACTCCACTGCCTCGCCGTAGATCTTTGCTTCTGCAAAAGCCTTCTTTGCCCACTGTCCTGTCACAATGTAGCCTGCTTTGCGGTTTTTCATCAAATTCATCGGGATGGCTGCAAACTGCTGAGAAGCACCGCCCTGCAAGAACAGTACCTTATAATTGTCAGGAATCTGCATCAGATCACGCAGATCTGCCTCTGCCTCTTTGATGATATCGTCAAAGACCTTCGAGCGGTGCGACATTTCCATCACGGACATTCCACATCCTCTGTAATCCATCATCTCGTCTGCTGCTTCTTTCAGTACTTCTTCCGGAAGTACCGCAGGTCCTGCTGAAAAATTGTACACTCTGCTCATTTTTACATTCCTTTCTTTTCTATATCCTTGTCATCAAAACAATCACTGATCGGTGCACCCGGTGCGACCATTGGCCATACCTTGTCATCGCAGTTGATCACACAATCGATCACTACCGGTGTCTTCATATCCAGTGCTTTTGCAAAGACCTCTGTAAATTCCTCCTTGCTGGTCGCACGGAAACCGGTAGCCCCCATAGCTTCCGCCATTTTCACATAATCCACACCATCATTTAAGACGGTGGACGAATATCTCTTGTCGTAGAATAAAGTCTGCCACTGGCGTACCATACCAAGTACATGGTTGTTGATGATGACCTCGATCAGCGGTAAGTTCTCACGCACCGCAGTCGCGACTTCATTCATATTCATACGGAAGCATCCGTCGCCTGCTACGTTGACGACCTGTTTATCCGGGTTTCCGATCTGTGCGCCGATGGCTGCACCAAGACCATAGCCCATGGTTCCCAGTCCGCCCGAAGTCAAAAGTCTGTGTGGCTTTGCATATTTATAATACTGTGCTGTCCACATCTGATGCTGTCCTACCTCGGTCACCATGATGGCATCGCCCTTTGTCTGACGATAGATCTCCTCGACCACAAATGGACCGGACAGTCCATCCGTGCAATAACTTGCCGGATACTTTTCTTTCAGATCCATCACATGCGCCATCCAGTCGCTGTGATCCTGCTTCTTTAACATTGGATTGATCCGTTTTAAGATCTCCTTGATATCCCCGATCACCTCTGCGGTCGCGATGACATTTTTGTTGATCTCTGCCGGGTCTACATCAAACTGTAATAACTTGGCATTGCTTGCAAAAGTCTTTGGATTGCCAAGGACGCGGTCACTAAAACGCGATCCGACAGCGATCAAAAGATCACATTCGCTGACGCCCAGATTGGATGCCTTGGTACCATGCATGCCAAGCATACCGGTATAGGCAGGCTTGGTTCCGTCAAAAGCACCCTTACCCATCAGGGTATCACAGACCGGCGCATCTACAAGCGATACAAAGTCTGCTAATTCTTCTGCGGCATCGCTGATCACGGCTCCACCACCGACAAATATGTATGGTTTTTTTGCTGCCTCGATCAGGGCTACTGCTCTTTCTAAGGCTTCCTCTGTCAGATCCTTTGTCACACGCCCGACCGGTTCTGCCTCTTTAAAAGTATATTCACACTTGGCACCGGTCACATCCTTTGGAATATCCACAAGGACCGGTCCCGGTCTGCCTGTCTTTGCGATCATAAAAGCACGCCGCATGGTGTCGGCAAGTTTTGTCACATCTTTTACGATAAAGTTATGCTTTGTGATCGGCATGGTAATACCGGCAATATCCACTTCCTGAAAACTATCCTTTCCCAGAAGCGGTACGGTAACATTACAGGTAATGGCAACCATAGGCACTGAATCCATCTGTGCCGTTGCAATACCGGTGACAAGGTTCGTTGCCCCCGGTCCGCTCGTTGCCAGACAGACGCCCACCTTACCTGTACTTCTTGCGTAGCCATCCGCTGCATGACTCGCTCCCTGCTCATGGGATGTCAGCACATGATGGATCTCATCACTGTGCTTATATAATTCATCATAAACATTTAAGATCGCACCGCCCGGATACCCGAAAACGGTGTCTACCTTTTGCTCCTTCAAGCACTCAATAACGATCTGTGCTCCTGTCAGTTCCATGATTCTTCCCCTTTTCTTTCGACTTATTCCGGCTGTTTTAAGATAGCGCCCATGTTACCTGAGGTAACCTGTGCTGCATAACGTCTCAGATAGCCCTCTTTGATCTTTGGCTCTCTTGGCTGCCAAGCCGCTTTTCTCTTGGCAAGTTCTTCGTCAGAGACTTCCATATGGATCGTCATGTTTGGAATATCAATGGAAATAATATCGCCTTCTTCCACCAATGCGATCGGTCCGCCTACGGCTGCTTCCGGTGAAATATGTCCGATGGATGCACCTCTGGATGCACCGGAGAAACGTCCGTCTGTGATCAGGGCAACGGTAGAACCAAGTCCCATACCGGCGATCGCAGATGTCGGATTTAACATCTCACGCATACCAGGCCCCCCCTTTGGTCCTTCGTAACGGATGACTACCACATCGCCGTCAACGATCTTGCCGCCCTTGATGGCTGCAATAGCATCTTCTTCGCAGTCGAAGACTCTTGCCGGGCCGGAATGTACCAGCATTTCATCCACAACGGCAGAACGCTTTACAACACCGCCATCCGGTGCGATATTTCCCTTTAATACAGCAAGTCCGCCGGTCTTGGAATATGGATTGTCAACCGGACGGATGACTTCCGGATTTTTATTTACAGCATCTTTGATATTTTCTCCCACCGTCTTACCAGTCACGGTCATGCAGTCTGTGTTGAGAAGTCCGATATCTGCCAGTTCTTTCATAACAGCATAGACACCGCCCGCCTCGTTGAGATCTTCCATATAGGTAGGACCTGCCGGTGCCAGATGACAGAGGTTCGGGGTCTTTTCGCTGATCGGATTTGCATAGGAAATATCAAAGTCAAATCCAACTTCGTGTGCGATTGCCGGCAAATGCAGCATAGAGTTGGTAGAACAGCCAAGTGCCATATCCACCGTCAATGCGTTGATGATGGCTTCCTTTGTCATGATGTCTCTCGGACGGATGTCCTTGCGGTACATATCCATGACAGCCATACCTGCATGCTTGGCAAGTTTGATTCTCTCAGAATAAACAGCAGGGATCGTACCATTGCCACCAAGTCCCATACCAAGAGCCTCAGTCAGACAGTTCATAGAGTTAGCGGTATACATACCGGAGCAGGAACCGCAGGTCGGGCAGACCTTTTCTTCATATTCTTTGACATCATCCTCTGTCATAGTGCCTGCTTCATAAGCACCAACGGCTTCAAACATGGATGACAAAGAACGCTTCTGGCCCTTGACATGTCCTGCTAACATCGGACCACCGGAAACAAATACGGTCGGTACATTGACGCGGGCTGCTGCCATCAAAAGTCCCGGTACGTTTTTATCACAGTTTGGCACCATAACCAGGGCATCAAACTGATGGGCTAAAGCCATACACTCGGTAGAGTCGGCGATCAGATCTCTGGTCACCAGAGAATACTTCATGCCGGAATGCCCCATGGCAATACCATCACAGACTGCAATGGCTGGGAATACCACCGGCACACCGCCTGCTTCTGCTACGCCAAGTTTTACGGCGTTGACGATCTTATCCAGATTCATATGTCCCGGTACGATCTCGTTGTAGGAACTAACGATACCTACCATAGGTTTTTTCATTTCTTCTTCGGTGAAGCCTAAGGCATTGAATAGGCTTCGATGCGGTGCCTGCTGCATGCCGCTCTTTACATTGTCGCTTCTCATCTTTCCTTTTCTCCTTTACCTAATGCTTATTTCATCTGACGTTTCCTAGATGGGTAGTTACCCATCGTCAGAAACTGGTTAAATTCTCTAAAAAATCTTCAAATCTACTCCACGATGTAGCGGCAGATCAGATCACCCATCTCGGCGGTTCCGACCTGTGTGATGCCTTCCATGGATTCGCCTTCGCGCGGCATGATGTCGATCGTGCGATAGCCATCATGAAGGGCAGCTTTGACTGCCTGTTCAATGGCATCTGCCTCGGTATCAAGATCAAAACTGTATCGGAGCATCATGGCTGCACTCAGTATGGTTGCGATCGGATTGGCAATGCCCTTTCCTGCAATATCCGGTGCAGATCCGCCGGACGGTTCGTAAAGACCGAACTTGGTCTCATTTAAACTTGCGGATGAAAGCATACCAATGGATCCTGTCACCATGCTGGCTTCATCGGATAAAATATCGCCAAACATGTTTTCCGTTAAGATCACATCAAACTGCTTTGGATCTTTGACTAACTGCATTGCGCAGTTATCAACCAGCATATGCTCATAAGTGACTTCCGGGTAATCCTTTGCCACTTCCTCTACGACCTTGCGCCACAAACGGGAAGAATCCAAAACATTTGCCTTGTCAACACTGGTTACCTTCTTACGACGCTTCATTGCAATATCAAAGCCACGCTTTGCGATACGTCTGATCTCGTTTTCGTTATATGTAAGCGAATCATGTGCTGTTAAGACACCGTCTACTTCCTCTGTGCTTCTCTGACCGAAATAAAGTCCTCCGGTCAGTTCACGCATGATCATCATGTCAAAACCATCCCCGATAATATCATCGCGGAGCGGACATGCTGCCTTTAACTCCTCATACAGATATGCCGGTCTTAAATTTGCAAATAAATTCAGGGATTTGCGCAATTTCAAAAGTCCGGCTTCCGGTCTGAGTTCCGGTGCCAGTTTATACCATGGAGAAGTCGCGGTATTGCCACCGATCGAGCCCATCAATACGGCATCCGATGCCTTTGCCGCTGCGATCGCTTCATCGGTCAACGGTACGCCGGTTGCGTCAATCGAGCAGCCTCCCATCAAAATATCTTCATAATGAAACGTATGTCCGTAAACCTGACTGATACGATCCAAGACTTTCTTTGCTTCCGAAACAATTTCCGGTCCGATTCCGTCACCACTGATGACGCCTACTTTGTATTCCATATTATTTTATGTCCTCCTTATCCCGAGCACACCTCCTATATTGTGTGGCAAAAACAACACATTTCATAGAAGATTCTATACTTTACTATAATAAAGTATTTACATATGCATTTCAATAAGAAGATTGCATAAAAAATGGATTTTTATGCACAAAAAAACAGATACGAGAGTTACATTTTCTGTAACTTTCGTATCCGTCCTATTTCAAAAAACTGCTATTCCTGCGCTGCTTCCCGCATCGCCTGTGAGATCTGGTCTATCTTTTCCAGATTACGGTTCATATCCTGTAAAGTCGCCATGCTGTGATCACTGAGTGATAAAGCATTGTCCGAAGATGCCGCTACTTCCTGTGATGTGGCAGATAAATTAGCAATGCTGTCCGTGATCTTTGTATTTGCTGTCAGTACCTGCTCCACGGAAATCGTTACATGACTGACACTCTCATTGAGTTCCTGGGTATTGGTCTGGATGCTGTTTAACTTATCTCCTGTAGATAAGATCTTTTCATTCTGGCGTTCTGCATAATCCGTCGATTTTGTCATGCTCTGCGTTGCCGCGCCGACTTCTGTCGTCAGTTTGCTGATGATGACACCAATCTGCTCCGTTGCTTCTTTGGTCTCCTCGGAAAGTTTGCGGATCTCATCTGCCACAACGGCAAATCCCTTGCCTGCTTCTCCTGCTCTTGCCGCCTCGATCGACGCATTGAGTGCCAGAAGATTGGTCTGGGAAGAAATACCAAGAATGGTCTCTGTGATGGCATCCACTTCCTTGATGCGGTCGTTCAGATTGTTGGTAGAAACACTTGCTTCACGATTGACGGAAGCGATCACCTTTGCCTGTTCTTCCAATGCATTGACCAGATCAACGCCCTCTTCTACCGCCTGTGCGGTCGTCTGCGACAGGTCATTCATCCGGTGGGCCTGTTCTTCTACCTTTTCCAAAATATTCTGGATATCCATGGTCTGGGCTGTCTGCGACTCAATGGCTTCTGCTGTAAGTCTTGTACTGTCTGCGATCTCATTGACCGAAGTATGACTGCTATCCATACTCTCATTTAACATCCGGGAGACATCCATTGCCTGATCAAACTGCTCTGTCAGTTCCTCGGAATGTTCCATGATCTCTTTTGCAATATTTGCCTGTCTTGCCGTGCGCTCCTGGATTTCCTCATAGGTCTCCGTCTGATGTCTTTCCCATTGCGCGCAGACTAAGAGTTCTGATGCTGCGGCAACAACGATCGCTGCCAACTGATAGCCCACATCTTCCTGCATCCCACTCAAGCCGTAATGCATGGCATAAAAAATATCAAATGCGATATTGCTGGCAATGGCAAAGAAGGATCCTACCTTGACCAGTTTGACCTTGCGATACATGAGGACCAAGACCGCGATCGGAAATATAACTACATAGCGCATAAAAATACCGCCTGTAAACAATTCGATCACATAATAAAGGAAAACAGAATAACAACTGAAATGATAGAAAATATCCTGATACTTAAACTTTCGATAAGCAATCACCTGTACCACCATGGCTGCCACCCCTGCCAAAAGTGCGGCGATACCCTTGGCATCAAAGCCTACATCTATCATGCCCGTAAAGGACGATATCAGGAGTGCTCCTGTGATGATCATTCCGACAATAAATCCCGTACGGTTCTTTTCTCCTAACTGCTTTTCCTGTAATGTCATGCTAACCCCTCTTTTTGACTCGTTTTATCCAAAAGTTTCATGCACATATCATACGATATTGCCTGTATTTTCGCAATATTTCGTAGGAAATTTATACGTGTATTTCCTCGTCACCACAACAAAAATGGGCAGTATCCGAAGATACCGCCCTATATAAGGAAAGGATTTAATGAAAAAACTTAGTTATTCTTGGCTTCTCCCTCCGGGAAGATGATCTTATTTACGAAGAAGAAGACCACCATGGAAACGCCGCCGTTTAAGACAGTCGTTCCGATATTGTAAAGCCAATCCGGTACAAAGAGTGCTGCCACAGCAACCCAGATACAGTTGATGGAATTGACGATACAGGTAACGATACAAAATGCGATCAGATACCACAAGCCCTGATACCAGATATTTCCCTTACTGCGGAATACAAAACTTCTCTGGATCGGGAAGTTGATACATTCGCCGAGCACCATGGCTACCATATAAGCGCAGAAATATGGCAGTCCTCCGTGCTGAGCATCATATCCGATAATATTCCACTTGAATGTCTCTCCAAACAGGGTAATATCAATCCCCGGAAATCCAAAATCAATATTTGGCAGTCCGGCAAATGCCAATGGCAAAAACAATAACATCAAATACTTTAATACTGTGATCAGATTGCTGACGATCACAAACAAACCACCCTCGCGGATCCATTTGGACGCTCCGGGATGTTTTTCGGCAAATCCTGCCCATGCGTTTTTTACTGCGTTCATACTCTACTCCTTTATCCCTTAAAAATTGCTGCCAGGAAATGCCCCAGACCGATCATACCTCTGCCGTTGACCATTTCCACCAGTCCATCGATCATGTCCTCATTCATGGCTCCGCCCGTCATCTTGGAAAGCCCACGGAAGGGCATATTGTAAATAAATAAAATGTTTAAGTTTGGTTTTCCTTTTTTCTCACTTGCCTTCTTGATGCTGCGTAAGATAAAGCAGATAAATCTGGCAAGATAAGACTTGGCATAATACATCTGGCAAATGGCATCATTTTTATCCAATTTACCGGAAGTATCCCACTTTGCCGGCGGCAGATCGCGTCCATACAGATAAGCATATTCCTGATCGGATACCGCCTTGACCTGACCGCTCGCATAGGAAGGCAGGCACTTCATATCGTATGGAAGTGGCGCACCGGAAGACTCTTTTTCTATCTCTGCGCGCAGGCGGATATCCTCTACACTGGCTCCAATGTAGATCTGATAAGCACCCCCTTCGACTTCCCAGCCATTCGTCTTTACATTGTAGTAACGGAAGGTCTTATCATCAAATGGGATGGTCACCTGCTGACTTTCTCCCTTTTTCAAAAATACTTTGACAAAGCCCTTTAATTCCTTTTTCGGTCCAAACAGATGGCTGCGCTCATGCCCGACATACATCTGGGCGATCTCTGCACCATCGCACTCGCCTGTATTGGTGATCGTAAAGGTCACGCCACCTCCATCGACCGTCAGATCACTGTAGGCAAACGTCGTATAACTGAGCCCAAAGCCGAATGGGAATCGCACCTTAACTCCAGCCGTGTCAAAATAGCGGTATCCCATGTAAAGTCCTTCACGGTATTCACTGCTGCGCTCGATAGCCGGATAGTAAGATGTACTAGCCACATCCTCCAGACTGTAAGCATAAGTCTCATTCAACTTTCCGCTAGGACAAGTCGCTCCGGTCAAGACATCCAGCATAGCGGATGCTCCCGCCTGTCCGCCCAGATAACCGTGCACGATCGCAGCCACCCGGTCTGCCCAAGGCATTTCCACCGAAGATCCGGCAGATAGGACAACCACCACATTTTTGTTGACCGCCGATACCTTTTCGATCAATTCAATCTGTGCCTGTGGCATACGCATATGGGTCCGATCCAGACCTTCCGATTCACTGATCTCATCCAGCCCCACACAAAGCAATACGATATCCGCACGTTTCGCCAGTTCCTTTGCTTCTTCTAAAAGTCTTACGTCTGTCTTTTTGTTGCGCACATAGCCTCTGGCATAGTCCAAATAATTGACCGGATAATTCGCGATCAGATCCAGGATATTCTCCGGCTCCTTAGTCGGATTGACCAGAGATGATCCTGCGCCCTGGTAACGCGGTGTCTTGGCAAAATCTCCGATCACTGCGACCGTCTTGTCTTTGGCAAGCGGCAGGATCTTTCCCTCATTTTTCAAAAGGACAATGCTCTGTGCGGCTGCGCATCTGGCAAAATCATGATGCTTTTTGACATCAAAGCCCTTGCCCTCATGCTGTGCCGTCGCCTCATGTGTGGCAAAAACAACACGTAAAAGTTCATCTACGCGCTGATCCAGAATCTGCTCCTCCAGACTTCCCTCCTGCACGGCACGGACGATCTGCTTTGCCCCCATCTTTCCGGTGGAAGGCATTTCCAGATGAGAGCCCTGTCGCACGCCCTCGACGTGATCATTACTTCCGCCCCAATCCGATACGACCATGCCGTCATACTGCCACTCACCATACAGTATGTCGCACAGCAGATGTTTGCTCTCATTTGCATAGGTGCCGTTGATCTGATTGTAGGCGGTCATAATGCCCTTTGCCCTGCCCTCTTTGACAGCGATCTCAAAGCCTGTCGTGTAAAGTTCGCGGAAGGTTCTCTCGTCTACCACGGAGTCCATCGCCATACGGCGTTCTTCCTGTGAATTAGCCGCAAAATGCTTCGGGCAGGCTGCTACTCCTTTGCTCTGGATGCCTCGGATATATGCCGCAGCCATCTTTCCTGCCAGATAAGGATCCTCTGCAAAATATTCAAAATTACGTCCACAGAGGGGGCTTCGCTTCATGTTCAGTCCCGGTCCAAGTACCATGTTCACACCAAGAGTTGCTGCCTCCTCGCCCAGACATTCGCCCAGTTTTTCGCCAAGCGATGTATCCCAACTGTTCGCCATAGTCGCCGCTGTCGGGAAACAGGTTGCCGGCAGGGAAGCATTGAGTCCCAGATGATCTCCTGCCCCCGCCTGCTTACGCAGTCCGTGCGGGCCATCGGATAAAAACATGGCTGGGATGCCCATTTTCTTATAATCCTTGGTACGCCAGGTGTCCTGTCCTGACATCATGGATGCCTTTTCCTCCAGCGTCATTTTGGAAATGATTTCCTGATACTGTAACATATCCTTCTTCCTCTCATCCTCTTTGTTGATGCTATCATAACATGTTTTTTTGTCCCTGCTATCTTTATGGCACAATCTGTATCTTTTGCGTCATAAATTGCAACTTTCTTTCCTAGTTAGAATAAAGCATTCCGCAGGCAATCGTTTGTACTTATGTTTTCAATTTTGTAAAAAGGGCATCGCCATAGAAAAGCGACACCCTTTTTTCAAACTTTCTAACTATTCTTCAAAAGACATCTGGCTTGGATTTGCATCATCCAGATAAGCCGTTCTCTCAGCACCATATTGGGCAAAGAAATCTTCTTTTTCTGTCATAACACCACCTGGTAATTCAATCGGGTATTCATCGATGCTATCTGTATCATACGACAAATTGTATCCTCCAACATCAGAATAACTATTGTAAACAATACGTGTTGCCTCTGACAACTTACATGCCGTTGCTCCGTCAGAAGAATCTCCCTTTTCATATGTACCATATGTCGTCACAGAGGTATGCCCAAGAAGCATATCATACGCAAATGTTGCCTCTGTCATCACCATCTCATATGTACCATCTTCCTTCAGGGTCAACTGATATTCATCATAATCGGTTCCGCCATAGGAATTTTCCTTATCTTCACCAAAAATGTATACACTACCCTTTGCCGCACCAGCATCAGATGCAGCGGAATTTCCTGCATTGCCGGAAGACTTGGATCCTCCAAGGAACTTAACACCCAGTCCACCGACCAAAAGACCAACGATCACTGCGACGATCACTAAAACAACAACTTTATTCTTCTTCACAATATCATCTCCTTCTTCTTCCTGCTTTGGCAGACTCTTTGCATATTTTGCCCAACGGATGCTGGTCAAGATGATCAAAAGTCCACAAATACCAAAGACAATAATATCTAAGATTATCAGTGCGATCTCCCATGGTGCCTTCTGGCTTGCCACCGTTCCGTCATCGGAAACGCTGTCCATGGCATTGGATGTACCAACTGCATAGATCACATTCTTTGCAGCGCGTGCCACATTGTTCATAACAGTTGCATTGGATGTCCAGTCTGTCGTACTTCCATCTTCCTCTGCGTAGGAATCCAGTGCCCAGTAACTCTTGTTGGTGTTCAGCCACAGGTCGGTTCCTGCCGCAAGACCGGATACGATATCCTGATAGAACATTGCCGGTACGGAAGCCTGGTCTGTGATGACCATACCTTCAAATCCCCATTCACCACGGAGTACATTGGTCATAAGTCCCTTGTGTGCGCCGACCCAACGGGCACCGATACGGTTCATACCAGCCATGGCTGCGTTGGTATTTCCGATCGTAACGGTATATTCAAATCCCTTTAAGTAAATTTCACGGATTGCCTGCTCATTTGCAAACATAGCACCGCCATAACGGTTGGTCTCCTGATCGTTCAAAGCAAAGTGCTTCATATAAGTGATAACGCCTTTTTCTCTTGCGCCCTTAACCTCATTTCCTGCCAACTGACCGGAAAGGAAGCCATCCTCTGAGAAGTATTCAAAGTTACGTCCGCTGTACGGAGAACGATGAATGTCAACACCCGGTGCATACCAGCCGGCAACGCCTGTGTTGATAGAGTCCTCGCCAAGACTGAGTCCCATTTCATACAAAAGATCTGTATTCCAGGTACAAGCCATCACGGCTTCTACCGGATATGCCATAGCAGACTGCCCACCGACCAGTGTTCCGGAAATACCGGAGGTACCGTCTTTATCGGTGGTTGCCGGAAGTCCGATATCATCTGCCTGAATGGTTGCATAACCACCCTGACGTACCAGTTGCATTGCGCGGTCTGCGGATAATTCGCTGACAAGTTCTGACCAGATCTCATCATCATAAGATGCATCCTTTGCATCGGATACCTTTTTATCACTATCCTGCTCAAATTCCGGCATAGCACTGCCGTCATTTACCACGTCATCGCTTCGATCCCATTGCAGATCAGAAAGCAAGGCATCACTTGCCGTCATGTTTCCATCTGCATAAGTGCTTGGGAATGATCCACTCCAGTCACTTCTGGTAAGATAAGCAAAGGAATCATCATAGTAACGGATATCGACATCTGCAAACTGGTTTGTGATGTCATTTCCTGTTTCCGTAGATTTCGCATAAGTTGTAGTATCCAGCGTATCTACAGTCGTCTTATAAGTCATATCCGCATTGCCGTCTGCATCCATACCATTTTCTGTGGTATAGCCCTTGGCTGCTAAGATATTATTGAGTGCCTCATGTGCATCGCTTGCTGCCGTAAAATAATAATCTCCGGCATCTACCACATAGGTCTTTGCATTTGCGGCATCATAGGCTTTCATGACTTCTTTATCCACCGATACGGTAACTGTCTGGTCTTTGCCCGGTTCGATGGAATCTGTCTTTGTAAATCCGACCAGTTCTACGGCTGATTTTTCAATACCGTTTTCCTTGTCATAGTCGGTATATGGCGACTGCATGTAGACTTCTACGACATCCTTGCCTGCCACATCCCCAGTATTCTTTACGGTCACACTGACTTCGTATGTATCGCCCTTATCCTCTACGGAATAATCAGACCACTTGAAGTCGGTGTAGGAAAGTCCATAGCCAAATGGGAACTGTACGGTAGAAGTGTAGTCATAATCGCCTGCATTTCCGCTTCCCATCACGGCATCTTCGTAACGTGTCTCATAATAACGATAACCAACATAGATACCCTCAGAATAAACAGTATATTTGTTGCCATTTGTCACATCACTGTTGGTGATGGTAAAATCACCAATGTTTTCTATGGATGGCGCACTCTGGGAATCATAGGCATAGGTATCTGCTAAATGTCCTGAGAAGTTAGTCTTTCCGGCAAGTGCTTCTGCAACTGCCTTGATACCTTCCTGACCAACACCGCCGACCCATACACAAGCCTTGACATTCTTGTAGGCTTCGTCATTTAAAAAGCCCAGTTCCATGGCATTGTTGGCATTGACAAGCACAACAACATTATCAAAATTCTGACAAGCCATGGTCAGCATGTCTCTTTCATCCTGATCCAGTTCCAGATATTTGTAGCCGCTTGCCAGTGGCTCGGTTGGGATATCTGCACTCTCGCCGCCACTGCGTCCGATACAAACGATGGCTGCATCATTGTAATCCTTGAAACTGTCTTTCACATCATCTGTGTAGACGCTTGCCGGCACTTCGTTTACGGCAAACTCGCCTGCGCCGGTCTCATCCGGTACGCTCTTGCGGTAATCCTTACCGGCACCGCTGTCATAGAAATCCCATAAGGTTTCATTGACTTCAAAACCGGATGCTTCCATCGCCTTTTTCAAATTAAGAGCCTGGGAAGTATCAACCGATCCGGAACCGGAACCGCCATAGACAAAGTCTACGGAATCCTGTCCCAGCAAAGATACCTTTGCGCCTTCTTTTAATGGCAATCCGTCCTCATTTTTCAAAAGGACCATGCCCTCTTCCTCAATGGTCTGGCAGACTTTTGCAGATTCATCTGTCGTAACCACATCGGAACCACTGGTGTAGACCGTAATCAGATCTTTATACAAAGATGCGTAATAATTGCCGATGGCAAGTGCAACGATCAATACACCACACACAACATAAGTCACTATGGACTTTGTTTTGCTAAATGGTTTTGTTTTCATTGTTTCCTCCTCCTTTTAAGCCTTTGGCTCAATCTTTCTATGCCTACCATAGTAAAAAAAGCCAGACCCTACAATGGGTCTGGCACATCTGACCGATTTCTGACATATTTGGCAGATTATCTATGTTCCGCTTCTTTATAAAGGCGCAAAAATTCCGCCGGCATAGGCAGGAGGATCTGCAGGGTAAACATATTATCGGCGACCGAGGTTGCCATGGAACCGCCGTATTTTTTAGCGATATGCCGCATACTCTTCATCCCAAAGCCGTGGTAATCTTTGTTGCGCTTAGTCGTGATCGGCAGCCCGTCCGCAAAGGCTACCTTTTCCTCACAATAATTGTTGATCTGGATACTAAGGAAATCCCCGACCGCCCGGATGGTCAGGCTGATGATACGCTTGTCGGTATCCTGATACTTGCTGACATTTTCTATGGCATTATCCAGAGCGTTTCCCAGCAGCGCATAAATATCCAGTGTCGACATAAAATCCAGATGACTGGCATCCACGATACAGGACAGGCGGATATCACGCCTGCCACAGATCAGGGTCTTCTCGGAAATAATGGTATTTACCACCTCATTTCCGGTCTCGACAACTGCATCATAGATACCGATGGCATCCTCCAGTTCCCGGATATAATCACTGCGCTCCCCTTCGCTGACATGCTCTAAGGCACGGATCTGGTGCTTGAGGTCATGGCACTTGTGATTGATGGTCTCGATATTTTCCCTGGAGAGTTCGTACTGGCGTTTTCTCTCATATAAGAGGTGCTCCACGATCTCCTTTTCCTGATTGATATTGCGGATCTGCAAGATCCCATGCTGCACCCAGAGAAGCAGAATACAGATCAGAAAATCTACCGTTGCCCCCTGATAATTTACATGATCATAGGTATTGGAATTGCTCACGAAAATTGCCTGACACATAAAGGTTGCCAGATAAACGATGCTAAACAACATACCACAAAAGGCGATATTGCTTGGATTATCTTCAAAGAGCCGTCCCCCGCTGTCCTTTAGTTTCTGATGAAAGACCTTGTAAAAAATAAAATAAAAGAGCGCTGTTGTAAAGATACACATAAGTCCGTAATCCCATAGTCTTTCCAACAAAATCTTGCAGACACCGCGCGCGATCACTTCATTGATGATGACATATTCAATGTGCTGCAGACTGTAGGCTCCCGCGCACAAGAACATGGCATCCGCCTTGCTCAGATCAAAACTGTAATAAATATAGAGGATGGTTCCCGCGGACAAAAGGACATACCACAAAATATTTACGGCATTGATCCAGATCCCCGATACCTGTTTGGTCAGATCCAATACATAGGTCACATAAATCCCTGCGGACAGACTAAAGACCAGCCAGCCCACCGGCAGCAGCCATTTCCCGGTCTTACGCTTCTTGGTAAAACAGGCGGCATAAAGGATCTCTGCCAAAAGGAGTTCCCAGATAAAGCGGAGTTCTTCAAAGACATCCAGTGCAGAAATTCCCATCATGCCATACCTCCGATATATCTGGTCAGAGCATCCACAAAGGCTGTCTTTTTGTTGCGGCTGATCGGCAGTTGGTCAGACCCTACCGTAACCGTATTTCCATGGAGACAGGCTACCTTTGCAAGATTGACTAGGTAAGATTGGTTACAACGGACAAAATGATAGCGTTCCAGTTCTTCCTCAGCCTCTTTCATGGCGCCGCGTACTTCATAGACCTGCCCGGTCGTATGGTATTGCAAATAATGACGGATGACCTCGACATACAGGATGTCCTCGATTGCCACCGGCTGTATGCCATCTGTCGTCTGCAGCATCATCTGCTTTTTCTCATGCCGCCCCATATAGCGCATTGCCTTTTTCATCTTGAGGTCAAACTCCTGATAGCCCAGCGGCTTGATGACATAATCGATTGCCTCGACCTCGTAGCCATGCAGGGCATACTGTGCCATATTGGTAATAAACATAAGCAGGACTTCCTTGTCATCCTGTCGGATCCTGCGCGCCAGAGAAATGCCGTCCATGCCCGGCATTTCCACATCCAGAAGGATCAGGTCTGCATCCTTTTGATAATGCTCCAAAAAATCCTCCGGACTTTCATAGACTTGTGCGATCACGCTGACCTTCTGCTCTTTTTCAAAAGTTTTCAGATAATCAGCGATCTCATCCCGCATCTTTTTTTCATCATCTACTACGACTACTCGCATACGTTTCTTCCTTTTCTTACACTGCAAAAGAGGTGCCGCTTTTGCGACACCTCTTATTCTATCATGGATTATTTTACTTTTGCAAATGCCTGATCCAGATCTGCGATAATATCATCGATATGCTCGGTACCGATAGACAAGCGGATCGTGTTTGGCTTGATGCCCTGATCTGCTAATTCTTCCGGTGACAACTGTGAATGTGTTGTTGTTGCCGGATGGATCACAAGGCTCTTTACGTCTGCTACATTTGCAAGCAGTGAGAAGATCTCCAGATTGTCGATAAACTCATGTGCTTCCTTCTGTCCGCCCTTGATCTCGAAGGTAAAGATAGAACCGCCACCATTCTGGAAGTACTTCTCATAGAGATCATGCTGTGGATGATCCGGCAGAGAAGGATGGTTTACATGCTCAACCTGCGGATGCTTTGACAGATATTCAACCACTTTCTTGGTATTCTCTACATGACGCTCGATACGGAGTGACAATGTCTCTGTTCCCTGTAATAAAAGGAAAGCATTGAACGGAGAAATGGTTGCTCCTGTATCACGAAGCAGGATGGCTCTGATGTAAGTAACAAAAGCTGCCGGACCTGCTGCATCTACGAATGAGATACCATGGTAACTTGGGTTTGGCTCAGCGATCGGCGCATATTTGCCGCTTGCCTTCCAATCGAAAGTACCACCATCAACGATCACACCACCAAGGCTGGTGCCATGTCCGCCGATGAACTTGGTTGCGGAATGAACAACGATATCTGCACCATGCTCGATCGGACGAATCAGATAAGGTGTTCCGAAGGTATTGTCGATCGCAAGCGGAAGACCATGCTTGTGTGCGATCTCTGCGATAGCATCGATATCAGGAATATCTGAATTTGGATTTCCTAAGGTCTCGATAAAGATGGCTGTGGTATTGTCTTGGATAGCACCCTCTACTTCTGCAAGATTGTGAACATCTACGAAAGTTGTCTCAATGCCGTAAAGTTTCAGGGTATGTGCTAAAAGGTTGTAACTTCCACCATAGATGGTCTTCTGTGCTACGATATGGTCGCCTGCTTTAGCAAGTGCCTGGATCGTATAAGTGATGGATGCTGCACCGGATGCAACGGCAAGACCTGCCACACCACCTTCCAGGGCTGCGATACGATCTTCAAATACACCCTGGGTTGAATTGGTAAGTCTTCCATAAATATTACCTGCATCTGCCAATCCGAAACGATCAGCGGCATGCTGTGAATTGCGGAATACATAAGATGTTGTCTGGTAGATCGGAACGGCTCTTGCATCGGTTGCCGGGTCTGCTTCTTCCTGTCCTACGTGTAACTGTAATGTCTCAAATCTGTATTTTCTTTCTTCACTCATTTTCATTTTCTCCTTTAAATCTGTTCTTGGTTTTTACTCGCTCTTTCTTATCTCATCTCTGCCTTGCGGCAACATTGCCAGGAACACATTCGAAAATGAACCAATTCATCAAAATAATTCATGATCTTTTTCTCTCCCTATATTCATACTAACTTACTAGGAATTGTGATGTTAGAATCATATCCTATAATTCCTAGTATGTCAATAGGTTTTTAGGACTTTTTCAAAAAAACTTTAAATGACATAATTATTCGCCATCATTCCCTGTTCTTCCTCGACAAGGTCAGCCAGCGTCGTGTTGTCGATCACGCTGCTGATGGCGGCATCCAGTTTCTTCCAAAAATGCAGTGTCACGCAGTTGTCCGCACGATCACACTGATTGATGTCATCTGCCAAGCATGCGACCGGCACCATATCTCCTTCTGTCAGGCGCAGGATCTGACCCATTGTGTAATCTTTTGGATCACGTGTCAGGACGTAACCGCCCTGGGGTCCACGGATCGATCTGACAAAGCCTGCCTTATTTAAAATAGATACCACCTGTTCCAGATACTTGTCTGAAATCCCCTGTCTTCCAGATACATCCTTGATGCGTACCGGCTCACCAGTATTGTGGAGTGCCAGATCTAACATAAAACGAATGGCGTATCTGCCTTTTGTTGAAACTCTCATATGAACCTCTTTTTCTATCAATAAATCTAATGTCCTGCCGCAAGTGCGACAGGACAACAACATACAAACCGATGCGATTAGTCTGCGAATAACGGTGTAGACAAATATCTATCACCGGAATCCGGAAGAAGTACCACGATATTCTTCCCTTTGTTTTCTTCTCTCTTCGCCACAATCGTAGCTGCCTTTAGTGCTGCGCCGGAAGAGATTCCAACCAGAACGCCCTCCGTTACTGCAAACTTTTTACCCTCAATAAATGCATCCTCATTCTCAATCGGAATGATCTCATCATAAATGCTTGTATCCAAAGTATCCGGTATAAAGCCTGCACCAATTCCCTGAATTTTATGCGCACCAGCCTTACCTGTGGAAAGAACTGCACTTGTTGCAGGCTCTACTGCGATCACCTTTACATTCGGATTCTGCTCCTTTAAGTAAGCACCAACACCGGAGATAGTTCCACCTGTACCGACACCGGCAATGAAGATATCCACAGCCCCATCTGTCTGTTTCCATATTTCCGGACCTGTTGTAGCTTTGTGCGCAGCCGGATTTGCCGGGTTCACAAATTGTCCTAACACAATCGAATCTGCAATCTCGTTCTTTAACGCTTCCGCTTTTTCAATGGCACCTTTCATACCTTTTGCACCTTCGGTCAAAACAAGTTCTGCCCCATACGCTTTCAAAAGATTACGACGCTCTACACTCATCGTATCCGGAAGGGTAATAATGGTGCGATATCCCCTTGCTGTCGCAACTGCAGCAAGTCCAATTCCTGTATTCCCGGAAGTAGGCTCAATAATGGTCGCGCCCTCCTTCAAGAGACCTTTCTTTTCCGCATCCTGAATCATCGCAAGTGCCACACGATCCTTCACAGAACCCGCCGGGTTTAAGTACTCCAACTTCGCTAGGATGGTTGCGTCCTTGACACCGACTGCCTCGGTGTAACGATTTAATTTCAAAATAGGTGTGTTACCGATCAATTCTACTGCACTGTTCTTAATGTCTGCCATTTGCTTTTCCTCCTGCAAATCCTGTCTGCTCACATCCGCTGATGCAGGCAACTAAGTATCAACATGTTTCATTTCATCACAAAATTCACAATTCCTATATTCCTAGTCAAATAGTAGGTTTTCTATGATTTGTAGTTTAAAGGATAGGATTTTATTTGTCAATACCTTTCTTTACCTTATCTCTGGCTTCTTTATACTCCTGCCTGTCCATCGGATAGATATAGCCACAACTTTCACACATAATGCCGCGTTCCTTTTCAATATTTACAACCGGTATCCAAAATAAAGTGCCCTGGTTTAAGTGGCGGCACAAGGTCATATATGCATCGTGTCCACAGTTTTTGCAAATACCTCTTCCTACATGTCCCTCGCGTTTGAATACCATTTTCTGTCCATGTACTACTGCCATTGCGCACCTCCGTTCAAGCGTGTGATCTGTTTCAGATTGGCAATCATACCGCTGAATTCCTCGGTCATCTTAGCGGCACTTCCCACCAGCGTTCGGCTGCCGTCGGCGGTTTCTAATGCTATGTAAATCGTCTCCTGGGGCTCGCCATCGACCATATTACAGCGGAAGACATTGTGAATCTCCTGTAAGTCCATGATGCGAAAGCCCTCCTTAGCCGCTGCAAAATCCAAAAGATACCGACGTCCATATGCCACCTGATATTTTTTGGAAAATTTTGCTCCCGTATAGGAAAAATCATTGTAAAGAATTTGCAGGCTTCCCTCCTCCTCCATTTCCCTCAACTGGGCTTTGATGCGCTTCTTCTTGGTTCCAGCTGTGCCAAACATCAGTATTGCAACAAAGGCAAAAATACCAGCCGCCAGAAGATATACATCCCCTTCGCTGTCTCCAATGCCCAGCAAAGCCAAAAAAAGTGCCAGAATAATAAATACCACGGCCGCTTTCACATTGACCTTGCACATTTCCACAAGTTTTTTCTTAAACTTCTCCATACCTAACCTCCCGATAGATGATTTCCAGCAATCTGCTTTATAGTCAATTATACCACCTGCCCGATTGGCCCACAATCACTGGCAAATAGAAAATACGCAAAAAAAGCCATCCAATGCCACGATTATGAAGTTGGCACTGGACGACTTTCGTCTTTTTCTTCGATTGTTCTTATCCCCTGTCTCATCTTCTGCCTCTACTTCTCTGCTAAACCAACGTCAACTTACCCAGTTTAGCGCCGTAAGCGATGCAAGACCACAATCTAAAGTTGAAGTTTACTCTGAATCAGTTTCTTTACAGCATCAAAACTCTCCTTGCTAATGACATGCTCAATACGACAGGCATCTTCCAAAGCAATTTCTTTCGGAACCCCCAGTGCCATGAGTCCCTGTGAGATCATTTCATGGCGTTCGTAAATCATCTCTGCAATCTCACGTCCTGCATCTGTAAGATAAATATATCCTGCATCTGTTACCGTAATCTGCTCCTTTTCACGCAGATTTTTCATTGCAATACTGACACTTGACTTTTTGAAATCCAGTTCATTTGCAATATCAACTGCTCGGACAACCGGTAATCTCTTACTAAGAATCAAAATGGTTTCCAAATAATTCTCAGCTGATTCATTAATAAATGTTCGCATACAATTCCAACCTCCTAAAATCTATGACTGACTCTGAGAGTAGCAAATAATCTTTTTCAAATGATTCTGATGTCAAAACTCTTTAGATATGACTATCATAACATATTTAGGATAGCAGGTGAAGTTATTTCTATGCTTCCTTTTACTCTGCTACTGTTTCATCTGCGATCGGCATGGCACCGTTATCCTCGTGTGCGATTTCCTCTAATGCCTCGCTTTCGGCCTCTGCATCCGCATTCTCCTCGCAGTCCTCATCATAAACTACGATCTCCCTGATCGCATGTTCATTTCCCTGCACCAGATAGGTATGCTCACTTCCGCAGTACGGACAGATCTTTCCGTGTTCTACCGTACCGTAAGTCTTTTCGCAGTCCTCACAGAAAGTAACTGCCGGGATCATCTCCACTTCCAACTGGCAATCCTTTAAGATCTCACTCTTGGTACACTTCCACTTCCAGCAGTCCTCCAGATAGGACGGAATGACGGTAGATACTTCTCCGATCTCTAAGACAACCTTGGCAACATGATTGACATGGTTTTCCACTGCCAGAGATTCTACTTTCTTTGCAATATGAAATACGATTCCTAATTCATGCATGTTCTTTTCCTCTTTAATCTCCATATTCCCCGGACAAGCGCAGTTTCTCATCCCCGCCTGCCTCGTAAGGCATCCGCATCTTGCAGACGCTGTACCAGTATAACATATCAGCCGCCTACTTGCATCCTTTTACGCAGGTAGACGGCTGATTATCACCATATTTTTATTTCTGGTAAAAATTATTTGTTCTGCATTGCCTCTTTATGCGCCTTGATTGCAGCCTTTTCCTCTGCTGTCTTTGGTGCAAAGACAATCTTAACGGCACGCTTCAACTCATAAGGAATGATAGCCTTGAACTTGTCTTCTGCTGTCACCATGGTTGAGCACTCTGGGTGATCTCTGTGGAGTGTGATAGCATCAAATGCACACTTCGTCGTACATACACCACAACCGATACACTTGTTGGCATCTACGATCGTAGCACCACAGCCTAAGCAACGGGAAGTCTCGATCTTGACCTGTTCCTCGGTAAGTGCGATATGCGCATCCTTGAAGGACTTGTTGCCAAGTGTCTCGTCAAATCCTTCTGACTGACGGGAAGAATTGTCGTAACTCTCTACTAAGATATCATCCTTGTTGAGTTCGATGAATTCCCACTTGTTACGTCCGATGGTCATATGACCATTCTGCACATATCTATGTAAGGATTCAGATGCCCAGTGACCTGCTGCGATCGCATCGATTGCGAACTTCGGTCCTGTCATGACATCACCACCGATAAAGAGATCCGGTGCGCCCTGCACCTGATAGGTAAGTCCGTCTGCTACCAGAGCCGGTCCTCTGAATTCTACATCTTCGCTCTTTAAGAGATCGCCCCATACAGACTGCTGTCCTACGGCAAAGATCACGCGGTCACAGTCGATCGTGATGGTCTCGCTTTCGTCATATTTTGGAGCAAATTTCTTGCGTCCGTCTACTTCTTCAAATACAGATACGCACTTCTTGAAGATGATGCCGGATACCTTTCCGTCTGTAACGAGAACTTCCTTTGGTCCCCATCCACACTTGATGGTAACACCATCTTCACCTGCTTCTCTTACTTCTTCATCAGATGCAGGCATTTCCTTCTCTGACTCCAAGCAAAGCTGTGTAACTTCTGAAGCACCGTTTCTTGCGCTGACACGAGCTGCATCGATAGCAACATTACCACCGCCGACAACAACAACCCTGCCATTGTAGTCTGCACCACCGCAGTTTGCATTCTTCAGGTAATCAATGGCTGTAAAGGTGCCTTCTGCATCATCCCCCGGTACACCAGGACGACGGCCTGCAGAGCATCCGATAGCAATATAGAATGCCTTGTATCCCTGTGCACGAAGTTCGTCTAAGGAGATATCCTTACCAACTTCTACGCCGGTCTTGATCTCAACGCCCATCTCGCGCATGATGTCGATCTCAGCCTCGATGACGTCTTTTTCCAACTTGTAAGATGGAATACCATAGCGAAGCATACCGCCGGCATTCTCGTTCTTCTCAAATACGGTTGGCTTGTAGCCTCTCTCTGCCAAGTAGAATGCGCAGGAAAGTCCGGCTGGTCCACCACCGATGATAGCGATCTTTTCTTCCCATCCGTTCTTGTGGATGCTGGCTGGAACAACGATCGGAGGAACGTATCTGGTATCTGCATGCAGATCGCGCTCTGCGATGAAACGCTTTACTGCATCGATAGCGATCGGTTCGTCAATGGTTCCTCTGGTACAAGCATCCTCACAACGTCTGTTACAGATACGTCCGCAGACAGCCGGGAATGGATTCTGCTTTTTGATCAGTGCCAGAGCCTCTGTGTACTCACCCTGTGCTGCCTTCTTTAAGTATCCCTGTACCGCGATATGTGCAGGACATGCTGTCTTACATGGAGCAGTACCGGTCTTGTGGGAATTGATACGGTTGTTGTCTCTGTAATCCGGGTCATAGTATTCCTTGCCCCATTTTACCTTATCCGGAAGCAACTGCTTTGGATAGGTCACTTCGGTTCCGTCTGCCTTGCAGAGTTTCTGTCCCAGTCTGGTTGCACCTGCCGGGCAATACTCTACGCAGCGTCCACAAGCCACACACTTGTCCTTGTCTACGTGTGCCACATAAGCGGAACGTGACATATTTGGTGTATTGAATAACTGTGATGTACGGAGTGCATTACAGATATTTACGTTACAGTTACAGATACCAAAGATCTTGTTCTCGCCATCGATATTGGTGATCTGATGTACGAAACCATTGTCCTCAGCACGTTGTAAGATCTCAAGTGCTTCTTCTTTTGTGATGTCATGACCCTTACCGGTCTCACGGCAGTAATCTGCGAAATCGCCGACACCGATACACCAGCCGTAATCATCATCTGCAACACCTTCACCGATCGCCTTACGGGAAGCACGGCAGGAGCAACGTCCTACACCGATCTTGCCTTCGTATTTAGACAGCCAGTAAGATAATTTCTCGATGTCGATGGCCTCATTTTCCATAGAGATCGCTTTCTCTACCGGGATAACGTGCATGCCGACACCTGCACCACCAGGAGGTACCATCTGTGTAATACCATCCAATGGGATATAAGTCATACGCTCAAAGAAAGAAGCAACATCCGGGTGCTGTTCCAATCTAGGATTGCCCTTGACATCCCCCGGGATTTCTTCCATGTTGAAAAGTTCAGCAGAACCAGGTACAAACATCGGAAGTGTGTAGCGTCTTTCTGACTGTGGTGCTGTACGGCCATTGTGGTCATAATGATAGCCGTAATCATACTCCAAAAGTCCGATATAAGACATTTCATCCAATAACTTCTGGAATCCTTCTTTCCCTTTTTCTGCTACCTTGTCTTTGTTCATTTCACAGAGTTGATCAAACGTGTAATGCACACGTCTTTTCATGGTAAGACCTACCTCTGCCATTTCCTCTGTAATGATCTCTGCGAGTCCCCAGTATTCCGGATCCTCTGCGGTAACGCCACCGATCATATGACCGGCAACATCTGTGATTCGCTTTCCTAAAGCGATGATCTTTGGACTTGGATTCTTGTCGCCTTTGTGATTCGCAGGCCACTCATTGTACTTATTCATGTCCATGTCTATACTCTCCTTTTCTCATTTCTTATTGCTTGTTTCTATTGTCTGCACCGATGCGGTGCTAAACATTCTCTTGTAATTACTTATGTATGTTCTTCGCTCATGCCAAAATGCATTTCCCGCAGACCCTCGACCTCGTCGCAGATCTCCTGTAAGCCACAGGAACCACAATCCATATTGACATCTTTTAGCATATGATCGATGGTCGCCGTGATCTGCTTGGTCTTTTTGAGCCCTTCCTGCAGACCGACGTAATCAGCACCCGGATCTGTGATAAAGATGATCTTTACTGCCTCGACTTCCTTGTGCCGGTGGAGTGCCTTTTGCATGGCATTACCGATCGCTGTAAAATTCAGCCCATCTTCCAGTGCATCTGCCGCCACGCGCACGCTCTCCCTGTCATTGGAAGATGAAACGCGAAGCATAAATCCCTTAGGGTAGATGTGGTAACGGAAGTAGCCGATGTTCTGGATGGTATTGTATAACTTGTCTCCCGTTCCAATACTATCCTCGGCAACACGTACCAGGGCGATCCTTGCATATGGGGTGTCCTCTGTGATCTGTGGCAGATCTTTTCCTATGAGGATGATCTCATCCTCTCCTACCAGCTCTGTCTCCGTCGTCACTAAGGTATTGCCCACGGCAGGAAGATTATGCCCGCCCAGTTCATATGCCATATCTGCCTGTAAGATCATCATTGCTTTCCCGGCATCCTGCCAGTCCCGGCTGATCGGATCTGCAGCGTCACCGACCGGAAGTTTCACGACATCCTGACCTGAAAGGTCAGTCAGAATGTCATTGATAATCTCATCATAAAGTCTCATAGATGTGTGTCTCTTTCTATCTTATCGTAATGCTTTAACATCAACGGTTCGATCGCTGCCGTAAGTTTCATATCCAAGTTAAAGAAATATACGATAAAACTCAAAACAAAGAGGCAAACCAAAACGATCGCAATGATCAAAAGTACATGAAGAAATGTTGCCATATTAAACCGCTCCTTCCTTAGCCATTCCCTTTTGACGTGCAAACTCTGCCGCCCCAAGTGCTCCCATCAACTGTGGGTCGATCGGAAGATCGATGACTTTCAAATTCAATACCTTTTCGATGGCTTCCTTCAAGCCGTCGTTCTTGGCACATCCACCGGTCAAAGTGATGGAATCTACAGCACCTGCCTTCTTTGACATAACGAAGCAGCGCTTTGCAACGGATAACTCGATACCTGCTGCGATCTCATCCATCGGCTTGCCCTCTCCTACCAAAGAGATAACCTCTGACTCTGCAAATACGGTACACTGTGCCGTGATCGGGATCACATTCTTTGCCTTCAAAGATAACTTGGAAAACTCAGACAGATCCATTTCAAATGCCTTTGCCATTGCCTCAAAGAAACGTCCGGTTCCGGCTGCACACTTGTCATTCATGGCAAAGTTTAAAACGGTTCCGTCAGCATCAATGGCAATACCCTTGACATCCTGTCCGCCGATATCGATGATTGCCTTGACATTTGGGTCTGCTACATGCACGCCCATGGCATGACAGGAGATTTCTGAGATATTCTCGTCTGCGGAAGGTACCTTGTTACGTCCGTATCCGGTACCTACCAGATAAGCCAGATCATCTGCTGACTTTAAGTCCGGCACCTGGGCAACTGCCTTTTCAATGGATTCTTCACAGGAAAGTACCGCATTGATACGGCTGCGTAGTGTTACATCTGCTACCATCTTTCCTGTCTCATCGATGATGACACATTTTGTATAAGTTGATCCGGAATCACATCCGCCATAATATTTCATCTTGTTCCTCCTTTTTACCATGAATGCTCGTCGTGCAATACTTCCAGCGACGGATCCAGTGGTTCTTCCTTAAATACAGTTCTCATATAACGATTGACCTGATCACGAACACCCTGACGGGATACGATACGAGGATCGAACAGATCGTGGGTTACCCAGATCAGATGAATACCTTTTTCTCTTGCCTTTTCCTCGAACTGTCCATGCATACCATCCAGTGCCTTACATGCCATGTGCTCCCAAAGGATGACCACATCGGCATTGAACTCTTCACAGAACTCCCAGAGTTCGTCTAAGAGAACCTTGTAACCACCGTGGGTACGGTTTCTCATGATCATATTCTCTGTCAGCCAAGCCATATCATAATATGCCTTTTCGCGGTTCTCCGGTGTATCTTCCTCTGCGATCATTTCGGTATTGACCATGGAAAGCATATCGGTCAGCGGAACGATGCCCCAGCAGTTTAAGATCCAGAGCAAAAAGTCCATATAAAAGTGTGACTGTACGCCCCATACGATAGCACGGTGACGATACTCTCTTGCCATCATCATCTTGTCTTTGTATGCCTGATTGGCAAGTGCGGTCAGTTTGCGGTCTACATTGACGAACTCCGGTACCTTACCACAGATAGCCATGTAGTTGGTCTCTGTATAAAGCGCAAGGTTGGAACCAAAGACCTGTGGATAATCGGTCTTGTTCATGTCCAGCCACTCCATACGGTGTCTGGTAGACTCATTGACACGCTTTGCACACTCAAAGTAGTAAGACCAATCCCATTTCTCGCCTGTCTTTTCTTCGATAAAGGCGATACAATTCTTGATCTCCTGTGCTGCGTAATCCTGTACGTCGTCCTCTCTGTGGCGCATCGGGGCTGCCAACTGGAAGATCGGGATACCGTCTTCTAATTCCAGACGCTTAGCAATACCACCGTTACTCATAAGGGAACCGTCACAGGTCGTATTACACTGTACGGCGCAGGCACCAAGGATCGGTGCATCATCATCAATGGAAACGCCAAGTTCTGCCTCCGGCATCGGACAAACATCACCGGCAAGTCCGTATTCCTGTGCCACATCAATATAATGAAGGGCTGCTGTTTGGTTCAGAAGAACGGATACATAGGTGGACGGCGTCTCACGGGAAAGTCCCTTCAAGGTAGGAAATCCCATCATAACGGCTGTCATTTCGTTCTCATCTACCAAAACGACCTTCTTGGAAAACTCCTCATCATTGCCGATGCGGCGGTCGCCACGGAAAAGATTGTCGAGAAGTTTTGCTACGTCATAAACGACCAGATCCTGCTCTAAATGGCACATACGAAGGTATGGTCCACGCAGTCCCTGTGTATGCTTATCTACCATCATCGGTACTGCCAGATAGTTTGCCATCCAGCGGTAACGGAACATGGCTTTGATATTTCTAGGTTTGATGATAAAGCCTGCCAACTGCTTCATAATATAAAGCCAACGTGTGTAATCATAAAAGGTATCTTTGAATCCACGCCACTCACGTCTGCTTCGTACTTTTCCATCGGTAAAAAATCTACCCAGCGCTTCTGCGCCTACTTCTTTTGCCATTATTTCTTACCTCCTTGAATCTTCTTGATCTCAATGCTCTCTACGAATGCCTGCACACGTGTGCGCATCTGACCGGAAGAGCCAATGGAATACGGACGATCCACAGCAAGTACCGGATAGCCGTGCTCATCACGGAGCACGATCGTACCGATCATACGCTCATAAGCCCATGGATCACAGAACTTCATCTGTTCGTAGATAATACCGTCTGCGCCGTATTCCTTGGCAAGATCTGCAACGTAATCACGTCTGCCAGTCATCTTTGCCATATCCCAATAACGCGGGCACTGTGCTCTGCCCTGCACCTGACGGCAGATCTGTTTTACCACGTCTTCCTCGTCATTTAGGATGATCTCATCACGTCCCGGCAAAGATCCGTAGCAGAAACGGTCTGCACATACATAAGCGCCGGATTCTTCTACCAGTTTGATGACATCAACATCATCCACCTCAGAGCCGACAAAAACAACACGAGCACGGTACTTGTCAGCCGCATCCGGCTCCCTGGTCTTGATCTCCTCCAAGGTCTCGCGGAGTTTGTCTAGGATCAGATGCTTTGGTGCCACGTAACTTGCCATGGTAAGGATGTGGAACTCATAGCCTGTCACGCGCGGATTGGCTTCCTTACGGAAGTCTCCGATCTGACGGATCAGACGGCATACTTCATTATGCTGATCTACTGCTGCACGGATCGCCTCATCGGATGTGTCGATACCATATTTTTCTGCCAGAGGCTTTAAGATATGGTTGCGGCACTGTAAGGTATACATTTCCAGCGCATTGTCATCGTTTTTCTGTGGAATCTCCATGTATTCCCAGAAAAATCCGTCCTTGCCCTGACCCATGGTCTTAAGCAGTTCCATGTTCTCTACGCAACGATTCATCATGGTACAGCCGTCCGGTGTCACGATACCATCTACGAAGTTGTAGCCGCCCTCAATGGCTCTCTCCAAAAGTGCTCTACTGTACTCGCACAAGAAACTTGTCATGTAGTAAGTAGCCATCTCCATAGAGCCTGTACGCGGTGCACGAAGTCTTACCGAAAATGTGCCCGGAAGATTTAAGAGTGGTTCCGGTACATTCTCGCAAGTCGTTGCGATACACTTAAGACCCTCGTCCTGTGCCTGACGCACAAGTTCGTTATTGGCATCTTCCAATAACTTTTCAAAATAATATAAGTGCTTTAAGTCTTTCACGCTTGCCCTCCTTTACGCTTCTAAGATTCCTATACCGATCAGAGCTTCCTTGGCTCCCCTGACGATTGCCGCATCATCATCCAAATAAAATACGCTCTCTCCCTTGAGATCGAACTCTGCCAAAGAGGCATCCGATAATATGTAGGAAAGTACCGGGATATCGCCCACGTCCATGTACTGTTTGACGTCTAAATTCGGAAGGCGGTTTGCGATCACGCCGACCTTGTCGTACATAACGAGTTCGTCTGCTACCTGCTTGATGGTCTTTACGACCTGTGTCCCCTTCTTGGAAGAGTCTGTGATCAGCATGAGGTGTGTCACCTTTTCCATGACACGACGGTTGATCTGCTCGATCCCCGCCTCGCCGTCGATCACGATATAATCATAATTCTCTGCCAAAAGACCAATAACTTCTTTCAGGTAACTATTGATCTTGCAATAGCAGCCTGCTGCCTCCGGTCTTCCGATAGCAATAAAAGAAAAGCCATCCATCTCGACGAGCGCGTCGAAAATACGGTATCTGGCTTCTCCTAATAATTCAATTGCCGCCTTAGCGTTGCCGTCCTCTGCGTTTGCAACCACCTCTTTGCGGATATCGTCTACCGTGAGTTTCACGTCCACACCCAAGGCGGTAGACAAGCCAACAGCCGGGTCTGCATCAATGGCAAGGATCCGCTTATCCGGATAGGCTGCCACCAAGAGTTTGACCATAACTGCTGCAAGCGAGGTCTTACCAACGCCACCCTTACCGGCAACGGCAAGGATCTTGGCATCAATCTTGTCTGTATTCATTTGCTGTCTCCCTTACTTTACTTATGCATAGCCCTTTATAAGAAGTTTATAAAAAGATTATTTAAAGTTTATCATAATCTATGCGCTTTTTCGACACATAATGCCACGATTGTGTAAAAATGTCATATTGCACAAATTATGTCCATTAATTTCATACATAATTACTATGCGTCGTTTATGCCACATATGTCTGTATTTATTACAAAATTACTTTTTTATAAGCCAAAGGGACACTCCTTATGACAAAAGGGACGCTCCTTGTGGCAAAAGGAACGTCCCAGATTTTAATATCTTATTTACTTTTTATCAACAATTTTAGTGCTTCTTTTGCATCTGTCGACTTCTGCGAAGTTCTGCAATCAAAAGTGCAAATCCACCAACAATAATAAGGGCAAGTACCACACATGATACCGGTGAAGTTTCTCCGGTTACCGGTGCCTTGGCATTTACTGTTGTTTTCTGTGCTGCCTGCGCTCCACCATTTGGCTGGACATTTGTAATGCCTGCGGTTGGGGTGGAAGGGGTTGGTGTTGCGGCAGAGCCAGTATTTCCACTATTAGAAGATGCTGTGACTGAGAAGTTTGTTACTGCTGTTCCACCAATTGACTGAATAGCAATCGTGTGACTTCCCTTGGATAACGTGTCAAGGAAAGACTGTTTCAGCCGTACAATCGTACTACCTTCCGACACATCATAATTGGATCGATCCACTTTCACACCATCGACCAATACAGCTACAAATTCACTGAATGGAGCATTAGAACGGAAGGTCAATGTACCATCCTTACCAATGGTATGTTTCCCATTGGCTCCATCGATTATTTTATAGGTGTTTGAAACTAATTTGTCGATTGGCTCAGTTTTGGTTGCTCCACATCCCGTACAAGTAAATGTCTTCACACCTTCCTCACTTGTTGTCGGCTGTTTTGTTATTTTTCCTTCATCCCATGTATGCTGATGATTTGGTTCATCGGCTGTTGTCAGCATAAGCATATACCCTACATGGCGTATCTTGTATTGCGTATCATCACTGACAATATGTTTGCTGTAATCTACACCAGGTGTTGCACTTGCTGCAGCAACAACAGGTTTTCCAGCCACAGGTTTGTCTTTTGTCGATACTCCTATGATGCCACTGAATGGATCTGATATATCTAGTTTCACATATAACGTTTCATAACCACTTTCTCGTGTAGAACTTGTCATGTATACATTGTTATTCTTTCCGCCAGCCGTATTGTCTATAACTGTGGCACTACCGGAAACATTTAGTTCTGCTGCTCCACCAGTATCATATGCACTAGTTCTTGCTAATGCGGATCCATATACCCCTCCGCCTTGATAAGTTGCCGTATTTCCACATATTTTACCACCATTCATGAAAAACTTTGCTGTCCAGCTGACATATACTCCGCCGCCATTACCATAACTAGACCATGTACTATCTGCGGTATTACCTGTAATTGTTCCTCCATACATATGAAATTCTGACGGTCCATTATAAACACTACGGGTAACTTCAACACCACCGCCATTCTTGGCTATATTTCCGCTGATTGTTCCACCATACATATGAAATATGCTGGATTTGCCCGCTTCTTTCACTCCTTCTACACTGACACCGCTTCCGCCCGTATCATATTCTGATGTATTGCCTGTAATAGTACCGGCATACATATCAAATGTACCACCCTGTACTTTTACACCTTTTCCTTGGTATGTTTCTCCTGATAAATTCTTTGCATGCTTAATCGTTCCCGTACCTTGACAATCCGTCAGCACGAAATGTCCCTCAACCATGACAGCATCCACATCGTTTGTTTCACCTTCTGGATTTTGCATGATAATACTATGACCATTCAAACAAAGTGCAACATCGTCAGATATTTTCAATCCACAATACTGATTTCCACTTGTATATACACTACTGTATGTATCAGTAGATGTGATTGTCACATCCTGCTTTAAGTAATAATATCCACCTGATGTAATTTCCGACAAATCATCAATACCCGTCCATACCTGATTCTTATTACATCTGTGACCCTTCGTACTTAAGTTATTCGTACCGCAGACACAATGTGTATGTTCCGTAGGTGTCGGTTCTGTTGCGTCCTTCCCTGTTAACACCAGTTTCGTAGGATCACTACTATCGTGCATGATCTTATAGTTAGCGCTATCACTGGTAATAATGTTACTATAGTCCTTATTTGCAGTTGCTCCTTGAACAACAATAACCGGATTTTCAGCGGTTGGCACCACTCTATCCGTGTACACACCAAGCGTGCCATTCATATCACCAGCAATTTTAATAGTCTTGGTCTCACCACTACTGGTTGTATATAGACCAACATTACTTACACTACCATCTGCCTTTTTATTACCAGTGATTTTGACATTGCCTGACACTGTTATGTCACTAACGGCGTACACTCCACCGCCTTCTTTTTCCGTAGTATTACCTGTGATATTTCCACCATACATATAAAAATAACAGCCCCACTGTGTCGGTATATACACGCCACCACCATCACTAGCCGAATGATTATTGGTAATCGAGCCCCCATACATCTTAAAAGTTCCAGATAAGTACACGCCGCCACCACAATTTCTACCATCAGATGGATTATTACTTGTAGCATCGTTTCCAGTAATTGAACCGCCATACATCTTGAAGGTTCCCCCGCTGACATTTATAGCACTACCTGTATATGTTATTCCATCCGCATTCTTAGCATGCGTAACCCTGCCTGTATTCTTACAGTCCGTCATTGTAAATGTAGTATTACTCTGTACAAAAATATCATTACTCAGATTCCTACCTGTCGCTGTAATACTATGACCATTTAAACAAAGTACTACACCATCAGGCACTTGCCAACCACGATACATATCACTTGTATCCGTTGGCACATTAAGTACTACATCATTTTCCAGATAATAATTCCCCGCTGTATCCGGCAGGCTATTCGTTTTTGTCCATGCCTCAAATGTGATTTCTGTTTCCGACGTATGGTCGCCAACATCTTTATGCGTTGCTCCACATACACAGTGTTTGTGTTCACCGGCTGCCTTTACCTGCAATGCCTGACTTGGCATAAGTCCAAGCACCATTCCTAAGCATAAGAAAGCCCCAAGTATTTTTCCAAATGTCTTTTTCATAAGCGTTCTCCTTTTTTCCGTTCCCTTTGGTGTCTGTTTCTTTCCATCCACCTTTTTCTTACATCTATCATAACGAATTTGGGGGCTTAAAATTTCGTTCGGCGCGAAGTGTAGATTTTGGGGTGCGAAATGCGAAAAAGACCACTACCTCGCAATGTCTTACAAGGTAGTGGTCTTATATAATATTACATTTATGCTCTGTGTGCCTTGCGCAATTCTGCAATCAAAAGTGCAAATCCACCAACAATAATGAGGGCAAGTACCATGCATGATACCGGTGAAGTTTCTCCGGTTACCGGTGCTTTGGCATTTACTGTTGTTTTCGGTGCTGCCTGATTATTGGTATTTGATGCCACCTGCGTTCCACCGTTTGGCTGGACATTTGTAATGCCTGCTGTCGGAGCAGAAGGTGTTGGTGTTGTGGCAGAGCCAGTATTTCCACTATTAGAAGATGCTGTAACTGAAAAGTTTGCCGTTGCTGTTCCGCCGATTGATTGAATAGCAATCGTATGGCTTCCCTTAGATAGCGTATCTAGGAAAGACTGTTTCAGACGTACAATCGTACTACCTTCCGACACGTCATAATTGGACGGATCCACTATTACGCCATCGACCAATACAGCTACAAATTCGTTGAGTGGCGCACTAGAACGGAAGGTAAGTGCCTCTGCCTTGCCTATAACATGCTGTCCGTTATCTCCATCCTTCATTACCGGCTTTTCAGGAGCTGGCGTTGGCTCTGGATTCGGCGTCGGTTCCGGATTCGGCGTCGGTTCCGGATTCGGTTCTGGTTTCGGATTCGGTTCTGGATTTGGTGTTACATTGCGTGCTATTGCTGCTGGCAATGTAATTGTAGTATCAGCCGTAGGCGTTCCATTTACAACGATAACCGGTCCCCACCCTTCCAATACATATCTTGCCACTGTAATGCCATTTTTTGTAATCATCGGATAATCATCTTGAATATAGTAATCTTCGTCTGCGGTATAATATACCGGCTCCATTGCACCCAACAAATTGGTCTGTTGTTCTGCGCCATGATATGGATAATGCGTTAATCCTTCTCCTGCAATGAGTGTCACACTATATGTCTTTGGCTTAGCTTCTCCACAATAGATACATTTATCGTTCTCATTATAAGAATGGCGGCACAGTTGGTAATATGTCTTGTTCAACTGTGGAGTTCCAATATTTACATTTGTACACCCTTTAAACATATCTGTGTTCCAGTCTGATCCCAACATTGTAGCACTCGGCAATGTAGCATTTGGTAATGTCCATGCTATCGTGTGACTACTATCCTTCGTACTCGTCATGGATAAATTCTTGCAATTCTTAAACATACATCTATAACAATCTAGCGCTAATTTTGTAGCTGGCAGATTTGGAATTTGCTGTAGCGATGTACATCCCTGAAACATGCCAAAATAGCATTCCTGCCGCAATGTCGTTGCTGGCAGTTCTGGAGTTTTTGTTAGGGATATACAATCTTGAAACATATTAGAGTAACACCAGTCATCCAGAGTTGTTGCCGGCAACTTGTCTGGTCCTATTTTCATATTCGTGCATCCTGAGAACATACTTGTATAGGCATTATATCCCAGCGTAGTTGCTGGTAATTCTGGCGCTGCTACCAAGCTCTTACAATTCTGAAACATACACGCATATCCATTACTTCCTACCCGTGTTGATGGTAATTCCGGGGCTTGTGTAAGACCATCACAATTCATAAACATGCCTCCAAAGCCAGACGCTACTGTATCAGGATTTCCACCATTCCCGTCTTTAAGACTAGTTATACTGCCGGACGCAGCGATTTTTCCCGTCATGGTAAAAGCTGGGTTTATATAAGTATTTATATTAAGTTTGGTAAGTTCTCCTCTAAATTGCACACTGGCGTCTACCTTGGCTAAGGTGATTTTTGTTCCTTTCGCGTAAGTCGACCAATTCGTACCACTATCTTTACTAATCTCCACACTTTCTTCTGTGTTCCATGTGAATGACAGGGTCGATCCAGCCTCCTCTGCCGTAAAAGTTAGATAATTCGGCGTTGTCTCTCCCTCTGCAAACACCTGTAATGCCTGCGTTGGCATCAATCCAAGCACCATTCCTAAGCATAAGAAAGCTCCTAGTATTTTTCCAAATGTCTTTTTCATAAGCGTTCTCCTCGTCCTTATTTACAATGTTTACGCATCTTGCAGACTCCCACAAGGATTACAGCAAGTCCTCCTGCGATGAGCAAAACAAGTATCACAGATGCCATCGACGATGCTTCTCCGGTTACCGGTGCTTTGACATTTGCTGTTGTGTTCTGTGCTGCCTGATTATTGGTATTTGGTGTAGTCGGCGTTCCACCATTTGGCTGGGCATTTGTAATGCCTGCGGCTGGTGCTGCTTCCGGCGTTGGTGTCACGATGTCCACAGCCTTTTCTGTGCCACAGTAGATGCACTTTCCATCACTACCATAGGAATGGTTGCAAGTCTGATAATAAACGGTATTCATCTGTGGTTCCTTAGAGCCATTTCCCAGATCAACATTTGGGCATCCCTCAAACATGATTGCATTCCAATTCAACTCCTCAGTGGCATCCGCAAGTGACCATGCTAATGTATGATCTGCATCCTTTGTGGTCGTAAGAGAAAGTCCGGTACAACCATCAAACATACCGCGATAACAAGCTGTTGCCAATGTGGTTGCCGGTAATTTCGGAACCTGTGTCAGCGACGTACAATTTTGAAACATAAAAACATAACATATACCTGATAAAGTCGTTGCCGGTAATTCCGGTGCCTGTGTCAGACTGGTGCAATCTTGGAACATATGTGCAAAACAATCACTAGGCAACGTTACATTCGGGTCTCCACCATTTTCATCAATCAGGCTGGTCACACTGCCGGATGCCGCAATCTTGCCGGTCATCCTTACATGATTGACATTGGCTCTGTTATTTGCCACAAAACCTCTGCCCTTAAAAGAAACGCTATCGCCTACATTTGCCAATGTAATTGTCGTACCCCTTGCATAGGCAGACCATGTTGTGCCATGATCTGTGCTGGTCTGAACATCACTTGCGCTCGCCCATGACAAGGATAAGGTTGAGCCTGCCTCCTCTGCCGTAAAGGTCAGATAATTCGGCTCCGTAGCCGCCTTTACCTGTAATGCCCCGCCAGGCATACATCCAATCAACATGCCCATGCATAGACCTGCGCCAAGTATTTTTCCGAATAACTTTTTCAACTTCATAAGCGTTCTCCTCCGTTTCACTGGTGTCAAACATTGTAATAGCCACCATATCTTGTATCTATCATACCGAATTTTTATGCTAAAAATTTCGCTCAGCGCGAAGTGTCGTTTTTAGGGTGTGAAATGCAATCGCTGTCATTGAAAAAGAAATTTACATATACTAAGATAGAACTATCACTGATAGATCATTTTTTGAGGGAACTATAAAAATGCAGGCACGGACAAGCTTACGGATTGCCGTTTGTGACGACAGTCCCATCTTTTTAAACAAGACAAAAACATACATAGAAACATGGTCTGCTAACACCGGACATGCGGTTCAGATTTTTACCTATGACAATGGTGATGCTCTCATCGAAGCACACAAGGACTGTCATATGGATATCATTTTTCTTGATATCATTATGCCTCTGTTAAACGGGATGGATACTGCCCGCGAACTGCGTCAGCACGACCGTGCTGTTCAGATTATATTTTTGACATCATCGCCGGAATTTGCCTTAGAATCTTATGAAGTAAGGGCACAGGGATATATCCTCAAGCCCGTATCACAGGAAAAATTATCCAAAGAATTAAATGAACTTGCCGTACAATTTGACGAAGAGCCAAAGCATCTGATTTTAAAAACAGCCTTTGGCTATCAGAAACAATATTTTCACGATATTGAATATATAGAAGCCCAGAACAAACGCGTTCTCTTTCATCTTTGTTCCGGGCAGATTTTAGAAGTTTCAGAGCCACTGAACCACTTTGAACAACAGCTATTGAACACAGACGGTTTCTTCAAATGCCATCGTTCCTACCTGGTTTATTTGCCCAATGTCAATCATTTCAACAATAACGAAGTCACAACACGATCCGGGCAGACCATTCCGATTGCCCGAGGATACGGAAAAGCGTTCAAAGAAGCTTATTTTTCAACCCTGTTTGCTGAATAATTTTTTATGGAGATTATTGTATGATTTTAGGAATACTGCAACTTACCCACAATGCGACTACATTACTTTTTGGCGTTTACCTCTCCGCTGCCTTTCTCGGCATTGTGATGAAACGCTCTAATATCTTGCGGCTGCTTGGATTTTCCTGTGCAACCGGGCTGCTTTATCTCGGTGTGTTTCTATTTTTAGGTGAAGCCATAACGAGGGAACTCTATCCTTTGATTGTACATCTGCCTTTGATTCTCTTACTGGTCTTATACTATAAATATCGCCCTCTGGCAGCATCCATTTCCGTTCTGACGGCTTATCTCTGCTGTCAGATTAGTAACTGGATTGGCATAGCTTTTCTTACACTGACCCACGAACAATGGTGCTATTATGCTATCCGCATCGTTGTGACTGTGACGGTTTTCTTATTTTTACTGCTTCATGTATCAGATGCAACAGCAAGGCTCTTGGAAAAATCAACAGAATCACTTGCCATTTTGGGTATCATTCCCTTTGTCTATTATATTTTTGACTATGCAACGAACGTCTATACATCACTTCTATATTCTGGAAGCAAAGTTGTCGTTGAGTTTTTAGGTTTTGTTCTCTGCACCACCTATCTGCTCTTTCTCTTTTTATATTTCAAACAATACGAAGAGCAACAGGAAACCCTGCATCAAAACCAGTTGATGGAACTTATGCGCGACCAGTCTCAAAAAGATCTCGTCACCTTGCATCAGGCGCAACAGTCTGTCTCCATCATGCGACACGATATGCGTCATTTTCTTCTTGCCATTTCTTCCATGATTGAAAACGACAAAAAGGAGGATGCACTGAACTATATCCATGAACTCGTGTCTACTTCCGATCAAATGGCAATCCAGAAATACTGCACCAATGAACTGGTCAATACCGTTTTATCTGCCCAGGACGACCTCTTAAAAAAGCAGGATATCCATCTCGAACATACCATACAAATTCCAAATGCTCTACCACTATCCGATGTGGATGTGACTGCAATTTTATCCAATGGTTTGGAAAATGCGATGCACGCTGTATCTGAGCTTCCCATCGAGCAGCGCATTATTACACTCCATATGCGCATGCACGATGAGAAGCTGCTCATTTCCATCAAAAATCCTTGTGCCACTTTGCCTGAAATCAAAGATGGCATGCCACAAAGCAAAAAGCTTGGACATGGTTTTGGCACCAAAAGTATCCGCTACATTGCAGAAAAAGCAGGTGGAAACTGCCAATTTGCAGTGGATGGAAATGACTTTGTCTTGCGGGTGATTGTGTAGAGGGTTAGGAAATCGGTTTTAATATGTAATCAAAAGCATCCACTGCGTAGCCACGAATTGCGCACGATAATCCTGTATATCTCTGCATAGAATCTTCCCCGTTCCATCAACACATCATGGCTGCCGCCAGCCTGCAGTATAAAATGCCCGCAACTGTCTGAGAGCCACTTAGGACTGCGGAGTTGAAATGCTGATAACCGGCAGGAGGATATGGACGCGGAACTGCTGTTTTTCATGGTAGACATGCATCTGTCCCTTGTGAAGTTCTACCATCTTCTGACTGCTGCGCAGTCCAATATGATTGCTTTCCACCGTGCCGACATCCTGCTTGATCGTATTGATCAAAAGAATACCGAGCATGCCCTGTTCCACCCGCAGGCGCACATAGATAGGCTTTCCCTTGTCAGCATATTTTAGGATATTGGAAAAGAGATTGCTCGACATACGTTTTAACATCATCTCATCCGCATACATAATCCCCTCGATATCCTCCATCTGCCCCTCGATCGTAAAGCCTGCCAGTTCCACAAACTCGCAGTTGCCCAGAAGGATTTCTTTTACCTGCCCGATCTCCATGCGTTTTAAGACCGCTTCTTCATTAGTCTCATAGGCAAAAGCATACTCAAACATGTGATCCGTCAGTGCCTTGATATCGGCTGTTTTTTGCAGGCACTTGTTCAGATATAAAGCCCTCTTTTCCTCATCCGCGTTATCCATGCGCAAAACTTCCAGATAGCCGTTTAATACTGTAAGCGGGGTGCGCAGGTCGTGTGAAATTGCGGAGATCAGTTCCTGATTGGTCTGGCGGATGGCATCTTCCTGCTTGATATTTTCATCCAGGGTCTTGCGCAGGATATCCAGTTCTTTTGCCACGATCCCGACTTCATCCTCGCCGCATTGGGGAATGGCATGAGTCAGATCGCCCTGGGACATATTAACGACAGCATCCTTGAGTCCGTCCATGCGCTTGATGACGCTCCCCATATAGGAAAGTACCCCCAGGAAAAATATGAAGATACTAAAAAGGGCAGATGCGATCACATAAGGATAGACAAACCTCGTCCGCATAAAGGAGGAATAGACGACATCATAGGTACCGTTGGCAAATTGCACCGGCACAATGTTAGTGTACTCTCCCAAAATGTCCATGCTGTCTGATATGATGGATCCGTACATGATCTTTTCTATGACTTTCGCCGCGTGTCCCGCACGAAAGAGTCTGTCATCATGGCCATAGATATAACATCCGATATAATAACTGGTATGTTTTTTCAAAAATGGACGAAATGCCTTCTGCGCTGTTTTGTCGCTCTCCAATTCCGGCACATTGTAATTGACGGCATCTTCCTTTATCTGTTCAATATAGGTATCCTCGTCAAACCAACTGATCAGATGCAGGTTTTCAAAGACATGACAGACCGACTCCTGCAGATTCCAAAGTCCCCAGAAAAGAAGAACGCTGACCGCCAGCATAATAAGAATAACCACAAAGAGTTTGGTGCGGATCTTCCATTTGCCCGGACGATGTTCCTCTAAGCAGTGGAGCATGGCATTTTTCTTCTCTTTAGTCACAGCGGTACCCCCTTCCCCAGACCGTCTTGATTATGGTCGGATTTTTCGGGTCCTTCTCGATCTTGCAGCGGAGATTTCGCATATGCACCATGACCGTGTTGTTGGCTCCATAATAATATTCTTCCTGCCAGATACTCTCATACAGATGCTCCGCCGAAAAGATCTGCTTGCGGTTGGTAAGAAGCAGATGCAAAAGGGCATATTCCGTATCGGTCAGTTCAATGACCTGCCCATTCCGGCTGACTTCCCGTCTTGTCTCATTGAGGACGATATCCTGATAAGAAATGATGCGCTCTGCCGTGCCCTCCTTTGATGCCGCTTCCCTGACCGGCATATTCTTCCCCTGATATACATGATAGCGGCGGATCAGTGCCTTTGCCCGACTGACAAGTTCGTTATAGGAAAAGGGCTTTACCAGATAGTCGTCCCCACCGCTGGAAAATCCCAGCATCTTATCATCTTCCTGGGATTTGGCACTCAGAAAAAGAATAGGCGCGTTGCTGTTCTTTCGGATCTCCACACAGGTCTGATAGCCGTTCATCCCCGGCATCATGATATCCAGGATGATCAGGTCAAAAGCATATTTTGCCGAAGCCTCGATCGCCTGCTCGCCATTTGCCGCCTCGGTCACCTCATATCCCTCGCCCCCCAAAAGAAGATAGATGACCTCCCGGATCTCCGGATTGTCATCCACCACCAAAATATGGGAAGCCGCCGGCTTCCCTTGTTCTTCCATTGTCCTTGTCTGTATCTCGCTCATCTGTCGCTTCTCCCAACCCCATTTTCTGTCTGTATTTGCCTACAGTATAACAATTTTTTGCCGGCTTGGAAGAAAATTAAGAAAACTTTAGAAATAGATCCTCCTACCAGAGATCGTAAAACGGCATGGTCTCACGGTTGCGGAATTCGTGCTTTTCATAGTAGCCGATCAAATGTCCGTCCTCGGCACGCAGGGCGATCATATAGATATCTTTCTGCTGTTTTTCATTGAAAAAGGTATGCACGATATTGTGATCTTTGTCTGCCGCAAACCAGTCCACCACACGCTTTATCATTTCTTTTGACTTATCATTGTGGCAGGCAAGCAGGCTGCGCCCGATCAGATCTGCCCCGCCCCACTTTACATAATCTTTGATGGCAGCCGGGTTCATGTAGATGATCTCATGCTCCAGATTGCAAAGTACCACGTCGCAACGGTCCTGATCGACCAGGCTCTTAAAATATTCTAATGCATTTTCCATGATGTCTCTCCTTTTAACTTGTTATCTTTATGCGTTTTCTATCCCTTTGCCTGTGGCTTCCTGCGGCAATGGGATGCCCAATTCTTTGATCGCATCCATAATGTGACTGGTGGATATGTCCCGAAATTCTAATTGCCCGAATACAGAAAAAATCCATTCTACCGAAAGATCCAGCCATTTTTCCACATGCGGATCGATGACCTGGGATGAGCCATCTGCACATGCTTCGTTGGCAAGACTATAGCCGTGTGGTCCCTTTTGGAAAAGATGATACTCTAAGAGACAGCCCTTTTCTTCATATGCCATCACCAGATCCAGGGTCGATCTCCTGGTGAGCGTATCCTCTGCGGTCGTAAACATAAATAGTGGTGGTGCGTCCTTGGTCACTGCCTGCACCGGGTTCAGCCAGTTCTTTTCTTCTTTCGCCGGTCCCTCTTTTCCGAAAAAGAGCATCTGCATCAGTTCCGAACCCTGTCCGCTCATGTCTGTCGCCGGATAGCCCAAGATCAGCCCATTCGGTCGGTTCTTTCCCAGCAGACCGCTGGATAATGCCAGATGTCCGCCTGCCGAAAAACCACAAGCAAGGATCTTGTCCGCATCCACATACCAGTCGTTCGCATGTTCACGGATCAGACCGATCGCCCAGTCCATTTCCTTTAATGGCTGGAAACCTTTGACTTCCCAGCCCAGAGAATAATGCAGGACAAATGCCTGTATGCCCTTGGCTGCATATGCCAAAGCCACCGGTTCTGCCTCGCGTGGTGATAAATACACATAACCGCCGCCGGGACAGATCACAAGAGCCGGTCGTACCAGATCCTGTCCTAATTTCAGACCGCTATCCTGTATATAGCACTCCAGCCAGACCTTATCATTGTCCGGGTAATTTATCTTTTGATAATGCATGTCTTTTACGCCTCCTGTTACCACTTTGTTGTCCTCTATTATAGCATGCGATCAAAAAAAGACCACCTCCTCTTTGTTATCCCTGATACCTTATTCTTTCAACCAACGTTTCCTTTTTCAGATTACTGCTTAAAACGAGGGAAAGCACAATCTGCAAAAGACCGACCAGCAAAATCATAGCAAGAATTGGTGTAATTGGAACATGATAGACATTCATTCCAAATATCCCATTATGCTTTGCATAGGAAAAAAGTGCATAGCCAAGTGGCAGGCCAACGATAAGTGCTACACATATAGTGCCAACCGTAAAAATCAGTCCCTGTAACTGCAGGCATAAGTTTAATTGTTTATTTGTCATACCCACAGCCTGCAATACACCATATTCCTGCTTTTTTGTCGTAATATTCATGATCATGGTGTTTGCCATATTCATAAAACCGATGAATCCTACAACCGCCATAAACAGATAACAGCCAAGTTTCATCGTGCGAGCTGAGAATTCTGCAGATTGTAACTGCGCATGATAAGTATCCATTTTTATATGCGAAGTATTAGAAATCAATGTATTCAGATTTTGCTCCACAGATGCCACATCTTTTTTGTCACAGTCCACCCACAGATAGCCATAGGCTGTTCCTCTCGGATTCATGGAACGGTATACGCCTTCCGGAATGACAAGGTAAGTGTCCGCACTTACAAAGGATCCTGCAATCTTTCCCTGATAGGTATAGGTTCCACTTCCATTCTCAAAGTCAAATGCAATGGATTCACCCGGAGCATATCCATCTTGTTCCATCCACATCGACCAACCAAAGAAAATTTCACCATTCTTTACCGCCTGATCATAGTCCATAGAGCCAATATCCCCGTCCTGGCGCATAAAATCAAAATCCTTTTTACTCACAACAGCAGCCGGATATCTTGTTCCGTTCAGATTTACAGAGACAATCTCTCTCGTCATGACATCTGTCACTCCCGAAATGCTTTTGATTTCTTCAATCAGCGAATCATTCAATGGATCATCCGTCAGAATCGTATCCAGATTATTCTCCGGATATCTTTCATCATACTCAGCAGAATAGTCAAGCTGCAGTTCAAATTGTCCATGATTAACGGAAAGACGTGCTTCATGCTCCGTGTCAATATTTCCCACATAATTAGAAATAATCACAAACAATGCGCAGGAAAGCCCAAGTGTGAGGATGGTACCAATGGTTCTTTTTGGGTTACCCATTACATTTGCCATTGCCATAGAAAACACGGTGACATTTTTTCTGCCATTTCGTTTTCCTTTTTTGTGTGTTTCTGCATTTTCTAAATACCGTGTTGCTTCGATAGGTGAAATCCGTGAAACAATTTTCATTGGTTTACGCAGTGCCAAAGCAACGGTAAGAAATGATACGAAAATACATAGAAGCATAACAGGCAGGGAAAACAGTGGCACCTGCTGATTTTGAACTCCCATAGAGCCAGTTTCGGTTGATACAAGGTTTCCCTGTTCTACCAGCCAGTTAAAACCGCATTTTGCAATCAGAAAGCCCAGAAGCAATCCAACCGGTATGGAAAAAATTGCCAAAAAAATGCCCTCTCTGAAGATCAGTTGTTTCATCTGCTTTTTTGTCGCTCCCAGAGCCTTAATTTTTCCATACTCCTGTATCTTGTTGGCAATACCGACCTGAAAAATATTATAAATGACCACAACAGAGAAAAGTACAATTGCAAGAATCAAAATCCCGCATACCGCAATCGTTTCATAACTCGGCTGCAAGACCCATTGCAAATAGAGATCATTGACTATAACGTTTTTTTCTTCAATCCCACAAGCTGCTGCAATCTGCTTTATAACCGAATCAATATTATTCATAGATACATTTGCAGAATCATTTAAAGTAAAATAAATATTATACTGTCTGTCATTCTCTGCGACGTGCTCATCATAAAACTCCTGTGACCCGAAAGCAACATAAGATGCCTCGATGGTATACTCATCCCGATCATATAGGATTCCGCTGACAACAAATTCTTCCGGCTTATATTCTGACTGCATACCTGCGCGGTAATCCAGTGTAACCGTATCTCCGATCTTTACATCACCATACCCCATTGCACGAAAAAATGCTCTTCCTGCGGCAATTTCCTGCATTTTTTCCGGATACTTTCCTTCCTTCAACTCATATTCTTTATTATAAGGAAGCATTTTTCTTGCAGTCTCATCCATGCAGACAAACCCGCCTTTTTCATTGCCTTTTATGATACCTTCGGTGCACATAGTGCCTGTAGCATCTATTTCCGCACGTCGGTTTACTTCTTTTAACTGCGATCCGCCTGCGGAAACAAACAGACCATAATTGCTTCCATATGATCCTGCCGCCTGACTTTTCTGTAAATGAATTACCCCATTTCCCACAGTACTGATGATAACAAGCAGCATCGTGGCCAGACAGATTGCCATCATGATCAGTATACTTCTTGTCCTGTTCCTTTTGTCATTGCTATATGCAATCCTGCTTATTGTCTTCATCTGAAATCCACCACCTGTCCATCCTCAATTACCAGAATACGGTCAGCGACCTGTGCAATTTCTTCATCATGGGTAATCATTACAATTGTCTGTCCATATTTTTTTGCTGTCATCTTAAGCAAAGCGATTACCTCATCACTGGTCTTAGAATCAAGATTTCCTGTCGGCTCATCTGCAAATATAATTTCCGGACGATTTACCAGTGCTCTTGCAATCGCTACTCTCTGCTGCTGTCCTCCGGATAACTGATTTGGCAGATTATAAATCCGGTTTTCAATCCCCAGAGTTGCAATAATATCATTTACATATGCTTCATCCACGTTTCTTCCATCCAGTCCCAGGGGCAGTACAATATTTTCCCAGACATTAACAGATGAAACCAGATTAAATGCCTGAAAAACAAATCCGATTTTTCTTCTGCGGAAAACAGCAAGGGCATCTTCCTTCATCCTGTATAAATCTTTCCCTGCTAAAATAACACTGCCTTTTGTCGGGGTATCAAGCCCTCCAAGCATATGAAGTAATGTACTTTTACCGGAACCTGACTTTCCAACAATTGCGACAAATTCTCCCTGCTCAATCTGAATGTCCACCTGATTTACCGCTTTGACCTGATTCTCACCTGCGCCATAATACTTACAAAGCTGCTTGGTTTCTAATATCACACTCATGTGTTGCCTCCTTTTCAATTCTATAAAGCGTATCTTTTCAGTACGTTTTCTTTGGTCTTTTTTCAACCTATATCCAGATTGTAGCAGGACAATCTTTCATTTCACTTTCAAAAAACGAGCAGAAGTCTTACAGAATTGTAAGATTTCTGCTCGCTTAAACTTTAACCAACATATGGTAATTGAATCACAAACGTGCTTCCTTTTTTCTTTTTGCCGGAGGCTACCGTAATCGTTCCTCCGTGTTTTTCGATAATTTCTCTCGATAGAAAAAGTCCGATTCCTGTACCACTCTCTTCCCTGATCTCCTTGGAACTTCCTCTGTAAAATCGTTGAAAAATTTTGTGATACTCATTCTGCGGAATGCCGATTCCCTGATCCTCAATTTCCATTCTTACAAGATTGTTTCTTTTTTGTAATCGGATAAATATTTTTGAACCACCCGGACTGTACTTGATTGCATTATCCAAAACGTTGATCACAGCTTCACCAAGCCATCTTTTATCCTGCATAACCATGCATGTTTCCAACTCTTTTGCATAGTCAAAAACGAATTCCATTTCTTTCTCATCCGCTTTGGGATAAGTACGGTTCACAGCAGATATGACAGTATCCATAAGCAGAAGTTTTTTCTTATTAATCTGAATCAGCCCAGTTTCCATCTTGGATATTTCAAGAAGCGACTGCAATAATGTCTCCAGTCCATCCAGAGCACTTCGACAACGGATACGAAACTCCTCCTGTTCTGTGGCACTTAAGTCATTCTGCATCAGTACACTAAAACATGTATCCAAAGCTGCAACCGGTGTCTTTAACTGGTGAGAGATATCAGAAACCATTTCTTTCGTGCTCTCTTTTTCTGCCCGTGCTTCTTCCTTTAGCAACTGAATATGATGTCCGATTGCTTCAAGCTGGTCATTCAATTTTTCCAGTTCTTCGTAATTTTCCGTTTGCAGTAAATCATCAAATTTATTTTCACGGAATCTGATCAGAATTTCTTCCAACTGGTCTAAAATTTTCTGATGACACGCATCTTCTTTTTTCTTCCAATAAAATAAAATAATCAAAAGAAGCACACATATCACAGTGCTTACAGCACTGGTCACCATAACCTGATGCCGGAATTGCGAATAAAATGCATTCCCTTTATTCTCCCAGTATCCATATTGCTCCAATAATTGCCTTCCCTGTTCGTTCGTTTCAATATCCTTATCCTTAAGCAATTCCGAAACAGCATCCAGCCCGGAAATTTCTTCCTTTGCAGCAATCTCTGTCATAAGATTCATTTTATCTTTATAATCTTCATAAAACACATATGTGGTAAAGCAATTTAATATTGCAAATAATACTATGACAGGCAATACCAAGGAAAGCACTGCTGTGTTCTTCTTGCGATATCTCTTTGTCACTGCCTTACCTCCTGATTCCATATATACCCAAGACCTCTGATATTCTTTATATAGACCGGTGCAGCCGGATTGTCTTCGATTTTCTCACGGAGTCTTCTGATATTGACAGCGATTGTATTTTCATCCACAAAATCCCCTTCTAGATCAAACACATTTTCCAATATTTGTGTTTTTGAAAGAATCTTTTTCGGATTTTGAAGAAAAAAAGTCAGCATTTTCAACTCCGTTTTTGTCAGACTGATTTCACGACTCTTTATCAGGACTTTCATTTCTCCTGCAATAAATACGATATCTCCCGAAATCATCTTGCGGGCTTCCGTTTTCTCCTGTCTGCGGCGGAAATGTGCTTCTATTTTCAAAAGAAGTACCGAAAGACTAAACGGCTTTGTAATATAATCATCTGCCCCTGCTTCATATCCCATGACCTGATCCATCTCCTGATCTCGTGCTGTAAGACAAATAATGTATGTATTATAATTGCATCTCATCCACCTTACAAATTCCAGTCCATTCCCATCCGGAAGGTTCACATCACAAATGGTGACATCCACATTATGATCACTTGCAATTCTTTTCGCTTTTTTCACTGTTTCTGCTGAAAAAACCTCATATCCGGATTTTTTCAGTGAGAATGTAATTCCACGATTTAAATTTTCATCATCTTCAACCACGAGTATACCTGGCATAGCATATGCCCCTCTCTTTATTAACTATGTATTTAAGTGTAATTGCAACTTTTAGACAATCTCATCAAATTCCGATTTGTATAATCACTTAATTTAAGGGTTTCATTAACTGTTATATTTTATTAATAAACTCCCCGCTAACCCTTATAAACACTAACTTTTCTGTAGGTGAGTTTTCCCTTAGGTATTCCCTTGTGTTATATCGTTTCACAAGGCTTTACGAACCCTCGTAAGGGAAAAAATAAGGGAAGCAAAATCGCATAACACATTATAGCATAATATGAACGGACTGTGTGAACTGCTTGAAATGCTTTTTGAATTTTACAGAAAAGAGGATTGGTTTAATGAACATAATATATGCACTTATGCCGGATATGCTACAGGTTAAGGAAGGCAGCATTACTTCTTACCAATACAGGAAAAAAAGTAAGTGCCATTTCAAAAGAAACTGGATTCAGTAATACAGATTATTTCTGTAAAACATTTAAGAGAATGTATTCCTTAACTCCTACAGAGTATAGAAACGTAAAGAAATGAATTATCCGACGAAAAAAAGGCGACTGCTGAATTGGAATTCGATGCATTTTAACAGAAAATTCACAGCTTGTATAATGACATTGTGTTGACATCGCCCGAATTTCTGCATATACTATACTTGAATGGAGGTGTTCTGTATGGCAACAACTAATTTAAATATTCGTACAGACAAGGCAATCAAGGATCAGGCGGAAGAAATCTTCAATGAGCTTGGTCTGAATATGACAACTGCTGTAAATATGTTCCTGAGAACCGCTATCCGTGAGCATGGTATTCCTTTTGAATTAAAACTGGAAGTACCGAATGATACTACAGCCGCTGCCATTGAGGAAGGCAGAAAAATAATGAAGGATCCTTCTGCTCCACGTTATTCCAGTATGGATGCGCTTAAGGCAGCTCTCGACGTATGAAATACGACATTCAGTTTACCAATCAGTTTAAAAAGGATTTGAAGCTTGCCAAAAAGCAAAATAAAAATCTTGATAAGCTGTTTGAGGTAATCGATATTCTAGCGAATGGCGGTACGCTGGATGCAAAATACAGGGATCATGATCTTACAGGCAACTATAAAGGAACGCGTGAGTGTCACATTGAACCGGACTGGTTGCTTATTTATGAGATCCACGGAGATGTGCTTGTTTTAATGCTCTACCGACTTGGTTCACATTCTGAGTTGTTTAAGAAATAAGTACAAATCGAAATTTACTTCTACTTAGACATACAAACTGTTGACAGTAAAACTCCTATATAGTATTATTTGATAAAATACTATATAGGAGTTTTTGTGTGAAAATGAATGGCGGATTTCTTGTTACCAAAATAAAACAACTTGGAGACCGGATTTTCGAGAAGATTCTCAGTGAAAAGAATATTGATGCGTTTAATGGAGCTCAGGGACGTATTCTTTATGTGCTGTGGCAGGAGGATGGTATCTCAATCAGGTCACTCTCGACTAAATGCGGATTAGCGATAACATCTCTTACTACGATGCTGGAAAGAATGGAAAATCAAGGGCTGATAAGCCGTGTTCAGTCTGAAACGGACAAAAGGAAAACACTCCTGTTTCTGACTGAGAAAGCACATGCCTTAAAGGGCGAGTACGATTCTGTATCTGATGAGATGGGCAATATTTACTATAAAGGTTTTTCAGAGGAAGAAATTACCCGGTTTGAGGAATGCCTCGACCGCATCAGAAAGAATCTTGAGGAGTGGCAGAAGTCATGAGTATTTGTATCAAAGATCAGATTCAGAACATGAATATCGTCATTGGCTGCACAGTGGGGTGTACATATTGCTATGCCCGCAACAACGTGAAACGCTGGCATATGATTGATGATTTCGCTGACCCTGAATTCTTTCCGGGTAAGCTCAAGATGATGGAAAAGAAACGTCCGCAGAACTTTCTTCTTACCGGGATGAGCGATCTCTCCGGATGGAAGCCGGAATGGAGAGACGAAGTATTTGCAAAGATCCGTGAAAATCCACAGCATCAGTTCCTGTTCCTTACCAAGCGACCTGATTTGCTGGATTTTGATACCGATCTGGAAAACGCATGGTTTGGCGTTACGGTGACGAGGAAAGCAGAACTGTGGCGTATCGACGCCCTTCGGAAAAACGTCAGAGCAAAACATTACCATGTTACCTTTGAGCCGTTATTCGACGATCCCGGCACAGTTGACCTTTCCGGAATCAATTGGATCGTTGTCGGCACCATGACCGGAGCTCAGAGCAGGAAGATTCATACGGAGCCGGAATGGGCATGGTCTCTGGCGGACCAGGCACATAAGCTCGGCATTCCGGTGTTTATGAAGGAAGACCTTGTCCTTATCATAGGGGATGAAAATATGATTCAGGAAATGCCGGATGAATTCAATAAAGTGTTAGAGGTACAGAAATCATGGAAGAAGTAATAAATGGAATCCTCATTCGTGAGGTGGAAACAAAGAACATCATGACTAAGTCTAGTCTGCCGGTAGGCGGTTACTCGGTCAATCCCTATGTGGGCTGTACACATGCCTGCAAGTATTGCTATGCTTCTTTTATGAAGCGCTTTACCGGGCACAAGGAGGAATGGGGCACTTTCCTTGATGTGAAGCATTGGCCGGAAATTAAAAATCCGAAGAAATATGCCGGACAGCGGGTGGTCATCGGTTCTGTGACAGATGGCTACAATCCACAGGAGGAGCAATTCGGAAATACCAGAAAACTTCTGGAGCAGCTGATCGGCAGTGACGCAGATATTCTGATCTGCACAAAGTCGGATCTTGTGGTACGGGATATTGATCTGCTGAAGAAGCTTGGACGTGTAACCGTTTCATGGTCGATCAACACACTAGATGAAAATTTCAAGAACGATATGGACTCTGCTTCGAGCATTGAGCGCCGTATCTCTGCTATGAAGCAGGTATATGAAGCCGGTATCCGTACAGTCTGTTTCGTATCCCCGGTATTCCCCGGTATCACGGATTTTGAAGCAATCTTTGAGCGGGTAAAGGATCAGTGCGATCTGTTCTGGCTCGAAAATCTCAATCTTCGAGGCGGTTTCAAAAAGACAATTATGGATTATATCGCCGGAAAATATCCTGATCTTGTACCACTTTACGACGAGATCTATAACAGGCATAACCGCAGCTACTTTGAAGCACTTGAAGTAAAAGCTGCGGAAATGGCTAAGAAGTATGATTGTCCCTTTGTGGATAATGAAATGCCTTATGGCAGAGTCCCGCAGGGACATCCGGTGATCGTAGATTATTTCTATCATGAGGAAATCCGTGGGACAGAGAATACCGGAAAAAGAAATCGCTAACTTCCAGTTTGTAAACCTCAATAGAATAGCAGTTTATTAGCATCGGTCGGAGAAATCTGATAGGTGCTTTCTTTATGCTCGGCAAAAATGCCGGGCAATTTTTATACCCATTTTGCAGAGAGGAGGAGCCTATGGCGGGAAGTAGAATCAAGGGTATCACTGTCGAGATCGGCAGCGATACCACCAAACTACAGACAGCCTTAAAGGGTGTAAATTCAGAAATCAAGAATACGCAGAACCAGCTCAAGGATGTCGAAAAGTTCCTGAAACTAGATCCAGGCAACACCGAGCTGCTGGCGCAGAAGCAGAAGTTCCTCTCCAGCGCCGTCAGTGAAACAAAGGAAAAACTCACTACTCTCAAGACTGCTGCAGAGCAGGCAAATCAGTCTGCCACTGCTGTGCAGAAGATTGCTACTGCTGGTGAAAGCCTGAAGTCTGCAGGCGATAAGGTTTCCTCCGCCGGTGAAAAGTTCCTTCCTGCCTCTGCTGCAGTTACAGTTCTTGGCGTTGCTGCTGTAAAAACAGCATCCGATTTCGATTCTTCTATGAGCCAGGTAGCCGCCGTGTCCGGTGCAACCGGAGAGGATTTCGACAAGCTCCACGCAAAGGCTCGTGAGATGGGTGCGAAGACCAAGTTCTCTGCATCCGAGGCTGCGGATGCCATGAACTATATGGCGATGGCCGGATGGAAAACCTCCGACATGCTGGATGGTATCGAAGGTATCATGAACCTTGCTGCGGCATCTGGTGAGGGCCTTGCCACCACATCGGATAATTCTGTTAGCCACGGCCGATACCTCCTTCCGTAAAAATGGGCATAAAAAAAGCCCCGATCTCTCCAGGCATAAAAAAGCACCAACCATTTCTGATTGATGCTTTCAAATTACTTTGTTTTTGTAAATCTGTTTAATTGCGTATCTACATCTCTTCCACCGTACATAACACGGATAATCGTAACCACTTGTGTATCATCATCCGGAATATATAGAACAAGATAATTGTCTACTAGCGCTACGCGTAGCCCTCGACTTTTCCATGGTTGCAATTCATATTGTCGATATCTCTTCGGCATATGATCAAGATCCATAATACATGCTTCAAGCCTATCAAGTTGACCACTTGCATTTTCTGGTGCCTGCAGTTCAAAAGCAATGTATTCGAAGATTCCACGAAGGTCTATCTCGGCCTGATCTGAAATCTCGATATCATAAATCATAAACTGTAATCATTGCGGATATCAGCAAAAACAGATTTTGCTGATCTAGTACGACCAGCCTGCATATCCGCATATCCTTTTTCTAGTTCTGCATTCATCTGTGCTTCTGATAATGCACTAACGTCTACAGGACGAGTGGATGGCATTTTCACTTCAAAAGGAAGCCCTCTTTGAAGAATAATTTGTTTGTAAAACATATTTATTGCATTGGATGCAGGAATTCCTAATGCTGCTAAGATTCCTTCTGCCTGTTCTTTTACATCAGGCTCTATGCGTGCGTATAAATTTGCTGATTTTGTTGCCATAGTAAACACTCCTTTCGAGTTTTTTCTAACTATATTATATCCATTTGTCCTGACAAGGGCAATACAAAATCAATATTTTACAAATTGTTCATACTCCAAAATCTACCAGTTGATTAAAAAGAGCTCTACAATAAGAATTATCGTTAATGACGTGCAGCGGTCGGAAACTTCTCCAGCCGCTGTTTTTCTCACTTTTCTTATCGTTATAAAGTGAACCTCAGGGTTCACTTTTGACATCAAGACTACTGTCTCCACATGGCTCGGTTGTTCAACGAAAAACATACTCACCCCCTATTGTACAAGGAAATGGTGGAACGCACCTTTTCTCTTAAAATCTAGGGTTTCGAGCCTGCGATAACCTTGAATTGTCCTATAATTTGTATAGGCAAACAGGGTAAAGTTCTGTTCCTTAAACTTCATTTTTCATGTCATCCCTGCAAACTTGAATTGAGATTTCACCTGTTTTAAGAGATTTAATAACTGTTATATTTTGTTATTAAATTCTCCACAAGCCCTTGAAAACACTGGATTTATCGCAGGTGAGCTTTTCCTTATTGTTTCCCTTGTGTTATATCGTCCCATCAGTGTTTACGAACTCTGATAAGGGCAAATACAAGGGCAAGAAAAATCTATAAAACAGTATAACACAAAATAAAAGTGACATGGTGAACTGATTGAAATGCTTCTGATTTTTGTAACTGATAATTGATTGAATGATAAGGAGAGATAAGATACGATGAGAACAATATTTGCAGAATACAATCCACAGCGCAATAGTATTGATGTTTACAGCTCTGCTGGCTATATGCTCCGCATTGATTGCTGGGAAGCTGAAAAGAATTTAAAAACTACACCCGGATCAGACTGTGCATTAAACGCACTTGCTATTGATGAACCACTTGAATATGTACGATTATATTTGGACGGGAATATGCAGATGTGGGTAGATGCAGAAGATTCATTAGAACTATGGTGATTTTTTGACGGTGTGAAATTTTTTCTGTAAATTCAGATCTTCTATGATAATTGATGCGGCTTAACAGCAGTTTTCTGTTGTTAAGCCGTTGCTTATTTAATAGCAAAAATAAGCCGGTATGTCAAGAGCACCCAGAAAATCTGAACGTACATTTACTCTTGATCATCCGGCTTATTTTCAACAGCACTAAGATTACCTTTTTTAATATTGTTTGGGATACTCCCTCCATAACAGTCACAGCAATTTTATACTTTACTTCGATTTCAATCTTTTCTGGTGGATTGACTAAAAGCCTGTCAATATCATTTTCCTCAACACCAGCCATTTTTGCTATCGTTAGCTTGGATATGCCATAATAGGAAACAAGCACTTCCAACTAATGCATTGATTTGATATTTTCCTTTTACCGAACCCTCTTATGCCTTAATATCAAAACTTGATCTATCAGGTGCAGAAATACTCACAGATTCTGCTACAAGGCTCTGTGTCATACTTTTTACATCATTACCAGTTATGGATAAGGTATATTCACCCATTTCTTTTCTTTCTGCCGATTTTTCTGCACGTTGCTTTGCAGCTTTTTCTTCCTCTGCTTTTTTAGCAGCTCTTTTTTCTTTTACCTTTTCCTCTTTTTCTCTGTTCTCTTTTACTTTTCGTTCAGCATTCTCTTTCGCTATTTTCCCATCTGGATCATTTGTACCAGATATTGCCACCGAAATATTTCCGTTTTCATCAACCTTATAACTCAGATTTGTCAAAGTGCCCAAACATCCATTAACCGCACTTTTGGCACAATCTGGAATGGCTGCTAAGTTTTCCTCCAGATACTTTGCTTTTTCCGGATCATTCATACACTTCTGTAAAAATGCACTTGAAACGGATACTGTTGTCGGAACCCCTTGCATTGAAGTCGTTCCCGTATTCACATAATGGTATTTTCCCTGCAAGTATTTTGAATAATCATTTACATTGCTATACCCCGTCTTAATCTGCTCTGTTTTTGTCACACCGGGACGTGATGTTTTTAATTCAACTGTACTTTTTGTCACGTTGCCGTCTTTTGTATTTGTACTATCCTTTTCACTATCTGTTTTTTTAACAGTATTCTTGTAATTTGAAGCATAATACGATGTGCAACTGCTGTTATTGATACCTGTAATTGCCATAATCCTACCTCCCTGTTATTGAAACTTAAAATAATTTCTATTATATTGAACGACTTGGATATTTAATTTCCGTTGATGTAAATTCATCTTCTGCCGAAACATTGATATGCCCACTGCTGTCAATAGCATACTCTTTACCATAAACGGAAAACGTATCTCCTTCTTTATACCCGATTTCTATCCAGTTTATATCATTTAACTGTTTTATCTTGGCGTCAACATTTATGGTCTTTCCTGATTCCTGCAATAAATAAGTGTGTTTTCCTGCTCCCGTATCTATAGAAAAGAATCCCGGAGAAATCCCGACTTTCTCACAGACTGACAGTACTTCCTCATTACTGTAGAGATAACCCCACACACTCTTTCCCTGTGCCAGATCAGATAAAATATTACTTGCTTTGCGCATTTCCCACTTATAATTTGTCCCTTTTTGATTTGTATTCTCTGCAAGCAACGATTCCGAGGCTGCCCAGCCTATCCTTCCATTGTTGACCGTCCATGTATATTTACCGCCACTTGATGTTGTCCATGAATAATAACTTTTATTACTTAATACCAAAGAATTATTTGCAGCACAAATGCCTGACATGGTGCTTGTATTCATTTTCGGTACTGCATAATTAGGTACTACCTGTCTGCTCCCATTAAGGTCAAAGGAAATAACCCCGTACTCCTTAAAATCAGAATTATATCCACAGGAAACATTCTCCCCAAAATTGATTGCATCCAAAATAGCACTTGAATTATTATAGTTTGCAAAATAATAAGCCAATTCACTGTTAGAAATATTCGCATTTTTATCTATCAGTGCAGCTATTGATTGCTTTGAAAAGCCTCGTGCAGCATCAGAAATACTTAAACTGTCCTGTTTTTTATTATTTCCTGCTCCAAGCAACATCTGTATTGCTTTTTGGTGTATTCCTGCCTCTGCCTGTTTTGAATATGTCAATAGCTGGTTTACTGTGTTTACATCTGTCACTGTCTTCATAATTATTCTCCAAACCCTTTTTCAACATTAAACGCCAAACATATGCTGCAATTTGTCCAGCATATTATTTACTCTGCCTTCAACAGCTTCTGGCTGATTCCTTAATTCATACCTGCTTCCATAGTAATCATTTAAACGGTCTTTCATCTCATTACAAAATAATTTTTGATCTGTTTTACCATTTAAAAACTGATTGCAGATACCACTTATCTCTTTCTTCTCATTTGTATAAAAAGCTGTCTCATCTGAGATTATTTCTGACTTGTACTTATAAGATTCTGTTTTGCTTCCAATTCCAACAACCATGTAATTTGGTGTCATTTTCTCCATGATAGAATTACGTGCCGAATCATTAAAATGAACATATTCGTCAATCATGTCTGAAAAACCTGCTTGTAATTGCTCTGGAACATACATTTCATTTACTTTTCTTAGCCCCGCTTCACTTGCACTTAACAAAAATACAGATTCATAGGAAGTTCCTCTATATCCCTCCTGAGCATTCAAAAAATCTACATCTGCTGTCATTGCATTAATCTTCTCTTTTAAATCTTTCATTTCATCTTCTGTCAAATATTCAGAAGCATTTTCGTCCAGCCATTTTTCAAAAACCTCTGACTGATTTTCCGAACAGCCTTCAAACGCACTTTGTTCTCCAGAAATGGAAGTTGCTTTCAAATCTAATTTGAATAAATTTTCACATTTATATTCTGCTGGTATCTCTCTTATTGCTCCATTAATAGATGAAAAATGCATTGTATGAAAATCCGATACCTTATTACGAGCAGTCTCAACTAACTTTCTTGCTGAATCACTGATTTTCACATCATCCTCCGAAATAATATTCTGAGGAACAGTTGTTTTCTTCTCGACCTTATTTTTTATCATCTCAGGATTATTAATATACCTATTTCCTTGAACTTTCATAGCAACCTCCCTAAGTTAGTCCACACTTTCTATACTTCTTTATCTATCTTGCTCGATGTCAAAGAAGAATCCGTCTTAGAGTACGTACCATTATTTGTATAGGTTGCACTCGCCCGGTTTGCAGCATTCGATATACCAGTTGCTTTCTGCGATATTTTGCTTACAAAAGAATTATATCCTGTAAAGACCGTTTTCAGCGAACTGATATCTGCCTGCTTTAAAGCATCCTCATCTAATTCCAACTTGTTTCCTTTTCCTATGGTAATACCTATTTTGGCAAGCATATTACTGTTTTTGTCTGTCATTCCAGTCATCCATGAAGCATTTCGCAATACATCCTTTGTATTAGATTCTCCGGCTTCCTTAACTACATCATTATAATCTTCAACAAAAGATTTTACTGCCTTGGTGATTTTATCCCAGTCATAATCCTCTACCTCAATCTCTTCCCCCGTTTTTTCATCTTTCTTTTTTATTTTCTTTTTTTCCCAAAGAGAAGAGTCATTCAAAGCATCTGCTGATTTTTTCAGAGAATCTGCACTTGTTTTCATCAAGGTAAGTTTTTGTGAAGTATCACCTTTTCCCGATAATTTTTCAGCATCCTGTTTTGCATAATATGCTTTCATAAGTTTTCCATAGCTTCCATTTTTGATTGCAGCATAATCAGAAAGCATATTTGTATTGCCTACTGATGAACTATCTGACGTTCCACTAAACAACGCTGAAAAATCTACATTGCTGTTATATTTACTTGTATAATCACTAAAACTTTTGATTTCTGACATAACACCAGCCTCCTTTCCGAACTATAAACGTATATCTATCGGTGTATATACTACCGACTGTCCACTTTCTGATGCTGGATTTGTTATTGTTTCTGCTGTTTCTATTTTGACATCTGCATTCTCTGATGCATCTGTTGTCGTATCTGCATTTTCCTGTGTATTCTCTGCTTTCTGAGTTTGATTCTTCTTTGTTTCTGCTGCATCTGTACGGTTGTCTGCCTTTGCTGCTTCTTCCATAGATTTATTTGCATCTGAAAGTGAAGACATCTGTGCTGCTGTTGCAGACTGCGCTTTTGCCTGCAAATCTGCCAGTTCTTCTTCTTTCTTTTCGGTATTGCCTTTTCCAGCATCTTGCTTGATTTCAGACTCAAGCACACCGGCTCTTCCTTCCATCTGTGTTGCCATACTACCCTGCACTTTTGCTTGCTTCATAGATGAATCTGCGGAAATCATTGCCCGCATACCTGCCTGTGACAAGCCTGTTCCTTTCTTTGCAGATGTATTTTTTGTACCAGCCACCATATCATCCATAGATGATTTTTTACTCTGCTGTTCCTTTCTCTGTTCAATCTGGTGCTGTCTTAACTGTTGATTGAGATTTGTAATTTCCTGTTGTATCTCCTGACGTTTCTTCATCTTATCCTCTAATGACAGTTCTTCATTTGATGATAAGTCCTGCAATTTCTGCTGTGCATTTGCAATCTGATTCTGAATATTTTTACTCACAGAATCATTCGCCTGTGCCATTCCTATTGCTCCTGTCTGCGTATTCGTTCCGTTAAATCCATTAATTTTCATCATTTCGTTGTCCTCCTTGAGCTAATACTCTGAAATCCGTTTCCTGAAAATCTGTATAACATGATTTCTCTTTATTTTTTCTTTCGGCATATCTTTCTTCACAATAAACTGTGATGTTGTGAACCGCCCTTTTTTCGTTGTGAAGCAGTCTGAAAATGCTTTTCAGACTGTCGCAGTGCTCCTCAAATATTGTTGCAAGCAACATATTTTCATCGCTACCTGCGCAAAAAAAGCACTACATATTTCTGTAATTTCTGTAATTTACAAAATACATAGTGCCAATTTATTTCTTTATTCTACCTGCATCATAATGCTAAGGATTACTTCCTCATTTCCCTGCTCCAAAGATATATCTCCCATATACATTCTGGCAACCCGGCGAATGTTATTCAAACCCATTCCATGTTCCCTCCCAGATTTGGTTGTTTCTGGCAAATCGCTATCACCAAAATTAAGCTGACCCCCAAAACTGTTTTTTATGGTTATCATAAAGATACTGTTTTTCCGAAAAGAAGAAATGCTGATATACGGATCATCTCCACTTACATTTTCCATGCAGTTATTCAAGGCATTATTCATGATCACACTCAAATCAAATGCATTTAACTTCGTATTCTGCGGATAATGAAAATCTGACAGAAACCGAATCTGCCTTTCTTTTGCTTCTCTCAACTTTTCCATCAAAATGACATCAATTACCGAACTTCCTGTCTTTATTTCCGGAGATACCTCGTCCCATTCATTTTTCAGATGTTCCAAGTATTCTGTAGCATCATCCATATTATTATGTGCCACGAGATGTTCCAGTGTCTGTATATGATTTCCCATATCATGGCGCATGGAGCGGATATCTCGATACAACTTTTCGACTTCCCCGATATGCTTTTTCATGTCACTGATCTGATTTAATACCAGCTCTTGTCCCCGCTGTTCTTCCTGCATCTCTTTCCAGTTTTGGAACATTACAATCACAACAAGAATAGCGACTATGGAAATCAGATAGTGTAAAAAGCTTAAAGCTCCATAAAATCCATATGTATCAATCAAGTTCTTTCCAGTATCTCTTTCGTATATCATGAGATAATATTGTAAAATGCCATACCCAGTGACGCCTACAAGCGAAGGTATAATAAGCATTACCATCTCTTTGACACTCATTTCATCTTTTTTGTATATATACGCTTTATTGATCAGTCCTATTGCAACCGCAATAAAAGCAATACAAAGTACAATATCCAAAACTCTGGTTCCAACATATAGTCCGTATTGCAGCCACACTTTTTCTGCACCCATATTCCGAAATACAAGTGCTTTTGTAACAAGATCATCAAGTCTGGCTGCCATTGCAACCGCTAACCATCGGATAGAAAAGAAAGTAATTGCAAGAAATATTTTCTGATATATATTTCTTCTGTCCTCTGCATACATCACAAGAAACGCTGCTATAACTCCAATCAGATATGCGGAAAAATTATCAATCTGTGGCGGAATCATATATAAAACAAGCATAATCGTAATATAAACAATACTGACTGCCGCAGCCCCTTTTTTCTTTTTTATATAGGGACAAACAAATTTTCCAAAATAGATTCCTGTAATCATAAGGAGTGCAATAACAGAAATTTTCGATGTAACCATCCAGCATTTTTCTACCAAACTCATCCAATTTCTTTTCCTTTCCTCTGATTATATTTCAAATATTGTTTTACAAACTCAGAATAATTCTGTTTTGCAATCAATGCAGTTCCATTTTCCATCGTCACACAATTTGCATCATATTTCTGAACATATTTGAAATGTACGAGGTAGGCTCTGTGTGTACGAAAAAAATCTGCTCCCGCAATTTCACTCAGTTCCTGCAATTTTCCATAATATTCAATATTCGTATCCCGTGTATGGATAATGACTTTTCGATTATATACCTCGGCATACACAATATCCTTCAAAAACACTTTCATATGGCTTCCTCCGGACTGCACCATCATGTATTTTTCATCCGATTGATTTTCAGAATATTTTTCAATGCTTCTGACTGCACATTTCACAACTTCCTCAAATTTTTCATCTGAAAATGGTTTCACCAAATAATGAAATGCTGCAACATCAAATGCCTGAAAAACATACTCCTCCACAGCAGTTACAAATATCAATACCATTCTTTCATTTTTCTGACGAAGAATCCTTGCCGTTTCCATTCCATCCATTCCTGGCATCTGAATATCTAAAAATAGAATATCCGGCTCACAACCACTTGCAATCAATTCATCACCAGATAAATATTTTTCTATTACTGCATCCGGTAATAATTTCTTTATTTTTTCTTCTAATATCAATCCTATAGATTTTTCATCATCACAGATTGCTATTTGCATCTTGTCACTTCCTTACTTACATACAATTATATTTATTATATCGGAAAAAATCTTTTAATAGCTAGCCGCCATGTTGTGAACCGACCTTTTTTTGTTGTGAAATAGAATATCACATATAACGCGTTATTTGCTTCCTGTTAATACGCGAAAGCACTGTATCTCAAACTCATTGAAATACCATGCTTCCCCGCATTTTCTATATCGTCCTATTGATATTATTACTTTACTATGCGACATACCTCTGGGCGTGACTGTATCTATCAAAAAAGAAGCCAGCAGTTTATTCACACACTACTGCCTTCCTATACTACTCATTTTATTTACTTCGCTGCGTCTCAGACAAGTTTTTCATTTTAAACACAACCTCTGTTTTCCCGACAGCCTTTTACATACCACCTGATTCCAACATATACCAGTTGCACGAATAATAAGAAAAATAGCAGATTGATTGGCAAGACTGTCTTTATCCAATCTCCAAAGTAGATTGCTATTTCCATGCTTATAAGTGTTACCAGTATGGTAATCATATCCCAGCAGCACTTCTTATATAACCCTGCAATCTTTATCCCGATGAATGCTAAAAGTATTCCTGCACCCACCAGACAGCCACCACAAACCAATATTCTTATCAGCCAATATCCAATTCCGGCAACGACTGGATTGGATATTCCATCACTAATCTGTGCCACATTCTTTCCTGTCAGTACAATACAGCCAGCAATGGTCTGTATAAAAGTTGCGATTATATCAAAGAATCTTCCACAATCAGAAATAAATACATTTGACCGTATCATCTGAAAAAGAGTAGTTGATGCGGAATACCATATCAGCAGAAACATCAATGCTTCATACATGACTGTTTTTGCTTTATATCTACCTGAAAGTTTTTCTCTCTGCATATCATACTTTTCCTTAGCTCTCAGATAAGCTGTCTGGTTACAATTCTGACACTTTTGATAGAGTACCGGCTTTTCAACCGGTATCTCTACTTTTTTCTGATGAGAGAGTGCATAGTCCCGTTCCTGTTCTGCCTGTCTCTGCTTATCTCGACATTCCTCTATCATGGCTTGGGCGGTGTGCGTTTTCTTTTTCTCGCTCTGCAATAATTCTTTTGTTTTCCTCAAGTCGTTCTTTAAGGCTTGAATGTTCCCGACTCTGTTCTCGCTGTTTAACCTCTCGTTCAAGGTCAGCGATTCGTCGAGCTGCATTTTCAGTTCCCTGATAGTCCGGTCTTTCTGTTCGAGTTCGTCCTGCATCTGCTCCGTCAGCAGCAGCAACTCTTCCAGTTGATCGTCGCTCTTTGAGTTTTCGTATTCTGTCATCTATATTCCTCGCTTTCTCTATCTGCTGTTCAATGTCAGCAATTCGCTGTTCTGTTTCTGTAATAATCGGTTCTCGCTGTTTAATTTCTGTGCCAATTCCTGCCATTGCTGATTTTCGTCTGTGAGTTTCTGTATCTGGTCTGTCTTTTCTTCCAGAAGCATCAACAGTTCTTCTGTATTCGGTAAGATTTGTAGCAGCTCTGACAATTCTTTCTCTAATTGCTGCAATCGTTCTTCCTGCTCTTGAAAACACATCAGCTTCTCGTCCTTTTCCTGTATCTCCTGAAGCATCTCTGCCATGATATTCTGCTGTTCCTCTATCTGTGTAATCATTGCTTCCATCATGGGAATTATTTCTTTGCTTTCTTCTAATGTCATTCAACCACTCCTTCCATATTGACAATGCACCGGATACCTTACCAAAGGTTGCAATTACCTTTTGCAGCAGTGCATTTTGTTTTTTTATCATCTGGTTTTCCTCGACCTTCCATGAACCTTTCCTTATCTGCCCGGTGAGATATTTTTCCTCAATCTTTCTTGCATCCGCACCCTCATGAATCGTAGGGACTTTTAATTTGCCCTGTCTTTCATAAGAGCGGTGGTCAATCTGATTGTCTATGGATAAATGCCGGTTACACATCCTTGCCCATTCGCTTCGCCACAACTCACAATTCTTTGGACTGTTCCAGCCGGTAGCATCGGTCAGAACCCGTTTCCATTGTTTTCTGTTTCTTGCCCCGACTTTCTGTACTCCGTTTTCATTAAGTACCGGAATACGGATTCCATGTCGGTCAGGATTTTTCTTATCCTGCCACCAGTCCGGATGGGATTCATCAACCACGATATTTCCGTCAGTGTCTCTGACAAAATCCCATTCCTTAACTTCTTTATTGCCCCATGAATGATCCAGATTGAATGGTCGCATGGTTACAAGTAAATGCACATGTGGGTTTCCATCGCCCTTATCGTGTATGCTCCAGTCGGCACACATTCCCTTATCTACGAAAGTTTTTTGAATATATTCGGTTGTATAATCAATCTGTTCCTGTCTGCTCCATTCTTTCGGTAAGGAAAATTCAAATGAGCGTCCAAGCTGTGCATCTGCATTTTTTTCTATCTTCAATACCTCATTCCATAGCCGCTGTTTCTGAAATGTGATTTTAAACTTTTCCAGTGCGGCATCTTTATCATCCGCTCTTTTATAACGGATAGACAGTTGAAACCTTTTTATATTTTCTTCCGGTACATGCAGCCATTCAGGAGGTGCATTTTCGCACATCATCAGACTGGTGTAGACGACTTCCTTTTTGAAAGTATAGTAGCTGATCCTGCCTGTTTCCTCATTCTTCATCACATCTCCGTTAAGATATGCAGATGCGGATATGACAGATTTTCCTTTACTGCGTCCGACAATCTTTACTGTAAAATGAAATATCGCCATGTTATGATTCCCCCTTTCTGCCGTATCCGGCATTGATTTCCGACAGCATCTTCTTCTGGTTTGGCAGGAGTGAAGCTGTCGGAACGCCCTCTGCGCAAGAGTGTCCCCTGCGGCATGAGCAGGTCTGGCTGAAAGCCCCGCCGACGGAACGAGCCCGGCAAGCGTAAGCGCAGACCGGTTGCCACTTGTGGCAAACTTATAAGGACGACCTCTGGTTGTCCATAAGTGCGCCCTTCATTCAAAGGCAATGAAGGGAATGGAAAACCCACTCCCTCCGCCATTACACTTCCTCCATGTCTGTAACTAATTCTTTCTGCATCGCTTTTGAGAAAAACTTCCCGTTTGTTTCCTGCCTTTTTAAGAAGCCTATCAACTTTGGTAAATCTTCCTCCTCAATCGGACAGCCAAGAACTGATTCCACCGCTCCTCCAATCTGACAGAGCCTGTGGGTTCGTTTTTTACTTTCTTCCGCTTTCTTTCTCTTTTCCAGTTCCTTCCGCTGTGCTATGAGCTTTTTTGTAGCTTCAATGCTTTCCTGTTCCTTTTTCTCTAATGCACGTATTCTTTCTTCATAAGTCTTTGTTGATTTCGCCATATCGTCTTCATCCTTTCTTTTTCCGGTAAACAACAGTTCTCGGTTGCATATCAGGAGAAGCACATGGTATAATCCTCTTGCGTGTAGGTATATCATGGCTTCGGTCTGATAGAACCTTTGGCGGTTTCGTAGGAAGCCGCCTTTTTAAGTTGCCACATTTCTTGTGACAGCTTTTACATTTCCTTTATCCCTCAGATCTCGCCCCTCGTTGGCTTCCATGAACTTTTCCAGAATGTCAGTTTTAATAAGGACTTTTCTTCCGACTTTTAATACCGGAAGCTTCTTCCATTCAACCAGCTTTCTCAAAGTGTTTCTGCCAATTCCTGTATAGTCGGCTGCTTCCTCGATGGATAATGCAATCTTTCTTTCCGTCATCTTGTCACCTCCCGTTAAATTGCATTATGCAATTTTTGTTGTGCTGTTAGTATAGCGGTTTTATATTGCGTTGTCAAGCGTTATGAAATTTTAAAAATAATCATTAAATTGCATATTGCAATTATGTAAGGTACATGCTATAATTCATACATACCGAAAAAGGAGGCAATCAGCATGAAAGATAAAGAACTACGCAAGCTGATAGGCAGCAGGGCAAAACAGCGTCGTCTGGAATTAAATCTGACACAGCCTTATGTTGCAGAGAAGATGGGAGTTACCGCTTCCACAATCCTGCGTTATGAGAATGGTTCGATTGACAATACCAAAAAGATGGTGCTGGAAGGTCTTTCGGAAGCACTTCATGTATCTATTGAATGGCTCAGAGGTGAAACCGATGAATACGAAACCGATATTACGGATAAGAAAGAATTACAGATTCGTGATGCAATGGGCGATATTCTCAAACAGTTACCTCTCGACCTTAATAAAAAGGAAGATGCTTTTTCAAAAGATTTACTGCTGTTAATGTTAAAGCAATATAACCTGTTTCTGGAATCATTCCAGTTTGCCTGCAAGAATTACAAGGGCAGCACGAATGAATCGGATATTGCAAAGGTAATGGGGTTTGAATCGAATGATGAATATAACGAGATTATGTTTCTCCGGGAGATCACCCATACTGTTAATGCCTTTAATGACATGGCAGATATTGTAAGGCTCTATTCCAAGAAACCGGAAATGGCAGAACAAAGGCTTGAAAATCTTTTATCAGAAGTTTCGTATGAGGATTCCGATTCGGTATAGAACGACAACCGGAGTTATGATACAATGAGCACGAGCGAGTCAGGCTGTTTACAGATTTGACGAGCGGCGAATTGGCTTATGGACTTGTCCATAAGATGCCTACACGCAAGAAGCATTTCATCAGTTCCGATTGTCTGATATCGAAAGGAGACACACGATTATGGCAAAAGGATCTGTAAGAAAAAAAGGAAAGAAATGGTACTACCGCTTCTATGTAGAAGATGCAAGCGGAAATCTGGTTCAGAAAGAATACGCTGGAACAGAAAGCAAAAGTGAAACGGAAAAACTGCTCCGTCAGGCAATGGACGATTACGAAAGCAAGAAATTCATTGCAAAGTCGGAAAATATTACAGTTGGAGAATTACTTGATATATGGGCAGAGGAAGAATTAAAGACCGGTACTCTCAGTAATGGGACAGTCCAGAATTACCTCGGTGCTATTACCAACATCAAGAAGCATCCAATTTCAGAGAGAAAGTTGAAAAATGTAACATCTGAGCATTTACAAGCCTTCTTCGATCTGCTTTCCTTTGGTGGCACTTATCCAGATGGTTCAGAAAGAAAAGGTTATAGCAAAGATTACATTCGTTCTTTCTCGGCAGTATTACAGCAGTCATTCCGATTTGCAGTATCACCAAAGCAATATATCACTTTCAATCCGATGCAGTATATTAAGCTGAAATACCAGACGGATGAGGTTGACCTGTTTTCTGATGATGACATGGATGGCGATATACAGCCAATTCCACGAGAGGATTATGAAAGACTGATTGAATTTCTACAGGATTACAATCCACCGGCAATACTTCCAATCCAGATAGCTTATTATGCAGGACTTCGTATCGGTGAAGCCTGTGGTCTGGCATGGCAGGATGTAAATCTTGAAGAACAGTGCCTTACAATCAGACGCAGTATCCGATATGATGGTTCAAGGCACAAGAATATCATCGGACCAACCAAACGAAAAAAGGTAAGGATTGTTGATTTTGGAGATACGCTGGCAGAGATTCTTCGCAATGCCCGAAAGGAACAGCTTAAAAACCGAATGCAGTACGGAGAACTTTACCACAAAAACTACTACAGAGAAGTAAAAGACAAAAACAGAGTTTACTATGAGTTCTATCATCTGGACGGAACAGAGAATGTTCCAGAGGATTATAAGGAAATATCCTTTGTCTGCTTAAGACCGGATGGAAGTCTGGAACTGCCAAGCACGTTAGGAATTGTTTGCAGGAAGATTGCTCAGAAACTGGATGGATTTGAAGGATTTCATTTTCACCAGCTGCGACACACCTACACAAGCAACCTTCTGGCAAATGGAGCAGCACCAAAGGATGTGCAGGAACTGTTAGGGCACTCAGATGTCAGTACCACCATGAATGTCTATGCACACTCTACAAGAAAAGCCAAGCGGGAATCTGCAAGGTTACTTGATAAAGTGGCAGGCAATGACTAAATAAAACTTTCCCTTATTTTCCTTACAATTATCTCATAAGGGCAAAAATAAGGGAAAATACATATCATTTCACTAATGAATGGGCTGGAGAGCCTGTAAAATAGGGAAAGTTAGCCAGATATTTCGGCAAACTTGAATTTGACTTAATATCCATGGTCAACATGCTGCCACTTTCCGCCATCTGTTCTAACTAAAATCCACTTCCAATCACTGTATGTACTATTTGGATTCAAAGATCCGTTTCCACCAGATGAATCAACATCGAATGAAGATAATAAAACAATGACTTCATCTGCATTGTTTCTGTCTGCCCAATCTTTATGATCTTTCGTGCAGTCATCTCCGGCATAGTAAATTTCTGTGAGAGTGCATCCTTTCCAGTCACTCTTAAACTCCTTTTTTATTGTGTCAATAGCGGCTTTAATATCCTCTTCTGAATAGCTCTCTGATTCAACATTATGAGTTTTTACTTCACTGACATCTCCACCACAAGCACTCAAACCAAATAAAAGCATAATACATAGCATTGTACATACGATTTTCTTCATACAAGACCTCCTTAAATTTCGACTTTCCTAACTTAAGATTCCATTTTGGAACCTCAAGTTATAATTCAACTTTATTTGATGTCACATTTTGTGACGTCAAGTTTAAACATACCGAATTCGCCCTGTTTAAACATGCTCCTATTGTTCCGTCAGTTCTGCTCTTTGAATTACATCCCTTATCACACCAATGTCTTCTATTCGATTGATTGCAAAACACTTCTTCCCTGCATCCTTTATCGAAGCCCCGATATGATATCCTTCCTTCTCATCCAGAATTAGGAATCTATCATGAAATGCCGTACTTCTTTTCACTTCCAATGTTGGATATTGTGCATTAAAATTTGTGATATCCTGATTCGTAATCCTTGCATTCGGATATGTATAGGCCAGAACAGATACCTGATCTTTTTTCTTTGCCAGGATATTTAATGTCACAACATCTATGTAGCCATCAATCAAGATAATACTTTGTTCTGCCCTTGCTATAAGCTCTGTCAATAAATTAAATGCATCAAATATCTGTCCATCATAAAATACTTTTTGATTTGATTCCTCATGGTCTGCTATATAGGCAAATACCTGCTCAAATCGTTCATCCGTTCTTTGCTCGAATGCTTGTCTCTGCAAATCTGACTCTATTTGTCTTGCTTCTAAATGATTTACCTTGTCAATCAGCAGAGAATTATTTGCAAGATATTTTCTCATTTCAACATATGTTTCCATTATTCTGATACTAACTTTGATGGCAATTTCACTTCTTAGAACCGCAGAAAGCATCGCAATACCTTGTTCAGTAAATACATATGGCATATATCTTCTGCCGCCACGTTCTTCTATCATTTCATCTGGCTTTGAGGTCGCAAATTGCGACCTCAAAAATTCAAACTCCTCATTTGTCAATTGAAATCTAAAACTTTCTGGAAATCTTAATATATTTCTTTTCACAGCCTCATTCAAACGTTTTGTTTCAACTTGATACAACATAGCCAAGTCACTATCCAGCATCACCTGTTTCCCGCGAACGTTATATATCAGATTCTGAATCTTAATATCATCAGCTATAACTAATTCCACTTTTTCTTCCATTGTGCATCCTCATCCTTACAATATATTTGATGTCGCAATTTTCGACCTCAAGTCTACTTTTCGTCCTTCTTCATAATCTCGTGCATTCTTACATAATACTCCAGCATCCGAACCACATACTCTGGTGCATTTCTATGACCTAGTTCCCAATCAGTAACCGTCTGATATGGGATTTGATATGTATCGCAAAAATCTCTGCGATTCATACCCGACATTTTTCTTATTTCTTTAATTTTATCTGCACAATCCATCTTGGTACCTCCAAATATATCTCATAACTTCTTTAATCGTATACCTTCACTTATAATATATCAGCATCTCAGAATATATGCAATGCATATATTCTGTTTTACGCCACTTTAACTGCTCCTATATCCATACCTGTACTCAATCTAAAATAGTATATTAATCGTCCATTTGTGTTTTTGCAGAATGGTTCATAACTTATAGCGCTTGCCATCTGTTCCCTATGCTTCTGCAAAATCTGCGGACCATATTTCATTAACATCCTGCTCATTACATCGATGCATCTTTCAAAAGCAACATTGTCTTTATCATCTTCAAAATATCTTGTCATCAAAATCCTCCTGTTTTCCAAATAAAAAAGCCTGTCCTTAGGAAATTCCTAAAACAAGCCACTCATAAAATTACTATAAATGATTACTACTTTTCGATCTTATCCTATCCCATCAACGCAGGAATACTTCCTGCTCTCTAGATAGGATTAGATATTATTATAACCTTACTTTAAACTATTACGCAACGTAGGAGTCAATAGAATATTTAAAATTTTTTATTCTATTTAAGATTTTCCACATATTCTTCCAAGCACAATCCACTCTGATGAATCTCCTCTGCTGCTTCTTTTCCCACATAGCGATAATGCCACGGTTCATTAGCAACTCCTGTAATGCTTGTCTTTCCGGACGGATATCTTTGAATAAATCCGTATTTGTATGAATTCTCCAGTAACCAGTTATAAACATCATCACGAGAACATTTAGAAGTATCTGCATTGATATCTACCGCAAGTCCAAGCTGATGCTCGCTTGTCCCCGGTAATGCTACCCATTCCATTGCTGTTTCCTCTGCCATGTGTTTTGTATAACCTTCACTTCGATATGAGGCTATCTTGTCATCTAAAATCTGTTGCTGCTCCTCTGCTGTTCTGTAACCATCTCTAACAAACGGATATACACCTGCATTTCTCGCATCATCAAACATTTCCTGCAAGTATGGATAGATTCTTGAATCTATTTTCTGACCATTACTCAATTCCATGAGATCCATTTCATAATCATCTGGAATATAATTATCCCGATTTACCAACACCAATTCCCATCCATACTTATCACTTGCAATGGGATGTTCTTCCTGTTTTATAGTCCCAAAACCTTGTAACTTTTCCGGTAGCCCAACCGCATCATTGGTTACAAATGTATGTCCTACATGAATAAGAAAGAAAAGAACGAACAACAGAGTTATCTTTTTCAGAAAGCTCTTTTTCCTTTTCATCTACTTAATCTCCGTTTTATGATAGACATGATACATAAGCGGAACCATCAAAATACTTAGGATTGGATAAATGACCAGCATGATTGGTATCGAGCCGACAATCTTACCGCCAATATGATATAAATCAAATGTATTGATAATCTCATTGATCTGTAGCAAGCGGTCTGGGAACACACCCAATATTCCCGATAAGAAATCGAAATTTGATACAAACAGTGGTAAAAACAGGATTGCAAAAGGTATTGTAACCGCAACAACTGCTGTATGCGTCTTTGCTGACACAAGCATAGACAGAAACAGGCAAAATACGGTTCCAATATATCCGGCAACTACCGTGAGCAAATACAACTGCATATAGGTGATATTGTAAAAAGATTTCCAATGCCAGAAGCCTGTCTGTATCATGACATTTCCACCTTGCGATCCAAGACATCCCAATACCACAAGTGAATACAGCGATATTACAATAAAGTAAATAACTGATACCACGATAAATCCTGCCATGATCTTTGCTCTCGTTCCCCTATCCCTTCCGTATTTTGTTGAGAAAAATATGGAATCTGATTTCCAACTAAATTCATTGGAAAAGATACCTGACACCAAGAATGCTGACACAAGCATAATGAGCATAATAATCGTCTGAGCGTAACTCAGTGCTGATTTCCAGCCATCGTAGTCCTCATAGTATAAAGGTGCTTTCATCTCACGGTACTGCTCTATCAAAAATGCTTTCTCGTTTTCATCGAATAAACCATCAGCATCTTCGGAGTTCAACCATTTTTCCAAACTCTTTCCACGGTTCTCATAGATCTGTCCCACTTCTTCTTTCGATAAGGAATCAATACGATAATAATTAAAGTCTCTAAATTCGCAAAATCCCATATTGATCATGTCCTTGATTTCTGAAAACCCTTGTACCTTGGAATCATGCAATAAGTTAGCAGAATCATCTCCAGGGCGAATGGGATATTCTTCACTAATCTTTTTATATTCATCCAGGACCGCTTGTAATGCTGCTTCATCTAAAACACCTTTCCACTTCTGCTTTTCTTCCCGCAGACTCTTTGCTGCTGCGATTCCTGTATGAGATTTGCCCTGCTCATCCAAAAAACTGACATTCGTGATTGCGAAATAGCAGGATATCAAAAGTGAAAATAACAACACGACCAATGATACTTTACTGAGGCTCTTAGAAAAGATTTTCTTAATCTCATATCTAATCATTCCATCTCACCACCCTTTTCACCGAAATAATATAAGAACACATCCTCCAATGTCGGCTCCACCACAGATGCTCCAGCAATCGGTGGCTCACCGGCAATAATACGCAATTCCACCATTCCCCTTTCCGATTTCATATTAGACACCTTAAATTTTTTCATCATCTTCGTTGCATCTGCCTGTGATACTTCACACGCATATACCTTTTCCTGCATAGAAGCAAGTGTCTGATCAAGGTTTCCCTGCTGCATGATTTGTCCATCCTTCATCAGCCAGATTTCATTGGCAATATACTCTACATCTGAAACAATATGCGTCGATAAAATAACAATCCGATCCTCTGAGAGTTCACTAATCAGGTTTCTAAAACGCACCCTTTCCGTCGGATCAAGTCCAGCCGTAGGCTCATCCAAAATAAGAATTTTGGGATTGTTTAGCATTGCCTGTGCAATTCCTGCTCTACGTTTCATTCCACCGGACAGCTTCTTCATCTTCTTATTTGCTGACTTTGTAAGTCCAACCTGTGCAAGCAAGTCCTTTACCCGTTTACCAGCAACCATAGGTCGAATACCCTTTAAGCTGGCAATATACAGTAAATAGTCTTTTACTGTGAAATCCGGATAGAATCCGAACTCCTGAGGTAAGTATCCAAGCAAATTTCGATATTCTCCATCCATTTTGAAAATATCCTTTCCATCGCACAGAATCTGTCCGCTTGTCGGTGGCAAAAGGGTACAGATCATTCGCATAAGCGTTGTCTTGCCTGCACCATTCACACCTAAAAGTCCATATACTCCATTCTCTATCGTCAGGTTTAAGTTCTCTACTGCCCGAAAGTCCCCAAACTTTCTTGTAACATTAACCATTTGTAATTTCATATAGATTTCCCTCCATCGTCGAACATAAGCGGTTGCAGTCATGTATTGCCTTATACACAGCACCAATCAGGAAACAGCTTGCTAATCCAAATAAGATACTCCATACAGGAAATGTAATCTTAGCATAAATAAAATCATTCATTGTAACCATCCACCAGATCACACTCCACAAAAAGCAACCGAACATGGATGCTGCCTCATTCAAAGCGCTACTGTTTAACATGGCAAAGCAGATTCCAGCAGCAACGACCATTGGGAACAAAAACTGCACCAAAATATCCATAAACTGCATTCTCATACCCACACAGCAAACGAACATAAATAGCGTTATCATAAATACATCCGCCACTCCTATCAAAAATACTCGTGCGGAATAGATCTGTCTGAGGGAATATAGGCACGCTGCCTCAATCTGTAAGGAATCACTTTCTTTGTTTCTCCAAAATTCCGGAATGATCATAACGATAAAAAGGACAGAGGAAGTTCCCAGTGTTCTCATCAAATATTCGCTATCATCCAGATAATTCATGAGAAAAAATGTCACTATCAGTAATGCTGCCTGCAACATCCACCATCTCTTTCGAATCAGCCGAAATTGAGAAAATAAAAACTCTCCATAGCTCATCGTATGTTCAGACTGAACTTCCATCATAACTTCCTTCGATTTTTGAATCGTTTCCAGAATCTTTTCTTCTCTTGGAATAACTTTTGTTTCCGTTTTATAGTTTTGTATCATCTTTTCCAAATTCATCAGAGTCCTCCTCTCCCAAAAGTTTTTTTAATTCTTCTTTTGCCCTTTTATGTCGGTACTTAACCAGCGGCAAGCCAATTTGTAAGATATCAGCTACCTCTTTTAGCTTACAGTCTCCAAAATAAATTAACAGTATCACTTCTCTTAACTCTGGGGCTAACCTGCCAAGTGCCTGTTCCACATCCATTCGTTTTTCTTTCCTATGAATACCGCCATCCGAAACCAGCTCTCTTTCCAATATTTCCTGCTCTACACTCTCTGCCTTCCATTTCTTTGCGTAGTTCTTACATAAATTACCTGCTATCACATACAGATAATTCTTTGCTTTCCCAATATGCTGATAAGATGCAATATTTTCCATAAATCGAAGGAAGGTTTCCTGTGTGAGATCTTCTGCTTCTGCCTGATCCAAACAATGATATCTGCAATAGGATAGAATTTCTGCATAATATTTCCGTACAAATTTATCAAAAGCCTTTTCGTTTCCCTGTTTCATTTGTAGGATTAAAAGAAAATCATTCAAGTTGCCCTCCTTTCCCATTTCAGTAATGTATAAACGTTTATTCCATTCTAATATGTATAACAACTGACTACACAAAAAAGATAGTCTATGGTTTAGATTTCTCAAAAAAAGACACCAACCCTCTATGGTTGATGTCCTATCAATAGCATTTGTACTCCTATATCATCTGAAAATGTCTCAAAGCATCCTCAATTGCCTTCTCCTTCTCAGCCGGGCACTTTGGCTGCCTAGCATCTTCACTCTTCGGAAGATTGAAATTCTCCCTCATATCAAGTCCATGCTTTGCCTTTACCTGCGCAATATACAGACTTGATACCTTGTATCCGGTCTGTTCCTTCACATAGTCCTTAATCGCTTCGTATGTGGCTCCCTTCTTAAATCTGGACATATCCATATCTGCGAGAGACATTTCAACCTTTACTTTCTAAGAGTCGATTATACCCTTGGAAAGCAAGACAACCGTCTCCACATGGCTCGACACGACAGGAAGTACGTCATATCAAGCCGGTTGTTTACGGAAACATATCCATAAACTATTTAACGTTATAATCGTTAAAAGGTGAACCCACTTTTACTAATGTCCCAATCGCAGTTCTCTCACAAAATTGGAAGTTATTCCAATTTTGTATCAGCCAATTCTATATATTCCTTCAGTTTTTTCTGCAGCAAAGCCTTATCAATCAGTTTCAGATTATATTCTGATACCATCGTCGGTGAAAGACTTCTGCTCAGAGCAAATTCGACAACCTCATCATCTTTACTTGCACACAAGATAACTCCAACACTCGGATTTTCATTCTGTTTTTTCACTTCCCTGTCGAGAGCTTCAAGGTAAAGATTAATTTTACCTACATACTCTGGCTTAAATTCTCCAATTTTCAGTTCAAATGCTACCAGACATGACAATCCTCTGTGATAAAAAAGCAAATCAATATAGTAATCGTGATTACCTACTTGGACTCGATACTCTTCGCCTATAAAGGTAAAATCTTTCCCGATTTCCAAGATAAAATCTTTGAGATTTCTAATGATTGATTTCTGAAGATCATGTTCAGACACTGTCTCTGGCAAATCCAAAAAATCCAAAACATAATTATCTAAGAATACATTATTTGTTTGCTTCCTTGCATCCTCTATTGCAGGTGGAGCAGGCTTCTTAGACAGCATATATCTTTCATAATATCCGCTGTCAACTTGGCGAGCTAATTCTCTTGCACTATATTTCTCACGGATACACATATTCATATAGAAAATGCGTTCTTCCATAGATTTACAGGAAGACATTATCTTCAAATGATTCGACCAACTCAATTGTGTCAACAGCGTTGACACTTTCTCATTGTCCTTATAAAGTTCATAGAACTGCTTCATTCTATACAGACCACGGCGGTTAAATCCCTTCAAATCGGGATAATTTTCAGCAAAGAAATCAGCCAACTTCTGTACAAATGCATCACCATATGAGGCATTTTCGGAATTTTTACTGATGTACTCACCTACATCACGATACATGAGAATAAGCTCTTCATTCACTTTTCTATAAGCGCGTTCTTTCGCATTTTCTATAATATCAACAACTTTTTGGAATTGATCATTATAAGATGTCAAATCATTCATTCCATCATTCCTTTCCTTTTCAAATTTGCTGTTTTCTTATCGGATGGCGAATCACTGTCTTCCATTTTTCCGGCGTTACTTTTCGTGCATCAGACATATAAATCTCATGATGCAATCTTGTATCTGACAAATCATTTTCGTATCCGTTTTCTGCAAGATAGGCATCCATGATAGCAACTGATTTTGGCTCATTATCAAACGGACCAATATGCATAATCTGTACGCACAAGCCTTCATCAATAGTAAGAAATTCAGCTGAAGAACAATCGAGTTTTTTCTTCTTTGTTGCTGTTTCTAAAGCCCAATTGAAATCGTCCTTAGTAACAAAATCCGGTAGTCTTATAACTGAAATCCAATTAAATGTATCCTTGTTGCTATAATCGACGCCTTCTACATTTTCCTGCCACCAGAATCCATCTAAAGGTGGAACCACATATTCGAAGAAACCTTCTATCTTGTAGTCTGTCTTATAACTCATCTTCAGCGTATATGCCACAGCATATAATACACCAATTGCCTGCTGATATGCTCCGCCTTCCTCATTGGGATTTCCTTTGCCTCTCACTGCAATATAATTAGCCTTTGGAACAGTTACAATTGCTGGTTTGTTCTTGGGCATATAAAATTCTTTAAATTCTTTCTTAAAGTCAAATGCCATGATATCATCTCCTTATATAAATTATGCTTTGTTTGTATTTAAAAATAAATTCCATTATATAATTCCATAAACTCCTTAGCAAACTTTGCAACAAGTTCATGATCAAGTGCAGTGGCTAAAGTTTCTTCATTATCATTGGCAGTTGGGGTCCAATTATATGATCCGTGCATTACATAGTCCATATCTATGATACAAAACTTATCATGCATACGGTTATATCCTCTACTTCCCCATCTCGGAATAACTACAATATCGAACTTATTCTCTCTCAGCTTTGAAATCATATTTGTATTTGAGTCTTCTTGGGAGACTATTATTCTTATATTTAATCCCTGCTTCTTTTTTGCTAATAACTCTTGATAAATGGCTTCATTGGAAAACCATGCAACGGCTGCCCATATTATAAATTTAGCATCTCTAATTCCCTGAACCACTTCATCTTGAATTGCATCAAAAACCACATCATGTTCTGTCACTTCATCTGGTGTATCAATCACCTGCGGACGTATTTCAACATGATGCAAAGCATAATCATCAGATTCCTCATATACATACACTATCAACTCTTCTAGAATTTTCTCATTTTCTTCTGCGGCTTCTAGCAAAGGAACTGGAACTCGTAATTCTATAATTTCCCAATGCTGATAGGAACGTCCATGATTTGCAAATTCATATTGCGGAACAAAATTTACTCTTGCTCTACCCAACAACCTCAACAGTTGGTCTCTTGTTTCAATTGATCTATATTTTTTATCATATTTTAATACTTCTATCATCGTCTTAATAAAAGCATCTCTAACCATTAATATCACCCATTCTTCTTTATATATTTTCCACTCTTAATTCTTTGGTCTTCCGGTTTCTCTGCATCTGCCGGAATAGCCCAGTAGGATCCAATCTTTGTGGCACCGGGTATACGTCCCTCTGTACAAAGGACCTGTATTCTTCTAACTGTAATACCCCATTTTTCTGATGTTTGCTTTATTGATAAATATTCCATCATAATCTCTCCGTAAATAACTTTACAGTTACACTCACTAACAATAGTATATTCCAAACTACGAATAAAATCAATTCGCAGATATAACAAAAAAGGCAGAACCGAAGTCCTGCCCAATCTCTATCCATAATTTATCGTTTAATATCAATCTCCACCTTTGCCTTGAAACAAACTATGAACTTATCCTCATACACTTTTATCTGTTCGATGTACTTTCTGACCATCAGCTCGTCGTATTCTGTAAGTTCCTGTGGCGCTTCCTGAAGGAAATCCTCCAGTTCCGCCACCTTTTTCTTTACCCCTTCCGTCTCAGCTCTCTTCACCAGAAGTTCCTGCTTTTTATCCCTCAGGATGTCAATCTCATCCGCCAGAAGGCTGTAATCTTTCTTAGCATGGGCTAGCTTCACCAGCTTCTTCTGTTTCTCAATCATGATGGCATTTAGCTTTTTCATTTCACCGGAATTATCATCCGCCATAGCAATCTCGATGTTTTCCTTTAATATTTGTATCGTTAATGCCGGACAATGTACCAGCTGGTTGATTGCTTTGACTGTCGCCTGCTGCAACTCTTCTTCCGTTACCGTTGGAGCATCGCAAGCCTTAGGCCCCTGCTCCACTCTTGTACAGCAACGCCATACCGTGGACTTCTTTCCTCGGTTGTTCCAGGCGATTCTTCGGTAAATATCACCGCACTTGGTGCAGATGCAAATGCTAGAAAGTGCATACTTGCTGGAATAAATTCTTTTCTTTTTTCCTCCAATGCCACTTGTCAGGTTTGCTCGCCTTACCATTTCCTCTTGGACTGCAGTGTATACATCCTTCTTAATTATTGCCTCTTGGCTTCCTTTAACATAGTACCGTGGGACTGTACCATCATTTTTGATTCTGACCTTTTCAATAAAGTCTGTAGTGATCGTTTTCTGTAAAAGCGCATCACCTATATACTTTTCATTTCTAAGAATACCATGAACGGTGCTGAGGTGCCATTTGTACCTTTTACCGCCGGTTTTGATTTTGTCTCTTTCCAGACCTTCTGCTATATCCCGGAAGCTTGCTCCTTCCAGGTATTCTCTGTAGATGCGGCGTACAATCTCTGCTTCTTCTTCACAAATAATTAGGTTTCCATCCTCATCCTTCGTGTAGCCAAGGAAATGCTCATGATTAATCTGCACCTTACCTTCCTGGTATCTAAACTGCAATCCCAGCTTCACGTTCTGCGAAAGCGATGCGGATTCCTGCTGGGCCAGAGAAGCCATGATTGTCAGAAGCAATTCTCCGCTGGCTTCCAGCGTGTTGATGTTCTCCTTTTCGAATATGATTGCGATGTTCTTTTCCTTCAATTGGCGGACATACTTCAGACAGTCAATTGTGTTCCTCGCAAATCGGCTGATGGACTTTGTGATTACCATATCGATTTTCCCTGACATGCAATCCTCAATCATCTCATTGAAGCCTTCACGTTTCTTGGTGTTGGTTCCGGAAATACCATCGTCCGTGTAAATGCCTGCAAACTCCCATTCTTTATTCCTGCCAATGTACTCCGTGTAATGGTTCACCTGTGTTTCATAGCTTCCTGCCTGCTCATCGCTGTCAGTACTGACTCGGCAGTACGCTGCGACTCTGAGCTTAGGTTTATCTTCTTTTATGATCCGATTCCCTGCACGTCGTCTGGCAGGTATCAATGTGACATTCTCATTCATGCTTGTCCTCCTCAATCATGCTGTAGGCATATTCTGCTTGTTGGTATGGATCGGTGTACTTTTCTTCCACCTTATCCAACTTGTAATCTTTCAGTTCCAATTCCGGCGGTGCTTCAAATTCTCTTATGCGATTCTGGCTTTTAGCATTGCTGCTCCGAAGCTCCTGCACCTTTTCAAATATCTCTTCATCCACAATCTGCGGATAATAATTGGTTCTCAGGTAAACCTTGTTTCTCAGCAGCCTTCCGATTACTGAATGGGTCTTTTCAATTCCGACCGTCTTAGCTGCTGCCCTCATCGATCCGCTTTCCAGGTATTTTGCATAAAGCTGTCTTACCTTCTCTGCAATCGGCTCATCAATAACTGCCTGTGCATTTATAATTTTGTATCCGTATGGTGTATGCGTCATTCTTCCACCAGTCTTTCTGTAAGGTGCAATCCGCATTTCAGATTGAACACAATCTCTTCTCTAGACTTCACCGAGATGGTATCCACGTACTCCAGGAACGTATCATCATCGAAGCTTTCTATTTTGCTTTTCTTAGTTGCAAACCGGAGCAGCTTCTTCGCTTCTTCCAGGTGAGTCAAATCTCCATTAATGCTTCTGGAAATTCGATCCTTTTCTTTTGAAAGTTCATCCGCTTCAATAAGTAGCTGATTCTTTTCCATGTGGAAAATCTCCGGCTCTAAGTATCCAGCGCTCATAAGATTTACCAGCACCGCCTGCTGCTCTGTATTCTTCTCAATTGCAGTTTCCAAAGCCATCACCTGGTGCAGGCGGTCTTTATTGTTTGTCCCCTGCAGACCCGCCACAAAAGGCTTTAACATCTTAGTGTCTGCTGCCTGTAGCTTTCTCATCATGCGTACAAATGCATTCTTTATTGCTTCGTCGTGAATGTAGAGCATGGAACAGGCATCCTTATTTTCCAGATGAAGGTTGCAGGTCCAAGCGACATAATTTCCGCTAGGCTTGTAATGCTGCCTTCGCTTAATGCAAAATGCAGCCTGCACCGATCACCGCACCAGAGGAATGTTCCAATTCTATGGTGCCAATCGTACCGGTCGTTGGGCTGGTCGCTTGATCCAGTTACAGAACCTCCCTCAAAACCATATGGATGATCTGGATGCTGCAAGAGAGTTTGTCCGCATTGGCGATTATGATTCTCTGTCTATGTTATATGACGATATCCCGGATACCCTCTCCCAGCTTATTCGTACTGCCTTCATTGCAAAACCTGGATACAAATTCTATGTGGCTGACTTTAGCGCCATCGAAGCTCGTGTCATTGCTCACCTGGCCGGAGAATCATGGCGTGCAGAGGTATTCAAAAATGGTGGTGACATTTACTGCGCGTCTGCGAGTCAGATGTTTCATGTTCCGGTCGAGAAGCATGGTATCAATGGCCACCTTCGTCAAAAAGGAAAGATCGCAGAACTGGCCCTTGGCTACGGTGGCAGCGTCGGCGCACTGAAGGCAATGGGTGCCTTAGAAATGGGTCTTACCGAAGATGAGCTCCAACCGCTGGTAGACGCCTGGAGGCAGTCCAATCCAAATATCGTAGCTCTCTGGTGGGACTTCGATACGGCCATCAAAAATGCAATCAAGATGCATTGTAGCACTGCTTCTCATGGTATCAAATTCACCTGGCGCAGCGGTATTTTGTTCATTACTCTTCCATCCGGCAGAAAACTCGCTTACGTCAAACCACGTATTGGTGAGAATAAATTCGGTGGTGAATCTGTAACCTACGAAGGTATCGGAGCCACTAAGAAGTGGGAACGCCTGGAAAGCTACGGACCTAAATTTGTCGAGAATGTAGTGCAGGCTATTTCTAGGGACCTACTGATGAATGCAATGAAAACCTTATCGCACTGCTTCATCTGCGGTCACGTCCACGATGAACTGATTATCGAATGCTCCGAAAAAGTATCTCTTGATGTGCTCTGCCAACAGATGGCAAGAACACCGGACTGGATGCCGGATATCTTACTTCGCGCTGATGGGTATATCACAGAATTTTATAAAAAAGACTAAACGAAAAGGACGGTATGTTTCCTCTGCTTTGAGGTTACACACCGTCCTTATTTCAATTCTTAATCAAGAAAGTTTTTCGTATAAATCTTCTGTACTGTTTTTATGACCTTGTCGATAATGGCATACCCTTGGGACTTTGCCACTCCTAAATCAACCTTGTTTAAGATTTCACCTTTTTGATAGCCTTCATAGTGCATAGAGAAAATCTGCGGATATCTTTCATCCATCACCCTAAGCTCATCCAGGATAAAATTCAAAGTTTCAAGTACCTCTGCCTTATCAGCATCTTCTGTGTTACCGGTATAATCCATACCGCCTTCATCCTCGTCCTCTTCTCCATCCAGTCCTTCCATAATTTGATCTAGCGAAGAATACAATGATGTGAAAAGCTTAGAATCGAATTTGCCGTAATACTTGCAGCCATTGCAGTCCTTACGATCACAAAGCGTATATCCACCTTTCCCGTTTGGAAGGTAGCAAGGCTGCTTTCTATACTGCGCCAAATAATCATTCACATCCCTGTTAAAGAGCTTCATCCAGTCTGCTGCGTTCTCTTCTTTTATTGGGAAAAATCCAACCTTCACTTTCTTGCCGCCGTACTTCCAGGTCTCAAGATTTTCCTCGATTACATCTGGACTTTTGATAATCTCATCGCTGATTCTGAATGGCACCAGAACCTCTCCTTCAATGCATGCTACCCCGTTATAAGGCTTTTTGTTACTGTAATCTTTTTCGAATTTTGTCTCTACCATATCGGTTTTCCTCCTGTGATTTGCGTGGAGGAACCCACATGGCAGAGCATTTTTGAGCGCATTTGACCACCAAGATAAATTCCTCCATCTTGTTTTCTGTGGTCAGCTCGTCCTAAAAACTGACTCCTTATTTACTTGTCCACCAGATCCCCGTAGGACCATTCAGACGTCTCTGAATGCAGTTTTCTGATGAGAGCCTTTAGATGCTCAGTTGAAACAACCAAGAGTTGCCTCAACTCAGAACCTAAAAACAAAAAGACGGCCAGGGAAAACCTTCTAAATAAAGGTCTTCATCCTGGCCGTCCTGCAGCTCTGTGGATTCTATGCTGCCGCTAATGAGCTCAGCACCTCAAAAGCGGATTCGCTTATTCTTTTTATAACGGTCTGTGTTTCATCTCGAATGATGGTAATTTCACTTCCGATCGGGATCACCATTCTGGTGATCTGCTTTTTATACTTCGATTCTAGCAGACCTGTTTTTGCATCTACAAAGCACACTACATGACTTTGACAATCTTTTATTACTTCCATAAAAACCTCCTAGTTTGTTATTAAATAAAATAAAGCCGGGGTAGCGTTATAGATCGATGCTCTATTAGCATCGCTATAATCATCTACCCCGGCTTGTTACTCCCTTGAACTGCACGAGCAGGTAAACTTATTATTCATTAATCGGCTGGACTGCACACCTTCGACAGACACGCGCCATGTATCTAAAAATCCACTTGGTAAACAGGTAAGTCCTTTGCATAGGCCATTGCTATGATTTCAGTAATAGTTGTATATCCCACTACTGTTTCACTACCGTCCAGATTTTCAGTATATGCAAGGGCTGGAACGTTATTAACCATCGCCCATTTCCCTTGATTTTTCTTTCTTCCATGATGCGTATACATACGCGCTTTAGTGTTTGGGTCCGTCGATTCTGTCATTCATTATCCTCCTCAATATCATCAATAATCTCAAATGGATCCGTGAGCAAATCATCTGAAGTATCCTTAGGAATAGGTTGTTTGAAAAATGAAGTTGCTTCCTCTCCATCATATCTTTTTATTTGCTTTTCGATCACCACACTATTGGTATCCACATCGACTAGTATTATAGTCATTAAGCCATTAACCAATATATTATGATCTTCGAGCCGCTTAACAAATGCATCGAAAAGCTTTTTATCTACGAATACAAATGAGTACTTCTCATTTTCATATAATTCGCTTTCAAAACCATCACTTGCAAATACACCTGCAGCTCTATTTATAAAGTTTCCAACATGTGCTTCCAATGGCGCTTGTGAACCTGCTGGTAAACGCAGCGAACTAAGCATAAACTTCCACGTACTACATGGAGACATACCGCTTACAGAAAATCCAAAATCAAAATTCCTTGGGAATACCCTGTCATTTTGAGCCATATAGCCGTGAAGATTATTTCCCTTAAAGAAGCTACTTAAAGCTCTCACCGGATAATCTCTTTCGACAATTTCATTTTGCAATAGCATCTTGACCGAGTTCTCAAATTGAATTCTATATTCTCTTCTAAGCTCTATTGCGCTCTTCTGTGTCAGTTGCTTATCATCTTCCTGACTTCGTGTACCATTGGCCTCTAGCAATTTTGCGAAAATCTCTTCTTTATTTTGAGAAACCTCAGCTATGGCCTCCAGCAGTTCAATACTTACCGGATTATCCCCACAATTTGATGCACGAGATAACGTTGATGCACTGACCTTAATATTTGGAGATGTTCTCTTTATGTCATCTGCAAATTTCATCAATGAACGAGTTCCTCTTACTTCGCTAATTAGCTTAGCTATCTCTTCTTGTTGAGGTTTTCTAAATTGTATATACATATCACCGCCTCCGTTTCACTAGCGAGAAATATCATTTCATCATCTTGCAACATAATAATACTACCAAGACAATATGAATGTCAATATAAAATTTCAATTTATTGAAATTTTATTTCAACGAGTTGAAACACCATCACAATTGCAACGCAGGTTTTAGTTTTCTCAAATTTTCATCATACGTGATAATGTCATTAACATCCGGAATATCAAGCCAGTTCAGAATCCTCAACAAATAATATCCATCAGGCTTTGTTTCTCCATTTTCCCACTTTTGATAAGTTCTGATATTTGCCTCAACAGCATCAGCCACTTGTTGTTGTGTATAACCTAGTTCCGTTCTTCTTTTTTTCAATAATTTATAATTAAAAGTCATGATTTGAGGGCCAGCATATATTTGCACCCATTCCGGATCAACATCTTCTAGCTCATTTCCAATTTCATCTCTTTCTGTCACTAAAGCTCGAACAACTGTATTAGGAGCCAGCGTTACTTCCATGTAACAGTCCAATCCTCTTTTTCTTACACATTCTACAGATACAGCATTGTCTATATTTACTCCTATCCAACGGAGAACCGGCTCGCCATTGTCATCGCAAGGGAACTTTCCATAGAACTCCAATTTATTTCCATTACGCCGAAAGAATTTAACTTGCTCGCGCCTTTCCTTCCATGCTTCAGGATCATATTCCATAATGTAAAATGTTATTGGTACCTCACCAGTAAGTTCTCTCGCAAGATTATATTTGTAGTAAAAAGCATCCGGCATGACATCATCCCAGCCAAGCTGGAGACATTTGTCTATATAATCAAACCAATCTCCATAAATAGATTCAAAACTCCCATCCGTAACCTTATCACAATATCCAAATATGTCTTCTAAACTATAGCCTCTTTCATAGAATAGATATTCGAGCTTTTGATATGCATCTTCCAATCCCAGCGGAGTGCTTCTATGATAGTTTTGCGTACTAAACGGTTCATTTCCAAGCTCACAGAAAATATTTTCTATCTCGCACGCATACCATAAGGTATACTCTTTTTCTCCTTCTTCATATTTACGATCATCATTTTTATGATAAAAATTAAAAGGAATCCTTCTTATAAAGGTATCTCTATCTTCAGGCTGATATTCCACAAATTCTCTGTAAGCCTCATCATCGTCATCACGCTTCTTCCAACCATCTGGGTTTGCAAACATAGAAGGCAAGACGGTCTCAAATCTGTCCGGTAGCCCATTCTCATTACGTATTGCAACATACTGAAACACCTCAACGCCAACCATATCATGGAGTTCCAAATATTTCTTCAACCTATTTCGATCAAAATATTTCTCTGGTACATATTTATCAATTATCTCGATTTGATTTTCATTCAACATATTTTTGCCTCCTCTATCGTTATAGCATTATATTATCACGTATTTATTGGGCTGTAATGAGGCGTATTGGGCGGATTTTGAATATCTTTTTTCTTTTTATCTTGTTGTTTAACCCATTTTATTCGTTTAACATGCATTTACAAGGCGTATTTGCATATAGAAAATGCCAACGAACAATAAATGTCGTTGGCATGTATTTCTAATCTTCTTTTGGAACAGGTATGTATACCATTTTTAGTGAAATCATCTTCTGGTACTTGTCATCAAGTTTTTCATAATACTTCAAAATCAGGTCAACCAATTCCGTTCCATTAATCCCTTTTATAATTGGATGCTCCCTTAAATACTTCTGACCATTTTTTGTATAATTCGAAAGAGTCACAAATAAACCATAATCACCTTCTGTCATCGCGCCTTTAAGTGATTGTATAGTTTTCTCCTGAATATCGCTATCCTGACTCTTAACCTGAACCAGTATTCTAGGCGGGAGTTCATCTTTATATGCGGTAATATCGATGCCGCTGTCTCCACCTTGAGGAGAAATGGTAGTTCTATACCCCATGGCCTGAAGCAAGTTAGCAACAAACTCTTCTAGCGCATATCCTTTTAAATTACGACTTAATTCCATAAGTACAAAATCCTTTGTACTCTCAATGATAGCCTCAGCTGTTGCTCCTACCGTTTCGTCTTCATCACTTACAGAACTACCTTTTTTGAAATTCTTGTCCAGCGCTGCCAAGTATTCATCAGCATAATTCTTCACCATGAAGAATGACATTGCAGAACCAATCTCATATAACGCTCCCTGTGAAAACTCAGTACGCGGCAAATGTTTAATCCACTTAACCGCTCTCTGCTGTACATATTCTGCCTGAGAATCGACATACTTATATTCACCGGTGACCTCACCTAGATTAATCATTCGATCAACCTTTGATGGATAAACTATATAATCTCCTATCTGCACCTCATGACAAAATCGATACAACATTCCAGAGCTCGTTGGAATTGACCCCTTTTTTGCATCTGGATATACTTCTACATATTTGGCTTTAAAATCATCACGATTATCCGCTATAACGCTGAGGTCACCCATATCTTTCCAGCCTAATGCGATCACATTTTGTTTCAAAAACAAGTAATCGTCTAGCGTATGAATGCCCCAGATCTTCTTATCCATATCAGACATTTGTTTCCTCCTACAATTCTATATTTGCACTCATAAGCTCTGCCTGTTTAATAACAGTATCAATTGCGCTCTTGGCCTGTTCAGGCGGATACTTGTACTTACGAAGCAGATGTTTAACCTGTGTACGCATATACGCCCTTGCTGATTGTTTCTTATCCCAATCGACAGTTCTACTTCTTTGGATCAATTCTGTCAGCTCATGCGCCATCTGAACCAATATTTTATCTTCCATATTTCTTAGAACTTCTGGATCAGCCACTAAAGCATCATAGAAAGCCAATTCTTCTGGAGTAAGGCCTTTTTCCTCACCAGCAGAATAAGCGTCCGTCATTTCTTTAGACAAATTCAGCAATTCCTCAATTACCTCTGCGCTTGTAATCATACGATTATTATACCGCTTCAGCACATTTTGGAGTTTTTCCGAGAAAAGTTGTGATTTAACTACACCAGTTCTGGAAAAGATTTTTATATTATCTTCTAACAAATCGCGCAGCAATTCAGCAGCAATATTCTTATGCTTCATTGCTCGTACTCTCGCCATATATTCATCAGAGAGAATTGAGATTTCTGGATTCTTCTTTCCTGTTTCTGCAAAGATATTAAATACGCCATCTTGCTCAATCGCCTGACTAAGCATCTTGGTAATTCGTGCATTTATTTCATTAGCAGTTATCTTTCCATTACCACCAATCTTTGACACGCCAACTTTCACGCATTTAAAATATTCAATCTCCTGTTTTGTGTGGACATCCAGCAAACTTCTGCACAAAGTCTCCGCCTGGCTAAGGGCAGTCGCTTCTTTTACAAATTCTTTCTGCTCTTCATCTTCAAAGCCGAGGGCAAAATCCACTCCATCGGCAATCGCCTTGAGGCGAGCGGTATCAGAATCCCCAAAGAATTCTTTATAATCATGACCATAGAAGAAGTCACGCATAACTTCTAATTTAGCCATAGCAATGTCGTAAGCTACGCCCAGGTCCGGAACCTTATCCTGATCTCGCTTTGTGTATTGCTTAAGGGCATTTCTAAGATCTGCAGCCATTCCAATGTAATCAACAATGAGACCTGCTTCTTTATCTTTATACACGCGGTTAACGCGGGCTATAGCCTGCATCAGATTATGGCCCTTCATAGGTTTATCGATATACATTGTCGCCATCGAAGGAACATCAAATCCCGTCAACCACATATCAACTACGATTGCAATTTTGAACTCGCTCGTGATGTCCTTGAATTCAGTAGCCAGCTCGTCTCTATAAGTTTTATTGCCAATAATGTCATGCCACTCTTCTGGATCTTGATTACTTGCGGTCAGAACAACCTTAACTTTATTTTTCCAATCAGGGCGCTTCTCCAGGATGATTTTATACAGATTGATGGCAATTCGTCTTGTCATACAGACAATCATTGCCTTGCCTGTAAGCACATACTGACGATCCTCGTAATGAGCAATAATATCATTTGCCAACATATCCAAACGTTCCGGCGAGCCAACAACCGCCTCTATCGATGTGAGGTCAGTTTTAGATTTTTCAATTTCAATCTCAGTGGCATCTGACGATAACGCGGCATATTCTTCATCAATTTTCTTCAGTATCGCTTCATTCAGCTTCAACTTAGCAGTTCTATTTTCATAGTAAATTGGTACGGTAGCGCCATCTTCAACCGCCTGTGTCATATCATAGACATCGATATAATTACCGAATACCTCGATTGTTGACTTATCCTTCATATCAATCGGTGTTCCAGTAAATCCAATGAACGTAGCATTTGGAAGGGCGTCGCGCATATACTTCGCCATGCCATACTTCCATTTACCAGTTTCTCGATCTATCTTTCCTTCCATTCCATATTGAGAACGGTGTGCTTCATCTGCCATAAAGATAATGTTAGATCTGGCGTTAATAACCTCTCTACTTTCCTCAAATTTTTGAATCGTAGTAAAAATTATTCCACCAGCATTAACATCCAGAAGCTCTTTTAATTCTTTACGACTTTCTGCCTGAACAGGAGTCTGTCTTAACAGCAACTTAGAACTTGCACAGAAGGTACCAAACAACTGATTGTCTAAGTCTTTTCTATCAGTCAGCACAACAATAGTTGGATTCTCAAATACTGGATTGCTAACAACCAATCCGGTATAGAAAACCATCGAGAGGCTCTTACCGCTTCCCTGAGTATGCCATACAACCCCGACCTTTCGACTCTTGTCACGAATCGCTTGCTTTGTTCTTTCAACCGCCTTCTTAACAGCAAAATACTGATGATAACCAGCAAGGATCTTCACTGTCTTGCCCTTGATATTTTGGAATACAATAAAATTATGAATAATATCCAGCAAGTGCTCTTTCGGAAATACACCATTCAAAAGTACAGTAAAAAAATTTATACCGTTGTCATTTGGCTTTTCGCCATTCTCTGACTTCCACGCCATATATCTTGTAAAGTCAGAGGTAATAGTTCCGATACGGGTATCCAATCCATCACAAATAACATTAAAGGCGTTATAGTGGAATAAAGTAGGAATATCCAACTGGTAATTTCGAATCTGCTGGTAAGCCTGTTCAATTGTGGTGTAATCTTTTGCAGTATTCTTTAACTCGAATACCACCATCGGGATGCCATTAATAAACACGATTACGTCTGGTCGCTTAGTTTTATATTCAATAATTGTATACTGATTAACCACCCTAAAGTCGTTAACTCCAGGATGTTCAAAATCGATCAGCTTAACTGTGAACGTTCGGTTTTCACCGTTCTTTTGATATGGAATCCCCACACCTTCAATAAGGTACTTATGGAATGTCTCATTTAAATCTTCAAGCTTAAGCAGTCCAAGATTACGAATTTCCTTATAAGCTTCATTGATAATCACATCCGTAATTCCAGGATTGATCGTCTGCATCATAGAAACAAACGTCTCCTCAATAATTACGTCATGATAGTCTCTTTCAATATCAGGACCATATGAATATGCATAGCCCTTTTCCTGAAGTTCAGCTATGATGGCCTGTTCTAGTGTATTTTCATTAATAGACATACGGCCCTCCTTATGTATTTTAATAATAATATGTTAAACAATAATTTATCTCAGCAGACACAAGCAATTTTTCAACAT
>NZ_QUCW01000005.1:103575-104263 GCF_003473825.1 Roseburia sp. AM16-25
TAAACAATAATTTATCTCAGCAGACACAAGCAATTTTTCAACATTATTTTGGTGGAGGAAACAATTCAGTTCCAGGCTATATTTCAGATATCACAATAAATGTTACTGATGGTGTCCACAACACAGTGAAAGATGATTCTCTTGGAAAATATCTATTACTTAGTTGTAAAAATATTAAAGGAGGGGTTCTCTCAATAGGTTCTACTGAACGAAAAATATCTGAAGAAACATTCTTAAAGCTCAGAAAAAGAACCAAGTTGGAAAAAGGAGATATTCTGATTTCCTCAGTCGGAACAATCGGAGAAATTCTTATGTTGAAAGAAATTCCCTCAAATTACGAATTTCAACGAAGCGTAGCTATGATAAAACCTAATCCAGAAAAAGCAAGTTCAGCATATATCTATGAGGCTTTGATAGCTAAACGAGCAGAATTGATAAATACAGCACATGGAGCTGTACAGCAATGTCTGTTCATATCAGATATTTCAGGCTTTGAAATTGGTGTTCCAGATGTTTCAATAATGAAGACATTTACTGAGATTGTTGAGCCATTCTACACTCTGATATCCGAACACGATAAAGAGAATCGTCATCTTGTTGCTTTAAGAGACTCTTTACTTCCCAAACTGATGTCCGGTGAGATCGATGTATCAGATATCGATCTCTAAGCCGCTAAATTATTGTTTAT
>NZ_QUCW01000006.1:0-51610 GCF_003473825.1 Roseburia sp. AM16-25
GCCAATCTTTTTATTTTTCAAAAGTTGGTGTCACATCATTGACTAATGTACAAGAAAATTGCGAAGAAATGCAATATTTCCGTTGACAAATGGGGATACCTTTAGTAGAATAGTTTGTGCATTGTGAATATTGATTTAGTTCGACTATGGAGAAGTACTCAAGTGGCCGAAGAGGTGCCCCTGCTAAGGGTATAGGTCGGGTAACCGGCGCGAGGGTTCAAATCCCTCCTTCTCCGTTTTCATAATGCATATGGCTCCGTGGTCAAGCGGTTAAGACATCGCCCTTTCACGGCGGTAACACGGGTTCGATTCCCGTCGGAGTCACTTACATCTTGACGGATGTATGACTTTTTTATATAATGCATCATGTTGATGCAAGTTATGGCGCCATAGCCAAGTGGTAAGGCAAAGGTCTGCAACACCTCTATCACCAGTTCAAATCTGGTTGGCGCCTCTGATTTAGCGGTTCACAGTAGTGAGCCGCTTTTGTTTTTCTGTCACAGGAAAAACCTGTGGAATTCCCTAATTTGTAAAGATGAGGAGACCTTATGATAAGCAGAGAAATGATTATATCTTATCTGACAGAATACAGTGCAATCGAAGAAATATTTCGCACATATTATGAACAGGATGGTAAAGTGAATTCTTTTTATGATATGGAAAAAAAATATGCTTTTTTTATGAAGGAAGGTAGCAGATTTCTTCAGAGAAAAAAAGAACTCGATGAAAAATATCCCAAAAAGATTCTTGATCTGGATAATGTAGATTTGGATGCATGGGAAAAAGAAAATGTACAAAAGAATATGGATCACGAAATAAAGAAAAAAAACAGAGTACATTTTCTTCACAAGGAATTTTTTGAAACAGACAAAAACATCTTTATCAATAAACACATTCGATTTTCTCCCGGAGAATTTCACGATCATGAATTTATAGAGATGTGCTACATATATAGGGGAAAGGTTGATCAATTTTTACGCAGTAAAGAAGGAAAAGCAGAAAAAAAGGAGACTTTGAATCAAGGAAACCTGCTGATCATTCCGCCGGGAATGCAGCATAAAGTAAATATTTATGATGACAGTATGATGATCAATATTGTAGTTAATAAATACACTTTTGAGAAGACATTTCTGGGGGATATTCCGCAACAGAGTCTTTTGCATCAGTTTTTCAGTGAGGTACTTTTTTCGCAGGAATCCAATGCATATGTTGTTTTTTCAGGTGGAAATGATGAAGTATTAAGGGACAAGCTACTTGATCTTATGGTAGCTTATCTGAATGAAACTACATACGGAGCAAGAATTTGTGATCATTATCTGAGTATCTTTTTTCTGGAACTTCTAGGTCAGTGTAAAAATGTAAAATTGTCCTCCAGGCTTGGAAAAGAAGGAGAGCAGATGACACAGATTTTATTGTATATCAATCATAACTATGCAAGCATTTCCCTAGAAGAAGTCGCAGAAGAATTTCACTATTCAAAAACTTATCTGAACCGGATTTTTAAAAAACACATGGGTACGACTATTTTAAAACAGATTCAGGATACACGTTTGCAGGAGTCTTGTCTGCTTTTGAAAAATACGAGAATGTCTGTGGAAGATATTGCCCTACATGTCGGATATGAGGATACATCCTATTTTATCGAACTGTTTAAGAAAAAGTATAAAAAGACACCTTTACAATATAGAAATGATATTGATTAGTTTTATATCACCATATTATATGGTATGAAAGACCTCTTTTTTTGTTTTATTTTGCAATCTACAATAAAGAAAAGATTGCTAAAAACAAAATGGGAGGTTTTTTCATGAAGATCAGAGATTTACAGGTAAACCATCTGTCTAAGCCATGCGGAATTGATGGGTCGGATATTACGTTGCGATGGAAACTGGAAGATGGAAGTCAGCAGAGTGCTTTTGAGGTAGAAGTTTACGATGTAAGTGACAAGGAAAACAAAGAGGAGATTGAAGTAAGTAGAAAAATAAGCGGAAGTCAGATGCAATACCATCTGAGTCAAAAAATTCCATATCGGACTACCGGAAAATTGGAATTGCTTTGATGAAAATGGTAATCCAAAGGATTCCTTTAATCATTATTCTTATGGGGCGATTGTCGGCTGGCTGATGGATTGTGCTGCCGGTATTCTTGTAAATGATGGAAAGATCGTGATCGCGCCGCAGCCAGACCAAAGACTTGGTTATTTGCATGCTTCCTATGATTCTCCATATGGAAAGATCACGTCTGACTGGAAATATGAAAAAAACCGTATTGTCTACACCTTTGAGATCCCGGCAAATATGACTGCTACGGTCCGATTGGAAGGCTGCGATCCAGAGACCCTGAAGGCAGGATCTTATGAGAGAGTTGTGTCTTTATAGTTTTGATATACAAATGTATAGTTAATAAATAAGGCAGAACAAAGAGAAAGCCTTATCTCCAACGAATTTGTATAGTAAAGTTGAAAAAATAGCCAGATCAGACAAATTTGTTTACATTTCGTCGAATTTTCCGACATCTGATTTTATAAACTCTTTATAATTTAATCATAAGCCACAGAGATACTGCACAACTTTCTACGAAATAGGAAAGCGCAGTATTGAGAAGTGATAAATGAAAAGAATATGGAGGGTTTGACTATGGCAAACGAGAAAAAAGCCGGCATTTTTAATGCCAGCGCACGTGATGGCGTTCAGTATCGTAAAGCATCCATGCTCGAAATGATACTTGGTAACGCAAATAACGGATGTGGTATCTGCTTTTATTTGCTGATGATGTATGCATCTTACATTGCAAATGCAGGATACGCAATCGTACCGGCAGTTGCAGGTATCATTATTACAGGAACAAGACTTTTTGATGGATTCACAGATGCGCTTTTTGCAGCATTGTTCGAAAAAATGAATCCAAAACATGGAAAGATCCGTATCTTCCTTGTTGTTGGATGGGTGATGGCAGCGCTCGCTGTACTTATGATGTACGACTGGGCATCCGGTAAATACACAGGAACAACTGGTATTGTAGTATTTATCCTTATTTATGTTGTATATATCTGCGGATATACCATCAATGGTATGGCAGGTGGTACCATCGGTATCGTACTTACAAATGATCCTACACAGCGTCCAATGATGGGTGTATTCGGAACATTATATTCTTACCTTGTACCACTTATCTTTAACAACATTGTTACTTTTGCAATCTTACCTAGATATGACAATCAGTACAATGCACCAATGCTGAAAGAAGCTTGCTACTGGTATGTAATCACAGCTGGTATCTTCATGTTACTTGCATGCTTTGCTGTACGCAAGTCTGATAATGCTAAGACATTTGAAGTTATCGGAAAAGATGGTCAGAAGAACCAGACCGTTAAGTTTAAGGACATGGTTGCTATCTTAAAAGACAACAAGCCTTGCCAGATGTATATGCTTACCGGTATTTCTGATAAGTTGGCTCAGCAGGTCGGATCACAGTCTATCATTACAACCATGGCGTCCGGTATCTTGATCGGATCCTATGCAGCAGCAACTATGATCGGTAACTTTACTATGATCGTAGGTATTGTATTTGCCTTTGGTGGTGGTGTATTCGTTGCTAAGATGGGTGCAAAGAAGGCAACAACCGTTTGGTCATGGCTTTCTATTGCAGTAGCAGTGGTTACAGTTGTATTCTGTGCGATCTTAGGACCAACCGGTATGAAGTCCATCGGTGTCTTCGGTGTACCAATGATCATTTATGCATTATTGCAGTTGGCAACAACCGGTACAAAGATGGTTCTTACCACAACCGGTACAGCTATGAGGGCTGATATCGTTGATTACGAATATGCAAGAACAGGTAATTATTTACCAGCCGTTATTTCCGGTGTATACAACTTCATCGATAAGTTAATTACATCACTTGCATCTACCATCGCAGCATTCTGTATTACATTGATCGGATATAAGGATACCGTTCCTCAGATGGGCGATCCTGCAACAAAGGGTGTATTCTGGATGACAATGTTCTTGATGTTCGGTCTTCCAATTCTTGGATGGTTGTGCAACATTGTTGCTATGAGATTCTACAAACTGAACAAAGAAGAAATGGTTGAAGTTCAGAAGAAAGTAGCAGAGATGAAGGCAAAAGCAGAAACTAACGAAAATGCAGAAGCATAAAATACATAAGTCATAAAATAACAGGAGTCGGGACGAAAGTCTCGGCTCCTTTTCCTATGACTGTTTTTATTCCTTTGTCTGGTTCTGTTTGCGGTATTGCATAGGTGTCATTTTATATTTTTCTTTAAAGACTTTATAAAAATGTGTTTGGTTGGTAAAACCCAAGTCTCTGGAAATATCAGCAATAGTCTGGTCAGTATCCAGAAGACGTATGCTGGCTTCCTTCATACAAAAATGCATGCCATAATCAAAAAGGGAAAGTCCCGAGTATTTTTTACAGATGGCATTGAGATAGGTGCCGGAATAACTGAGTGCATCAGACAATTCTTTTCTGGAGATATGTCCGTGGTTTGCCTCTAAAAGTTTGGTGATCTGCTGGAAAAGGCGGTTTTCCGTGTCTGTTCCGATGCGGATAGGAACTGAGTTGTAATAATCCGGGCGGGAGAGATTATAGAGCAGGTCTAAAAAGAGACCTTGTACCCGAATATTGGCATCCGGCGTAGGATCGACCGTGATATGTACGATCTGATCTAAGATGCTGTGCACATGCTTTACCAAAAATGTATGCTCTTTTTTGGGAATCAGATCCAGATAATTCTTATTTGCCGCTTGTCGTTCGTTGATATTGTTATCCAGAAACTGTAAGAATTTGGAGTCCTTTGTCTTATGTCTGCCAAAGATATGCAGGGTCATGCATTCATATAGGTGTTTCAGGAAATTCGATGAGATCTGGACAAATGCAACGCGATAGTAATCGCGATATTCCTCAGTATGCCGCACATTTTTATTGAGGATACAGCAGCTTCCTTTGGTATAGAGATGTCTTTCGTTTTCGATATTCTGATATACCTCCCCATCCAATACGATCATGATCTCATAAAAGTCATGTTTATGAAGATTTCTTCCATCTGGTACCTGCTTAAGTTCCTTCATGGATAGTTCAAAGAAGAAAGTCTCTTTAGGCGAGATTATGGTCAATTTCTGATAATGCTCCGGGTTGTCCGGCTGAATGGAGATCAACATGAGACGGTAAGGATGGTTTAAAACAAATCGTCCTGTATTTGATGAATCATGCTGAATAATAAAATCACTTTGTGCTTCACTGATATCACTTTGTGGATGACCTGTCATAAAAAACATAAATATTACCTCGAATATGTAAAAAAATAATAAAATCACAGTTAAAACTGATATGTTTCTATCACATATAATTATATATGATAGAAATATCCAATACAAGTTGTGTTGAAAGGGGTAAAACAACAATGGGAAAAACAAAAACAAATTCTACCGATAACAACCGGATCAAGGCAATTTCCGTAAATTTTAGATAAAACCCTTCTTGTAAAAGCGGTATGTGCAGTCCTTGGATTGCGCATGCCGTTTTTTACTTGTTGACAAATGAAAACCTGCGCCTGTATAATGAGGAAGATTGATAAATACGTTGATGGAAAAGAGTAGAGATACAGAGATCGGAATCAGAGAAGCGTCGGTTGGTGCGAGACGCAGAAGACGGTATCTTGAATACCTTCCTGAGTAGCAGTCTGAACCTGGATCTATAGTTCAAAAGTAGGATGCGCCGGATTGGCACACGTTATCGTGCTAAGAGTTTCACATGACATTATTTGTTATGAGACTTGATGAGGCAGGTATCGTGAGATATTTGTGAATAAAGGTGGTACCACGAGTTTACTCGTCCTTTATCTTTGGAAGAAGATAGAGGGCGTTTTTTTATTCCTATAAATAACGCTCTGTAACAGATCTTCCACGCATAGAATATAAGAGCAACTTTTGTCAGGTTGCGGAAATGGAGGAAAAAATGACAATTTATGATGAATTGGTTGCTAGGGGACTGATCGCCCAAGTAACAGACGAAGAAGAGATCAAGGAGTTGATCAATAACGGAAAGGCTACATTCTATATTGGATTTGACCCTACCGCAGACAGTCTTCATGTAGGGCATTTTATGGCACTTTGTCTGATGAAGCGCTTGCAGATGGCTGGAAATAAGCCGGTTGTATTGATCGGTGGCGGAACAGCCATGATCGGTGATCCATCCGGAAGAACCGATATGCGTCAGATGATGACAACAGAAACGATCGCACATAACGTAGATTGTTTCAAAAAGCAGATGAGCCGCTTTATCGATTTTTCAGAAGACAAGGCAATTCTGGTAAATAATGCAGACTGGCTGATGGGCTTGAATTACGTTGAGTTGCTGCGTGATGTCGGACCACATTTTTCCGTCAATCGTATGCTTACCGCAGAGTGCTACAAGCAGCGTATGGAGAGAGGACTGAGTTTTCTTGAGTTTAACTACATGATCATGCAGAGTTATGATTTTTACATGTTATTCCAGAAATACGGATGTAATATGCAGTTTGGCGGAGACGATCAGTGGAGCAATATGTTAGGTGGTACAGAACTCATCCGTCGTAAACTTGGAAAAGATGCCTATGCGATGACGATCAATCTTCTTCTTAATTCTGAAGGCAAAAAGATGGGTAAGACCCAGTCAGGTGCCGTTTGGCTTGACCCGAATAAGACATCACCGTTTGAGTTCTACCAGTACTGGCGCAATGTATCCGATCAGGACGTTTTAAAATGCCTGCGTATGCTTACTTTCCTGCCACTTGAGCAGATCGACGAGATGGATAAATGGGAAGGAAGCCAGTTAAATGAAGCTAAGGATATCCTTGCCTATGAACTTACCAAATTGGTGCATGGCGAGGAGGAAGCCGTAAAGGCAAAAGAGGCTTCTAAGGCACTCTTTTCTACCGGAAGTGCTGCAAATATGCCGACGGAGACCATCACAGAGGATATCTTTAAGGATGGCAGTGTTGACATCTTACAACTTCTGATCAGTGCAAATCTTGCCACAAGCCGTAATGAAGCAAGACGTGCGGTAGAGCAGGGCGGTGTTTCTGTCAATGGCGAAAAAGTAACAGATTCACATGCAACTTATGAAAAAGAAGCCTTTGCAGAGGAATTTATCTTGAAAAAGGGCAAGAAGAAATTCTGCAAGGTGGAGTTGGCATAAAATAATTATTCTGGGGGTATACATATGATAGCAACAATGGGAAATGTTTTTTATTTTGACTGGGAATTTGATCTTTTGTATTGGTTTCAGGGACTGCACAATCCGGTCTTAGATAAGATCGTGGTGGCGATCACATCACTTGGTAATGCCGGAATCTTTTGGATTCTGCTTACGATCGCTATGCTGATTTTCTGCAAAGATAAGAAGGTGGCTTGGACATCTGCGCTTGCCCTCTTATTTTCACTGCTGGTGATCAATGTATTTTTAAAAAATACAGTCATGCGGGCAAGACCTTGCTGGATTGATGATTCAGTAACGCTCTTAGTGAAAAATCCAAAGGATTATTCCTTCCCGTCGGGGCATTCTTCTGCCTCTTTTGCATCTGCGGTATCCATTGTCCAGTATGCAAGGTATCGAAAGCAGGGAATTGCAGCAGTGGTTTTGGCGGCGCTGATCGCCATTTCCAGAATGTATGTCTTTGTGCATTTTCCAACAGACGTGCTGACGGGAACCATTCTAGGTATTATTGAGGCAATTCTCGCGGGTATCATTGTACGCTTTATCTATCGCAAGATGGAGGAGAAAAAAACAAAGGTTGCATAGTAGGATTGTATCTATAAAAGTACAATGGATGAGACATGCTTTACATTGACACTTTCTGACATTTCCGATATATTGAAATGGCTATGAGGGAGTAGCTAGCACATAAGAATTGTGTGATTTGTCAACAGACCCGGCAATAGCCTGGCAAATCTTAAATGGTGAGACTCATATGTATATGGTGACTATTACATTTTGTAGTAGCAGATCATATGCATATGGAGTCTCTTTTTTATTCTATAAGATAATCTTTATTTTTATGGACAAGCACACATACAAAAGTTAAAATCCACACACTTTAGAAGAAGGGAGTAATATGGGACTTGTTGAACTCATGTTGATGGGCGTAGGACTTGCTATGGACGCATTTGCCGTGTCTATTTGCAAGGGTCTTGCCATGCGCAAGGTCAACAAAAAGCAATGTTTTGTCATTGCGCTTTTCTTTGGCGGATTTCAGGCGTTGATGCCATTTTTGGGATGGCTCTTGGGAAGTCAGTTCGCAGATAAGATCAGCGCGATCGATCATTGGATTGCATTTGTTTTGCTTGCTTATATTGGCGGCAAGATGATGGCAGAGGCAATCAGGGAAAAGGATGAAGTCGTAGAGATTGATCAGATGGATCCGCCACTTGATATCAAGGAAATGTTCATTTTGGCGATCGCGACCAGTATCGATGCGCTGGCGGTTGGCATTACATTTTCATTTTTGGAAGTCAATATTGTGGAAGCCATTACGATCATAGGTCTGGTAACGGCGGTCATATCTGCGATCGGTGTCTTTGTTGGTAACATTTTTGGAAACAAATACAAGGCGAAAGCAGAACTGGCAGGTGGTCTGATCTTAGTATTACTGGGATTAAAAATTTTGACCGAGCATCTGTTGGGATAAGAGAATGGCAGTATATTTATAGGAGGGAAAGAAATGGCAGTAACAATTTTAAAGGCAGTGGTCGTACTGGTCATTGGTTTTGTATTATTAGTAAAGGGAGCAGATTTCTTTGTTGAAGGTGCTTCATCGGTTGCAAAGATGTTAAAGGTTCCATCACTCATCATCGGTATGACGATCGTTGCAATGGGAACCAGTTTACCGGAGACATCTGTAAGTATTGCGGCATCCATGAACAATCAGAATACACTTGCGGTCAGCAATGTTGTCGGATCCAATATCTTTAATCTGATGGTCGTACTTGGTATCTGTGCAGTGATCTCAAAGTTACAGGTAAGCCGGGATGTCTTAAAAAGAGACTATCCGTTTTCTGTGCTATGTGCCATTCTACTGCTTGTTTGCGGATGCATTGGCATGGAACTGGGGCGTATCGATGGAATTGTCTTCTTGGTCATCTTTGTAGGATTTATCGTAGTTTTGATCAAGAGTGCAATGGATGCAAGAAAGCGTGGAGAAATCTCTGAAAAAGAGCGTGAGATGAACGAAGAGATGAGTGAAATGAAAGAACAGCCCGTCTGGAAATCCATTATCTATATCGTAGGTGGAGCTATTGCTATCAAATATGGCGGCGATTGGGTTGTAGACTCTGCCTCTACCATTGCTACAAGTTTTGGTATCAGTGCAACGCTTGTCGGGCTTACCATCTGTTCCGTTGGAACATCTTTACCGGAACTTGTGACATCCATTGTGGCAGCCAGAAAGAATGAATTGGATATGGCAGTTGGTAATGTCGTTGGATCGAATGTCTTCAATATTCTGATGGTGCTGGGTGTTGCGGCAACCATCAGCCCGATCACTTTCCTTATGGAGAACGTGATCGACATTATCGTGCTTTTAGTATTCTCACTGATCACATGGGTATTTTGCATGACCAAAAAGGAAATCGGCAAAAAGGAAGGCATCATCATGCTGGTTCTGTATGCTATTTATCTTGTCTATATTTGCCTGAGATAAAATATTATTTAACTATTAAAATAGCCGCCTGTGGGCGGCTATTTTGCTTTCTATCATTATAATCATGTTTATTGCAAAAGAGGATATCTTGTTTAAAAATAAGTTATTATGGGATATAATAAGACCATGGAAAGTACAGAGATCATAAGTTTGATAGAGCAAGCCATCGAGGCAAGAAAAAATGCATATACGCCCTATTCCCACTTTGCTGTCGGTGCAGCACTTTTGGGAAAAACTGGCAGGATCTACACAGGATGCAATATTGAAAACGCGGCATACACACCGACAAATTGTGCTGAGCGGACAGCGTTTTTTAAGGCAGTCAGCCAGGGCGAGCACGAATTTTCAGCCATTGCCATTGTGGGTGCCAGGGCAGACATGACTTGTGCGCAGATCTGTCCGCCGTGTGGTGTCTGTCGTCAGGTCATGCGGGAATTTTGCAAGGACGAATTTTTGATCTATCTGGGAAAGCAGACGCCGGAGGGAGAGATCTCTTACCGGACGATGACATTAGGTCAACTTTTACCGGAAAGTTTTGGACCGGATAATTTATAAGATGAACCAAAGGGGACACTCCATATGGCAAAAGGAACGTCCCTAAAAAGGAGGTAACGTATGGTTGATTACACAGAAGGGTCTGGCAAACAGTATCATACCGGAATCGGACCGGAAGACATTGGAAAATATGTGATCCTGCCGGGAGATCCCAAGCGCTGTGCCAAGATCGCTGAACATTTTACGGATGCGCATTTGGTGGCAGATAGTAGAGAATTTGTTACATACACAGGAATGCTGGATGGGGAAAAAGTCAGTGTGACTTCAACCGGGATCGGTGGACCGTCGGCAGCCATCGCCCTTGAGGAATTGTCAAAGGCAGGTGCGCATACCTTTATCCGTGTGGGTACTTGCGGTGGCATGCAGCAGGATGTATGTGGAGGTGACATAGTGATCGCCAGCGGTGCTGTCCGTATGGAAGGGACTAGCCGGGAATATGCACCGATCGAGTATCCGGCAGTAGCGGATGTCGATGTCATGCAGGCCTTGATACAGGCAGCAAAAGAGAAAGAAATCACATATCACGCCGGTGTTGTCCAGTGTAAAGATTCTTTCTTCGGACAGCATGAGCCGGAGGTCATGCCGGTATCCTATGAACTGGAGAATAAGTGGCAGGCATGGCTTCGGATGGGCTGTCTGGCATCCGAGATGGAATCTGCGGCACTCTTTATTGCAGGCAGTTTTCTGCGGGTGCGCGTGGGATCCTGCTTTTTGGTTGTGGCAAATCAGGAGCGTGCCAAGTTGGGACTTTCCAATGCACAGGTACATGATACGGAACTGGCGATTGAGACAGCCGTGGATGCCCTTCGAATCTTAATCCGGGATGACAAGACAGGATTAGAAGTATTGTAAATGCTAAAGATATTAGAGTAGATCAGGAAGAAAGAAGGAATTGTAATGTATCGTTACAAACGTGTTTTTCTCATTGTTATGGATTCACTTGGCATTGGCGCCATGCCGGATTCCGACAAATTCGGTGATTTTGGTGTGGATACTTTAGGACACATTGCAGAGAAGATGGATTCCTTTACCATACCCAATCTCCGGCGGTTTGGCATGGCAAATCTAAAAGCGATGGATAAAGTAGATCCGGTAGAAAGCCCTCTTGCTTACTATGCGCCCCTGCGTGAAAAAAGCAATGGCAAGGACACCATGACCGGACATTGGGAAATGATGGGGATTGAGACGACAAAACCTTTCATTACCTTTACAGAACATGGTTTTCCGCCGGAACTCATCAAGGAGTTGGAGGAGCGTACCGGTCGCCATATCATTGGCAACAAGGCGGCAAGTGGTACGGAAATTCTGGACGAACTGGGTGAGGAAGAGATCGAAAAAGGCCACCTGATCGTATACACATCTGCGGATTCCGTATTGCAGATCTGTGGCAATGAGGAGACCATGGGACTGGAAAATCTCTACCACTACTGCGAGATTGCAAGAGAACTTACCATGAAAGACGAGTGGCGGGTTGGACGTGTGATCGCAAGACCTTATGTTGGAAAGAAAAAGGGTCAATTTGTCCGTACCAGCAACCGGCATGATTATGCCTTGGAACCTACAGGAAAGACCGTTTTGAACAGTCTAAAAGACGCGGGATTTGATGTGATCTCCGTTGGCAAGATCAATGATATTTTTGTCGGTCAGGGTATTACGGAAAGTAACCGGTCCAAGAGCAGTGTGCATGGTATGGAGCAGACCATCGAGATCGCAAAGCGTGATTTTTGCGGGCTATGCTTTGTCAATCTGGTGGATTTTGATGCTCTTTGGGGGCACAGGCGCAATCCGATCGGTTATGGGCAGGAGATCGAGCGGTTTGATGTCAAGTTGGGTCAACTGCTCCCGGTACTCCGGGAGGACGATCTTTTGATCATCACGGCAGACCACGGAAATGATCCGACCTATACCGGGACGGATCATACCAGAGAAAAGGTGCCGTTTCTTGCGTATTCCAAGAAACACAAAGGCAGCGGACCTTTACCGGAAGAAGATACCTTTGCGGTGATCGGCGCGACGATCGCAGACAATTTTTCCCTTGCAATGCCAGAGCATACGATCGGGCACTCAATTCTTGACAGTCTGCGATAATACGTTGAAAAGCGCGCCATAATAATGTTATAATGACAGAATATATCAGTATGACTTTGACAAATTTATCTAAAGGAGGAAAAACAAATGGATTTTTTCAGCAAATTAGGTGATTCTATCGTAAGTGCAACACAGGAAGTCGGCGAAAAGGCAAAGGGCATGACGGATGTTGCAAAGTTACAGTATGAGATGCGTTCAAAGGAAGATTTTTTGAACAAGCAGTATCAGGAGATCGGTAAGATCTTCTATCAGGAGAATAAAGATGCCGCACCAGAGGCATATACCTCACTTTTTGAGGAAGTAGTAGCAGCACAGAAGCGGATCGAGGAGATCAAGGAGCAGATCGCATACACCAAGGGCGGTAAGGCATGCCCGAAGTGTGGCGCCGTTGTAAGTGGTAGCGCTGCTTTCTGTAGCAAGTGTGGTGCAAAGATGGACGATGACATTTTCGAGGATGAAGATGAGGTCGTAACCGAAGAAAAGACAGACGAAGCCGCTGAGGAGGCCGTAGAGACTGTTTCCGGCGAAGTCGTTGAAGAAGATGAAGAGTAGGAGTTAGAAGTTAAAATGTCAAACAAAGGAAAGTATTACATTACTACCGCCATTGCATATACCTCAGGCAAGCCGCATATCGGCAATACCTATGAGATCATCCTGGCGGACAGTATTGCTCGTTTTAAAAGACAGGAAGGATATGATGTATTTTTCCAGACAGGATCAGATGAACACGGACAGAAGATCGAGTTAAAGGCAAAGGAAGCCGGTATCACACCAAAGGAATTTGTAGACAATGTATCTACAGAGATCAAGCGTATCTGGGATCTGATGAATACTTCTTATGACAAGTTCATCCGTACTACGGATGAGGATCACGAGAAGCAGGTAAAGAAGATCTTCAAAAAGTTATACGATCAGGGCGATATTTACAAGGGTGCCTATGAAGGCTTGTATTGTACCCCATGTGAGTCTTTCTGGACAGAATCGCAGTTGGATGAGAATGGCTGCTGTCCGGACTGTGGCAGACCGGTACAGCCGGCAAAGGAAGAAGCCTATTTCTTCAAGATGAGCAAGTATGCCGATCGTCTGATCGAGCATATCAATACACATCCGGAGTTTATTCAGCCGGTATCCCGCAAGAATGAGATGATGAACAACTTCCTCTTGCCGGGACTGCAGGATCTTTGCGTATCCCGTACATCCTTTAGTTGGGGTATTCCGGTAGATTTTGATCCAAAGCATGTCACCTATGTATGGTTAGATGCCCTTACCAACTATATCACCGGTATCGGTTATGACTGCGACGGCAATTCTTCTGACCTTTTCAAAAAGAACTGGCCGGCAGACCTGCATCTGATCGGTAAAGATATCATCCGTTTCCATACCATTTATTGGCCGATCTTTTTGATGGCACTTGACCTGCCGCTTCCAAAGCAGGTATTTGGTCATCCGTGGCTGATCCAGAGCGATGGCAAGATGAGCAAGTCCAAAGGAAATGTGCTTTATGCCGATGAACTTGTAGACTTCTTTGGCGTGGATGCCGTACGTTACTTTGTCCTGCATGAGATGCCATATGACAATGACGGTATTATCTCATGGGAACTTCTGGTTGAGCGTATGAACTCTGACCTTGCAAATACACTTGGAAACCTGGTAAACCGTACCATTTCCATGAGCAATAAATATTTTGACGGTCTTGTTTGTGACAAAGGTGTAAATGAGCCGGTAGATGATGAACTCAAGGCAGTTGTTACTTCTACCGTTTCCCGCGTGGAAGCCAAGATGGAAGATCTTCGTGTGGCAGATGCCATCACAGAAGTTTTCGCACTCTTCAAGCGCTGCAACAAGTATATTGATGAGACAATGCCATGGGCACTTGCCAAGGATGAGACCAAGCAGGATCGTCTGGCAACCGTTCTTTACAATTTGGTAGAGAGTATTTCCATCGGTGCTACCCTGCTTAAGAGTTTCATGCCGGAGACAACCGACCGTATCCTGACACAGTTAAATGCAAAAGAAGTCCCATACGAGGACCTTTCCACCTTTGGTCACTATGTCAGCGGAACCAAGGTGACAGATGCACCGGAGATCCTTTTTGCAAGATTGGATCTGGGCGAGGTCATGACAAAGGTTGCTGAACTCCATCCGCCGGTTGCAGCACCGCAGGAGGAGCCGGAAGAAGATGCAGATGTGATTGATATTGAGCCAAAGGATGAGATCGGTTTTGACGATTTTACCAAGATGCAGTTTCAGGTAGGCGAGATCATCAAGTGTGAGGAAGTGCCAAAGTCTAAGAAGTTGCTTTGCTCACAGGTTCGCATTGGCAGTCAGACCAAGCAGATCGTGTCCGGCATCAAGAAATACTACAGTGCCGAGGAGATGGTCGGAAAGAAGGTCATGGTTCTCGTGAACTTAAAGCCAGCCAAGTTGGCAGGTGTACTTTCCGAGGGAATGTTGCTTTGTGCAGAGGACGCAGAGGGCAATCTGTCACTCATGACACCGGAAAAAGACATGCCGGCAGGCGCAGAGATCTGTTAATCAAACACTATAATCATAACTTCAGGGTCAGGTCGGATTGGTCTGACCCTGCAAGTGTCTATAAGATTACTTTAAATGAAGAGAGAAAAAGATGATATTTGAAAGTCATGCACATTATGATGACAGACAATTTGATGTGGATCGGGAGGATTTATTGAGAGTTCTCCCATCCAAAAATGTAGGTATCGTTGTCAATGTGGGAGCAGATATGAAATCTTCTGCATCCAGCGTCGCATTAGCACAGTCTTATGATTATATTTACGCAGCCGTTGGCGTGCACCCGGACGAGGTGGAGTCTATGGATGCGGCTTGTATTGACCGCCTCCGGCAGATGGCGCAGGATCCAAGGGTTCTTGCCATCGGAGAGATCGGGCTTGATTATTTCCGCAAGGAGGGACATGCCTGCAAAGATACACAAAAATACTGGTTCCGTCAGCAGTTGGATCTGGCAGTAGAGTTAGAAAAACCTTTTATCATACATTCCAGAGATGCAGCGGAAGATACCATGGAGATTTTGCGGGAATTCGGAAAAGCCCACCCGGATATCAAGCACCCGGGTGTCATTCATTGTTATTCCTATTCGCCGGAAATGGCAAAGGAATACATTGCCATGGGCTACTATATCGGGATCGGCGGTGTAGTTACCTTTAAAAATGCCAAAAAATTGGTTGAGACGGCAAAGGAGATTCCGCTTGAGCGTATTCTGGTGGAAACAGACAGTCCTTATCTTTGCCCGGAGCCAAACCGTGGCAAGCGCAATGATTCATCGCAGATTCGCTATGTGATCGATAAGATTGCAGCCATCCGCGGCATTTTGCCGGAAGAAGTAGAAAAGCAGACAGAGATCAATGCAAGAAACATGTATGGTCTATTACAATAGAAATTAGGAGTTACTATGGCATATTTAGGAAATCCAGCCTATACGATGGCAGTCTTAGAAAAACACGGATTCCATTTTCAAAAAAAATATGGGCAGAACTTTTTGATCGATACGCATATTCTGGAAAAGATCATCGATGCGGCCGAGATCACAAAGGATGATTTTGTCTTAGAGATCGGACCGGGTATCGGTACTATGACCCAGTATCTGTGCGAAGCCGCCAGAGAGGTCGTAGCAGTCGAGATCGATACCAATCTTTTGCCGGTCTTGGACGATACCTTAAAGGAATACGACAATGTGACGGTTTTAAATGAGGACATCCTCAAAGTGGATATTGCATCCCTTGCCGGAGAAAAAAATAGCGGAAAGCCGATCAAGGTCGTGGCAAATCTGCCATATTACATTACGACGCCGATCATTATGGGCTTGTTTGAGAGCCATGTGCCGCTGGCATCCATTACCATTATGGTACAAAAGGAAGTTGCCGATCGCATGCAGGTAGGACCTGGCACCAAGGATTACGGTGCGCTTTCTTTGGCAGTACAGTATTTTGCAAAGCCGGAGGTCGTCTGTGTCGTGCCACCGACCTGTTTTGTACCACAGCCAAAGGTCGCAAGTTCTGTGATCCGCCTGACCTGTCACGAAAAGCCGCCGGTTGAGATCACGGATGAAGGATTTTTGTTCCGTGTGATCCGCGCATCTTTCAACCAGAGACGGAAGACACTGGCAAACGGACTCAACAATGCACCGACCATTCCGGTCGCCAAGGAAGACATTATCGCGACTATCGAGGAACTGGGCTATCCGGCTTCTGTGCGTGGTGAAACCCTTTCCCTGGAAGAATTTGCGCGTCTGAGCGAAGCCTTAAAAAAGAAAGTACATTGATCGTATAAAATCTTTCATTTCAGCCATCCTATGAGTAGGAGGTAGTGGAATGAAGAGACAGAGTGAATATATAAAAAATCATCGTTTATCCTATCAGATAGCGGGAATTATGCTGATTATTGCCACGGTTGGATTCACGCTGATGTATTTTTATCAGAAGAATGTCATGCAGCGGCAGGAGGCAAAGCAGGAAAGTCTTGCAGAGGAAGAAAGCCAGTCGGTATCTGGCACGGTAGAGCCAAAGACCTCGACTGTAGATATGGAAGCCCTGCAAAAGGAGCGTTACGAGGCAAGCCTTGCAGAGAGGGACTCCCAGCAGACAGCCGAGCAGAGCGTGATCGAGCAGGTGGCAGAGACATCCGCGATCACCTTACATTTCCCGGACGAATTGACCTGGCCGGTTGATGGCAAGGTGCTGATCGACTACAGCATGGAGCAGACGGTGTATTTTAAGACATTACAGCAATACCAGTGCAACCCGGCACTGATCATCGGAGCAGAGGTCAATGACGAAGTCGTCAGCGCCTGTGCGGGAAAGATAACATCCATTTTAAATGATGCAAAAACGGGAACGACAGTAACAATGGACTTGGGAGATGGTTACGAGGCTGTCTATGGTCAGTTGAAGGAGATTCCGGTTGCAACAGGCGAGTATGTTGCAGCAGGCCAGTGCATAGGATATATCAGCCAGCCATCAAAATATTATTCAGCAGAAGGAGCAAACCTGTATTTTGAGTTGCGAAAGGATGGAAACCCAGTAAATCCGCAGGATTTTTTGCAACAATAAGAAAAATTCGGTAATAGATTTTTCAAAATGACAGGTTTATAATGGGCGTATGAATATCAGTCTTTATATGCAAGAGGTTCAAAATTGGATAAAAGAAATTCAGTCTGACCGGGGCAGAGACTCTAAGCGTCTTATGGAGAACTGCGATAAGATTGAAGAATACGGACGTAAGATACACGACGATGCATTGATAGGTTTTGCCTGCTTTTCCAGGGGCGAGACCTATTATTTAATGAATGACACCAGAAACTTTTATGTTCAGATGATCGCGTGTATTCCTTCCATGGAAAAGATCGGGGAGTGGGGATATGTCGTGATGGCAAACAATATGCTGGGCATCATGTCCCTAAATCGCGGCAACGCGCCCTATGCCATGGATTATTACTTGAAGGCACTTTCCTATTGTGAAAAATACGGACTGCCGAATCTGGAATGGATCGTACATATGAATATCGGTTCCCTGTATCTGAACATCCATGAGTATCAAAAGGCACTTGACCACCTGGAGAGCGGCTATCACTATATTATCGTGAATCCGACCATGCCCGGTTACATAGAGCATTTGACGGCGGCATATCTCAATATTGCCAAGGCATATCTTTGCATGGGCAAGGAGGAATCCGGTCAGGAAATGTTTGCGACGGCAGCGCGTTACAATGACAAGATCGAAAAAGAGTGCAAGCCATATCTGCAAAACGTCGATGGGCTTGTTGTGTCATGTTTTCAGGCGCGTTTTTATTATGAAAGAGAACAGGAAGATGCCTTATTGCGTGAGATAAGGCGTATCGGTGACTATCTGAAAGAAGAAGTGCCGATCATGGATGTTTACGACGATCTCTATGAGTATATGCGTATGCTTTTGGATGGCAAGCGTTATGAGGACTTTAAGGATTGCTATTTTATCGTCGAGGAACTGACCAAGCAGACCAATATCCGCAATCTGGAGAAAAAATTGCTGACGCTGCTGGTTCGCTACTATAAAGCCATAGAGGATCAGGACAATTTCCAGAAGGTGGCCGTGACCTATTATGAGTTGTCTGAGGAGATGGAAAAAGAAAACAGCGTCATGGTGGCGAGCATGATCAACATGCGTAATTCCCTCAACAATCTGGCGCAGATCAACTGGGAAGTGGAGCAGGAAAATATTGCCCTCCACCGCAAGTCAGAGACAGATCCTCTGACAGGACTCTACAACCGCTACAAACTAAACGAATACGGAGAAGATGCTTTTATCCGTGCACGCGAACAGCAGACACCACTTGGCATTGAGATCTTAGATATTGATTATTTCAAAGAATATAATGATAATTACGGACATCAGGCAGGAGATGAGGCGCTTAAGATGGTATCCCGCATGATCATGCAGATGCAGCATCAGGGGGAAGTTTTCTGTTCCCGCTATGGAGGGGATGAGTTTGTCCTCATATACTCCGGGATGTCAGAAGAAGAGACCTATCGGTGGGCAGAACATCTGAAACAGATGATCCTGCGTCAGGCGGTAGAGCATAAATATTCCAAGGCGGCAGAGGTTCTGACCATTTCACAGGGCATCTGCTGGGGTGTTCCCGTAGAGGAAAACAAGGTCTGGGACTATCTGCATGCAGCAGATGAACTTCTCTATCAGGTAAAGAAGGTTTCCAGAAACAGCATCCGACTGGGGCATTTGGGAGATGTAGAGAGGTTTGCCAATCATGACTGATAAAAAGCATTTTACCTACATACTCCGGTGTAGCGACGATTCACTCTACACAGGCTATACGACCAATCTGGCCAAACGCCTGCAAACGCATAATGCGGGCAAGGGTGCCAAATATACAAAAGCGCGTCTTCCGGTGGAAATGGTCTACCATGAGGAATATGTCACAAAGGAAGAGGCAATGCGCCGGGAAGCGGCGATCAAAAAATTAACGCGAAAACAGAAAATAGAATTGATCAAGAATCAGACAAATACGAAAGGGATAAAGGCATGAAGACGATCAAACAAATCTTTTTTACAGATGTGAAAAATCTGGCAAAAAATCTGTTTGCCCTGATTATCGCCATTGGTGTATGTTTTTTACCAGCACTTTATGCATGGTTCAATATCTATTCCAACTGGGATCCATACGGCAATACCGGTAATCTACAGTTAGCGGCTGTCAATTTGGATCAGGGTTATACGGATGATGACGGAGAGTTCAAAAATACCGGTGAAGACATCATGGATGAATTGGCAGACAACGATAAGGTCGACTGGCAGTTCGTGGATTCTGCGGATGAAGCCATTGAGGGTGTGGAATCCGGTAAATACTATGCAGCACTCGTTGTGCAAAAAGATTTTACATACAATATGTATAATATGTTCGTAAACACAACAGAGGAACCTACCCTGATCTTTTACCAGAATCAGAAAAAGAATCCGGTAGCCAATAAGATCTCGGATACCATCGTTACGACCGTACAGAGCAACATCAACGAAGAGTTTGTAAAGGTCATGACCAAGACCATCTTTGAAGATGTCAATGATATGTATGACGACATCGAGGAAGAAGGCGGTGTGGATGCCTTTATTGAGAAGTTAGAGAAGTTGAATGACAATCTGATCGATTATCAGGATACCATCGACAAGGTCATCAGTGGAAATGCGGTATTATCCTCTAATATTGCAAATGCCACAGATGATGTGAGTGATCTGGAGGGCAAGACCAAGTCTTCCGCAGGAAGTCTGTCTGAGGCAAACGGTTCTATCCAGCAGAGCCAGAATACCTTAAATGCCTACAAAGATCAGATGAATCTGACGGTTGATACCATGATCACCATGTTGACAAACATGGAAAATCAGTTAAAGCAGGCGCAGATCAGCGGTGATATTGATCAGATGGCAGATGCCTGTCAGCAGACCTTAAAGGATACCAACCAGTTAAATAAAGATATCAATGCCCTCAGCCAGTCCATTGCAGATGAAAACGGGAATACGGATGTGGTCAATACCCTGCAGCGGTTATCCGATGCCGTGGATGCCCTGCAAAAGATATTAGAACAGGCAGATCTGGACGGACAGTATGATGCGACCGCCCAGCAGATCAAGGATGCCGAGGCGACCATGATCTCAGATATTGATAAGGCGGTCTCCAATATCACATCGACCAGAAATACCATCAACAACCAGTTGGTACCACAGCTCAATACCTGCGTGGATAACTTAGAGGATGTGATCGGCAATGCAAGTACGGTCATGAACAATATGAGCGGCGTGCTCAACTCCATGGGAAATGTATTTTCTTCCTTGCAGACAACGATTTCTACTTCGGATAAGAGTCTGGAAAAGACCAAAGAAGCCTTATCCAAGATCAGCACCAGACTGACCAAGGCGATCGACAAGGCAAAGAGCGTCGAGGACGACGAGCGTGTGCAGGCACTGGTAGATACACTGACCGGTGATCCGGATATGTACGGTGAGTTCTTCTCCGAGCCGGTAGAGATCGAGTCCGTTGCGGTATATCCGATTGAAAATTATGGTTCTGCAGTTGCACCATTCTATACGGTTTTGTCTGTATGGGTAGGTTGTATCATCATGGTAGCCATTGTCAAAGTAAAAGTATCAAAATCAAAATACCCGGATGCGACACCGACACAACTTTTCTTTGGAAGAGGCATGTTCTTTATCGCAATGGGGCAGGTACAGACCCTGATCACGGTCTTGGGTGATCTTTTCATCTTGAAGATTCAGTGTGTTCACCCGCTTTTGTTCTGGGTGGTCGGCGCACTGACCAGTCTGACCTTTACCCTTTTGATCTATGCACTGGTCTACTCCTTTGGCGATGTAGGTAAAGCCATTGCCGTTGTTATCTTAGTGCTGCAGATTGCCGGAAGTAGCGGAACTTATCCGATCGAACTTTTGCCGGAATTTTTCCAGAAGGTATATATCTTCTTCCCATTCCCATACGCGATCAACGCTATGCGTGAATGTATCTGTGGATTATACGAGGCGGATATTGTAGTTTATCTGCTCAAGTTACTGACCTTCTTAGGTGTAGGTCTTGTCATCGGACTTTTGATCCGTATCCCATTCGAGGGGCTCAACCATTACATGGAAAAGCGTCTGGAAGATACGGAAATGATGTAAGGAGGGTAGGACTGTGGCAGAAAAACGAGAATACAAAGAGATGTATGAAAAGTTCATCAATTATGAACAGGATCTTCATCTGGAAAATCAAAAGAGAATCCGTATTGGTCTTAAAGTCAACATCATATTACCACTCTTCTTTCTGATCATGAGTTTTGCCATTTCAGAAGGGAAATTAGTCTTTTTGGTCCTTTGGATCCTTTCCCTCTTTGGCATAGCCTTCTATCTGATCTATGTGGAGTACAGTGATTACAAGATGATGGAGCAGATGAAAGAGTTTGGCGTGGATGTTGATAAACTGCATGACGACACCAGTCTGATCGGTGAAGGTGTGCAGCAGGCAGAGAGCAACATTTCCGAGAAATTAGATTATGTTGATGACCGCATTGACGAAGGCAAGCAAAAGATAGAGGCTGAAAAACAGAGAATCGGTGCCGAGATCGAGGAGCGTAAGGAGCAGTTCAAAGAGGCAGTGATCCAGAAGATCAGCCCGGACAATAAAAATACAGATGAAAAGGAGGACGAATAAGATGAGAAACATTATTCGGATTTTTACCTCCGATGCAAAGAGACTGGCAACAAATGTTGTTGCAGTTGTTATGATCATTGGTCTGACGGTTATTCCGAGTTTATATGCCTGGTTTAACATCATGTCCAACTGGGATCCATACGGAGAGGCATCTACAGCCAATTTGAACGTTGTAGTTGCAAGTTGCGACCAAGGGACAGAGATTGAGGGCGTAGAGTTAAATATCGGTAATATGGTTGTCAGCAACCTCAAAGAGAATAAGACCATCGGCTGGGTTTTTGTAGATAGCGAGGAAGAAGCGGTAGATGGCGTACAGAGCGGTGATTATTATGCGGCTTTAGTCATTGACGAGTCATTTTCGGAAGATCTGATCAGTTTCCTTGGCGGAGACATCGAGAATCCAAAGATCACTTATTATGAAAATGAGAAAAAGAACGCGATCGCGCCAAAGATTACCGGTAAGGTAAAGACGACTGTTCAGGAGGAGATCAACAGTGCTTTTGTATCGACCATGGCACAGGCACTCTTAAGCATGAGCGAGTATGTCGTGACAGATAATAGCGGCAATGGCGGCAACTTTACCAATGCCGTCCGGGATAAATTGGATGATATGGATGCCGATCTGAATACCTATATCACGATCGTAGATTCCTATATTGCCATTATTGACTCCGCAAACAGTCTGATGGATGCGACTAATGCTGTGACAGACCAGTTGGATTCCATTATGGAGACCGGACGGAGCATGGCAAACAGTGCAGATGCAGCAGCGGATGCGGCAGACGGCAGCATTGATACCGTTTCGGATATGGTGACGGTCAACCTAGATGATGTCTTAAAGCAGATCGATAACATGGCAGATGCTGTGGATGATGTTTTTGACAAGGTAGATAACACAAGCAATGGTATGTCAGACCAGATTGACTCCATCAAACTTGCTGTCGAAGCTTTGCAGACGAGTTTCAACAGTGCAATGGAAAATGTAAATATGAATTCAACCATTACACAGCAAAAAGATGCAGTCAATGCAGATTTTGACAAGATTGAGGCAGATCTGGATAATTTAAAAGCAGCATCTGACAAGACTTCTGCAGATTCCAATGCAATCTCACAGTCCCTGCATGCAGATTTTGATACCTGCAAAAAGAGCGTCGAAGCCTTAAGAACGACCTATAAAGATACGGTAGACCCACAGTTGAACTCTACCATGAATTCCATCCAGTCATCGATCAGCGAGATCCAGAAGATCCTGAACTACTCCAGCGATAGCATCAAGGATGTTTCATCTGCTTTGGACTCTTACCCGGATATGATGTCTTTTGGCAAGGATAAACTGGTAGCAACCAGGGATGATGCCATCGAGATGGAAGGCAAACTGCAGGATCTGATCGCCGATATGGATGATATTGAGTCAAACGACCAGTACAACATTTTGATGTCACTGATCGAGTCTGACCCGGATCTGATCGCAGACTTTATTTCCAGTCCGGTTAATCTGGATCAGGAGCCGATTTATGCGATGGCAAATAACGGATCTGCAACCGCACCATTCTATGTGATCTTATCTATCTGGTTTGGTGCCCTGATCCTGATCGCCATTATGCATACCGGACTTAAGACCAATCCGGGATGCAGGAACTTGCGGAATTGGCAGAAATTCTTCGGAAGATATATAGTGTTCTACCTGATGGGACAGTTGCAGACGATCATTACTGTTTTGGGATGTATCCTCTATGTAGGTATCCAGTGTGACCATCCGCTTATGTTCTGGTTTGCGGCATCCTTTACCAGTTTTACCTTTACCATCTTTATGTACTCTCTGGCATATGCCTTTGGCAATGTCGGCGAGGCAGCAGCAGTCGTGCTTATGGTTATCCAGGTTGCTGGAAGTGGTGGTACCTTCCCGGTAGAAGTATTGCCAAAGGTATTCCAGTATCTTTATAAATATATGCCATTCGCACATGGTATGAATGCTTTGCGTGAGGCAATCGCAGGTATGCATGGCAATGACTACTGGATGTATCTGACAGAAATGACAGCCTATATCGGAGTCGCTCTGCTCTTTGGACTGGTTATCAGTATTCCTTGCAAGAAATTGAATGAAAAGATCGAGGAAAGCAAAGAACGAACAGACCTCTTGGTATAATGACAATTGAAGACGGTTTTGGAAGGCGGTGTCTTGTGGCATCGTCTTCTTTTTACGTAATAAAACGTTCATCGAAAATTCAAATTGCATAAAACGCTTTACAAATAGCAGTTGCCATGTTAAATTGATAATAGTTACTGATTTGTTTAAGATAAAGAAAGGTTGAAATTATGAAAACTCTGAATTATAGCAGGCAGCGGGAAGCCATATATAATTATCTGCTTTCGACGAAGAAGCATCCCACTGCAGAGACCATATTTCAAGCAGTTCAGCAGGATTACCCAAAGATCAGCCTTGCGACGGTCTATCGAAATCTGACGGTCTTAGAGGAAACCGGACAGGTGCAGCGTATCCCTTGCAACGATGCCAAGGATCATTACGATGCCAACACAGCAGAGCATCCGCATTTTGTCTGTAACTACTGTCAGTCAGTCTTAGATCTGGAAATGGATAATCTGGAATTTCTGCATACCCTTGCAAATCAAGGGTTTGGCGGCACGATCGAACAGAGCCAGGTAGTTTTCTTTGGAAAATGCCCTGCCTGTTTGGATAAAGAAAAAAATAATAATAATTCCTAACTTTCTATTGACATTTCATTGGTGAGGTGTTATATTAAGATCACCGAAAGGGAACAGTAAGTAATTAAGAATCATCATAAGTAAAGAAAAGGAGAAAAGAATTATGGCAAAGTATGTATGTAGTGTATGTGGATATGTTTATGAAGGCGAGCAGCCACCAGAGGAGTGCCCGGTATGTCATGTTGGTGCTGACAAGTTTAAGGAAGTCAAAGAAGGCGAAGAACTGACACTTGCTGCTGAGCATGAATATGGCGTATATGCTAAGACGGTAAAGAATAACGACGCTATCAGCGAAGAGGACAAGAAGTACATCTTCGATCAGTTAAAGGCAAACTTCGAAGGAGAATGCTCAGAAGTTGGTATGTATCTTTGCATGGCTCGTATCGCTCATCGCGAGGGCTATCCGGAGATCGGACTTTACTGGGAAAAGGCAGCATACGAAGAAGCAGAGCATGCTGCAAAGTTCGCTGAGATGTTAGGCGAGGACCTTGAGCCAAACATGAAGGCTACGACCAAGGACAACCTGGCTTGGAGAGTAGATTGCGAATTTGGCGCTACCGCAGGAAAGGTTGATCTTGCAAAATGTGCAAAGAAGAACAATCTGGACGCTATCCACGATACCGTACATGAGATGGCTCGCGACGAGGCAAGACATGGTAAGGCATTAAAGGGTCTGCTTGACAGATATTTTGGCTAAGCCGGATTTATAGAAGTTAAAAAGATAGAGGAATGTGTATGAGATTTACACATTCCTCTTTTTTATATTTTGTCGTCTTTTTTCGACAGGAATAACCACCTAAGGATAGGAATTTGGTGTATGCTGGCTTTTGAGAGTGAAAAGTGTTGGTCTTTCTGCAAAAGCAGGCATATAATGAAGCAATAACATAGGTGAATTATACCTATAGGATAAATTGCGTTTAGACAGAGCAAAATACATAGAATACGGAGGACGGATAATGACCGTACAGGAATGTTATGAGATGATCGGAGCAGATTGGCAGGATGTGCTTCAGAGATTTGGAGGAAGTCAGGCGATCGTCAAGAAATTTGCCATCAAGTTTTTGGATGATCCGAGTTTTTCAGACATGAAAAAAGCAGTAGCGGAGAAAAATGTGGAAGATGCATTCCGGGCAGCACATACCTTAAAGGGTGTTTGCCTAAATTTGGGATTTTCGGATCTCTATCATACTTCTTATGACATTACAGAGATCTTTCGTGCCGGAACGTTTGAAGGTGCAGAAGAATTGATGGAGGCAATGGACGATCAGTATCAGACGATCCAGGATGCTGTGACCCGCTTAATGCAAGAGGACGCAGAATAATGGATTTTTGACCGTATGGGGAGAAAGAGCATGAAAAAGAGATTATTAAGCCTGGTGCTTTGTGTAGGGCTGGTCCTAGGGCTGGCAGGCTGTGGAAGCAGTCCGGCAGCGGCAGAGGACACCTTACCGCAGATCATCATAGGCAGTGACGATTATAAACCTTACAATTATGTGGATGAAGACGGAAATGCAGCAGGCATTGACGTGGAACTTGCCAAAGAAGCCTTTGGGCGCATGGGATATGAACCGGTCTTTCGCAATATTGTCTGGGAGAAAAAGGAGGAATATCTGGCGGATAGACAGATTGACTGTCTCTGGGGATCCTTTACCATGACTGAACGTGAGGATGAGTACACCTGGGCGGGCCCCTATCTAAAGAGCCGTCAGGTCGTGGTCGTACGTCAGGAAAGCGGCATCAAGACCTTGCAGGATCTTGCGGGCAAGCGCTTTGCCGTGCAGGTGTCCTCCAAGCCGGAGGAGATCCTGCTCAACCATGAGGATCCCAGAATACCACAGGTGGATGAGGTTTATTGTTTTTCTACATTAGATGAAGTGTATGCCTGTCTGCGCAAGGGCTATTGTGATGCCATTGCGGGACATGAGAGTGCATTGCGCCTTTTTATGGATTCTATGCCGGACGAGTTTTACATGCTGGATGAAAGTCTTTATGAGTCCGAACTTGGCGTTGCCTTTGAAAAGGGGACACACGAAGAACTGGCAGAGGAACTGACCCGGACCTTGCAGGAGATGCAAAAAGATGGAACCACAGGGGAGATACTGGAAAAATACGGCATGAGCGCAGACCGCGCTTGGAGTGACGCAGATGCAGAGTAGAGATATGAGAAAAAACAAAGAGATCAGTTTGGCATGCTTTCTCTTAATCTTAGGAATAGCCGTTAGTTTGATCAGTGGTATGATCATCATACAGAGTGATCGCGCCAGACTATATTATGTCATGGATGAAAGTTTTGACACGATCAAGTCCAGGATCGTGCGATGGAATAACTATGAGGTCGGAGACCGCACCAAGAGCGAGGTCCGTCTTTTGGACAAGGCAAAGGAGTTGAGCCGTTGCCTAAAGCGGGAGGAAGCCTCAGATGCTCTCTTAGAGCAGTATGCCTATGAGCAGCGTCTGGACGGTATTCTGGTAACGGATGCGGACAATGTGCCGACATACGGTTGGGGAGAGATTGATGAGTCTGTCTGGGATGAATTTTTGAATAACGATGTTTCGTATGATGCATCCCACTATCCGGAAAATTCTTATGCGACCCGTATGGATATCGGGGGTAGCCAGTACGATTTTGCCATTGTTTCCCGGCAGGATCAGGCGGGCTGTGTGGCAGTTTTATCGGAAAAAAGAGAGATCTTTGCCAAGGACGAGATCAGCATACAAACGCTTTTAGATGATTTTATCTTTGAATTAAAGGGCACGGCTGTCATTGCATCCGGGGATGAGATTATCAGTACCAACGATGAAGAACTCAAAGGCAAATGCCTACAGGACTGGCTAAAGATGAGTGCAGAAGATTTTGGGGAATTGAACCAGACCCGTAATCTGATCCGCCTGACGATAAATGGCAGACATCTGTGTGGCGATGTGCGCCGGGTGGAAGGCTATGATATTTATATCTTTTTCCCGGAGGTCAAGGTCTATTCCACCTTTATCATGACGGAAAGTTTTGGGATCATCTTGTATGTGCTTGCCTGTATTCTTTTCTTATTCCTGCGTTATAAACAGGAAGAAAAGAACCGGGAAAAAAGTGCAGAGCAACTGCGTACCATCAGTTCTATCAGCCGGGTCTATAGTTTTGTTTTGCTCATAGATTTGGGGACGGACTCCTGGAAGGTCTTAAAATCCGCGGATAAGATGGAGAGTGCGCTCAGTCAGGGCAGTGACGTAAAATATATGCTGAAAAGATATGCAGAGCATGTTTTGACTGAAGCCTATCAGGAGGATTTTCTGCGCTTTTCGGATATGGCGGATATGGCGGCGCGTGTCGCAGGTAAGACCTATGTTTCCTGTGTCATGGAAGAAAAAAATGCCAAGTGGGAACAACTGTTTTTTGTGCCGCAAAAATATGATGAGGACGGAAAATTACAGGAAGTTATCTTTCTGTGCCGGGATGTGTCGACCGAGAAGAAAAAGGAGATCCACTATCAGAACAGTCTGCGCCGTTCTGTGGAACATGCAGAGCGTGCAAGCGTGGCAAAGACAGACTTCCTTCGACGGATGAGCCACGATATCCGGACACCAATCAATGGCATTAAGGGTATGATCGAGATCAGCCGATATTATGCAGGTGACGAGGAAAAGCAGGAGGAATGTCGTCAGAAGATCGTCAGCGCTTCCAGTTTCCTTTTGGATCTGGTCAATAATGTGCTGGATATGAATAAGTTGGAGTCCGGCCAGGTGCGTCTGGAGCAAAAGCCGTTTGACCTCTTGGAATTATTCCGGGAAACGGTATCACTGGTTGAGGTACAGGCGGTAGAGTGCCAGGTCGATTTTCAGGTGGACGTTTGCAAGGGGGTACACTGGAATGTTTTAGGCAGTCCACTGCACCTGCGCCAGATCTTGCAGAATATCATGAGCAATGCCATCAAGTACAACCGTGAGGGAGGGACTGTGCATGTCAGCGTAGAGGAAACCGGATCGACCAGAAAGATGGTGATCTTTGTCTTTACCTGTCAGGACACCGGACTTGGCATGTCGGAAGAATTTCAAAAGCGTGCCTTTGAGCCGTTTGCCCAGGAAAATGCATCTGCCAGAACTTCCTATGCCGGAACCGGTCTGGGACTGCCGATCGCCAAGGAGTTGACGGAAAAGATGGGTGGCAGCATCCACTTTACCAGCCAGCAGGGGCAGGGAACGACCTTTACCATAGAATTGCGTTTCAAACTTGCCGACCATGTGGAGGATAAGGAGGACAGCGAGGACCAGGACATCCGTCTGGATGGCATCCATGTTCTTTTGGTAGAAGATAATGATCTCAACATGGAGATTGCGCAGTTTATCCTTGAAAATGCGGGCGCGGCTGTGACCAAGGCATGGAACGGACAGGAGGCAGTAGACTGTTTCCTGCAATCCGAGGGCGGCACCTATGACATCATCCTGATGGATATTATGATGCCGGTCATGGACGGACTGGATGCGGCGCGCTGTATCCGTGCCCTGGATCGGTCGGATGCAAAGAGTGTGCCGATCTTTGCCATAACAGCCAATGCTTTTAGTGATGACAAGGAGCGCAGTTACAAGGCTGGCATGAACGAACACATATCCAAGCCTATCATTAAAAAAGATTTACTACGGATTATGAAAAAATACATACCAAAGTAGGACAGAAGTCTATTATATTGGTATATAGGTAGTTTCGCGGAAAGGCGGATAAATAATTATGACAAAACGATCTCAGCCCAGATCGTATCTTTAGCGGATGTCTATGTGGCACTGACCGGGATATCCGCAGAGAATCCGAAAAGAAATAAATAAAAGAAAAAAGAACGCCAAAGCCGACGCAGAGCCAGTTTTGGCGTTTTCTTAATTCAAGATTTATTTTTTAATGATGGGCTTATTCGATCAGACCGCTGTTTTTCAGCAGGATCTCCACATCGGTTCCCTTGACCTTCTTGAGCAGGACTTTCAGGGCTTCTTTTTCTGCAAAGGAAAGTTTTACATCTGTGATCGGTTTCTTGTCGATTGCATAGTAGCATGCACGCAGGAGTTCGCGCACGTCATATTTACTTCCCCATACTTCAGGAACACCGCGGTCAATATCAAGTAGTGTGTAAACAGATTCCATACCGGTACGCATAGAGTATTCAATGGTAAAGATGGTATCTCTCGGTGTCTCGGTAAACTGACCTAAGAAAGCAAAGTTGACAGAGCCTTCCGGTACGACCTTTGGACGATCCTCATTCTTTCTTGGCTGGAAGAAAGCATTGATAAACGGCATAAAGCATGTGGTTGTGTTGCAGGCATTTTCTGCCAGATCCGGGATCTCCTTTGGATCCACGCCGATATGATAGAGCCATTCTTCGCAGACTTCCTTACCGGTACAGTCACGCATGGCTTTCTTTACAAAGTTTCCTTCCTTGTTGGTATTGAGGGCATAGAGCCAGACAAGGACCATATTCTTATCCTGAGCCTTGAACTGTGGCTGACGGTTGATGGTCCAGGACAGATACCAGTTTTCGGTACTATCCTTTACTGTGACGATACCACCGGTCGTTACCTTGCCGTCTCTCGGATCACGCTTGCAGATATCCTTGATCTTGCTGATGATCTTTTCATCGGAAGTGGCAACGGTCGCGCTCATCCAGTTAGTTGCTTCGTAGTCATCACAGAAGTTATCCGGGTTACCGAATTCACCGTGCTTTGCCTGTCTTGCAATATTTTTCCACAGATCCCATGACTCGCCGGCACCATTTTTTACCTTAGAAAGATCCGGTACATGGGTCTGGTCGCCGTAGCAGGAAGTATCGGTGCAGCAGCCGTTTGTGATGAATACAAGATCATCCTCTACCAGATCCAATGTCTGCTCCTCGCCGTCCTTGATATATACGATCTGGCGTGCGACCTTCTTGTCGCCGACCGTTTCAATGACAACATTCTTTACATCCATGCCGTACTCGATCTGTACTCCATGTGCCGTCAGATAGTTGACAAGCGGCATGATGAGGCTTTCGTACTGATTGTACTTGGTAAAACGAAGGGCACTAAAGTCCGGGAGCCCATCAATATGGTGTACATAACGGCAAAGGTAACGCTTCATCTCCAGGGCACTTGACCAGCGCTGGAAAGCAAACATAGTCTGCCAATAGAGCCAGAAGTTGGTATCCCAGAATGAATCCGGCAGCACTTCGGAGATCTTCTTGCCTTCCAATTCTTTTTCCGGTGTGATAAAGAGTTTGGAAAGTGCCTGTGCGCTTGCCTTATCCAGCCCGAATTTCTTGTCTGTGTGAGCGTCCTGACCGCGATTTACGGTAGCACGGCAGAGAGAATAGTTCGGGTCATGCTTGTTGAGCCAGTAATATTCGTCCAGAACAGAGATTTGCGGGTTTTCCATGGAAGGCACGTCACGGAACATATCCCACATGACTTCAAAGTGGTTATCCATTTCACGTCCGCCTCTCATAAAGAAGCCCTTGGTAATATCTTTTCTTCCATCGCATGAACCGCCGGCGAGGGTCAGTTTTTCCAAAAGGTGGATATGCTCGCCCTTCATTTGACCATCACGCACCAGATAAAAGGCTGCGGTCAGACCGGCAAGTCCGGTTCCGATGATGTATGCGGATTTTTTGTCGACACCCTCCGGTTTCTCCGGATGTGCGAATGATTCATAAGTTCCTGCTGAGTAATACATAATGTTTACCTCCTTCATTTCTTGGTACCTGTAGTATAGGTTTGTCAAAGAAAAAGGAAAATAAACAAAAAAGACCCCATGATAATTTTTTTATCATGGGGGTATGATTGTAAATAATTTTATCAAATCCGGTCTTTTGATAAAATCAGTGGTCACATAGACGATGTAGGGCTGCCGACAGGTTTCCCTGGATGACAATGGCAAGACGCTCGACCAGTTTTTCCGGGTCTTCTTTCATGTCATCGGCGACCCAGTCCAACATGAGCCCGACCAGGACATAGGAGTAGATCTGTGCGATAAAATCCTTGTCTGTCTGCTTGACAAAGAGTCCCTCGGACTGCTCCTCGATCACATCGACTAAGAGTTTATCGGTCAGGGGCATGAGGTATTTTTCTACACGTTCCCGGCTGACGCAGTGGTAGACATTCATGATGAATGGCTTATTTGCCTGCACAGCGTAAAAGATCTGTAACAGCCCCTGCTCCCAGGTATCATAGGTTTTTTTGTTGTTCAAGGCTTTCTCGGCATCTTCCAGACAGGACCATTCCACCAGATCATAGATATCCTTGAAATGATAGTAAAAGGTCATGCGGTTGATACCGCAATCTGCCGTAATATCGTTGATCGTTATTTTATCCAGCGGCTTTTGTAAAAGAAGATTTTTCAGTGATGTCTCTAGGGCACGCTTGGTTACTTGTGACATGAGGTCTCCTTTCTGCACTTACATTTTCGGAACGATATAACCATAGAGATAATGATCGCGCCAGCGATTTTGCAAAAATACCTTATCTACCAGCAGACCTTCCTTGTGGAAGCCCAGTTTTTTCAAAAGGCAGATAGAGGGGGTGTTGTCCGGCAGTACAAGTGCCTCGTAGCGGCGGATGCCGATGTCTCCCGAAACAATACGGATGCCTGCCTTGATCGCTTCGTAGCAGTAGCCTTTTCGCCAGAAATGCTGATCCATCTTGTAGCCTAACTGAGCAGAAGAATAGATATTCGGCGAAATGTTGTGGAAACTGACCGTGCCGATGATACGGTCGGGATTATCTTTTTCAAAGATCCAGAAACGCAGCATATGTAACTTCAGGATCTCCTGATACTCGTAGGTCAAAAGGTTTTTCTGATGCTCCAGACTGTAAAAGTCATTTCCGATCAGGGGTTCAAACTGCTCAAAGATCGCAGCGTTGTCTTTGTAAAATTGTAGTACCTTTTCGGCATCATCTGCGGAAAGGATACGCAGAATCAGGCGGTCGGTCGTCTGTTCAAAATTCACTCACTTAACCTCGGATTTCTACCTTATTCAGAAAGGCGGATAATATTTGGACAAATTCCTGCATGGTCTTATCGTCCGGTGCGTGAAATCCCGGGTGCAGGACATCCGGCGATTCCTTGTATGGCTGGAGATAGTAGGCTTTGGCACCGGATAACCACATACCGATAGCGGTCATATCTTTTGCCTCATGGAGTTCCTGGCAAACAGTCGTGCGGAACTCGTAATCGACTTTTTTGGAAGCTTTTAAGATCTCCACCGATTCGGCGATCGCATCCAGATCAAACTCATCCGCGTGGACGATATCTGCATATTTTGTCCGGCATTGCTTGATATCCATGGCAACATAGTCCACAAAGCGGTCTTTGACCAGAGAGCGGAGCATGTCAGGGTTGGTCCCGTTGGTGTCCAGTTTTACCTTGTAGCCCAGGAGTTTGATCTGGCGGATAAAGTCCGGAAGATCCCGGTTCAAGGTCGGTTCTCCACCACTGATGACAACGCCGTCCAGGACATTTCTTCTTTTGTGCAGATGATCAAAAATATCATCTTTTGTGTATGGTTTGATGTCGTTCAGCCCGACGATCAGATCACCATTGTGGCAGTAAGGACAGCGGAAGTTACAGCCTCCGGTAAAGAGGGTTGTAGCAACACGCCCCGGATAATCAACCAAGGTTGTTTTCTGCATTCCATATATTTTTACAGTCATAGTGTTACTCCATTTCTTATCGTGTTATAATGAAACCAATCAAAAAACATTATAACAGTTTGGTGGAGGTTTTACCATATGGCACTGAAAGAGAAAATCGAAAAGAACAGACAGGAAAAACATGACGAGAAGTACATGAAGATGGCACTCAAGGAGGCAAAAAAGGCATACGATCTCAACGAAGTACCGATCGGCTGCGTGATCGTGCGCGATGATAAAGTCATCGGCAAGGGCTACAACAAGCGCAACACGGACAAGAATGTACTTTCCCATGCGGAATTGATCGCAATGAAGCAGGCATGTAAAAAGACAGGTGACTGGCGACTGGAGGACTGTACCATGTATGTGACCCTTGAGCCATGCCAGATGTGTGCAGGTGCTATGGTGCAGGCGAGATTGAAAAAAGCGGTTATCGGCAGCATGAATGCCAAGGCGGGCTGCGCCGGATCCGTCCTTAACATTTTACAGATGGATGCTTTCAATCATCAGGTCGAGGTTGAGCGCGGTGTCCTCGAAGATGAGTGTTCAGCCCTCTTAAGCGGATTTTTCGCAGATCTGCGTGAGCAGAAGAAGCAGTTTTAGGGAGGAAAATCCGCAAGATCATATGAAGGTTGATAGAATGATGGGTTTTGATTGACAAATGTGTCATAATCCCATACAATGCAAATGGCGGCCTCCACAAGTGGCGTTGATACTTGGGTCTTGCGCGACGGATGCCTACGAATCGTGTCAGGTCAGGAATGGAGCAGCACTAAGAAGGAGTTTCCGGGTGCCGCAAGGGTGCCTGGGTTGAGCAGGCTGTGGAGGTAACGCTATGAAAGACAATTTCAGGGAGATCAAGGTATCTCCCTTTTTTACATTATGAATTAAAGTCATCTGCGCGCAAAGGGCAGCCTGAGCGTAAAGATACGGGATTTTATAGGTGTTTGATAGGGAAAGTCTCTGTATCTTTGGATGCAGGGACTTTTTCATATTATAGGTAAAAGCACACTCTTCATAAAAGAAAGGAGCATACTGATGGATACCAGAGTAGCAATTCTTGCGATCGTGGTGGAGGAGCGTGACAAGGCAGAAGAACTCAACCACGTCCTGCATGCATATGGCAAATATATCATCGGGCGCATGGGGATCCCTTATGAAAAACGCGGGATCTCACTGATCAGCGTCGCCGTAGATGCACCCCAGGATGTGATCAGTGCCATGTCAGGAAAGATCGGCAATATTGAGGGGGTAACGGCAAAAGCCGTCTATTCCAAATTGCAGTAAGTGACGCTTGGATAATAGCGAAAGAAAAGAGAAAAAGGAGAGAAATGCCTATGGCACTGGCAATGCAGGATGTCAAAGCATTGATTGATAAATTAGATAAAGAAAATGCACTAAGTCTGGATGAATGGGAAGAACTTATCCGCGGACGATGCGATCAAGTGGCAGAATATGCAGCGGAAATTGCCCGTCAGAGGTCCAAAGAGATCTTTGGCAACAGGATCTATACGCGAGGATTGATCGAGATTTCCAATTACTGCAAGAATAATTGCTATTATTGTGGCATCCGCAGGGATAACCGGCAGGTTGAACGTTACCGCCTGAGCCGGGAGGATATCTTATCCTGCGCAGATATTGGGGAAGAACTGGGTTTTCGCACCTTTGTCCTGCAGGGGGGAGAAGATGCTTACTATACGGATCAGGTCATGTGTGATCTGATCCGGGAGATCAAGGAGCGTCACCCGGATTGCGCCATTACCCTGTCTCTTGGCGAAAGAAGTGAAGAAAGTTACCGCTTAATGAGAGAAGCAGGGGCAGATAGATACCTTTTAAGGCATGAAACAGCGGATAAAGACCATTACAAGAGCCTGCACCCGCAGGAAATGGACTTTGACCACCGTATCCAATGCCTTTATACCTTAAAAGACTTAGGTTATCAGGTGGGTTGCGGTTTTATGGTCGGTTCCCGGGGACAGACGCCACATACGCTGGCGAAGGATATGGTCTTTATCCAGAACTTACAGCCGGCAATGGTGGGGATCGGACCTTTTGTGCCTCACCACGAGACACCCCTGAAAGACCAGGCACAGGGGACTGTGGAGGAGACCCTGTATCTGATTTCACTGCTTCGGCTTTTACAGCCAAAGTTGCTGCTTCCGGCAACGACAGCGCTGGGGACGATCGATCCGCGCGGGCGTGAAAAGGGGATCTTGGCGGGAGCCAATGTCGTCATGCCAAATCTGTCGCCGACTAGCGTGCGCAAACAGTATGAGTTGTATGATAATAAGATCTGCACCGGAGATGAGGCGGCAGAGTGTCGTCATTGTCTGGGAAACCGTATGCAGTCTATAGGTTATGAACTGGTCGTAGACCGTGGCGATGCACCTGTTTAATAGGTGCTGAAATTATAAGAAAATTTAATTTTACAAACAACCGTCGATTTTACAAGGGATAAATGAGACGGACTATAACATAAGACACATAGAAAAAGGGAGGAAAAAAGAATGTATGATGTAATGTCATCAAAGGCAGAGGAGTTCATCAGCGATAAGGAGATCCGCGAGTGTCTCGATTACGCTGAGAAGAACAAGAACAATCGGGAACTGATCGACCAGATCCTGAACAAGGCAAGAAAGATGAAAGGGATCAGCCACAAGGAAGCCATCGTGCTTTTAGACTGCGAACTGGAAGACAAGAATGAGGAGATCTATCAGTTGGCAAAAGAGATCAAGCAGGAGTTCTACGGCAACCGTATCGTTATGTTTGCTCCGCTTTATCTGTCCAATTATTGTATCAACGGCTGTGAGTATTGCCCATATCACGCAAAGAACAAGCATATTCACAGAAAAAAACTGACGCAGGAGGAGATCCGCGCTGAGGTTATTGCTCTACAGGATATGGGACATAAGCGTCTGGCACTTGAAGCAGGCGAAGATCCAAAGAACAATCCGATCGAGTATATTTTGGAAAGTATCAAGACAATCTACAGTATTCACCATAAAAATGGAGATATTCGCCGCGTCAACGTCAATATCGCGGCAACAACTGTCGAAGAATACCGTATGTTAAAGGAAGTTGGTATTGGTACTTATATCCTTTTCCAGGAGACCTACAATAAGGAATCTTACGAAAAACTGCATCCGACCGGACCAAAGAGTAATTATGCTTACCACACCGAGGCAATGGATCGTGCAATGGATGGCGGTATTGATGATGTAGGGCTTGGTGTTCTCTTTGGACTCAACAATTACCGTTACGACTTTACCGGAATCATTATGCACGCAGAGCACTTAGAGGCAGCCAAGGGCTGTGGACCGCATACCATCAGCGTACCGCGTGTGCGTCGTGCAGATGATATTGACCCGGATGTTTTTGACAATGGTATTTCGGACGAGACCTTTGCAAAGATCGTTGCCTGCATCCGTATCGCTGTGCCATACACCGGCATGATCGTATCTACCAGAGAGACCAAGGAGAGCAGAGAGCGCGTACTGGAACTTGGTATTTCCCAGATCAGTGGCGGCTCCAGAACCAGTGTCGGTGGCTATGTTGAGCCGGAAGCAGAGGAGGACAACTCAGCACAGTTTGATGTCAGTGACAATCGTACCTTGGATGAAGTTGTCAAGTGGCTGATGGATATGGGATATGTGCCAAGTTTCTGTACGGCATGTTATCGTGAAGGCAGAACCGGTGACCGTTTCATGTCTCTTTTAAAGAGCAAGCAGATCGTCAACTGCTGCCATCCAAATGCACTTATGACCCTGAAAGAATATCTGGAAGATTACGCAAGCCCGGAGACTAAGGAAGTGGGAGAGGCTCTGATCAAAAAAGAACTGGAAGTCATCACCAATCCAAAGGTAAAGGAAAAGGCGACCGAGTATATCGAAAAGATCCACGAGGGCAACCGCGACTTCCGTTTCTAAATGTGACGAAAGTCTGATATGACAGCAGAAAACGTTTGGGAAGAGAAGGGAATAATCTATGAGTATGAATGAGACACCAAGCGGAGAGCGCATGCACATTGGCATTTTTGGCAGGCGCAATGCGGGAAAATCCAGCCTGATCAACGCGATCACGGGACAGGATCTCGCTATCGTATCGGAAGTCAAAGGTACGACGACAGATCCGGTCAAAAAAGCAATGGAACTCTTGCCTCTCGGACCGGTCGTTCTGATCGATACGCCGGGACTGGATGACGAAGGCGGACTGGGGCAAAAGCGCATGGAAAAAGGTCTGCAGATGCTCCGCCAGACCGATGTTCTTCTGCTTGTGATCGCAGCAGATACTATGGTAGGAGATCTGGAACAAGATCTTTTGGCAGAGGCAAAAAAACGTGGTCTGCCTTATCTGATTGTCTTAAATAAGACAGACCTTCTGGCAGATCCGGCGCAGATCGATGAAAAGGCAGGAGAGATCGCACAGGCACTGGCGGTCGATCCTGCTAAAGTCTGTCCGGTCAGTACAGATCCGGCACAGGGGATCGGGGAATTAAAGGAGCGATTGGCAAAATTACAGCCCAAAGAGGCAGAAAGACCTTTGATCCGTGATCTCTTAGAGGAAGGAGATCTGGTTGTTTTAGTCGTGCCGATTGATTTCGCTGCGCCAAAAGGGCGCTTGATCCTGCCGCAGCAGCAGGTCATCCGCGACAGTCTGGAGGCAGGTGCCATTCCGGTGGTGGTCAGGGATACCGAGTTGTCGCAGGCGCTGGCAGCCCTTGGCAAAAAGCCCCGCCTTGTTGTGACCGACAGTCAGGCATTTGGGACAGTGGCAAAGATTGTGCCGAAAGACATTCCTTTGACCTCATTTTCTATACTGATGGCGCGTTACAAAGGAGATCTGACAGTGCAGATCGCCGGTGCGCAGGCGATTGAGGATCTGAAAGATGGCGATACGGTTCTGATTTCCGAGGGCTGTACCCACCACAGACAGTGCGATGATATCGGTACGGTCAAGATGCCGCGCTGGATCAGGGAATACACTGGTAAAGACCTGCATTTTGCCTTTACCAGTGGAACAGAATTTCCCAAGGATCTTTCGCCTTATGCACTGGTCGTGCATTGTGGCGGCTGTACCCTGCCTTTACAGGAAATGCGCTATCGTATCTCCTATGGGGACAGCCAGAAGGTTGCGATCACCAACTACGGAGTCATGATCGCCTACATTCACGGTATCCTGCCGCGCGTGACGGAGACTTTTGTCGATAAAAAGAGATAAATAGGACTTGACAGACGGATTGTTTTTTTGCTACGATCTGCTTAGATAAAAGGGAGTAGCTGACACAGCAGACCTGTGTCTATATATCGTCAGTACGATTGCGAGCAATCCGGTATGTAGCCTAGTAGCGAGACTTTTGTTGTATTATTTTTTGATGCAACAAAGGGACTCGCTTTTTTTATCCCCAAGTTGCAGGAAGGGAGAAAGATATGAACTTTGTACTACAGATTGTCTTTTTAGCGCTGGGATTTTTCCTTTTGGTCAAGGGGGCGGACTGGTTCGTGGACGGAGCCTCCGGGCTGGCAAGGAAATTGGGCATACCGCAACTGGTCATTGGTCTTACGATCGTTGCCATGGGAACCAGCCTGCCGGAAGCGGCTGTCAGCATTTCGGCGGCACTACGGGGAAATGCGGAGATCACGATTGGCAATATCGTGGGAAGCAATATTTTAAACATCCTCATCATCCTCGGCGTGACGGCGCTGATTGCAACGCTTAAGGTGGCGGATTCCACTGTCCGCTATGAGATCCCCTTTATGATCGTCGTTACCTTTGTTCTCTTGTGGCTGGGCTATACCGGAGGTCAGGTAACGTGGCTGGAAGGCGTTATCCTCTGGGTCTTATTCCTCCTCTATCTGCGCTATCTCTACATGATGGCAAAAAAGGGCAAGGAAGAAGAAAGGGAAGTGGAGCAGCTTTCCACGGCAAAGATCATAGGTCTGATCTTGGCGGGTGTCGTCATGATTGTGGCAGGAAGTAATTTCGCGGTCGAGGGAGCGAGTAATCTTGCAAAGGCGCTTGGCATCAGTCAGCGTTTTATCGGGCTGACCATTGTGGCGTTGGGCACCAGCCTGCCGGAACTGGTGACGAGTGTGTCCGCGGCACGAAAACATAATGCGGATATCGCCATTGGAAATATCGTGGGGAGCAACATTTTTAACATCCTCTTTATCGTAGGTACCACAGCCCTGATCACGCCGGTTACCTTTGCTTCCGGCTTTGTTGTGGATACCCTGATCGCCGCGGCGGTCGGCATTTTGTTATTTGTATGTGTGGCACGGACAAAAGAATTGCGAAAGAAAGCCGGCATCGTCATGCTGCTTGCTTACATTTTGTATTTTTTATATCTTCTTTAGAAATGATGTCCTTTTATTAACAAAATTTAAGATTTCCCTGACCGTCAAGCGTTGTCAGACTCTGGCTTGTATGCTATATTTTAAAGAGTATTTTCATATTTATATGTAAAATGCCAAAAGACGAACGGATGAGGTGTGAAATATGAGTGCAGCAGATCGCACAGAGAAAGTGCTACGGGATATTCATGTACTTTTTTCCAAGGCAGAGCCATACAACGGCAGTAAACGCGACGTGATCGTGAACAAGAACGAGATGATGGATCTGCTCAAGGAATTAAATGCCTGCATGTATGACATGATCGACGAACATGAATTGTCCCAGACCAAAAAGGATAAGGCAAACCGTGAGATGCAAAAGCAGGGAGACGACATTATTTTTGCGGCTTCCCGCAAGGCGGAGGATATCTATGCGGCATCGATCATGTATACGGACAATGCCTTAAACGACATTCAGCAGATCATTGAGGATGCGGGAGATGCGATCGCCAAGATCTACGAAGACGCCAAGGATAAGATGGCAAGCGAAAAGCAGACCATCAAGTCCAACCAATCAGAACTCAAGTCGCAGTTGGGAGATCTGATCGACACGCAAAAGTATTTACATCTGATCGAGGAGGAAAATCACCGTTTGCGCTTAGAGCGGGAAAAGGGAGAAAAAGGCGATTTCGCGCCAAAGGATACCCCGTCCTATGCCAATGTGCAGCCGGAGATCCGCATCAACAAGGATTATTTCATACAAAATGGCATCCCGTTGGAGGATGAGGAAGAGACCACGGGGGTTCCGACCCAGGGCGAGTTGACCGAGAAAGAGGCAGCCGCACTTTCCGAGGATCTGGACAAGGAATATTTTGCATGGAAGGAATCCGACCAGGAAGAAGAGAAAAAGCCGGAGGAGGGAAAAGGTATTTTCTCTCTCTTCGGCAGAAAATAAAAATTGAGGAGGAAACACATGAAGTTATATGAACAGGGAGTATATCTGCTCCGTGGAACAGAGTTGGTCGCTAATGGCCCACAGGCACAGGATGAGATCAGACAAAAGACGGGACAAGAAGTCACAAAGGAAGAAGCAGCCAAGCAGACGATGGCATATGGTATCTTAGAGAGCCATAACACATCCGGCAATATGCAGAATTTGCAGATCAAGTTTGACAAACTGACTTCCCATGACATCACTTACGTTGGTATCATCCAGACAGCAAGAGCATCCGGGCTTGAGAAATTCCCGATCCCTTATGTGCTGACCAACTGCCACAACAGTCTTTGCGCCGTAGGCGGCACCATCAACGAGGATGACCACATGTTTGGACTGACATGTGCCAAAAAGTACGGCGGCATTTATGTACCTCCTCATCAGGCTGTTATCCATCAGTTTGCAAGAGAAATGCTTGCAGGCGGCGGTAAGATGATCTTGGGATCCGATTCTCACACGAGATACGGTGCTCTTGGAACCATGGCTATGGGCGAGGGTGGACCGGAATTGGTAAAACAACTTCTGAACAAGACTTATGATATTGCCATGCCGGGCGTTGTCGGTGTCTATCTGACCGGTAGTCCTATGAAGGGCGTGGGACCACAGGATATCGCGCTTGCCATTATTGGTGAGGTTTTTGACAAGGGTTATGTCAAGAATAAGGTCATGGAGTTTGTCGGACCGGGTGTTGCCAACCTCAGCGTAGATTATCGTATCGGCGTGGATGTTATGACAACAGAGACGACCTGTCTTTCTTCTATCTGGAGAACAGACGACAAGGTGCGTGAGTTCTATGAGATCCACGGCAGAACCGAGGACTTTGCAGAGTTAAATCCGGGTCAGGTTGCATACTATGACGGTATGATCGAGATCGATCTTAGCCAGATCAAGCCAATGATCGCTATGCCGTTCCACCCGAGCAACACCTATACGATCGAAGAACTCAATGCAAATCTCATGGATATTCTGGATGATTGCGAAAAGAGAGCCAAGGTCAGCCTGGACGGACAGGTAGACTTCACCTTAAAGGATAAGGTCAGAAACGGCAGATTATATGTAGATCAGGGTATCATTGCAGGTTGTGCCGGCGGTGGTTTTGAGAATATCACGGATGCAGCAGACATCCTGCGCGGTGCATCCATCGGACCGGATGAGTTTACACTCAGCGTTTATCCGGCGTCCACACCGATCTATATGGAACTTGTGAAAAATGGCTGTGTTGCAGATCTGATGGAGACAGGTGCGATCGTCAAGACAGCATTCTGTGGACCATGTTTCGGTGCCGGAGACACCCCAAGCAACAACGGCTTCTCCATCCGCCACTCTACAAGAAACTTCCCGAACAGAGAAGGATCCAAGCTACAGAATGGACAGATCTCATCCGTAGCACTTATGGATGCCCGTTCCATCGCTGCAACTGCGGCAAATAAGGGTTATCTGACAGCAGCAACCGATATGGATGTCAACTACACCAAGCCAAAATACTATTTCGATAAAAATATTTATGCCAACCGCGTCTTTGACAGCAAGGGCGTTGCAGATCCGAATGAGGAGATCAAGTTTGGACCGAATATCAAGGATTGGCCGGCTATGAGCCCATTACCGGAAAATCTTTTCCTCAAGGTCGTATCTGAGATCCACGATCCGGTAACAACGACAGATGAACTGATTCCGTCAGGAGAGACATCTTCTTACCGCTCTAATCCTCTTGGATTGGCAGAATTTACACTTTCCCGTAAGGATCCGGAATATGTAGGCCGTGCCAAGGAGATCCAGAAAGCACAGAAGGCACTGGAAGCCGGAGAATGTGCCGGACAGGCAGTACCGGAACTGCGTGAGATCGTGCACACCGTGAAAAAGACCTTCCCGGATGTAAACCATGACAACTTTGGTGTAGGATCTACCATTTTTGCCGTAAAACCGGGCGATGGTTCTGCAAGAGAGCAGGCGGCTTCCTGCCAGAAGGTATTGGGTGGCTGGGCAAATATTGCCAACGAATATGCGACCAAGAGATATCGTTCCAACCTGATCAACTGGGGCATGCTCCCATTTTTGATCCCGGCAGGTGATCTTCCATTTAAAAACGGAGATTATCTCTTTGTTCCGGCGATCCGTCAGGCGATCATCGATAAGACAGAAGAAATTCAGGCATATGTGGTAAAGGATGGACAGATGCAGCCGTTCACACTGCAACTTGGTGCTCTGACAGATGATGAGAGAGATATCATCTTAAAGGGATGCCTGATCAACTATTACAGAGGTTAATGACTTATGGATATACAAAAACAACCGGGGAGTAATGGCAGAGGGAATGTAAAGCGCATGATGACCATCTCTGTGGTGGTCATCTTCACGGCGTGTTGTGTGATCCTGTTTTACTTTGGTGTAGAGCGTTATCAGGGACTGGGCGAAGGCTGGAGCAAGTTTATGAGCGTCCTGCAGTCCATCATCATAGGATTTGGACTTGCCTTTCTGATGAATCCCATCATGGAATTTTTCGAGAGGCACATGTACCCCTTCTTTGCAAAACACTGCAAGACGGAAGAAAATGCCAAAAAGACCACGCGTATGCTCACATCTTTGATCGCACTGGTCATTGTGGTTGGTATTATTGTATTGTTCTTTGTTGCGATCATACCGCAGTTATACCAGACCATCCATTATCTGGTCACACACATCAACGAACAGATCGATGGTGTCTTGGATTGGGCAAACCAGATTACCGGCGGGCGCTATGAAAAGAATATCATGAGCGCTAAGGGCAGTAATCTTGACAAGGCGATCGATAAGGGCGTCAAGTGGCTGGAAAATTACATAGATGTGAGCACCAAGGATGTGATATCCGTGGCGGTGACAGGAGCGCTCGGTGTAGGGCGTTTGCTGGTCAACTGCATTATCGGCATCATCGTGTCCGTCTATGTGCTTTGTAGCAAGGAAACATTTAAGGGACAGGCCAAGAAACTGATCTACGGTATTTTCCGTGCAGATCAAGCCAATGTCATCCTGGAAATCGGCAGAAAGACCAGAGACATTTTCTATGGATTTATCATAGGGAAGATCATTGATTCCGCTATTATCGGTGTGATCTGTTATGTATGTATGCTGATCTTTAAGATGCCGTATCCACTTCTGGTATCCATCATCATCGGCGTGACCAATATCATACCGGTATTTGGACCATATATTGGGGCTTTGCCGACCGTTATCATTATCTTTTTAACGGAGCCGATGCAGGGAATATATTTCCTTATCTTTATCATCGTATTGCAGCAGATCGATGGTAATATCATCGGACCAAAGATTCTGGGCGACTCTACCGGACTTTCTTCTTTCTGGGTTGTCGTTGCCATCGTTGTTGGCGGCGGATTGTTTGGATTTGCAGGTATGCTCTTTGGCGTACCGACCATGGCGCTCATCTACTATCTGGTGGGACGCTTCTCCAAGCACATGCTGAGAAAACGGGATCTGCCCGAGGAGACAGCCGACTATATCAATATGGAAAGAGTCAACGAGGCAGATCATACTCTTGTAGAGCATACCAAGGAATATGAAGAAGAATCACATGTAAAAGTCAATGTGTTCTTCAAAAAGAAGAAAAAACAATCTTCTGAGAAAGAGGATACAAAAGAATAAAATTATGAGGAGGACAGTTTCAAAAGCAAAGGAAACTGTCCTTTATATTGCTAAAAAATGGCAGGTTTTTCACAGATTTGTCAGACAAATATTTTTGACATGTCATGTGCCCTATGATACACTGAAACTGTATATTTATAGCTTGAGATAAGAGCGTATCAGGATACTTTTTCGAGGTAAGAACGTTGGATAAGAACGAGTTTAAGACAAAATACGATGAGATTAAACAACTGATAAAAGAAGGGCGTACAGATGAGGCTCTGGATATTGTGGAGAGCACAAACTGGCGCAAGGTGCACAATGTCAACGCGCTGGTCAAGGCAAGTGAGGTGTGCGAGGAGGCAGGCCGTCTGGAAGAGGCGCGGGAACTCCTTTATATGGCGCACGACCGCTCTCCGATCGGCAGGATGATCATTTATCATCTGGCGATTCTGTGTGTGAAGTTGGGCGATCTGGATGAGGCGAAGGAATTCTATGATGAATTCGTGGAGATCGCGCCGCATGACAGTCTCAAATATATCATCAAATACCAGATCAACAAGGCAAAAGGTGCCGATTATACGACACTAATCGGTATTTTGGAAGAGTTAAAGGAGCATGATTTCTTGGAGGAGTGGGCATATGAACTTGCCTATCTCTATCACAAGACCATGCAGGTAGACAAGTGTATCGATCTGTGTGATGAGATCATCCTCTGGTTTGGTGACGGTCCTTATGTGGAGCGTGCCCTTGAGATGAAGATGATATACCAGCCGCTCGACAAGATGCAGGAGGACAAGTACCGCCATTTCCAGCAGCGCCGCGACGGTGTGACGGAGATCCGCGCCAATGAGATCCTGCACTCCGGTGAGATCGTGCATGAGACTATGGCGATCCCGCAGGTAGAGTTACCGGCGGAGCGCTTCAACACGGTCAATTTGCAGGCGGAGATCAAAAAGAATATCGACGAGATCATGCGTGCAACGGAGGCAGAGGCTGTTTCCGAGAATATGGAAAATATCAAGACTCTGGTTGAGGAGATCCCCTATCTTCAGGTCAACGAACAGAGTGATGCTATTGCAGAGGAACAAAAGCAGGCAAAACAGGAACTGGATGAGTCCTTAAAAGATACTTTCAATGAGTATCTCGCCGAGGAATACGACGGTCAGATTAGTCTGCTCGTGCCGGAATCCAAAGAGGTCGAGCAGCAGGTAGACGGTCAGATGACCATTGAAGATGTCATGGAGGAATGGGAAAAGACCAGACGTGCAGCTGAGGCGGCATTACAGGAGGCAGAGCAGCAAAAGTTGGAGTCTGCCAAGAATATCGCACTCAAAGAGGCATCCCAGATCATGGATCGTCTGGAAGAAGCGATCCCGAAATTAGATGCCGGCGCAAGGCCGACAGATCTTTTAAAAGAAGAATATATGGCAAAGCAGGATGAGGCTTCATCCGAGCCGGTCAAAGATCGGACTGAGGATCCGGCACCGGCGGTATTCCAGATCCCAAAGGTGGAAGCGGATGGCGTCATGGGCGTTGGTCTGGAAATTCCGGTCGTAGATCCTGCAAGTGCGCATATCATTAAAGGGGAAGAGAGCCCGGAGGCTCCTTCTATCGTCAAGTCTGTAGAACCAGACGCCAGCGAAGAATGGCATCCACCGGTTCTAGAAGACCAGGATGAAAAAGCAGATCCTGCGCAGGAAGCGTCCCTGCCGGAAGAAGCAGATTTGGAGGAAGTGACAGACGTGGATTATAAAGAGGCAAGCAAGATCGTTGCCGATGTCAATGACATGTTACAGCAGGAAATTGACAGGATCATGGCAAACGAGGGACAGGAAGAGGTCAGACACTTAGAGGAAGAAACGCTTGCATCCGAGGTGGCAGAGGAGATTGCCCCAGATGTAGAGGAAGATGATCTGCCGGAGATCACATTGCCGGAAGATTTACAGGAGTTTGTAGCAGAGGCAGAAACGGCAGAGTCGGAAGTCGGCCCACAGGAGGCAGTGGCAGAAGAGGCAATGCCAAGCCGGGAGCAGGAGGTGGCAGAGGAGCCACTCCCTGAAATCGCGGATGTGGTATTGGACCCGGAAGAGATGGCAGAACTACTGGATGAGAATGTCTTAGAACGTGCCATCAGTGAGGAGATGCCGGAGTTGACCCTGTCCGAGGAGGAAAAGGAGATCTTCTCTTACTTTATGCCGATCGACGGCATGGAAAATACAATCTGCCAGGCATTGACAGGTGTGCGTTACCGTCTGGAAAATAAAAAGAATTCTGCAAGTGGCAATATCATCATCCAGGGAGGTGTCGGCAGTGGAAAGACCATGTTGGCATCCAATCTGATCAAGGTATTGCAGATTGAGACAGACAAACTGACAGGCAATGTCGGCAAGATTGATGCAGAACAGTTAAATAAAAAAGATGTGGCACTGGTACTTTCCAAGGTGTCAGGCGGATGTCTGATCATTGAGGGAGCAGGCAGACTGAGTGAGCGTACTCAGGAGACCATGCGCCAGTTGATGTCGCAGGAGAATTGTGATGTTCTGGTTCTTATGGAAGACCAGAAGAAGCGCATTGACAAGATGCTTTCCCACAACAGTGCATTTGCAGCCATGTTTACCGAAAAGATCACCATTCCGATCTTTACCATAGACGAACTGGTCAATTTCGGTAAGGTTTATGCCTTAGAGGAGGGCTATGTTGTGGATGAAATGGCGATCCTTGCCATGTATAACCGTATCAATCTGATCCAACGCGTAGACCATCCGACCTCCCTGATCGAGGTGCGTGATATTGTGGAATCCGCCATTGATAAAGCAGAAAAGGGCGGTATCAAGGCAATGTTCAGCCGTTTTGGATCCAAACGTTATGATGAAGATGGCAACTTGATCTTACGGGAGCAGGATTTCGAGTTGTAATATAAAGGAAAAGGGGTTTACTATGGGCAATTTTTCAGAGTTAGATATGTACCTGTTTGGGCAGGCGACGCATTATGATATCTACAAGAAGATGGGCGCACATGTGCAGACCAAAGACGGCATCGAGGGGGTATATTTTGATGTTTGGGCACCACATGCAGCAGCGGTAGCAGTGATCGGCGAGTTTAACGGTTGGAATGAGACATCACATATGATGGAACGTCTGGTCGAGCCGGATATGGGAATTTATGAACTCTTTGTACCGGAGGCAAAGCCGGGACAGTTATACAAGTTTTTGATCTATACGCCGGACGGCGGCAAACTCTACAAGGCAGATCCTTATGCAGCCATGGCAGAGGTGCGCCCGGGTACGGCATCCCGTATTGTTGCGCCATTTTCCTATGCATGGCAGGATGACAACTGGATGAAGGAACGCCGCAAACAGGAGAATTTCTGGGAACAGCCAATGTCTATCTATGAGGTACATCCGGGTTCCTGGAAAAAGCATCCGACTGCAGAGAATGACGGCTTTTATTCTTACCGCCAGTTGGCTGAGAGCCTGGCGGACTATGTATGCGATATGGGATATACCCATGTCGAGTTGATGGGAATCTCAGAGTATCCCTATGATGGATCTTGGGGCTATCAGGTAACGGGCTATTATGCGCCGACGTCGCGCTATGGAAGCCCGGAAGACTTTATGTACCTGATCGATTATCTGCATCAGAGAGGCATCGGTGTTATCTTAGACTGGGTTCCGGCGCATTTTCCAAAGGATGCGCATGGACTGGCAGATTTCGACGGTCAGCCCTTGTATGAGTATGCGGATCCGAGAAAGGGCGAGCATCCGGAGTGGGGTACCAAGATCTTTGATTATGGCAAGAATGAGGTCAAGAACTTTTTGATCGGCAGTGCCCTTATGTGGATCGAGCAGTATCACATCGATGGTCTGCGTGTAGATGCAGTCGCATCTATGCTTTATCTGGATTATGGCAAGGAACCGGGGCAGTGGGTGCCAAATCAGTTTGGTGGCAATGAAAATCTTGAGGCGGTAGAGTTTTTCCGTCATATCAATACCCTGATCCGCGGACGCAACAAGGGCGTTGTCATGGTCGCTGAGGAATCGACTGCATGGCCAAAGGTCACTGGTGATGTAGAAGATGGCGGTCTGAATTTCTCTTATAAATGGAATATGGGCTGGATGCATGATTTTCTGGATTACATGAAACTGGATCCGTATTTTAGAAAAGACAATCACAGTAAGATGACGTTCGCTATGAGTTACAACGAGTATGAACGTTATATTCTGGTCTTATCCCATGACGAAGTGGTTCATCTGAAATGCTCCATGCTGAGCAAGATGCCGGGACTTGAGGGGGATAAGTTCAAGAACCTCAAGGCAGGCTATACCTTTATGATGGGGCATCCGGGCAAAAAACTTCTCTTTATGGGTCAGGATTTCGGACAGATCCAGGAGTGGAGCGAGGAGAGAGAACTGGACTGGTATCTTTTAGACAATCCAAATCACAGCCATCTTTCGACCTTTGTAAAGGATCTCTTACATATATATAAGAAGTATCCGGCAATGTATGAACAGGATGTTTCATGGGCGGGCTTTGAATGGATCAATGCCAACGACAGTTATCGCGGCATTTTTAGTTTTGTCCGCAAGTCTAAGAATGGCAAGAATGACCTGCTCTTTGTATGCAACTTTACACCGGTAGCCTATGATGATTACCGCGTTGGCGTATTAAACCAACGCAAACATAAACTCATCCTTAATAGCGAGGATGCCAAATACGGCGGCACAGATACCAAACGACAGGTATCCTATACACCGAAGCGACAGGAATGTGATGGACGGGAATATTCGATTGGCTATCCTTTACCGGCATATGGAGTGGCTGTATTTGTATTTTAGAATAAGGAAAGAGATATATGGCAGAGGATAATGCAGTAGTTTCAGCAAAAGAAAAGAAACATAGCGTCAAGGATCTGGGCGCGGCGGGAACCGAATTCCTGCGAAATCATAAGCACATATATACGAGACATCGGAAGAAGATCTTGGTCTTCTTCCTTTGTATTGTTGCGGTCATTTTATGGGTGCTTGTCTTTAATCTGCGCAAGTATGATGACTTTGATGTAAAAGAGACATATGAGCGTGTGGATTCTGCGGAGACACACTATGTGGATTTTCAGGACAACTTTTTGAAATATAGCAGGGATGGCGCTTTTTATACGGAGTATGACGGCGACCTGATCTGGAACTATACCTATGAAATGGATGATCCCCAGATCGATGTGTGCGGCAATTATATCCTGATCTATGATGTGCAGGGCACGCAGGCGGCTATCCTTACTAATACCGGCTTCAAGCAGACCATTAAGACAGCCATGCCGATCGTGGATGCCAATATCGCATCCCAGGGAACGGTTGCGATCCTGATGCAGGACGGTGAGGCGGGTTATGTGCAAGTCTGCAATGACGCGGGAAAAGTGCTGGCATCCGGCGAACTTCACATGAAAAATAGTGGTTATCCACTGGCGATCGCTCTTTCCTCTACTGCGCAAAGGCTCATGGTCTCACAACTGGATGTCAAAGATGGAAATGTAAAGACGACGATCTCTTTCTATGATTTTAGCAACAAAGGCAAGGATGAGATCGACAATATTGTTGCTACCTACAGTTTTTCGGATCAGATCATCCCGCAGATCGCCTACGTGGATGGAGACAAGGCGATCGCTTTTGGTGACAGCGAAGTGATCGTGTTCAATAACAATTCCAAGGCGAGCATTGCCAAGGAGACCTTTGTTGACGGACAGATCAAGAGTGTCTTTTATGATGACAAGTATTGGGGGATCATTTGTCAGGCAACGGATGACGAGGGAAAGTATATCGATCAGATGACAGTCTATACCCTGACCGGCAGAAAACGCTGCCAGAAGACGATCGACATAGCATCAACCAATGCGGAATTTGTGGCAAACCATGAAATTGTTCTTTCTAATAATAAAGAGGTAGAACTATACACCTTGCAGGGGATCAAAAAGTTTGCATACGAATTTAGCACAAGCATATATAAAATAATACCACAGGATGCATCGCGCAGATATGTTTTCGTGGAAGATGGACATACAGATGTGGTCCGATTGAAATAGTGAAAAGGGGACAAAATGAACATAGTATTGATCGTTATGCTGTTTATTCTTTTTTTCCTGACGCTGCAAGGCTGGCGTAAGGGAATACTTGGCATTGTATATGGACTGGTTTCTTGGATCTTTATCTTTATATTTGTATCGGTAGCTAATCCTTATATTCTGGGATATCTGAAAACAGAGACAAATATATATGATAAAGTCTATGAGCAGGCAGAAAAATTTGTGACAAATAAGGCGGAAAACCTGCCACAGGATACAGGGCTTGAGGACTGGTATCAATCCCTGACGGATGCCATTCCGGGAAATGCGCTGGGGGATGTGACGGATTCGATCCGGCAGATGCAGACGAATGTGGAGCAGAACCCGCAATTACAGGATCTTTTAAATGGACTGCAGACGCAGAATGATCTTACAGTCGCGCAATTTGGCGGGGCATCCAGTATCCTGCAATTATCGGATGGCACGCAGACCCTTGGACAAATGATCTGCGGTAAGATCGCGGATTTTATGATGCAGGGTATTGCAGTCTTTATCGCCTTTGTGATAGCACAGATCATTGTGCTGATCGTGGGTTATTTTGTCAAAGGTGCCAGAAAGGCACCGGGGCTCGGGCAGGTCAATGGCTTGCTTGGTCTGGTCGCCGGGGCTGCAGAAGGATTTCTGGTCGTTTGGATCATCATGTATGCGGCTGCCTGCATCAGTACAACGACACTTGGGCAGGGGCTTCTTGCCGGCATCGATCAGAGCAAATTCCTGACTTATCTGTACGATCATAATCTGGTTATGGCATTTCTTTCTACGATGTGATCCGGAAAATGCTCTTGGATACAAAATACATCCTTTTTATTATAGAAGAAATAGAGCAATAGATGTTGTGGTAAATGATCGGTTTGCCCCAACATCTATTTTCTTGTAATAGTAAACAAAAAAATAAGAAAAAAAGTAGTAAAAATGCCTTGACATTGGGTGTGGTCTTTGATAATATAATTTTCGCACCGCACGTGAGGCGGTTGCAACAACGGAATAAAATATGATTTCTCAAAAACTTTTAAAAAGTTGTTGACAAAGAGAAATACATATGATATTCTAAATGAGTTGTGTCTGACAGATGCAACAAAGGACAACCTTGATAACTGAACAGTGAAACAACCTTGAAAGATTCTAAGAGAATAA
>NZ_QUCW01000007.1:0-46672 GCF_003473825.1 Roseburia sp. AM16-25
ACATGCGATCTTAAGAGCAGCCGGAGCTGTTCTCTTACCATTACGGCACTGCATATGTTCCTATATTATAAACAGAATTTCAGGACTCTGCCAAGTACTTTATGCTCGAGGCATCTGCAGTATCTGTTCGAATGACCTTATATTTCAAATCCTATCCCTCCCGCAGCATCTGTCTTAAATCATCAAATGTTCCACTAATCGGTGCCACTCTATCATCTCTTACAATACCTCTCTATCTTCATAGTCAAATTATATTCTAATTTGCATATCTTATATATCATTTCTGTATATAGAAAAAGTGTGCTTTACCGCACACTCTTTGCTATAAATATACTCTTAAATCACTACACAAATCAGTTTCCAAATTGATCAATTTCTTCGTGATTGCCTTTGCCCTATCATCCGCTGCCTTATACTGATTTAAATACCGATTCAAAGACTTCACTCCCATATTACATCCGTCCGTCATAAGTTCCGCAATGGTTTCATCCGATGTATTCATCGCAAGTTTCATATTCGTTTTGATCCAAGACATTCCTTGCGCCATTACGTTCGGCTCCTTAGTGATATGTATGAACATTTATTTTAGTTCAAAACTATAAAAATCTAGATATCCCTTACCCTTGTATTCAAAGTAAAGTGCACTATTCTTTTTTGGAACAGTTAAAGAGTCTTTTACACAGCAAAAATTCTTCTTGTCATTCACAACTATAGCGATCTTTCCTAGTATATTTTTCTTGTCAGCGTCATCGTATATGTAGAAATACCCATTAGCCTTTCCACGAATCTTTACAGAAATCGAATCCGGCTCATAGTTTTCAAAATCAAAATACCGAAATCCAGCAACAGCACCATCTTTCATATTCTGAATGTATTGGTTTGGATTGTCCTCGCGATCTAATCCGTCTTGCATAAAGGCTGGATGCTCTTTGTTTTGGACCAGTTTATGAGCAGACCAAGTCGGACCTTTCTTTGAATACAAATGACAGGCTATCCTTGCCTCATATTCACCAACTCCCATCAGAGGGCCGTCATTAAGACCGCAACTTGTAAGTTCAGCATATTCAAATTTTCCGTTTTTAAACTTTATCTCCTCTGCATACCCCTGTCTGGAAAACATATTTCTGGCAGTATGTCTATGTCCAAAAACATAATACCTGTCCTTTATCTTTTCTACACTACCATGATTATTTCCAATGTAATTCTTGACTTCGTATCCCAATGGCTTAGCATAACTTTTTGTAGATGTAAAGCCAAGAGGACCCACATCACCATTAGAAGTTAATACACCACCATAAGTAAAATCTCCATCTGGTCTGTCAGATACAGCCCAACACAACTCGTGACTCTGCACGGATGAATAAATAAAATAGTATTTATCGTCAAATTTTCTAATGGAATTTGCCTCAAAAAACTCATGGTTCTCAAAGCCCGTGCCTGCAGAATCCATTATATTTGGTAATAATCTAACCGGTTCTTGTTTCATCGTAAGCATATCGGTCTCAAGTTCCACAAAATAAGAACTATCTCTGAAATGTCGCTTATACTCACTCTTGGCCATTTTTTCCATCATAGGTCCCTGACCTGCGTAAAGATATACTCTGCCATTGTCTACAAGAATACCCGGATCAAACGGCATAAAATCCTGCGGTCTTCTCCCCCAGTATTCACCATTTTTATCCTGCACACAACCTAAAAAATGATATTCTCCAGCCGGGCTATCACACACAGCCACACCAATTTTGTTGTCGTTTTCAAGACCATAGTAGAGATAATATTTTCCATCTACTCCTCTTGCCACATCCGGAGCATACATCACCTTATCTCCATTTGCATTGTCAATATCCTGCGTCTTTTTATATATAACACCTTCATATCTCCAATCAGCCAAATTATCAACTGGAGTTGACCATGCCACATAGTCATTTTCACAAAATCTTTTGCCATTAAACTTGTCATGAGAACCATAAATATATAATCTGTCCCCAAAGACATGTGGTTCTCCATCCGGCACATATTCATAACTTGGTAAATATGGATTAAATGCTTGCTTTTTCATGTTTGTTCTCCTTGTATCAAGAATTCTTAACTGCACAATTCCTTCTTATCCAATTGAAAAGTATATTCTCCAACTGAGAATCTCATATCATCTAACTCTGGAATTACGACCTCTACCTGACAGTGAGCAGGAACCACAATGTTATAATACCACAAACTGTATCAATTATCCACTAAAAATTGAAAACGTTAATTCCACCCTCCGCTTATGCGGTGGAATTAAGGGGGGGGGGTGCGGACGTTTTCTTGGACTAAGTTGCTATTCCCAGACTACGTCTATACTTAAGTGGGCTCATTCCACCAAGTGACATTTTGATTCGATCTTCATTATACCAGTGCATATATTCATCAAGTTCATTAACGAACGATTCAATAGAGATATGATTCCAGTTTGTGTTATAAAACATTTCATTCATGAGTCGACCAAAGAACCCCTCACATGCAGAATTGTCCGGAGAACACCCTTTTTTTGACATAGAACGTGTCAGTGCGGCCCCAACCATCAGCTTTATCCAATCTGGCCATCGATAATGACAACCTCTGTCCGAGTGAACCAAAGGATGTTCATTATCATTTAGTGTGTCAATTGCGTTGCCAAGCATAGTGTTTGTCAGCTCGGCATTGGGTGAAGTTCCTATTGTCCATGAAACAACCATACCAGAAAAATTTGATACTTTTACCTTTTATTATGCTACCGCATTTGCGTTTATCCTCTCAATGGTCTTTCGAATCGCACTCCAAACCGTTAAATCAGTAAAGATATCAACCACACTCCCCTGATCCGTAAAAGGTGGCTCCTGAAGTACAGAAAGGTCTGTCATCATACCATTATGCACAATGTATTCTATAATCTGATTTACAAAATAAATCTGTCTGCTATCAAGACTTGTATTATCTAGGAACTCTGAAAATGCTTCCTTGGCAGCATTCATTTCCATTCCGACGATGCTGCGAACGAACTCACCTAATGGTTTCTGTCCATATTCCCTCTCGTAATCTTCCTTAGTACCAACCTCTTTCCAAAGAATCTCTTCCAACGACTCCACATCTAAATGTGTAAGCGGCTGATTTGTACGAAGCTTTGCAATAACAATATTATCTTGATGCTGGCGAATATAATATTCTGCTTTTGCCTTATAATTCTTCAATTCATCATTTTCAAGTTCAGATTCATTCCACTGAGTATCCAGGATATCATCTGTAAAATCTGTGTCATAACGCACCTTTGGATGAGGTAAATATTTCATCAGATTACGCAAATTTTCTCTGATATGTTCAAAATCCTCAATTCCTGCACGTTCTACATAATCGGTATTAAGAATTTTCTCAATTAATTCTTTCTGAACCTGAATTTCTGGAATATTTGCCACCGTCGCAATCGCGCCCACCTTATCAAACAAATCCGATTTCAATCGTCCATACTTTCTACCCGCAAGCTGTGCTAATTCTAATCCATACATCAATGCATCAAAACGAACCGCTGATGCCTCATCGTTATCCGGCAAAATCAGCGGTGCTAATTCATCACGCACCAGTAAAGTATCCTCATAAGAGAGATTCTGATAATTACTCTCATTCGAATACAAATCTACATACTTAATATGTTGACGGACCGCAAAGTTTTCGCGATTTAATTCTTTCACTTTTCCCGTCATCATTTCAACCAACTGATTACGATATGCAATCAATCGTTCCACCTGGTAATTAATATCCTGAAGCTTATACGTTATCTGGAATTCCAGATTAAATACCGCCCCTTGCAAAGCAATCATATTGGCTGTTGGACGTCCTTCTCCCATTCGGAAAAATTCAAAATTGCCACAGAAATCAAAGATATAGAATTTGCTCTTATCTTCTCCATCAACAAGTCCCGGGCAAAGTCTGGTACCACGACCAATCATCTGCCAAAACTTTGCCTTACTCATAACCTTCTTAAAGAAGACTAGGTTTAAAACTTCCGGTACATCAATGCCGGTATCAAGCATATCTACAGAAATCGCTATCTGAGGAAGTTTCTTCGCATCAGAGAACTCGTCAATCGCGCTCTGCGCATAAGTCATATAATTATCAATGACCTTTGCAAAAGCCTGTCCATTTGCTCCCTTCGCAAGATTCGGATACTCTTTATTGAACACTTCCAAAATCTTTTCAGCATGTGCATGGTTCTTTGCAAAGATAATTGTTTTTCCTATTTTCTCGCCGTAATTAATCTTCAATCCATCACGCGTCACAATATGAAGAATCTGGCGAATGGTATCCTCATTAAATAGCCACGTATTCAATGCAGACGAATGAATCCGCTCCGGAATCTCGCCATTTTCATCCTCGAAAGTATCTTCGTAGATTTCTTTCTCTTCTTCGGAAAGTTCCGCATAGCTGATGCCTTGCTCGATGAATTTTAATTTCGTCTCAACCGACATATAATCAACAAGATATCCATCCTTTACTGCTTGTGCCAAATCGTATCCGTATGTCGGAACACCATTTTCCAATTCAAAAATAGAATAGGTATTCTTATCAATCTCATCTTTCGGTGTAGCAGTCAATCCTACCAATGGAGCATCAAAGTACGTAAAGATATCCTTATACTTGTTATAAATGGAACGATGTGCCTCATCACAAATCACGAGATCAAAGTGTCCGCTTGTAAAAAGTTTTCCTTCTTCATCCTTGATAGAATCGATACACCCCATCATAGTTTGATACGTAGAAAATACACAATGTGACTTGTAATTATCCTTCTCTTCACAAAGGTTTGTACATGACAAATCCGGGAGCAAATTTACAAAACTTCTCTTTGCCTGTGTAACCAATGAATTACGGTCTGCAAGGAAAAGGATATTCTTCACCCATCCGGCATCTAACAATACCTTACATAATGCAATAACCGTTCTCGTCTTTCCGGAACCTGTCGCCATGACAAGGAGCGCTTTTCTTCGATTTTTCTTATCAAAGCTATCACAAACTGCCTTAATCGCAGCTTCCTGATAATAACGACCCGCTATATTTTTATCCACTGATATATGATTCAAACTGGTCTTCATCGACTGGAGATTGTACCATTTTTCCAAATCGCGCTTCGAATAAATCTCTGCCACTTTTCTCTCTGGGTATTGATTATCTATGATTCTTGTATCGAAACCATTTGTCAGGAATATAACCGGTCTTCTACCGTATTCTTTTTCTAAAATATCAGCGTAAAGTTTTGCCTGCTGACGTCCTTTAGCCACATCCACGCAAGTACGCTTTGCTTCAATAACCGCAAGTGGTTTATGGGCATCATCATAAAGAACATAGTCCGCAAATCCTACTTCAGACTTATTTGGCATTCCTGGAAGTTCTACCTCGTTAATCCAATCCTTACCCTCTGTCCAGCCTGCATCAACGAGCATAGAATCGATATAAATTTTACGGGTTTTATATTCTGACAAATCAAGCGGCTTTGGCACGTAAGTCTGTTGTTTTTCCACACGACGCGCAGACAAAGCCTCTTTTAAAGATTCATTTTCTTCACGAAGCTTTTGTAAATCTAAATCTTTCTGTGCCGAATTTTCTATTTCCTTTTTGAGTTCTGCTTTTGTTGCCTCTGCCTGTTCACGATTCTCCTTACTCTTCTTGATGCGTTCATCAATCAGATTTGGATTAAAGCTACGCTCTTCATACAAATCAGAATAGCAATAAGCAATATAATCCAAGTAAATAAACAGATTCTCAAGACAAAGCATTGCCTCATCCCGTCCAAGCTTTTTTCCGCTATGTGCAACGTTATTACCACATCTTCGGATAAAATCCATTCGTTTCCACAAATCCGGTCCGATAATCTGTCGATACTCTTCCGCATTCATCAAACTCTGCAAATTATCCTGATACGGCATTTCCAATTCCTTGTCCACGGAATACATCCATTTCAATGCAAATTCCATAGCACGGCGGCTGTTAATAATACTAGCCTCCGGATCCATAAGAATAATTCGTTCAGCAGAAATCGCCACACCTGAAAAGCTATTAAATTTGGGTTCTCGCTTTAAATAATCAAAATTTGTCATCATATAACCACCCCTTTAGCGTTCTATATATCTCTACGACGATACCTCTAACATCTCCATTTATGCTGCTTTTATATCTACAACTTTTGATTTGTCGACTTGGTGGACGAACTGTTCAAACTCATTTTGAACGTCCATTGGCGGTAAGTTTATTGGCATCTGCTTAACATAGGAAACAGCTGCAATATTCTGAATACCACTTCCTTTAGTCTCAAGATTGCCTATAGTTTGTTTCATGTATACCAGGAAGCAAATCGGCAAAATACGCTCATTTAATGTAAACTTACATAGAGCCTGATTTATAACACCTTTTTCGCATCCATCTGGAAGCTGATACAACTCTCCCATAGTGCCAGAACAACTCATCAATATATCACCTGGCAAGCATTCAAATCGCTTCAATTCCTGATACTTCTCTTCGGTAATATAATACGTACCTATTGATGCAGATTTTTGAATTGCATGTTTCTGCTCATATACTTTATAGGTTGTTTCATCTGGCTCTACAAAAAACTCTTTCTTTAATGCACTACCAAAAGGTCCCCTAACAATAGAAGAACATACATCATTGAGCGTGACCTGCTCCCATCCCATAGGATTCAGTTCAGGGTCACCAAACATCTCGACAAATCGGGCTTTGATTAATTGGTCAAAGGCTTCTAATTGTCTCTTCCTTGCCTGAATAATGTTCTCTACTTTTTCTAAAACCTCTATGACTTTTACCTGCTCGTTTATATCAGTATCAAACCAAACTTCAAACTTTCCCAAATCAGATTTTTTAATATTTGGCATACAAGCACCAGAGCGAATCCCCATCAACTTATCCTGCTGACTTTTTAATGCATAATACAGATACCTTGTATTTCCCTTTACGTTGTACAAATAATAGCAATGCGCTCCACACCAAAACGGAGAATTCATATAATTAACATATCCGCTAGAATTGCCGCCCTCACTAATTGTTACAGTACCACCTTCAACGTTATAATCCGACCATTTTCCTGACGGATTAATTCCCCCATTAAGATAATCGTATTTGCCATCTGCTAACAAATCATCCCCGTTGATTTGTTGTCCTTTTGAATAATCTGCAATTTCATTTATACATATTCTACGCTTCATAACATCCCTACAAATCCGAATTGTATCTTTTGCCTAGGCTATATATTTTTGATGAGATGTTTTGACATTATTTTGATTCACCATTGCATACTGCATGGTTGTATCTATTTGTGAATGCCCCAGTAATCTTTGCACTTGTTCAATTGGCATTCCTTTATCAATTGCTCTTGTTGCCATTGTCCTACGAAATTTATGCGGATGTACCCTTTCGATATTTAAACCTCTTCCAATATTTCGCAACCGTATTTCCACACCACTTATTTTCAATCGCTCATATGGTGCGTCCAACGTTACAAACAGAGCCTCATTGTAATCCGTTCTACTTTCAAGGTACTGCTTTAAATGAACTTTCGTTTTTGCATCAAAATATACTCTTCGTTCTTTGTCACCTTTTCCGTAAACAACGCATTCTCTGCCTTCAAAATTAATATCTTCTATATTTAGATTTACCAGTTCTCCTACCCTGATTCCCGTTGAATACAAAAGATCAATCATTGCTAAATCTCTTTTTTCCTTACAATTGTCACGCAGTTTTTCTATCTCTTCATCCGTGATTGTATGCTTAACAGTCTTTTTTGTTTTTATCTTATGTATCCTTTTCATTGGACTTTTTAAGATATAATCTTCCTCTTCCAGCCATGAGAAAAAACTTGAAATATTTCTACGCACATTATCAATCGTAACATTAGAACAATTATTGCGTTTTTGATAGTTTGACAAATATTCTCTCATTTCCTCAGTCGTAATCTTTCGAACATTTTTCTCCGTATACGATAATAAATGTTCAACCGTCACCTTGTAGTAATTAATCGTTCTCTCTGAACATCCCTCAATTCTCTTTGCTGACAGAAACATATTTAAAAAATCTTCATTCTTTATGGCTACTTTTGACACTTTATTTTCTGCAAATGTTTTAATAATAACCTCCTGCAGTTTTTTCATTTGGGTGATTGATAAGTACTCTGACATTTCATTTAGTACTATTACAATTTTTTCTTCCATGTTGGTTTCTCCTTTTCTGATACCAACATCCTACAGCCATATTTTATATGATTAAACATGTTCTACTAGAGCCAGTTCTGTTCTATTGTCTGCTCCAACTGTATAAACATATCATAATATTTTTCTTTTGTTTGATTGATAATATCCATTGCAATCGCTTGATTATATGCATGCGTCACATTGTTTCTCGACACAAGAGCATCTAACCATACTTCCTCATCCGTAATCATTCCCGCTTTATATGCTGTTTTCAGAATTGCTCTTGGTGATCCTGTGGTTCCCTCCGCATAACCATAGTTTTCTAATATTTCCTTCATAGCTTTCCATGATTGTTCAAAGCATATTTCATACAATCCAACCATACCAGCAATTTCTACATTTCCATATGGTTCTTGATAAGAAAAAATGTCTTTCAAATTAGCTAATGATGCTTTAAAGTTCTCAAATTTTTTCATATAAAACTGCTCCCTCACTTTTAATAGACTCAAGTAATTCCTCTTTAACTGGCATATCTAAATCCACAATATCAAATTCAAGTAATGTCGATGTCATTTCATCTACATCCAAAACGAAATGACTTCTATGACCGCCGCGAAATGCCAGATCAATATCACTACGCTCTTTAAAGTCTCCTCTTGCTCTTGACCCAAAAAGGATAACTTTTTCGACATTATTCTGTTTTGCTAATTGAATAATTTCCTGTAATACAATTTCCTTTATTCCTGTCTCCACGGAAACTCTATTTATATCCATATATGCTGCTCCTATATCGTCTTAATGATTACCCAAAATACTCCTGCATCAAACTGTCAAACAACTGCTGCGCTTCATCTAGTGCTTTTTGAACAGCAACTTTTGATTTGTCAGTCTGAGACATAAATTCAGAAAAATCTCTCTGAAGATCTATCGGCGGCACAAAAATAGGCATCTGTGCTATCTGCCCTGATGAAACTCTTGAACGGGTCTGTCCATGTATCATTCCTTTCGCGAGCAACAAAGTTTCCGGACAATTTATGTACTGACACACAAAATCATTGTTCAATATCTCGCTCTTTGGAATATAGTGAACACAATCTGCCTTGTTTATTGCAACGCCTACCACTTCTGGAACAATACAAGCTCTCAAATTTGGTTCTCCGAGTGTTCCGATTATAATCTCTCCAGATTTACAAGTGTATTTTTTTAATCTCTCATAGTGTTCTGGCGAAATATATGATTTATCATCATCTATAAATCTTCCAACCCCTATATTACCAAGCCTTATTACACGAATACCTCTATCAGTATAATGCTCAGACTTCAGATTTGAGCCAAAAGGACCATCGCTTAGCCTTTCTCCCGCTTCCTTAAATGTCAATCTTCTCCACCCCTTCGGATTCCCAAAGGGATCTCCAAACATCTCGACAAATCGGGCTTTGATAAGATTGTCTAATAGCTGCAACTCTTGCTGACGCTGTTCTTTTATCTTAATAATGCGATTCAATTCATCCACAATAAATTTTTGCTCCTCCATACTTCTTGAGGGAATCTGCATCTTACGCATAGCCGCTTGAGTTAGTTTTTTCCTTGTAGCACCATTAACCATTCCATCCACATTGTAAAACATTAATGAATAGCATAGATAATCAACATCTAACCCCTCTTTTGGTTTTAATACATGTGCATGATTATTAACCCAACATTTCCCAGAAACTCTATATGCAATAGGTCTTTCCTTCGATCCAAAATTACCACCATCCTCAGCCAATAATACAAGTTCATCATCAAAAATATAATCTGCAACATAGTCTTGTATACCATTTGCTCCATAATAAGGATATTCACCTTCTTTTCTATCAGATGCTGTAATGGGCACTCGCATAGAATCAAGTATTTGGCAGCAATCTTCTACATACATCTTATCCATATCTTTATCCCTTACAAATCTCTCGTTATTTTTCGCAGGCTTGATATTAGAACATATGTTTGGTATAATATATTTGGTGCTACCCTATTCGGTAGGCGGTTAGCCTTCTCCACAGGAGTTATAGCCTGTGTTTACATAGAAATCCACTTCTGGAAATCTTTTGAGGAGGTTTGTGCTTATGCTTACAACGGAGCTATTTATAGCCATTATCAGCTTATGTATTACTTGCTTTGCTCTTGGTTATACCGTTGGGTCTAAGAGCAATGATAAGACACAAAAATAACCGCCCTGTCCTGACAAAACTTGGCGGTTATTTTTAATCACATGTATCAGGGCTAACCGTCTATCGGTAGCACCTTCTTTATCATTATACTAGCATCTAACCGCATCTATGTCAAACATATATTCTGTTTTTCAATCAGCCCTACAAATCCGAATTTGTTTTTCCTTTCATCTAATCTGCCGACACTCCTATCAAATAATTAATAAAAGCACTGCAAGAAACCAACATATACTTTGCTTCCTCAAATGTAGATGCCGGTCCTCCTATGTTACCTGCATGTCTGATCCCATTTGCATCTGACGTATATCCATACAAAACATTAAACGCCGATTTTAACCCCGAATGTATTTCAATGCCTCTATCATCCAATAGTTTAAGCATTTTACCTAATGTAGCCTCTTTTCCTTTTATTTCTGTTAAAATCTCGCATAATGCTTCTACTGCACTTATACTCTCTTTAATTGAATTCTCATAATCAGGAGCATTTCTATCCGCCATCAACTTATTTGCTTTCGATAAATGAATACGTACAGGTTCGTATTTAATATTAATGGCTTGATTAATTGCCTCGATCTCTATGTCGTCAGTGATTGGTGTTAACTGTCCGTCAACAAATCGATACCCTATATATTCACGCTTAAGATATTCATTAACTAGCTGAAACAACGAAATACTTTGATAACATTTATCGTACGGATTATAATATTTAAATCCTCTACTATCTCGCATGTATCTATCCCAATACTGAACTATTGCTTCCATCACCGTTAGCACATCATCATATTCATCAAACAGTATAGTGTTATTAATCATTTGCCAAATAGAATCATCATCTATTTTTTCTCTAGTATCTACCAATTCAGCATACACTGTTCCCAAAATATAACGAAAAAATTCTTGTATATCTTCATTTCCCCAATATGTTTTATGTAGATATACTTCCTGATACATCTCACTTAACATATTTTGGATTTGTATTCTTGTTCGTTTATCAAATTCTTTTACTTGAATTGTGGTATTCTCTGTCTTGATGTTATAACGATCGGAAAAACCACCCCGTTTACTTACCTTCGCCACTTTTCTACTCTCCTAACAATTTCTCCAACTCATCCATTTCTTTGCCAATCTCCATCTCGATTTGGCGGATATTAGCCATAATCTCTGATGTTGGTGGATACTCTACCTTCTGATACTCCACTTCTTTGTATTTGTTAATCGAAAGATCATAATCATTATCTATAATATCCTGCTTTGGAACCATAAATGACTTATCCGTACGCTTTCTATCGGTTTCCTTATCCAGGTTCTTGAAGCGTTCGATGATATCCGGAATATCATTTTCACTAACCGGTGTACGCTTATCATCCAAACTATATCCATCAGCAGTCATATCATAGAACCATACGTTATCTGTTCCACCATGGCCGGTCTTTGTAAAAATAAGAATGGCGGTAGATACCCCAGCATATGGTTTGAACACACCAGAAGGCATAGAAATCACCGCTTCCAATCGATTCTCTTCTACAATCTGCTTACGGATATCCTTATGAGCTTTTGATGAACCAAAAAGGACACCATCTGGAACAATACACGCACATCTTCCACCCACTTTTAGCATGCGAAGGAAAAGTGCCAAAAATAAAAGTTCTGTCTTTTTTGTCTTACATACTTTAAGCAAATCTCCGGAAACTGCATCCGCATCTAAACTTCCCTTAAAAGGTGGATTTGCAAGAATCAATGAATACTTATCATGATCTGCATTCTGATCCGATAAACTGTCACGATATTCGATAAACGGATTATCAATACCATGTGTCATCATGTTCATAGCACCGATGCGAAGCATGGTTCTATCCATATCAAATCCATTGAACATAGAATTCATGTAGTGTTCTTTTTTATCCTTATCAAAAAAGATTTCTTCTTTCTTTGTTTCCCTTAGATATTCCGCAGCTGAAACAAGGAATCCGGAAGTACCACATGCCGGATCACAGATTACATCATCAGACTTTGGATCTACCATCTCTACCATCATTCGAATGATGTGACGAGGCGTTCTAAACTGACCATTTCTTCCTGCCGATGCAATTTTGTTTAACAGATACTCATATACATCTCCACGAACATCCAATGACTGTGTAGCGTTCATAATGTCATAGATTTCATCTAGCGAATCCACTACCTTCGACAAAAGAAGTGGTGTTGGAAGCTTAAAAATCGCATCATCCATATATTTGGAATATGCACTATTCTTATCACTATGAAGATTCTTAATAAATGGAAACACCCACTCCTGCATTACCGTATATATTCTTCCTGCAGGAAAGTCATGAAACACAGACCACTTCAACTGTATTCCTTCAATAGAACGGTCACCGATTTTCACTTTCCCCTCAAAGATGCTATGATATGAAAGTCCAAGCATAGCACTTTCCTTTTCACGCTTATTATCTACATCATCTAAATCCCTAATAAACATAAGATATGTGATCTGTTCGATTACTTCCAGTGGATTTACAAGTCCGCCTGCTGCAAACACATCCCAAAGTCCATCGATTTTATTTTTTAACTCACCTGTAATCATTTACTGCCCCTCCGTGTTCCATGTGTATTTCGTATAACGACCACCGCCGATTTTCTTTATTTCTCCATTTTTTAATAATTCTGAAAGAGTTCTCTGAACCGTCGTATCACTAATGTCCGGATTCATCTCCACTAGTTCTGATTTCGTAATCGTACCGATATGATTTTTTATCATCTCGCGTATACGATCTGGTTTTGAAAAGTTCGGATTTGTCACCAAACTCACCCTGGATTCAAAATCTTTATATGCGCTAACAATGACTCCGAGCATATAGTCTACAAACGGCTTATAATCGTTCTCATTCTCATGCCAGCCTATAGAACTATCCTGAAGTACTTCGTAATATGTTTCTTTAGATTCTTCTATAATCTTTTCGATACTGATATACTTGCCAACGATAAATCCAAACTTATATAGCAGAAGCAATGTCAAAAGGCGACTCATTCTTCCATTACCATCATTGAATGGATGAATACATAAGAAATCAAGAATAAACATTGCATTTAAAATCAACGGATCTATCTCCCCTTTTGCATCCGCATATGCTTTGCATAATTCATCAATAGCGGCAGGTGTTTCCCAAGCCGGTACGGGGTGAAATCTTATACGCTCATTTCCTTTCACATCCATTTCCCGAATAATATTGTCACTGGATTTAAAAGTACCACCATCATTATTCGCAACAAATTTATATAAATCCCGATGCAACTGCAGAAAATAACTAGCACTAATCGGTATATATTCATAACTCTCATGAATCGTATTAAGCACATCTCGATATCCGGCAATCTCTGACTCTTTTCTATTTCTTGGAGTTGTTTTTGCCTGCGCTAAGCTTTTAAATCTATCATCAGAGGTAAAAATGCCCTCGATTTTATTTGAAGCCTCTGTACTCTGAATCTTTGCAAGTTCCACCAATTCTTTTAATTCATCCTTGTGTGCTTCGATAAATAATCTCTGTTCACCTTTGAACTCATGAATAAGAGTGAGCTTTTTCACTATTTCTGGCGTCAGCAGCTTTTCCCATTTACCTTTATAATTGTAATCTCTCATCCAATTACCTCATTGCACGTTTAATTTCGTCTTTTTATTCACAAATGGCATAATGAATTTATTGTTATTCTATTACGATTTAATTTGGTCGTCAATAGCTTTAATTTAGTCATTTTAGTTATTTTGACTAAATTAAGGTTCATTTACACAAATCATAAGTAGGTATCTATATGTTTACTGATAAAAATAACGGGAACCCGACACTGTTGAACCAATTTGAGGATATACTTTATAAAACTGTCTACAAGCCTTAAAAAGCGTATAATTCATTCCTTTTTTGCTGCTGAACTTGCTTTATCATTTATTTGCTTAATACTATCTGCAAGCAGTTCAAATTCCATTGCATTGCTGAAACTGCAAAGGCAAATAACTTAAAGCCATATGATTATTTTGTAAATCTCCTGAAGGAGATTCCAAAACAACCATAACCAGGAACCGCCAATTACGGTGGTTTTTAATTTTTAATCGTACTCGCTATTGAGCGTTTACTTAATTTTTCAATCTAGCTTTTTGATAATTTGATTTTTCCCTATTACATATCCAAAAAAATAGTTGACAATTGTTTTATCGAGTGTTATATAATAATTATCGATAAACGATAACCAATGGCTACTGCAGTGTTATTACTATCACAATTAAACAAAACATTTTGGAGGATGAATTCTTATGAGCAAAAAATTAATAAATATAACTGCTGTATTAGCCAAGATTTTTGAAATTTTATTATGGCTTGGGGATACTTTAATGATTGTTGCATACATAGTAACTATGGCAGCTGGCGAATTTATAGAAAACATACTTAAATCCAGAATTGATGATGGTTCGTTCACTGTTACCGGATTTGACATAAATGTTATTTCTGCTGATGGCTCATTTAATACTCTTGCTATTCTTTTTGCATTTATTGCAGGCATCGTCAGCATGGGATTATGTGCTATGATTTGCAGAAATATCAACCAGATTTTCAAAGCTGAACTTCCTTTTTGCACCGACAATATCAGAAGAGTCAGAGAAATTGGTATATTTGCGATTGCTATTCCTGTAACCCAAATCGTTATAAGCATCGTTATTGGACTTATAAGCACAAATACAATTGAAGTGAGTGTTGATGCTTCAACTATCTTTTTTGGTCTTGTAGTTTTATGTCTATCTCAGTTTTTCCACTATGGAGCCAATCTTGAAAAAGATGTAGACGGTTTATTATAGGAGGATTTCTGGCATGAGTAAAATTGTATTAGAACTTGATGTGATGATGGCAAAGCGCCATATGTCTTTGAACGATTTGGCAGACCAAGTCGGAATAACCAATGTGAACATGTCAAAGATTAAGAATAACAAGGTAAGTGCCATCCGCTTTTCTACCCTGGCTGGTATTTGTAAGGTGCTGGATTGTGAGCCTGGAGATATACTAAAATATGATCCTAACGGATTAGAAGAATAAGCTATACATAATAAATGCCACGAATTGTATTTTCGTGGCATTTATTGCTATTACAAAAAATATTTTTAAATTTACGTCACAGACTACTTATTTGCGATTGCTGCCTGTGCTGGAGCAGGCATATGACATATCTTCTAGCGGTTGACAGTTGTTTTTTTCCAATCGGAAGTGGATTGACTGTATACTTCATTTCCAAAGGTTGGATTCAGATACCAGATGAAATCTCCATGATCAAATACCACACGATCCACAAAGTTATCAATCACTGTTTCTGGAATCTTCGCCTGGCATCATAAGCAGTCATCTTAATGAACTCAGAAAGACTTTCAATGCGTCTATCCTTTGCTTCATTATCTTCCAATTCTAGAATCTGCTGTCTACACTCACTATTAATTTTTTCAATGTTTGAAATCTGATCTTCAAGTTTCTTTTTCTTACTGCGAAAGACTTCTCTGGAAATATCTCCGTCAGCACACATATCAACAAGATTAGCCATTTGCTTATGCAGCTTATCCAGTTGCTTCATATTTCATTCAAGCTTTTCCTTATCATTTCTTTCAGGAGCCTTAACCTCAGCCACATCATTCAACATCGACATTGCTTCACGGTAAATAGCTTCCTTATTGTTTAAAAGCTTTTTAAAAATGAAATCAGCCTGAACTTCCGACTTCCATTCCATAAACGATGAGTTGTCACAGATTCCATCAACCTCAAGGCCTTTCTTCCGTCTGCTTTCAGGTGTGCCTGTTCTTAACTGTCCATAGCACTGATAGATATACGAAAGATTTCCATCTTTTGCCTTGTGAGCGATTCTTCTGTTCATAGCATGACCACAGGTACAAACAAATTTGTTGCCCCAGATATGCTTGCATGATGACTGACCAACAGATCTGCCATTCTTATCACGCTTTCCGATTCGATGTTTTGCTCTTAACTCCTGAGCCCGATCAAAATCTTCAGGTGATACAAGTTTCTCATGAGTGCCTTCCACATAAACCTTTTCAACGGCTCCAAAATTATTGATTTTCTTTTGAACCAGATAATCAGGAACATATTGCTTACGATAAACGATTCTTCCGCAATAAAAAGGATTTCTAAGCACCCTGTTAATATTACCGGACTGCCATCTGGTAAGTCCTGTTGCAGTCTTTCGGCCCTCCTGCTCCATGATGTCCTGAATTATACGAACACCATTGCCGGATAAATAAAGCTCGAAGATTCTCTTCACGGTCTCAGCCTGTTCTTTATTTACAACAAGCTTATCCCCTACTCTGTCGTAGCCAAGGATATTACCATTGCCATACAGAACTCCATTCTTAAATGAAATCATCTGACCGGCTTTTACTCTCTGTGAAATCTTCTTACTTTCGTTCTGATCCAGCATTGCCATGATTGATAGACGAAGCTCTCCGTCCTCATCATTCATTGTCCAGATATTGTCTTCTGTGAACCACACCTCCACGCCGTAAGATTTGAAGATTCTGGTCTGCTGCAGTGTATCAACTGTATTTCGTGCAAACCTGGATACCTCTCTGGTAATTATCAGATCAAATTTCTTCTCTTTTGCATCCTGAAGCATTCTCATAAAAGATTCACGCTTGTGAATAGATGTACCTGTGATACCTTCATCAATATATCTATCAACCAGCTCCCAGTCAGGATGCCTTTGTAATAATTCATCATAGTACTGCACCTGATTCTCCAGTGCAGAAATCTGCGCCTCATGCTCTGTAGAAACACGGGCGTAGATAGCAGCTTTTCGCGCCATATTGCACCTCGCATTCCCAATTAAGCTGTCAGTACTATGAGTACATCATACAGCTTAATTATATAATGGTTACTCTAATTACTCAATTGGTAAATCAAGCTTTTTCGCGATATACCGCAGTTCTTCGTCTGTTATCTTTCCTTCTTTGTTATGCTGCTTCATAATGTCAAAAGCAGCATACTTAACAGCCATTTCCTCAGCCTCTGGAGGAAATGTAAGCTCTTTTAATTCCTTCATGACCATCCCTCCTAAAGCTTCTCAATGAAATAATTTTCCATGTAGGAAATCAATTCACAATGAATACGGCTTGCCTTTCTTCTGACAACCGGAACAGATACACCAGCTTCCTCTGCCAGTGTGTAGTAGTCCTTCTCCTGCTTCAGAAGCGGAATGATAAGTTCCTGCTCCTTCACGCTAAGTGCATGCAGGTGCCTCTTGAAGGATGCGTATTCATCAGCCATCATCACAATGACATACTCTCTTCTCTTGAATTCCTGTACCAGAGCCGGATCTGATAAAGCATCCTCTGCTGAATTCAGTCCTTTAATTGCTCCCTCAAGCATTACATCAAGAACCGCTTCATCCGCTGTAGGATTACTGTAGTTGCCCAAATTCTGAATACGGACTCCAAGTTCATCTTTGTGATTGCTACGCTTTCTTTCCTTCTCTGCCTTAATCTCGTAGATCAGTCTCATCTTGCAATCCTCGATGATTCCCTGGACGGAAGAGTAATTAGAATAGATCAGCTCGGCCCTCTCCCTCGCTGACTTGTCACCGTAGTTTTCATAAAAATTAACCTTAGTGGCCATATACACCTCCTATATTCAGTTGTGTTTATGTCACTAAGCTGCGCGCTGCTTCGTAACTCTTTACAAGAATTATGATAAGAAAAAAGACTTCTATTTTCGTCTGCGTTCTGACCACTTTGGGTATGCAATTTATACAAAAAAATCAGCCTATGTTCTTTGCATAGGCTGACCTTTAATTAACCTTATATCAATTAACGTCTTTTTGTTTCAATATACTCCGCTTCTAATTTTGCTTTATTTTTCTTCATTACTATTTTTGTCAAAAAATCTTCATATTCACATGGACGCTTTTGATACAACCCACTACACAATGGCGAGTCCTTTCCAAACGACCTAAATCTAGAAATCCTATTGATATCCGGAAGACCATCTGAATAAAGAAAACATTCTCGTGGTAATGTCTTCATCCCATTAATACTTCTATCAACAACCCATAGCTCTCTTTCTTCATCATACATAGACTTACAGTATATGCATTCTCGTCCTCCATCACCTACATATTGATCCCACAAAACTATATCACTAACAGAAACATCTTCCCTTATGTTTATATGTTGCCCAGTTTCTGTACGTCCTGAAGGATATATCTCATTTTCATTACCATCATAGGAATAAGAGGACAAAATGCTAACAGGAAATGTCACGCTTCGACAAGACTCATCCAAAAGCTGTTCTGTTGCATCTTCCAATTGATAATGAGACAAACAACGCACAACTGATATTTTTCCATTCTTTACTAATTTTGACTCGTTTAACTTTTTTTGAACATGTTTAATTACCTGTTCCATTTCTTCACATGCTGCATTTATATCCTCTTCTGGTAGAGAGTTAAACAACACACTTGTGTCAGTATAGTAATCATAACCACAATTAGGTAATCTATATATTCCTAATGCTCTAGCAATGCAATATTCAATAAATGCTTTGCCTATTTTATCTATACTCGCTTGAACATATCCAGTAAATTTCACGCTTTTATATAAACACGACTGATCTCCCCATATTGCTGCACGCAATAACGGATTATCTATTAACGCCACATCTTTTTCAATTCGCATCATTTCTTCCTCATTTTATATCTAGATTTTTTTATATCTTTCGGTACCAACGGAATCTTTACCGTCATGAATAACATTTTTTCCTTCACCACTATCAACATTCTGATACAACCAACGCCCAATAAGCGCTGGTGGTGTATCAATTAAATCTCGAATAATAAAGGTTGTCCCTGGTTCTAGTTTCTCAATTCTTTCTATTAGTTGTTTGTATAGTGATGCATACGAGCGATCACCACACACTCTAGCCTTACATAGCTCTGATATATTAGGATAACCGTCCTTTCTCATATCTTCTTCAAGCTTAATTTTCTGCTCATCAGATATCGTGAACTGTACTCTATAGCTCATATTTCAACCTCCATTTCTATATACATATGATTGTTCATTCATCTGTATATAAGATACCATGGGATTGAACAATCGCCAAGACTATTCTTCCATTTCAGCAACGATTTTTATATGTTCAAGAGCTATTCTTCTTCTTTTATCCGTTTTCAACCCTTTCATCAATGAAACAACAGCAGATATATACGGATCCTCGTCAGCTGGAGATTCTCCATTCATGATATATTCTGGTGTAGAATGTAATAACTTAGCAAGGTCAACAAGAATATCACCACTTATTCCTCTTCTATTTGATTCATACCCATAGATAACACTTTTCCCCTCCATGTGAAGAGCAAATCCTAATTCCTCTTGGCTCATTCCCATTTCAGTACGTAACTTCTTAATTCTTCCACCAACTGTTGTTACATCAATTGCTCTATTGTTTCTGTTTACCTTCTTCATAATCTGCACCCTTTCCGGTGCCTTCCAAAACAGAAGCGAACCGGAAAAAGAGCACAAAAATAAAAAGAGCACTGCAAAACAACCACTAAATCTCTTAGTATGTAAAAACATACTTCAAGTTAGCTTCTGTTTTGCAGGCCCTTTTTAATCTGAATAGATGTCTTACGCCCTTGCTGCATCTATCCGTAGTAAATACGACTCTCTTCACAAACTCTTGAATGCCAGACGTCACTCATTTGTAAGTCTTTTAACGCCATACCGACGACCAATCCAGCAATCTCCCTAGCATCCTCATGAATATTAAATTGTAAATCTAATTGCTACTTGCCTAATTTGTTAAGCTTCGCAGCGTATCCGGTTAAGCGAGCATGCCGTTTCTTAGCAAGCTCCTCCTCGGATCTATTGTCGTCGAATACGGATACCTTGCCTTTCTTCACGCACACAACAAGGCGAGCACCGCATTCCGGGCAGGCCATATACGAAGTTGTACTAGCTGACTCCATAAGAAATCCACCACATCTGTGGCAGCAAACCACGCATTCCCCAATTTTTTCCTCCGCTGAACTCATCAACATCACGCCTCCTTTGTCTTTCAAGCTTGATATCTCTCATTCGGAAAAGGGCAAGAAACCGATATGATGAGCATACTGTAATCTCCCGACAATGGCCTTTCCGTAGTGTAGTCAACACTGCCATTATCAATGCACGACTGGTCTGATCTGTAAAAACTGTTTAGCACACATTACGCGAGGTCTTTAATGACCTTAACAGCCACACCCTGAATCTCACAGTCTGAAACAATGATGTCCTTCATAGTCTTGTTCTCAGGATGAAGTCTGATCTTCTGATTCTCTTTGTCTACAAAATAGCGCTTCAGCGTGTTCTCATTCCCTACAAGTGCAACAACAATATCGCCATCCATGGCTTCCGACTGCTTTCTGACAAGTACCAGATCTCCGGGAGAAATTCCAGCATCAATCATGGACTCGCCGTTAGCTCTAAGTAGGAAAAAAGTTCCGTTGCCAAACATAGAAACAGGCAATGACACATAACTTTCAGCGTACTCTTCCTCCAGTGTGGGAACGCCGCAGGAAACAGCACCAAGAAGTGCTACGCTTGTAAACTCTGTCTGAACCTTCTCGGTCTGCTCAGTAGAAATCTGCTGGCCATCATATCTGATCATGCCATTGTCACTCATGGCTAACAGATACTTATATGCAGTTCCTCTAGCAATACCGACCGCATTGGCAATCTCTGTTGTAGACGGTGAGTGGCGATAATTCTTGTAGTATTCCTCTACAAATGCCTTAATAGTACCCATAAGTTCTGTAGATTTATGTCTCATACGCCGCTCCTTTCTAAAGGAAACAATCTGCTTTCGTTACTTCCTATTTGAAAGTATATCACCGCGAACACTTGTTTGCAACACTGATCTACAAAATATCAAAAATATCTGATAGCCGCGAAAATCGTGCACTCCCCCTTTTATGATACCTATGGTAACAAAAATCCTGTCCTTTTATAGGGACAGACTAGAACGGCTATGCTATACGATTATCCTTAAACATGTATTGTAGCGGGACATTATGATTTTTCGAGTAATTACATATTAGGGCCTTTATATCTTCATCTACATAATCCCAATTAGCATAAACCAATACTGTTGAGAATTTCTCCTGAGCAAGATCTACAGCTTCTTGAATATCCCATATTGAACTAATATTCATATCGTGTACGCATGCAGGCTGCATACGCTTTTCATTCAATTTGCAGAATTTCTCCATTTTTTTGTATTTAAAATGCCTTGTAATTATAGTATCATTTCCCAATAATATTGGAACATACCAATCACCTTTTGCTACTTCCTCAATTGGTTCACAATATTCAAAATCTAAATAATCACTTCCAAAATTATTTGCTATTACATGTTGCTTCGCTTCATTGTAAATCTCCTCAAGAGCGCTAGTCAATTCTGGAGATGGACTATATATACCATTTATAACTAGCATCAGTTGCCATCTTGATACATTGAATCCATACTCATAACGAAGGACTTTTGACACAAGCTCATAACCTGGAAAAACTATTTTAAATCTGTTTCGTAAGCTCCTATCATTAGCATCGTTCCACCTATAGTCTGATTTAATATTTTTAGAATATACTGGTTCCTTATCATAACGATTTAATACTTCTTCTACATCATCAAGGAATTCACTCGGTGCAATCATTTTTCCATCAAAAACTCTTTTCATATTGAACGGACTAATTTTATATGGACCGAAATAAAAAAGGTAATGTGCCATCAAGAATACATCCAGCCCTAACCTTTTCCTCTTTTCATTAAGAGACAATTGACGTTCAACTATCTTTTTCTTTTCATACTCTGGATCAAATGCCACGCTTTCTGGAATCATAACCTTCTCATATTCAACCGCTATGACATCCAACAAGCATTTTAGCTGTGAAATATTACGAGGGCAATGAACCTTCGTTGTCCAATCCAAAACAGATCTACCAGAAGGCATATTCATTTCATCCTTTTGGGGCAAAGAATCAACATAATTTTGTATACCTTCTTTACCTCGTCTGATATCTAGTTCTGCATTCAAAGCGTCAACATCAATGTAATATGTTATGCCATTATCAATGTAAGTCTTTTCCATAAGATTCATGTCTTATTCCTCCTTCAGATAAAACCCTATCACAAAATCAAGCAAAACATGAACGCGAGATGGTTTTCAAGGAGCGCGACTTACTTTTTTAACATTATTCTAACCTTTTTCATATTTTCCGGCTTCTATTGTTCATCCGAAAAATCAATTTGAAACACGCTATCTATAATTTGATCTAGGCCTTCTATATATTTTTGCTCCTTTTTATCAAATACTCTCATGTATGTACGAATCACCAAGTTGCCTTTTTCATCATGCAGAGTATCCATACTATAATGTACTTCTCGTTCCAAGAGTTTATATAATTCGACGGTGTATATTTTTTCTATATCATTTATAGTTTGATCTTCGCCTCTGTTCTGTTGATATTTTTGTCCAACAAGCGCAAAATGTTCTTTAATCCAGTTCTTATAATTACTGTCTTGTTGATCAATCATTCCAATATATTGGTTCCACTCTTCCGTAATTCCTGAGGCAGTGCTCTTTGCTATTCTTTCATAAATATCCTTATTAAGAATATTCATCATATGAAATTGAACCATTTTATTTAGATAACCAATCAAACCACTATCATCTTTTTCGATTGAATTAATATATGCGAGCGGAGTAATGCTCTTATTTCCAGCTAATAAATTTAACTCTACTAAAAATATTTCAAATGATATAAGAGCATAATTCTCTGTTTTACAAATTGAAATGGCATCTAAATCAGGAGTTCCTAATAAAAGCCGCAGTTGAGATTCTGGAATATTGTTTAACGAAAAGTCCTTCTTATTATCAACTGTAGGTATTTTTTCAGCATATTCTAGCAGTTCAGTTACATACTTCATCAATTCTTGCTTTGAATCATCTGAATTTACAAAAAACTGCAATTGATCATCAACAACAGCTACCGTTCCTCCGCCATCTCGTTTGTTCTCAGAAATAACTTTATCTTTCTCATCTCTTAGTTCTAATACTGTGGACTTCGGCAGATATACATTATTATCGATTAACATCTCAACCGGTACATCTAGTAAAAAAAGAAGGATAAGTGATGAAAACGACAGAATGTAACCTTCCTCATTTATGCAAGCTACATCATTGTCATAATCTATCCATTCTCTAATCAACAATGACGGATCTTTCAAGAATTCATACACTAAAACTATATAATTGGGACGTAAGCTTTGTGATAAAGAAAATAAACTTAATGGTACTTTTGATAAGTCTTTGTAATCTTTAATCAAATCTTGAATCTTGTTATTTCCGAAAGAGTTCTCTTTTAAGAAATTAACAAAGTATTCCCTCATCTTTTCTGGTTCAGAATCTTGAGGTACAGATAGAACTTTTACATTGTCATAATCTATCATTTTTCCAAGACAATATTCGGAAAAACGAGCATCCATAGTTTTTATCTGGACTATATTATACTGAATACTTTCATATTCAATAACCGCCCCAACTTTTTTTCCAATCCAACCTCGCTTTATAGCATTATCTGTTGGTACAATGAATAAATCATCTAAATTAAGTTCTGATTCTAAGTACTCTTTTGAAAGAATTCCCAAGGATACTCTTCTATTACCATCAACTTCATCTGCGATAATACATGTATTTTCATCAGATATTTCAACTTCACCATTGCCTTTTATATGATTTGTTGAGAAAAACCAATACGTACCATAAACTTTTGACTTAGCATTTTTATTAAATAATAATGATTTCCAATATGTCTTTTTGGCAGACGCTATATCACCACGCCGCTCATAGGCAACTGCTAAGTAAAGATTAATCTCAGGAGTATTAATCTCTTCTGCTGCTAATAATACCTCCTCAGAAATCTCTCTCTGTAAACCAAGTGAGCAATTTAATATATTGCCCACAACTGCCTTATCCTCCCTACATTCAGGAATAAGCTCATTCAAAATAGAAAGACCTTCAACCGTTCTATCAGTATTTATCAAGGAAAAAGCACGCAGTTTTTTTAATTTATGGTTGACAAATCCCTTAAGTTCCAAGGCCTGAAGAACATTCAGGCACATCTCATATTTTTTCCAATCAAACAAAAGGTGAGCAATTGCTATATCCGTTTGATTAGTAATATAAGACAACTGCCGATTATTCCATTTTTCCACAAGTACTTTCACGTCTTCCTCATCATGAAAAACTTGTATCTTATCAACCAAGAATTCAGCATACCCATTGCACAAAGCTTCATATTGTCTTATTAAAAGCTTTGCTTCATCATATCTATCCTCTTTTAGATAGGTTTCTATGTAAACTATAACTAATTCCGGATTTTGCATAATATCAGAAATTTCACTAATAAGCTGTTTAGCATTATCGGCACTAGTCTTTGCAAAATATGGAATCATAATACGTGGTTTTTTTGTCTTATTCCATATATCAATGACTTCTTTGTTGCTAATGTCTTCTCCATTTTCAAAACGGGCCAGAAAAATACTTTCAGCTAATTCTTCCTTAATTACTTCCGGAATATTCGAAACAATATCATTAACTCTATTGTTGTTACTAACAGATGCTGCTTGTAATAATATACGCCAATAAATCACTTGCAATTCCTTACATGTTTTGACATATTTATTTTTTTCGCCCCATAGCTTTTCAAATAAAGCTGACGATAGTTTTCTAGCTTCTGTCTCACTTTCACAAGTTATTATAGAATCTTCATAATGCCTAGTATCACTTAACAACTCTACAATAAAATTGGATTCTCTAACACCAATATTATCAATAACCTTAGCAACGCCTAAAATACCCTTGCCAAATATATAAATAATCTGGAGATTTTTAATCGTCTCATCTTCTTGCTTGAGCCCAGAAAAAGGCGTAATGTTATAGCATTCAACATTATCCTTTACCTCTTTAGACTCACTGAATAGCCATTCATCACCAATACTAATTCTCTCTACTAATTCTTTAAGGTCTCCTGAGACATTGAACGCTTCAATTTCATCTGTTTTTTTGCTCAAATAAGAAAAAATAACATTCTTCCGTACTGCATCCTCTCTTACATTTGGATTTTTTATATCATTTACAGAATGAAAATTGCTATAGTTTTCACCATTAAGAAGTGCCATATTTAGCACCATATTTACCCAAATATCAAGGCTTTCACTCTTTTCATGAAGAGCAGGTTGTATGCTCTCCAAAATGTAGAATTCGCCGTTCCAAAAACTATCATTAAGAATCTTAAAGATTGCATTCTCCTGACTAATCTGTAATGATCCCTTGGCGGATATAGCTGCCAATAGTTCATTCTTAGTATCTTCATTTATCGATTCAAAGCTGTTTATAATTTCTTTCGTATTTCTATCATTATTTTGAATAATTTGCTTAGAATCATCAGTCAAACATTTTTCTCTGTACTGCCTATGTTGTAAAAGCAATCCATTTAAGAATCCTCGAATAGCTTTTTTATCTAAAACAGTAATAGGGTATTCTAATTCTTTCTCAATTCTAATCATTTCAGAATTAAGATATTCACTATCAGTTTGATCTACATGCGCTTTCCCGGTATCAATAAAAAGACGTTCTATAGTCTGATCGTTTTTTATGAATTCAGCAAAAACAGGATTAGTTATAACTGTTCCATTATGCTTTATAAAATATGAGTAACAGAACCTTTTTATTTTTCGCCTATGAAATCTTTCTATAACTTTATTTTTAATCTTGTTCTTTCCTGATGATATTTCATCATTAAGAAAAAGACTTATTATATTATATGCAATACCTGCAGCCTTACCCCATTCAATAACCAATTTGCTCTCCTCGATTCACTCTATTATTTTTACTATAGTCCTTGTACATACTATATTTTTTCCAAATATCTTACCTTCTTACCATGTGCCTTTGCATACTCAATTTCAGAGCAAGTACTATCACCAATATATCCATTAACATTGATTACAAATATTTCATCTGCCATATCAATCTTGCGTTTATGCATATCATCCAGCATTTCTTTAGTCTTAGTGAGAATTCCTTCATCCATATTCTCCCAGACTTCCTGATCACCAGAATGTCCAAAGAGACCTACGCTAATAACAATGTTGCCTTCCAATGTAAGTCTCTTCTGTGCTTCCATAAACTGTTCTTTAAACCTTGTACTTCCGCAAAGAGTAACAACAGGATACTTACCTTCCATAGCTGTATCTAATCCTCATCAAATGTATCTTTTATGATCTTCTCTATTAGTTCCGTATCTATTCCACCGTTTTCGTCATCATATGTGACGATAAGATTCTTGCCTTCCACAATGCCATTCTTCTCATAGAACTTCTTCTTATCTTCCCAACGCTTTCTGTACTGAGGATCTGTCATCATGCCGCAATGCTCCCAGTACCAGACAACTCCGGTATCATAATCCTCGACCTTGAAATCAGGGCGCTTAATCTTATCCTCCAGCTTCAATTCGGGCTCGTACTCATAGTCGATATGGTGATAATACAAAGCATTTGCAATAGCCACCTCTGACTTGCTACGTACAAGCTCTCCACGAGCTGTTCTATGAATCAGCTTATCCTCATAGAATTTTCCGCCGACTTCGACAATCTGAGGTCTCAGATCAGGCCCTTCATCCTTAAATACATCAGCAAATAGATCCGTAAACCTTGTAGCTATATCTGAATTTGCATCTGTCGAGTAATTAAGCAGATGATAAGGCTCTTGATTATACAGGATAATAATCTTGTTAAGCTGCCTTGTAAGGGCTGTATAAAGCATTTCACATTGAATTGTCTCTTCGCACGTTTCAAATCTTTTTGTTGATACACATTTTCGTCTATAACCCGATTCATTACATTATCCACTGAATCAGTATTAAGAAGACGCATTGTTTCTCGCGTTTCAACGAACCAAAGCAAATTGCTTACATTCCCTGCGCTATACTCTATATGTCATTCTTCCTTTTCGTTTTTATCTTCTTTTTCAAAACTCATGATGTCGCCAATGTTGCAATCCATGTACTCGCAAATTTTCTGAAGAACATCAAGAGAGACATTTTCACCTTTGCCCATTTTAGCCATAGTAGCAGAACTAATATTAAGCTCTGCAGCAAGATCCTTCTTGTACATGTTTTTGTCAATTAGCATTTTCCATAAGCCGTTATAAGATATAGCCATATTTTTCCCTTTCACTAAGTTGCGCACATAGCGCAAAACAAAAAATACATATCCAGTGAAAAGTATATCACAGCGCACCTCAAAAGTCACGGTAGATCTTTAGAAAGTAAAAGACAATATTTTGCTTCTCTAAAACTAATTTCTCAAATCAAAATTTTTTACCCCTACATATGTGTTTGAATACAATTCTATCAAGAGCACTGTCCCATTATATGGACTCGTAAACTATTTTTTCTACTCTTCCCGCCCTTCGCGCGGCACCATCTTCGATGGTGTTAGGGCGCGTCTTCGCAAAGTGGCGAGCAGTGCTTTTTTGTACAAAAAGCTACTTTCCGCTCGTTGGTGGCACATCCCCAATCCCCTTGAACAAGCTAATCGCTTGGCTACGCAATTCTTCCGAATCGCTGTTTTCTGATGTTGGAATTTTCTTCAGAAATGAAAAAAAGAGGGAAATCCATAAGTCTTAAACCTACAGATTCCCCATTAGAATTATCGAGTGATATTGTGTTTTCTGACACGTTCCTTCTTCTGTTCTTCATCACTTTTAAGGAACTGATCGATATCATATTTTGCTCTTTGAATCTCCTGCATATCTTTCTTAACCTGACGATATTCACCGTACAGCTTTTTCTTTTCTGCAAGGATCTCTGCATACTCCGCACTTAAATCTTTTACCTTTGGTAGCTTCTTCAGATGAAGCTCATCAAAGGCATTCTTGGCAGCCTTATGAAGCAGAATTTCCTGCCTATGCTCTTCCAGAAACTTCTTTCTGTATCCGCATATACGTCTTTAGTCTTAAAGTAATCAAAGATATGTTTCTTCAAGACCTAAATCTCAGCAAGTCGCTTCTCCTTTTCTTTGATGGAAGCTGATAATTCTGTATAGTGGGCTGTTGCTGTTTTCACATTTTTCTCCAGATCATCATAGCTTCGGATGTCATGCTGCTTCAGATATAAAACTGCCTTGGCTACCTGCTTTGTATTAAAGTTCTTGGCAAAGCGAACATAATATTTTCCCTTTCCCTGAGCCAGCTTCTTTTGAATATCGATAAGAAGGTCAAACTCATGATCTTCCTTTTTCCGCTGATAAGTCTTTGGCTGCTTTTCGGCTTTTTCATTATCATAGAAAGCATGCTCCATCTCACCGGCAAGAATCTTCTTAAGGTCATCTTCTGTATAACCATCACCCAGAGAGCGCAGCCGGATGAAGCGCTTATGATCTTTTCCCTTTAGAGAAATATGCTTTCCACGCTTAATCTCGTATCCGGCATCTTCCAATTTATAAAGCAGCTCATTAAAATCTTTTGCGCTGCCTTCCTTAAGAATCTTATCAATCGCATCTCTAATATCATCACGGAAAGATTTCTTCTCAGGATAAGTTGTTCGCTTAACACGGTCACTTGGCTTCTTCTTTTCTATAACAGATAAGCCATGCTCCAGGCAGATGATATCCGATAATCTCTGCAAAGCAAGACCAACAAAAAAGAAATCTCTAAACTTATGGGTGCAATCAAGACTCGTAGAATTAAAGATGATGTGATTATGAATATGCGCCTTATCCGTATGAGTCGCTACGATAAAAGCATGATTGCCTTTGGTAAATCGCATGGCGGTTTCATAGCCTACCTGATTCGCTTCCTCCGGTGTGATCTCTCCCGGCTTAAAGGATTGCCTGATTTGATAAGCGATGATATTGCCCCTGGGATGTCTTCCTGTCAGACGCTCATATTCTCTTTTTGAGAGCATGAATTCTTCATCAACACTCTCAGCCTGGCAGGCGTATGAACTGATGAATTGACCATTTTCGATCTTCTCTCCATTCTTGGCATAATCTGTTCTATCGCTGAGAGACTTCGCTACGCTTTTACCTTTATTCTGGTGCACCGTGATAAGTCTTGTAGCCGCCATGCGCATTCACCTCCTTTCCTAAATCGTAGACAAGCGCTTTAGTATTTCCTTCATCACTTTCCAAAGTTCTTCCTGATGAAGTCTGATATCATCGATATCTTCTTTGTAGATACTGCCGGTTTCATTTGCTTTCTTTGCATACTGAATCACGTTAGAAGATGTGATGCCAAGAAAGCCTTACGGCCTCTTTGACATCACTTAAATCCATCTGGATGAGATAACCATCAATCGCCATTTTGCGAAGATATGCACTCTCATTTAAGATGCCGATTTCTTTCTCCCTCTCACGAATCAGCTTTGCTTCCTCAGGAGTAGCAAAGAAATGAAACTGCTCCGTTCTGTTATTCATGACTACATCTCCCTGCAGGGGCGAACCACAGGAGTCTTCTTCTCAGTTTCCGGTATTGGAGCCAGCTTCACTTTTTCCTGCTGCTCTTTTATCTTCTCCATCACAGAAGCCTTGGTATCAGCAATGATATCCTCCTGATCTGCCTTTTCATTGATTTCTGCAAAATCCGGCACAGGAGCTGCAGGCACATTATTTATGATTCCATCAAATGAATTATCATTCTGTTCAACCATATCCTCGATGCCACGCATATGATTTCTGCTGATAGATGGACCTGCCCCAACATCCTCTATCGGATCAATGGACTCAGGAATCTGTTCCTCTACTGCATTTCCTGTGACTTCATCCCATTTTCTGATTTTCTTTACCTTTGCCATCTGGGCGCTCCTTTCTTCGGATACTTTTTATACTGCTTGTATTGACGAGGTGGAAAAAGCTTATCCGCACTCTTTACAGGCTCATAAGTCTCAATCAGATCAACAATCATATCCTTGATTTCAGCCATAAAGTCTTCCGATGCAATATCCTGTTTTTCCACTTCCAGAAGTTTCTGCTCCCACTCAGCTGTCATAGATGCTGACTGAATCTGTTCCGGCATTACGGTAATAAGAGAAGTTCCCTTATCGGTAGGAACCAGATATTTCGTCTTCTTATTTCCCTGTCGTTCTACGAAACCGATACGAACCAGCTTTTCAATAACACCAGCTCTTGTTGCAGGCGTACCAAGACCTTTACGTTCTACCTCATCCGGCATATCTTTACTCTTAACCTTCGTGAGATCACGAGGCACCGGAATATAAGATGTCATTTCTTTTCCTCCTTAATGTGCGTGGAATATTGATCTTGCGATTGAACCTGTCTTAAACAAGGTAAATGCAAGAAGTAAGGTAATACCAAGGACGTTCCACAAAGAGCCCATGATATCTGATGAAAATGAAACTGTCTGAACCAGGGCTGCATAAATTACTACGCAGACCATGATTAAAAATTCCTGGAAGCCAAGTGCAAAAAGGGATCTCAAATAGTTCTGTCCAATCATGCTCTGTTCTCTGTTGCCACAGGTTGCAAAAGGAATCGGAGCAAGGCTGATAGTCAAATAGATTTCTATCATTCGACCATAAACAATAGCCCAGATCAGAATTGATAAAATCTCAAATAAGGACTTCACCGCAAAAGACTGTAGGAATATACCAAGCAATGGCCCGACACCCATTGCTTCTAATGTGCTTTGCATGATTGCCAGCGTTGAACCGTCCACTGCGGTACTTCCGGTAATAAGTGATCCTGATTGACTGACCACATGTTGTGCTACGTCAAAGACTGCCATGGTGATATTAAAGGTATTTGTAATAAGCGTTACTGCTACAAAGATCTTGAATACCCACTTGAAAAAGATCCAGGTTTCAAAGTTTGCCAGGTTATTGTGAGCGATGACCAGCTGTATCAGTTCATAGCAGGCAATAAACGTAAGGATAATTCCTGCTATGGGTAGAATCACATTCTCCGACAGGTTCCTGATGAGGTTATAAACCGTAGGCTGGAACTGGTCCGGAGTCTGTGCTACCTGTGCTGTTACTTCTCCAATCTTCTGATTCAAGGTTGAAAATGTAGACGTGAGATTATCCATAATCCCACCTACCAGCATGTCTTTGAGCCAATCAGTCAGTTTTTCTAACAAACTTTCCAACGATTGCCTCCTTTCTCAGAGAAGGGCAGCTTGTTACACTGCCCTTCCTGATTTTTGTTTTTGATAGGTCGGATTAAAAAAGTCCGGAAAGAAGTGGAACAAGTGTAGTACCGATGAGGGCAACTCCACCACTGGCCATGAGCTGCTTCATGCCCTGTGACTTTACTGATGTGCGATAAAGAAGTAATAGAAGTGTAAAAAATTTTGCCGTTCCTATCCGGCACTTAGCTCTTGTGTCGGATAGGTCGGGCGGTTATTCGGGCAAGTCTACCTTGCCAACAAAAGAATAATAAATCTCAATGTCCTGTCTGCGGGTCTTGTTCTCGTCATAGCCGCACTCATGCACAACGATTTTCTCTACAAACTCCCGCAGCAGAGTAGGGGTAAGTTCTTCAAAGCTGGTATGCCGCCGGACAACATTCATAAACTTTTCTGCGTTCACGGTGGCTTCCTGTGCTTTGGAAAGCTCCGCTTGGATAGCGGCGGCTCTTTCTTTCAGTTCCCGTTGCTCTGCTTCATAGTCTGCCGACAGCTCTGTGAAACGCTCGTCTGATATGCGCCCGGTCACGCTGTCCTCATACAGCCGCTTGAAGATAGCGGATAACTCGGCTATGCGTTTCTCGGTGGCTTCCAGCTCCTTTTTCTTGGCGGCGTTCCTGCGCTTGCCCCCGTCCTCGTTCTGCTCAATCAAGAGCTTCATAAACCGAGCTTCATGCTTTGCCGCATAGCTTGTCACTTTCCGCAGATTGGAGAGTACGCCAGCGGTCAAGAGGTCGGTGCGGATAAAGTGCGCCGTACAGTCATGGGTGCGTTTCTTGTAGTTGCCGCAGATATAACAGTCCTGCTTGCGCTTGTCCGTCTGGTATCGCTGCTGATACATGACACTGCCGCAGTCCGCACAGAACAGTATGCCGGAGAACAAGCCCACTTCATCATAGCGGTTGGGGCGTTTGCGCTGCTTGCGAAGTTCCTGCACCCGTTCCCATGTCTGGGTGTCTATGATAGGCTCGTGGTGGTTCTCGAAAATCACTTGCTTTTCCAGGGGATTTTCTACACTGTGCTTGACTTTGTAAGAGAGCTTTTCTGTCTTGAAGTTTACCAGACAGCCTGTGTATTCCCGGTTTTCAAGGATATGCACAACGGTATTGGTCGCCCACTTGCACTCATAGCCGGGGTGGTAGCGGCGGGCGCTGCCCGTCCTACGGTATTCCAGCGTCCCCGGCGTGGGGATTTGCTGCTCTGTGAGCATACGGGCTATCTTAGTCGGACCGTTCCCGGCAAGGCAGAGGTTGTATATCTGCTTGACTACGGGTGCAGCTTCCTCGTCAATAATGAAATTTTCGTCCTCGTCCATGAGGTAGCCATACACAGGCTTGCTTGTGATGGGCTTGCCACTCATGCCTTTTGAGCGTTTTACTGCTTTGATTTTCTTGCTCGTATCTCTCACCAGCCATTCGTTAAAGATATTCCGCAGCGGGGCAAAGTCATTGTCGCCCTGTGCGCTGTCCACTCCGTCATTGATAGCGATGAAGCGGACGCCTTTCTGTGGGAAAATCATTTCCGTGTACATTCCCACTTGCAGGTAGTTTCGCCCTAACCTCGACATATCCTTTACGATAACTGTCCCGACTTTTCCGGCTTCAATGTCCGCAAGCATGGCTTGAAAGCCGGGTCTTTGAAAGTTCGCACCAGAATAACCGTCATCCGTGTACCAGCGCAGATTGGAAAAGCCGTTCTGCTTTGCATAGGTTTCAAGAATACGCTTCTGGTTGGAAATGGAATTGCTCTCGCCTTGCAGCTCGTCCTCATGGGAAAGTCTTGGGTAAAGGGCGGTAATTGGTTGTTGGTTGGTCTGTCTTAACATAAAATCCTCCGTTTCCGACAGCCAGCCCCACTATTCCGTACCTTGATTGTACCACATGGGGCGGCTGTCTGTATAGCGGCAAAAGCGTCAAATCTGCTTCTTTATGGTCGGTCAAATCGCCGTTTTTTGTGTAGCAGCTTCCGCTTCCAGCACTTTCATCATCTTGTCTGCTGCGGTATCGGTTGCGCCCTGCTTGAAGAAGCCGGAAACGGTAAGGACGGAGTTGCCCATGCGGATTTCCGTTACACAGTCCGGGCGGCGGTCTGTTTTGGTGGTGCTTGTCTGTTTGGTTTCTGTCATAGGCTCTCCTTTCGCTGCTTCATCAGTTGCTTTAATCGTTCCAGCTTTTCCTGTGCGGTTTCCTTTCGGAAGTTGCTGCCCGTGAAGCGGACGGGGGCGCACATGGAAGTCAGCCTGTCATAGATACGGGCGTGGGGCGTGTCCTGCGGGTGCTGCAATTCCTCCAGCGTGAGGTTGGTCGTGGCGATCAGCGGCTTGCCGCTTCGGTAACGGCTGTCAATCACGCTGTAAACCTGTTCCAGCCCGTACTCTGTCCCTCGCTCCATACCAAAATCATCAAGTATCAGCAGGGGGTAGCTGCAAAGGCGGGAAATATACTCATTCCTGCCCTCAAAGCTGGCGGAAAGGTCATTCAGTATCGTTGCAAAGTTTGTCATACAGACGGCAACCTCTTTCTCCATAAGGGCGTTGGCGATACAGGCAGCAAGGTAGCTTTTTCCTGTCCCCACGCCGCCCCAAAACAGGTAGCCGATATTTTCAGCCTGCATGGTTTCCCAGCTCTCCACATAAAAGCGGGCGGTTTCGGTCTGCGGGTTTCTGCCGTTGTCATGCTCAAATGTCCAGTTCCGCATAGAGGGGTCGATAAAGCCCCGGCGTTTCAAGTCCTCCACTTTTTCAAGGTGCTTCTGTCGGCTTTCGGCGGCTTGCTGCTTTTCACGGGCTGCCCGCTGGCAGTCGCAGTCTGTTGGGTGGCGGTCACGCCCGAAACAGGTCTTTCCCTCTGCAAAGTAGGCTTCTTTGGGCGTATGGCACTTGCCGCAGTATAAAAGCCCGTCCTCGCCTGTGTAGTCCTCCGCTTCGGCGGTAGTGGCTGTAATGTCCGTAATCATAGCTTCAATCTCGTTTTTCATAAGCTCTCGCCCTCCTTGCATGAATAATCGGGTATGCCCTGTTTCGGGGCAGCCTTGCCTTTGGCAGCGTCCTCCTGCGCCCACTTGTAAATGGTGGCTGCATGGCTGTGGTACTGCTTCCCGGTGGAAGCGATATGGCAGGAAAGCCGGTCAATATAATACTCCCACTTGTCGGGCAGCTCTGTTTTCAGCCCGGAAAGCTCTGTATCGGTCAGTATCACATTGTTGTATCTGCCATAAGCGGCGGGGGCGGGGTGTCCCGTTTCTCCCTCTCTCTCTTTTTCTATCTCTATCTCTTTCTCTTTCTCTAACTCTATCTCTATCTCTGGTGGACGAATGTCGGACAAATGTCCGTCTTTTGTCCGGGGCGGTAAAAGTGCCTTGTTTTCCAGCCTTGCAGCCCGTTTTCTCTCGGCTTCGGTAGAGGACTGTCCTATCATCAGCTCAATGTCGGTCATATAGAAAGCCCCGCTGTCAAGCTGCTCCACAAGCCCCAACTGCCGGAAAATCTCTAAAGCCCTCTCAACTGTCCCTATCTGGTGGCGGGTCAGTGTTGCTATCATCTGCGCTGTGTAGGGGATATGCTCGTCAAGCTGCAATTTCCCGCCGTTTTTCAGCGATTTTAAGTACAGCTTCAAGAGGATATTGGAGTATAAAATCCCGTCTTTCATATCTTCCAGCAGCACAATGGAGTCGCTGTCAAAAAAGTTCTCTTTCAGCTTGAGGTAGTAATATTTGCGGTTATCTGCCATTGTCCCTGTCCCCCTTTTTCCGGCGTTTGGAGTAGTAGCGGGGGCAGAGTATGATAACCGCCCGGAAGCTCTGCTTGCAGCTATGGGTACAGCCCCGGCAGAGGTCGTTGTATGTGATACGGTCGCAGGTGGCATTCCCGACTTTCACTTGCCGCAGGAAAAAACACCATTCCAGCCGCCGTTTCTTGCTCATTCTTGGCATGGGTGCGCTCCTTTCTGCCGTTTCCGCTGGTGTGGCGGTATCGGCGATAATTCTGTATCATCTCGGTATCATTTTCGGGGTTTTTCTGCCCTGTAAGCCAGTTAAAAAATCCTTTGGTATTGCGGATAGGGTACGGGGCAGCCCCCTTGTTCTGTATGGGTTCAGGTACATTTGGGGACGGTTTTTTATCGCTCCTGTTCCTGCCTTTTCACAGGCTTGCGTTCCCGGCGTAAAATCTGGTCGATATTGCCCTTGACAGTCTGTAAGCGGCGGTATTCCTCCCGTTTTGCCCGGTAATCGTTGTAGCCGCTGTTTTTCTCTTTGATAAGGCTTTCAATCTCTGCTTGCAAGGCTTTATAGCCCGGCAGCTTGGAAATGCCGTTCTCCCTGAAATAACGGGCGGTTGCGTCTGCTATGATAAAGTCGCTTTCGTGCTTCTGTCGGTAGGCTGCTTTTGCTTTGGCGTTTTTCTGCTGTTTCAGCCCGTCCCGGACAGGGCGGGTCTTGGAATAGGCAAGTACCTGCCGTTGCAGCTCCTTTTTCCTGTTCAGCGTCTTTTCCACCTGCTTCAGCTCTGTAAGGCTTTCCTGCATGGCGGCATAGGCGGCAGAACAGGCTTCGTCCAGTTCCTCCGGGGAGGAAAAGCCGTACTGCTGGTAGGCGGTAACGGTAGCCGCCATCTGCTTTAGGTTGTGCTTTGCCGCCCAGCGGTCATAGCCCACGCCCTTGCCCTCGGCTCGCTTGGCTTCCCGGTCAACCATGCGCTGCAAGGTGTTGTCTGCCGGGGCGGTTTTTGCGGTTTTTTCCTCCTGCAAGCGTCCCTTTTGGGTATGTGGGTATTCCGGTATGGCTTTAGGCTTTTCGGCGGCTCTGTGGGCGTTCTGCGTAAGCAGGGCAAGGACAGCAGCCTTGTCAAAATCGTCCCCCAGCTTCCGGGCTGTGATAGGCTTTGTTCTGTCCGGCGTGAGGTAGGAAAGCCGCCCCCGGCTCTCCTTGACGGTCACGCCCTCCCGCAGCAAAAGGGAAGAAAACTCGTCAAAGCTGGTAGCTTGGGAAAGTGCCTGCCGTATCGTCCGGCGCAGCTTCGCCTTGTCCGTTTCAAACTTGGTGGGCTTGGTCGGTTGTCCGGCGGCTTCTCTGGCGGCGTTCTCTTTATCAAGGGCAAGCTGCCCTTTCTTTGCCGCCCAGTATTCCCGTTCTGTTATCCGTTCCTTGCTGCCGTTCAAGAGGTCGATTTGGTAAAGCCCCTCCCGGTGGCACATCTCCATAACTTCACTCTTGAAATATTCCATAGCGGCGTTGGTACAGCGGTGCTTGCAGCCCTCCCGTGTGTCGGCTGGTCTGTCCATGTAGGGCAGAAGCGGGACTTCATAAATCCGCAGGGAGTTGAGGACGATATGCACATGGATATTCCCGCTGTGGTTATGCCCGTCCGGGTGGGTGCATACAAGGGCTTGGTGTCCGGGGAAATGCTCTTTACAGAACTGCTCGCCCAGCTCCTGCGCCCGGTCTACGGTCAAGCCGTTGTCTGTCCCGTCCCGTGGGTCAAAGCTGATGATATAGTGGTGGCTTTTCACATCTTCCCGTTTTTGGTTTTTCTCATAGCGGAGATTGGCTCGCATACAGGCAACGGCGAAATCCTCGCCCCCGCAGTTAAGGGAAGAAATGCGGTAGTCCTCCCTCGGTATCAGCCGCCCGTTTTCATCAAGGGTGGGCTTCATGGTAAACTCGTCATGCTCAAATGTGAGGTAGGCTTCCGCTGCGCCATAGTCGGCATTTTTAGAGCTGATATGTTTGAATGTTGCCAACAGCATCACCCACTTTCTGCAAGACTTCAAACTTTAGGGCAGCAAGGTCGGAAACCGCCGCCCGTACTTCCACGGCAAGCTGCGGGTAGGGACTGTGCCACTCGTTCAGCGTCCGGGCTATCTGGTTTAAGTTGCCGCCGATCCTGCCGTATTCGGCGGTCAGCTTCCCGACAGCGGCAAGCAGCTCGTCATTGACGGGGGAAACGGTTATGATGGGGCGTATGGCTGCCCCGGTTATGGCTTGCCGGATAAACTCGGCTTGGCTCATGTTGCAGGCAGAAAGCCTTTCCGCAAACTCGGCGTATTCTTCCTCGGTCATGCGTGTCTTGACTACCCGGCTGCGGTGCGGCGTGTTGTATCGTTTTCGCATGGTAAAAACCTCCTTTCGGCTGCCGCATGGCTGCGGCGGGATAAGCGGCGTAAGCCGCATAAGCAGGGTTTGGGGAAGGCACTCCCCAACAAGATTCCCGCAGGAGCAAAATGAGCGAAAAGCGAATTTTGGTACTGCGGTAGAATCTTGCTCTGAAAAACTCCGGCGTTCCCCGGCTCCCGTCCTTTCCGCTAACAAAACGTTTCAAAAGGGCTTTGCTACCCGCTATTCCGGCTTATCTTGAAAATTTTCCTTTCACTACCTACAACACCACGCAAAGCAAAATGGACGGAGATTTTTAGAATTTCCCCTCTATTCCCTACAACACCACGCAAGCCGGAATAGGCGGACAATGGCAGTATTTTTTTCTTTGATACCCTCTACGGATAAGTAAGGGATTTTGCCAACTGCGGCGGCTATTTTCCCTTTTGTTTTTTCATACTGGGGATTTTCAAAAATGCCAAACAGGAACGAAAAAAAGCAGCAAATCTGTTGAATAGATTTACTGCTTTCTGGTTGCCGGCGAAGCGGCGGTTATTCAGTTGTAGGCGGTAGGGCTATCTCCCAAAGCGGAACTTGAAAATAGCTGTGAGAAGCGTCTGGGTGATGTAGTCCTCTGTATCTTGGTCTACCCGTCCATTCACACGGGCGGCACATTGTATGCGGCGGCGGTAATACTGCAATACAGTTCCCACCGCTTCCGGCTCCCCGCTGGCGGCTTGGACGATTGTTTCATAGGGGAGAAGCCTATTATTTCTCATATGCCATTCCCTCCATTTCCGCTTGGAGCTGCCGTAGGGCTTTTCGGATATGGTAGCCCGCTGTGCTGCGGCTGCGCCCGTACTGTCTGCCAATTTCGTGCTGTGGAATACGCTTGAAAAAGGACAGGTAAATCATTTCCCGCTCCCGTTCGTCCAGCCGTGACAGGGCTTCCGCAAGTAAACCGCTGCTGAAAATGACCGTATCGCCGCAAAGGGTAAGTATGTATTCCTCGTCCGGCTCCGGGGCTTGGAAATATTCATCTGTCGTGCCTAAAGGGTAGTGCTTTTCGTCTGTGAGGTATTCAAGGGATATTTCTCTTTTGTGCTTCCTGCTCCGTGTCCTCGCTGCGTTGATCGTTGCATTTCGGATAACGACTTTGCAAAAGGCATGGAAAGTGTACTCGATATGTTCCCGATATTCTTCTGTACAGGTCATGGAAAATCCCCCTTTCCTCCCAAAAGGGCTGTGGCTGGTTAGTAGTTGCTTTTTATGATAGTAAGGGGCGGCAGCACTTTAGGCTGTCGCTCCTTGACTGCCTAACTGCAAAACCGGGCGGGGCTGTCAACGGCGGGCGAAGCCCGTTCATCTTGACCGTTGACTGGCTCGGCCGGGTTTGCTATTTATCCGGCAAACTTGAATTTATTTTAAGCTATCACGTTTTACCTTTTTAAGCCTTACTATCATTACCATAGGAATTTCTTTATTGTTTTTGAAACATTCTTCATAAAATCCATCAATGACAAATCCAGCTCTGAAACAAAGGTTAAAAATATCTTGTATGGAACGATGATAATAAATCTGCTCCTCCGGCTGCCCTTCGATCGCTATATCATAGTAACTGTGCGGTGTCATATATTTTTCAGTCAATGTGATAAAACAAGGGTGCTGCGTTGCAAAGACAAAAATCCCGTTTTCCTCCAATAGTTCATAAACAGCCATAAAAAGCGGTTCAATATCCGTAATATCCATAATTGCCATATTAGAAACTGCTTTCGTAAAGGCTCGATTTCTTTTTAATCCTAATAAGCTTTCTCTATTGGTCGCATCCGCTACGCAAAACTCAATTTGTTTTGCATATTGTGATCGCCGTCTTTTAGCCAATTCTATCATTTTTTTGCTGTAATCAAAAGCGACGACCGAAGCGCCTCTCTGTGCAAGATACGAAGAATAATTTCCATTGCCGCACGCAATATCCAAAATGTAATCCGAAGGATCAGGAGAGAGAAGTTCCGTTACTTTGGGACGTACTACCTCTCTGTGAAATTCATTGGATTCGTCACCCATTGCATCATCCCAAAATTGTGCGTTTTTCTCCCAGATCTTTTTGCTTTCCTCTGTTCCCATGTTCTCTCCCACTCCCAAAATTTGCCTTTTTGCTTCCATTAAATCTTCCTTACTATATTCCATTGTTACCCTCCATAACTTCTGATTGTTGCCGTCTTGACTATTATGTATCTTTTCTTTCCAAAATGGTATAGGCTTTTATTTTTATAATGCTGCAAAACTTTTCTTCTGTAAGGTATTCAAAGGATATTTCCCTTTGCCGCCGCTATTGGAAAGCCAAAAGCAGCGGCTTTTTTACGCGATATGACCGAAAAGACTAGAAAGCAGGATATGTCATCATTTGTCATTTCTTCTCAATGTAATAACTGCATGGCATATCAAGCCAAATACAAGAGAAAAACAGCCACCGCCAAATAGTGATGCTCCCCACCCTGCACCCGACATTGTCATAAAACCGCCAACAAAGAAAATACCAATGCCAAGAAATATCCCGACACCATAAAAAAGTCCAATTGCCATATCATACTTATTAAATTGTCGTTTCTCTTTTTTTCACATGTTTCCATTTTTGTTATTACCTCCTTCGCAAAATCGTCCATGTGGACTCCAAAAAGAAAACAAATTTTTTTCAACGTATTTAAATCGGGTTCATTAACATCTCTCTCCCAATTCGATAGCGCCTGCCGGGTAACATTCAATTTCCCAGCCAGTTCTTCCTGTGTCATTCCCGATTGTGTTCGCAGATGACGTATTTGCTTTCCTGTTGTAATATCCGTCTGTTTCTGGTTCAAAATGGTTCCTCCTCTCTGATGCTGATTTTATCAATGATATTTCGCAATAGCCAGCAATGAACGTTTGCATTGCGCAAGATGTTACATTATCTTCTGAAACATATGCCGGATCTTGTCTAAACGGCTGTTCGGGCGGCGTGGCTGAAACACAGGCTCGCCGGAAGTTTCCTGATACCCTTTTAATTCTGTAATGCAGACACTTCTTCCATTTGTATAAAAATTCAAATCATTTCTATATTCACCAATACAACGGGCAGGGATTTCCCCCTTAAAAATAACTTCATCTTTTTCAAGTCTGGTTGATTCAATGATTGCGCAATACTTTGGTGCGTCATTATAAGCCCGTGAAAGATATTCCTGCGGTGCAAAAAGGGTAAAGGAAAGGTATGGTTCCAACAGTTGTGTTCCTGCTTTTTTCAATGCCTGCTCCAACACGACAGGCGCAAGAAAACGAAAATCAGCGGGGGTGCTGACCGGGCTGTAATAAACTCCATAATCAAAACAAATTTGGCAGTCTGTCACTCCCCAGCCATATAAGCCCTGCTCCATTCCATAACGCACACCCTCCATGACGGCATTTTGAAAACTTTGGTTTAAATAGCCGAGAGATACCTCGCTTTTATATTGTGTTCCGCTTCCAACAGGAAGCGGTGTTACAGTCAAACCAATAGATGCCCAAAACGGATTCGGCGGCACTTCAATATGAATCGTGTAGCTCGCTTTTTTTTGCGGTCTTTCCAGATAAATAACCGAAGGCTCTTTCATAGCCACGCCCACATGATATTTTTCTTCTAATAGCGAACAAATAACTTCTAACTGTACTTTTCCCAAAAAAGATAATATAATCTCATGTGTAACAGTATCAATGTCAAAATGCAAAAGAGGGTCTGTATCAGCAATCTCTGTGAGGGCATTTAACAGGGCTTCCCTTTGCTCCGGCTTTTGCGGCTCTACCGTTGTCCGAAGTAATGGCATGGGATTATCAATCCGTGTTTTGTGAGGCAGGAGTTTTTCATTTCCCAGAATGTCGTTCAGTTTCAAAGTATCATCAGCTAAAATAACAATTTCTCCCGGACAGGCATGGTCAACCGGGACGATTTCACCATTTGACGGAATACACATTTCTGTAATCTTTATTTTTTCCTTTTTTGACAGCAGCAGGGTATCCCGTAAATGGAGCGTCCCATGATACAGGCGTAAATAAGAAAGCCGTTTTTTCCGCTCTGTATACTCAACCTTAAAAACATATCCACATAATTCAGACTGAATATCGTCTGTTTCTGTAATGAAAGTTTCTGTAATCGCTTCAATCAGTTTTTCTGTTCCTAAATTGTCTTTTGCACTCCCATGATAAACAGGAAACAAAGAGCAGCATCTGGTTCTTTTGCACTTTTCATATTGTAATTCCTGTATATCCAAAGAATCCTCTGCAACATATCGTTCTAATAGTTCATCGCTTCCGGAAATAATCATATCCCATTTGTCCAAATCAGAAATATCGGTCATGGTTATCTTTGGCGACAGGGAAACCTCCTGCATGACAATCATATCACTGGTAAGTTTATCTTTAATGCTTTGGTAAACACGCCGCAGGTCGATCCCATTTTGGTCTATCTTATTTATAAAGATAATTGTCGGAATGTCCATTTTCTGAAGCGCATGGAATAATATACGGGTTTGTGCCTGTACGCCGTCTTTTGCCGAAATGACTAAAACAGCTCCGTCAAGGACAGATAAAGAGCGGTATGCTTCGGTTAAAAAATCCATATGACCGGGAGTGTCCACGATATTGATTTTATAATCATTCCAGCAAAAAGAAGTAACCGCTGTCTGAATGGTAATTCCGCGCTGCCGTTCCAAAATCATAGTGTCTGTTCTTGTAGTTCCTTTATCCACGTTTCCTTGTTCCGCAATCGCTCCACTGGTGTACAGCAGGCTTTCCGTCAATGTTGTTTTTCCTGCGTCTACATGGGCGAGAATTCCAATATTGATTATTTTCATGTGATTGTCCTCCTTTTACAGCCCCAAAAGGGCATAAAAATCCCCAGCAGTAAAATACTTTTACCCCTGGGGATTATAATTTGCGGACATACACATATACAGCATACACCTGTTTGTGATTGCTGTTTTTCGGATATGTCAAAATTGATAAGGCAAAAGTATTCTTAAATTGGGTACAAAAAACCAAGCCCCCACAAAAGGGACTATCATAATCCTTTGTTCCCACTATTTGATTATAGTTTTATTTAAGAATACCTTGCCGCATATTTTTTACTCCTTTTTTGGAATGATGCTATTATATCACATTAGTTTTAGGAAAGAAAGTACCTAAAAGAAATTTTTCTTCCCCTTATATGTAACAATCATACCGACTTTCTGGCGTTCAGAATGGTTTCTGCTGTCTGCTGTGGTGTTTGGTTGGAATTGTCCAGCCAAAAGCCGATCCGTGGTGTTGTCTGCATAAATGTATCGTATAAGGTTTCAACCGTAAAGCCGGAATAGCCTGTTTTCTCCCTGTATCGTTCCCTTCCTTTTATTGTTTCCACATCTGGACAAAGAACGACAACCTCAACAGGGTATTTATGCGGCACAAAAAATATGTACATGTAACTAATTCAACACATTTATAATTTGAATAGGGACATTATAGCATTTACTAAATACAAATTCAATGTATACGGAAATAAAGATATAAGGAGTGGGAAGGATTCCGCCGTAGTCGGCATTGTAGGAAAATCCAAAAGTTTAGATTTTCCCACAATGCTTATCTTTTGGTCTTTGGTTCGGAATAGTGTAGTGCTGGCGGTCTATCTCTTGTTTTCGGTTGCTTGCTTCCTTACCGTACATGAGCATTTGCTCCAGGGTTGTCATTGCCGTAACCCTCCATAAGATTTACAACACCCCAAATTCCGAGACCTGCACCAAGTGCGATAACGAGTGTCTGAAGTACGCCTACTGCTGAGTTGAAAAATGCCATAATAAAATTCTCCTGTTTTCTAAAAAAAAATGTTTTTGGTTTCTTTGTATTTAGTTGTCCTTCCAAAGCCCCGTCGACTGAACTTTGAAAATGCGCGCATTAAAAAAAGCCCCTAATGCAACTGCGTTAGAAGCTCTTTCTCAAAATTAAAAAACTACAACAAAAAAGCACCAACCATAATAGATTGATGCTCTCTTGCTTTCATGATTAGTCAAAATCATATGGATTGCTGGAACACATCCAATCAAGCGGATACATGACACCATATTCCGCCTCGAATTCAGCCTGACGTTTTGCACGCTTCTTAGCTTGTTTTGTCAATGCTTTCTTGGACTGTTTCTTAGTCGCCTGATCATTAGCAACTCTTGCCTTGTAGGCCTTGTTGTTTGGATTATGCTGATTAGCGTAATTATCCAATTCTTTTTGACTGTGTGTCTTAGATGATACACCTTTTGCCATGACTATTATCTCCTTTCTACCTGAATTCCATAGCAGCAACCACGCACCAGATAGCGGACAATACTGTCACCTTCTTAGCTGAATCTGAAAATCAGATTATCCGTGCATTTATTGCTTCTCAGGTTTGGAGACTAATTTTTACCGAAATAAAAATTATCAATAACATTTTAGCCAAGACATCAGCTCTTATCAACCTCGAATACTTCGTATTCATCATTTGGGTGAAGGACAAGCTTTCTGTTTAAATACTTCTCAATATCAAACCAGTTCTTCTTGTCATAATCTGCTGTCAATGGATAGTTTGGATGTTTCGTCAGGTCATACTTATCTGAGAGAAAAGGCCTCACACCTCTCACCTGCACAATACATTTACTGCCATCCAATGGAACTGTCCACAGGTCTTACTGTAATAGCATCATAGCTGTCATTCATCTTATCAACTCTACGAGCAGTATGTTCAACATCAGCTCCTCTAACAGCAAGTTCAGCCTTTAAAGCATCCTGGAAACCTTCTTTGAAACGTTCATAATCCATATTCAATTTTCTCCTTTTCTTTGACAGTTTTAATAGAAACACCGGCGCGCGCTTTCCGGTTTCAGACAACAAAAAAAGCGCCACACACGACCTTGAGGTTTTGGTCATGTGGACGCTTAAATCTGCTTCCTATTCTTCTGCAAAATCAGCACCACCAGCTTAGCTGGTGGTTTGCTCTGTCCCTGTAAGGGACTATTGCCGGCTTGGACCTCAAAGGTCCTACGAAAATAAGAGCCCCAACCGCACCTTATTTCCTGGCTAGTCCTTACAAGGACTTTTTACTTGCCCTTGATTACTAGCTCCCCCGTAAACGGGTCGATATATTCTTTAAGACTTAATTGGTCATATGCTTGATCATCCATGAGCTGATTCTTTATATACTCTTTGATTTTCTTCGCATTTTTTCCACATGTGTCTACATAGTAACCTCGACACCAAAATTTACGATTGCCATATTTATACTTTAAATTTGCATGCCTATCAAATATCATTAACGAGATTTTTCCCTTTAAATATCCCATAAATTCTGAAACACTTATATTTGGTGGTATTCTTACTAACATGTGTATATGGTCTGGGTAACATTCAGCTTCTATTATTTCTACACCGTTTCTCTTGCATAGTGTGCTTAATATATTTGCCACATCTGCTTTTATTGCTCCATAAATTACTTGCCTTCTGAATTTTGGTGCAAATACAATGTGATATTTGCACTCCCACGTTGTGTGTGATAAAGTATTTTGTCCATTTTGGGATACCTCCTTTGTTATATGTAGTGCGGTTTAGGACCCACACTTATTATAGCATTGGAGGTTTTGTTATCTAGGGCTAAAGCCGGATGGGGAACCACCCGCAGAGCAGGTGGTTTTATTGTATAGGTATACAATAAATAACCCCACCAAGTAGATTGTACTACTTGATGGGATCAACTCACATAATATATTCAATTTTACAGTAACATTACTACTTCGACATTAATGTTATCCCATTGATTTTTCCGTAGATATCTACCATAACTTTTCCTATACCTCTGTGCTTCTTCAAAACTTAATCGCTTTGTAAATAGATGAACTTCATCGAAAGAACGTTCGCCTACTTGTTTGCGATTGCTGCCTGTGCTGCTGCCAAACGTGCAATAGGTACACGGAATGGTGAGCAAGATACATAGTCAAGACCGATCTTGTGGCAGAACTCAACGGAAGAAGGATCTCCACCATGCTCTCCACAGATACCAACATGAAGTGCCGGGTTGACTGGCTTACCAAGTTTGATAGCAGTCTCCATCAACTTACCAACACCTGTCTGGTCTAACTTAGCAAATGGATCGTTCTCAAAGATCTTCTTGTCATAGTAAGCATCTAAGAACTTACCGGCATCATCACGAGAGAATCCAAATGTCATCTGTGTCAGATCGTTTGTACCAAAGCAGAAGAAGTCTGCTTCCTTAGCGATCTCGTCAGCAGTAAGTGCTGCTCTTGGGATCTCGATCATAGTACCAACTTCGTACTCTAATGTAACGCCTGCTGCTGCGATCTCAGCGTCTGCTGTCTCAACAACGACTTTCTTAACATACTTCAATTCTTCCACTTCACATACAAGTGGGATCATGATCTCAGGCTTAATGTTCCAGTCAGCATGCTCTTTCTGAACTTCGATTGCTGCGCGGATAACAGCCTTTGTCTGCATCTTGGCGATTTCAGGATAAGTAACAGCAAGACGGCATCCTCTGTGACCCATCATTGGGTTGAACTCATGGAGTCCATCGATGATTGTCTTGATCTGCTCTACAGTCTTGCCCTGAGCATCTGCTAACTTCTTGATGTCTGCTTCCTCTGTAGGAACGAACTCATGAAGAGGTGGATCCAAGAAACGAATGGTAACCGGGCATCCTTCCAGGGCTTCGTAAAGAGCCTTGAAATCTCCCTGCTGATATGGAAGGATCTTCTCAAGTGCTGCTTCTCTTTCTTCTACAGTATCAGAACAGATCATCTCACGGAATGCTGCAATTCTGTCTTCTTCAAAGAACATATGCTCTGTACGGCAGAGTCCGATGCCTTC
>NZ_QUCW01000008.1:0-30363 GCF_003473825.1 Roseburia sp. AM16-25
ACATGCGATCTTAAGAGCAGCCGGAGCTGTTCTCTTACCATTACGGCACTGCAGCATGTATAACTTCTTGTTTTCTACGGTAAATTCCATATCCTGCATGTCATGATAGTGATTCTCAAGAGTCTCACATACCTGAATGAACTCTGCATATGCTTCTGGGAATTCCTGCTCCATCTGAGCGATCGGCATTGGTGTACGAACACCGGCAACTACGTCCTCGCCCTGGGCATTGATCAGGAACTCACCCATCAACTTCTTCTCACCTGTAGCAGGATCACGTGTAAATGCAACACCTGTACCGGACTCATCATTTAAGTTACCGAATACCATTGGCATTACGTTAACTGCTGTTCCCCAAGAGTAAGGGATGTCGTTGTCACGACGATATACGTTTGCACGTGGGTTGTCCCAAGAACGGAATACAGCCTCGATTGCTAACTTCAACTGCTCTACAGGATCAGAAGGGAAGTCCTGTCCTAACTGGTTCTTGTACTCAGCCTTGAACTGCTCTGCTAATTCCTTGAGGTCAGCAGCGGTAAGTTCAACGTCATACTGAACGCCTCTTTCTTCCTTCATCTTGTCGATCAACTGCTCGAAATACTTCTTACCAACTTCCATAACAACGTCTGAGAACATCTGGATGAAACGTCTGTAAGAGTCATATACGAAACGCTCGAACTTCGGATCAGGGTTACCAGCGATCATTGCTGCTACTACCTCATCATTCAGTCCTAAGTTAAGAATTGTATCCATCATACCAGGCATAGATGCTCTAGCACCGGAACGAACGGAAACAAGAAGAGGGTTCTTCAGATCGCCGAATTTCTTTCCGTTGATCTCCTCCATTTTCTTAACGCCTTCCATAGCCTGTGCCATGATCTCGTCGTTGATCTTGCGTCCGTCCTCATAATACTGAGTACAAGCCTCCGTTGTGATTGTGAATCCCTGTGGTACCGGAAGACCGATATCAGTCATCTCTGCAAGGTTGGCACCTTTACCACCAAGAAGATTACGCATGGTCATGTCGCCTTCACTAAACATGTAGACCCATTTGTTTGCCATTTTCAATTTCCTCCTAAAAAATACTTTGTGTCCTTCAACTCATTCGTATCTGAATGCATATGGAACACACCACTCCATGTGCTAAGCCGCACATAATTGATTTTAGCATAATTTCCAATTTATTCAATATCAAATCCGTTTTATTCTGACAAATTTATCCAACAGACAGAGCCATCTTCTTCTCTTTCTTATTCACCTTCCATAAATAAGTAAGAATTCACACAAGCAAAAACCAGCTTTTCAACACCTGTTTGTGTAAAAAGCTGGTTTTTGATACATTATTTTTTAAAAACGATACTTACCGCTGCCGATATTTTTTATCTGTCCTTTCCAATAAACTGTTGCACTTGCATTACATGGAATTTGTACATCCAAGACATCCTGTGTCCATTCCACTGTAATCGGTCCTGCTTCGCTGACATAGATACATTTGCATTGTGTCAAACGGTCATCCATATTTGGTCGGATAATAATGTGGGAATATCCTGGTGTATCGGTGTCGATACCAGCCACATAACGGCAGATCCAATCATAAACACAACCGAATGCGTAGTGATTATAACTGATATATGCGCCTGTATGTTTAGCATCGTCTGCATCCCATCCCTCCCAGATGGTTGTTGCTCCATGATCTACCTCATACAACCAGGAAGGTCTTTTATCCTGCCACAAAATCTCATATGCCAGTTTTTCTTCTCTCAACTGGCACAACACATCCATCAGATACGGCGTTGCTAAAAAGCCGGTATCCAGACAATTTCCATTCTTTTTTACCAAAGAAATCAGTTTTTCCTTATAAGCTTCTTTCAAATCATCCGGAACAAGATCAAATGCAAAAGCTAGCACATACGCCCCCATCAGATAATCTGGCAGCATATCCCGGCGGATAATACCCCCAACAATCGCCTGCTTCATTTTCGCAGCAATCCCACCATAATAGGAAGACATCTCTTCATCTTCTAAAATATGGCAGATTTCTCGCATTTTAACCATAGTCATATAGCCAAAGAATGGTGCAATATAGAATGCCGACTCTTTACACATGCCATACGGATCGCCGGTTGTATTCGGTCTGCTTGGCACCAGCCACTCTCCAAAATGGAATCCTGTATCCCATATTTTTTCATCATATTCCTTCGGAATCCCCCAGGTTCCTTCCTTCTGTGATGCAGTTCTTATAATATTATCTGCCCACTTTTTCATAGCATCATAGTTTTCAGTCAGTACACTGGTATCTCCTGTCATCTGATACATATCATATGGAACCCAGACAATGGCATCACTCCATCCTGCAACACCGGTAATATCCGCATCGCCAAAAGTCTGACAGACATTCCGAAGCATGCCATCATATAACTGCATATAAGGCGAAACAATCATAACCGTTCCATCTGCTGTCTGATCCATACGCACAGAGTGTAGCCAGCTTTTCAAAAATGGCGTCATCTGTTCATTCAACATTGCTGTTCTCGCATAAATCAGAATATCTCCCGTCCATCCGGCCTTTTCCCTGGAAGGGCAATCGGTAGGGACCGACATCATATTGCTGTACTGTGACCAGCGAATATTCTGGTAAAGACGATTTAAGCGTTCATCTGAACATACAAAGTCTCCCGCATTTTCTTTCTGGCTTGTCAATAAAACAGCCGTAAAGTCTTCCTTTCTTGCATCCGGCATACCGGTTACACGAATATAGCGAAAACCATGAAATGTAAACAACGCTTCATGTTCTATCGGTCTGCCATCCGATACCACGGTATCTTTCTGTGGTGCAAACATGGTATTAATATAATTTTCATTTTCATCCAATGTCTCAAAATATTCAAAAACAACTTGCTGTCCCTGCGGCACATCTACGTGGATTCTGGCTCTGCCTGCCATAACCTGACCAAAATCTACCACCATTTCCCCTGCCGGTGTCACCATAAGATCAATTGCCGGAATCAAACGGTAAGGAATGACCGGATCCAATGGTTGGGTCCTTAGAAATTCATACCCATAGTCCTTAATATTAACCGGCTGCTCTTCCTGTTTTTCCAGCGTAAAATCCTGTTTTTCCCCTTGGTAGAGATCCGAATAAACAATATAATCGGTCCGGCATGTCTCACTTCCATCTGAAAAAAACCACTCGCGGCTTTCATCCTCATATTCCACCCGCATCTGATAAATGACAGATGGTTCCTCATGGTGTTCTTTCATAACCGGTCTTGCCTGGGCACTAAAGTACCACCCATCTCCTACATACATTTCCAATATATTTTCTGCATCCTGTAAGAGTTCTGTTACATCATATGTCTGATAGTACATCAGACGATCATATGGTGTAAATTCCGGAGCCATTTCTCTGTTATCCGGTCTCTTTCCATTTACATATAACCGGTATACCCCATGAGCAGATGCATATAGAACTGCTTTTTTAACTTTCCGGTTCAACGAAATTTTTCTGGTAAACATAACCGCAGGATATGTTGCACCAAATTTATACTCATTAGCAGCTTTTCTTGTAAACGGACATTCCACCCAGCAGGCTTTCCAGTCCTTTTTATCCAAAAAGGCTGTAGTAAAAGCAGACGTCTTCTCTGCCATATCTCCATGATTATCCCAGACTTTGACACTCCAGGTGTAGTCCACACAGGATGCCAGCATATCTCCCTGGTATTTGATAAAATTCTGTTTTGGCGATACGACAATCCCGGAATCCCACACAGTCTTTTGCGCATCTTTTACAATAATCTGATACTTTTCCTGCAATTCGTTCTGTGCATCACTCTCTATCTTCCATGAAAATTCCGGCATTTCATCGATAACCGGTTGATTCCTGTGCAAAACTTTTAATTCGTGTAATTTCATACTATTCTAGTCCCTTTCCAACTTGTTCCAAAAAGCAAATGCCCGATCCACCCAGCCAACTGCCTCCGTATTTGTTCCCAATCCAAATCCATGCAACCCATGCTGCGGATGTTCATAACAATATGGTATCTGCAGCGTTTGTAATTGTTCTATGAACACCTGACTGTTCCATACCGGTACGGTTGGATCGTCTTCTGCCTGCACCACAAATGCCGGTGGATATGTCATATCCATATGTTGTTCAACATTATAAACGTCACACACCTTCTGGCTATGATCCTTTCCCAGATAACCGGAAAGCATCATAGCGCGAATAGGAAGCGGTGCCAGGGAGACTGTCTTCCATACATCAATCATAGGATATGCCAGGAGGATGATATCCGGTTTTGACACCTGATATGCAGCATATCCCAGTTCCGGTGTGCCCCAGCAGGCTGCCAGATGTCCACCTGCCGAAAAGCCTCCAACTGCATAATGTTCCATATTGATTCCCAATGTATCCTGATGTTGCATCAGGAACTGGCAGGCTGCACCCATATCCTCCATTGGACGTGGAAACAAAGCCTTGCCATCTGCCACCCGATAATTCAAGCAAAAAGCGTCTACGCCAAGCTCAGCCAATCTGGCTGCCACCGGAAAGGATTCCACCATAGAACAAACACTTCCATAAGCGCCACCTGCTGCAAGAATAATCGTCTTTCGCGACCCATTATTGCATTGTTTTGCAGGAAAATAGATTAGTTTTACACATTCCTTATCCGGACTTTCCTGCACTTCTTTGGAATCGTACACATCAAATAACACCTGACCGCCAGATGCACAGATTTGTTCCAATTGGCGCAGACCATATACCATATCCTCGGCTGCCCAGGTTGGATTTTTCTGTTCTATCTCTTTCAGACATGTAGCATCTTTTTTAAAATTCCCGGCGCCATCTCCCACCTGATTATAAATAAAATAAGGAAACAAGGTTTTTAAATCCTTATGTTTTCTAAGGTCTTCTACCTTCGTATTCTCTGTAATCATCAACGTAATCCCTTCTCTCTCAGTTCCTTCTGAATTTCTGCGATTCCATTTTTCTCCAGATCTATCTTATAAAAACATAATGCTGCAAGGGCAAATAAAATAGCCGGATAGAAGCTGGACAATATGCGAATCATGAAAATGGCAGAAACCGGCTGACTTACCAGCGTCTCGGCAGAACTGCTGACATATCCTGACACCGCCAGCATAACGCCTGAAATACCTGCTGCCAGACCAATACCTATTTTTCCACCCATAGTAGCGGCTGATGAGATTGTTCCATCCATCGGTTTTCCACAACGATACAATGCATAATCACAGATTTCACCGGTCAATGGGATTAAAGAAATTGTAAACGGTACCACTGCTATACTGGCAACGGATTTCGCTAACATAAATAGTGCAAGATTATCGTTGGCAAAGAAAATAATCGTATGTCCAACAGCTGCAAGAAGCATACCACCAACAACGCAGTTTCGTTTTCCAAATTTGTTCATCATTGGCACAGCAAATGGAAGTAGGAAAATCATAATCATTCCCGGCAGATTGATGAGTGTCGTAACCCCCACATCATGGAACACATATTTTGCATAATAGGTTGCCACTGGTGCAGATGTCAAATTGTAGAGAATTGTCCCGAGTGCAAGGAAAATAAAATACTTGTTATGTAATAACTCATGTAAAGTCTCTTTCACCGGCTGTTTTTCTACCAACTGTTCCTTAGATCTTTCCGTAACTGTCTCTCGAACACAGGCAACGCCAATAATGGAAGCCACAATAGACATAACGGCAAAAATTAAGGTTGCCGTAGTATATGCTGCCTGGCTCTCGTGCATAGCAGATAAAATCTTCGGAACCACCAATCCGATAATAACAACAGGAACCAAAGTACCATAAGCAGAAAATACACCGAGTACACCTCGCTTTTTAGAATCTGCAGTCAAAAGGTTGTTTAGCGTTCCACAGGAAACACTTGCCATAGTTCCGAAGAATGGATTGGCAAGAAAATACATACCTGCACAAAATGCCACCTTTGCGCTGGTAGATAGCGATGCCGGACAAGAAAATAAAAGCATGATCGATACACCAATTCCTATGCCGCCTGCTAAAACCCACGGACGAGCCTTTCCTAATCTGGTATTGGTTCTGTCCACAATCATTCCCATAATAATATCTGTCACACCATCAGTAATCTTTGTAATCATGAGAATCATTGCAACTGCACCCATAGAAATTCCTACTGTATCTGTATAATACAAATTGATATACCCAGGTACATATCCAGTTGCGACTGCACTGACCATAGCGCAGAACATGATTCCGATTTTCTGATTCGCACCTAATTTTTCTGTCATTGTAACAGTTTCATCTAATTTTTCTTTTTTCATTCTTCTTCTCCTTTTTGATACTGATCCTCCGGTATAACAAAATCAAAAAATTCCACATCTTCTTCTGTTTCCCCTAACAGAATGCGGCGAAAGATTCTGCCATCCACCGGAGATTCCCATTTTTCCTGTGTACTCGCAATATTGCCTCTTATATTTGCAATCATCCTTGCCGGCATATCTGCCGGGAGTTCCACATCGTCATGGGCAGAAAAGACTCGTGCAATCGGCAATGCCTGCAAAGCCGCCAGATGCTGCAAATATATCTCTAATGGTGTCCAATCAGACATGCCATACAATACTCTCCGTGTAACTGCATCGCCCCCAAACAAGGTTTTTGTCATGGCATCATAAAACACATAACATCCTCTTGTGTGCCCCGGCACATGAATTGGCAATATCTCCCGGTTTCCGAGCGAAATTATCTGTCGATCCACCAACGGATGCAATTGGTAGGGAAGTTTGCTATCCTGGTATCCAGCAGGATCCGGGGCAATACCGCCGCCACAGGCAAGAGCCCAATCCTCTTTTGCCATATAGACCTCTGAAAACTGTGCGTTGCATCCTATGTGATCGATATGGCCATGAGAATTGACCATAATAACCGGCAGCCCAAAAGTTGTTTCTATACTATCCCGAAAAGCAGGATTCTCCGGCACCGGACTATCTATCACCATAACTGCGTGACTTCCGGTTACGACCCAACTTTGCATAATGGCTCCTCCTGCCGTCTGTCTCTGCATCCATCGTTCTGTTCGCAAGGCATAAATTCCATTACCATACTCTGTAAAATAAATCTCATCCATGCTGTTTTATTTCTCCTCCTTCTCCCAGATGGAGGCAACCAATTCTTCTATCTTTGCACTAATATAGGATCCTGACCCCTCCAGATCTGAACGATTTGTCATAAACACAACCTCCAGGTCATCTGCAGGGCTGATAAAAAAATGGGTTCCAAATGCACCACTCCATCCATAAGTACCTTCTGATACTGCAAATCCACCTTTTTCCTTGTCCTGTCGGATCTTCATTCCCAGCCCCCATACAAATCCCTGTTCTGGCTCTAAATGTTCTTTTGGTGCTTCTGTATGTAACAGTTGTACAGTCTCCGGTTTTAATATCCGCTTACCGTGATAAGAACCTTCATGCAACAACATATCACCAAAATGGTCATAATCATGCAGTGTGGAAAATAATCCACCGCAGCCATGTTCAAAAAGTATTTCTTTCTGATGCATGATGCCCTGCATATCTTTTTTTGTTCCTGTAACATTTACCAGTTTGTCTTTCTTTCTTTTATAAACATCTACCAAACGTTTTTTCTGTTCATCGTTCAAAAAGAACGTTGTATCTTTCATGTCAAGCGGCTGGCAAATCTCCTTTTGCATAAAGTCTTCAAAAGGCATCCCTGATACTACAGAAACCAGGTAACCTAAAATATCAAAGCCTGCCAGTGGAGAATATCCTGTTCCTCTTCCCGGCTGGAAGTCCAGAACATAATCTGTATAATGCAGCACAAAATCACGCAAGTTGTCATACTGCTTCTTTTCTTTCATAAGAGCCAGCAGACCTACCAGCCCCTGCTGCAGACCGGAAGAATGAGAAAGTAAATCCCGTATCGTAATCTCACGTTCAGCGTCTGTTCTCTTCACTTTATTCATAGAAAAGGTCAACAGCAAAAGTGGTATCTTTTTCATCTTATCCATAGAAAATTCATACCGTGGATCCTCCATAACCTGCATTCCGGCAAATTCCGGAATATATCTTGATAATGGAGCATCGAGTTCCAACAATCCTTTTTCGATACAAATCATAACAGCCACAGCAGTAATGCACTTTGTCATAGACATCAGTCGATATATGCTGTCCTCTTTGATTTCTTGATTCGTCTCACATCTGCTATATCCCCACCGGTTCTCGTACAGGATCTCATCCCCCCTGCGTACCAAAAGTGCTGCTCCTGATATCTCCTGATTTTTCACATAATCTTGCATGACTTCATTGATTTTATCCATCCCCATGATTTTTCCTCCTTATATAGTATTATTCTAATAATTCCGGTTATCATTTGCACATACCATCTTGCTCAAAAATCATATAATTTTGCGTTTTGTTTCAGTTCCTTTTTATTCTCATACATCATCTTATCCGCCTGCTCTATCATTTCCTGCAAGGTAGTTTTATCGCTGGCTTGTGCATATCCCACGGCAATCTGAAAAACAAAACGATGTTCCTGCTGTCGAATCCTATCCCATTCCCCTTGTAATTCTTCCAGCATACTCGCAAAGGAATCTTTTGAAATATTTAAAAGTAAAACAACGAATTCATCCCCGCCGATGCGGTAACAACACCCATGAGGTTCTAAAACTTTACGGATGCTTGCTGCTGCTTTCATAATATAATCATCCCCGACCCTGTGCCCCAGGATATCATTACATTGTTTCAGATTATTCAGATCCATCATAAGAACATAGGACGCTGCATCTGTCTTAGAATTTTCCATCAGATACTCTTCATAGGCTGACCGGTTATGTAGCCCTGTCATCTCATCTATATACGCAAGCTGCTTGTAAAGTTCTCCCTCTTCAGCCTGCTTCAATTTATGATTACCCATCCAGACGGTAATCATAAACAACATAATATCAAGAACCAACAAAGCAAACAGATCCAGATGGGGAAATAATAAAACCCCTAGTATGGTGAGCAGACTCTTTAGTTTCTGCCCCAGATTCAAATGTTTGTAGTGAAGACACAGACAAATGGCAAAAACCAGACACAGACCTGCAAAAACCATATAAGAAGCATACATACAGGCATCCAATGAAAGTACACCGATCATATGCAGACACAAAATGCCAACAAAAAGCAGATTCATTGCTCTTGTTAACATAGTTGCATGCTTTTTCTTCATATTGGTATTGCATTGCATAAAGCCAATAAAAGGCGTCACGCACAAAATCCCTTGTAGAACTGACAAGTACAGAAAACCCATAGCATTATCATACATAATGGTGGTCATTCTGAAATCATTAACCTTCACCAGGCTAAACAAAATGCAAAACTTTCCAAAATATAAATTACCACTAACTGCCTCTATTCCCGGATCCAATGTCTTAGATAACATGATAGAAATAGCACCTAATATAATCGTTATGGTCAGTATGGTCATACGCGTCATCTCATCTTTCAGAATCATGCGCATAAAACCGTCACCTGTACCATAATAGAACTGTATATTTTTAATTTCATCCTTACCGGCTGTCACAAGCACCTGAATTTTTTTCCCTCCATCTGTTTGCTTGAGAGGAACAGATATCATGTAATCTCCTGTGTCCGAGAAATACCATCCATCCTCTTCTTCAATTTTCGGAGATTGATATATGATGTGATAATCTTTATAAATGGTGACGTTAGCATTGCGCACATAACCATACAATGACATACGGTCATCCGGCAACTGTGGCAATGTATAATAAAGAATCTTCGTTTGTATTTTTTCCATCATGTGTCTGTCTTCTGCTATTTGTTCCTCTTGCTGCAGGTGCAGAATGTTGCAAATCAGCTCCTCATTCCACATATCATATAATCGGGTTTTGCCAATGACGATTCCTACCATAATCACACATAGTCCTAGCAAAACCATATACAAAATGTCCACACCTTTTAATTTTTTCTTCATAACGTTCTATCTCACCGCCTCCAAGCCACTCCCACATCCCTGATCCTTTTTATTTTAACTACTCTTTTTGGGACGGTTTCTCCCTTTCTTGCCCTAATTTCATAGAATGTTGCGCAATCTCATCAGGCTCAAAAAAGCGCAACATTCTATGACAGAACAGCAATTTTCTATGGCTCGTCCTCATATTTCCGCCACTATAATCACAGAGTAACCATATAATTACTATTTTAGAAAGGGGTTTTCATGAAAAGGAGAAGAAAACAACTATGCAGCATCCTATTTGCTGCTGTCATGGTATTCATGACATTCGGAACCTGCGTAAATGCACAGGAAGTCACTAATACAACAACCATCAGACGTAACACGACCTGGTCCGAAGATACAGACATCTACGGAACCTGCGTTGTAAATTGGGGAAAGTGCCTGACGATTCCTGAAAATGTAACCGTGACCATCCATGATGGTGGAGCCTTGCAAGGCTGGGGAGATATCATTGTCAAAGGACGAATCATCGTAGAAGCAGGTGGACATTTCTACCGTCATGAATATGGTGTTTACCAACAGACAGTCGGACCGGAGTCTGACATCAAAGGTAGTATCTATATCCCGGTACTAGCCATCAAATGTGGTTCTGTTATCATCAGCTCGGATGCACTGACCATCACTTCCGGTTCTGCCGTAAGAGCAGCTCGTTCCAGTTTGAGACCATGGTTTGAAAAATGGAACTTAGAGGCTGAAGCCGAACTTATGTACATGAATGGTGTCACAACCAATGTGCCAATTGTTTGTCCTGACTACACTACTAATCCAACCACTGATTTTTCCCGTCTCATTCTAGGACTCAACGCTTCCAACAATCAATTGAACTTAGATGGGCTTTCTACCTACTACTGGATTTATGACTCCGTCAACGGTGGTGGAAAATGGTATAAACTGGATGGATTCAAGCTCATGTCTGATGGTAACCCTTCTGATCTGTCCGGTGATGACCTGACATTGTACAATGCTTTTGCAGCTGCATCAAGACAAAATGAACCTGCGCCAACGGAAGATGAGGCAATCGTATTACGCAATCAGGTCTATGACACTAGCCGTGATACCAGAAACACCTATAATTTATTCATTCCAAAAAATGCGCCAAAGAATCGGCCAGTTTCACTTATCCTCTACACCCATGGAGGAAGCTGGATTAGTGGTAATAAAGAATCCATGGACTATGCCTGTGGCAAAATGACACGTCAGGGTTATATCACTGCAGATATTGATTACCGTCTCTTTGAAGCAGAACGCAATGCAGCAACCAGTATGAATGACATCATGGATGATATGCAGAACTGCATCAACACCATTGTTGCACAGGCAGCCGAACTCGGTTATACCATTGATTCCGTAGCTACTTCCGGTTATTCTGCCGGTGGGCACTTGGCTCTTCTATACGCTTATAGCCGTACCAATAGTGCCTGTGTACCTGTTAATCTGGTATTTGAGCAGGTCGGTCCAGCCGACTTATGTCCAGAGGCCTTTGCTCCGGGCGTGATGTCTTCATCATTGACTTTTAACGCATTTGCGCAGAAACTAATTCCAAATTATCAAAACATGTCTGATGCAGAAAGAAAATCTGCACTGGCAGAGATTTCACCAATCTCTTATATTTCGCCACAGGCAGTACCTACCATCATGGTATATGCAGATGAAGATATCATCGTCGGCAATATACATGGTGCACATATGAACGATGCATTAGCATCCAACGGCATAGATTATGCCTACCTGTATATGCCTCGTTCCAATCATACCTGCGAGTTTGATAGTGCTGTAATGGATCAATTCTGGAATACCACGTATCAGTATGCCAATAGCTATCTTCATAGATAAAACACTTCATGCTACATAACAAAAACAAGCGTCCGGTCTAAAGCCGGGCGCTTGTTTGTTATTTTTCTACACTTGTTATCCTGCCATATGGATAACAAGTTCTGTTATCTTATCTAATTGTTCCTGTACCGTCTGTATGCATTCATCAATATGCACATTATTGTTTTCTGCTTCAGATACAGAAGCAGATACTTCCTCACTGCATGCTGACAAATCCGTCGATTGACTGGAAATGCTATAATTCATCTTATCCATATAATCCATCTGCTCACGTATCTTGTCCATACTGCTGCGGAACTGATTAAATTCCTTTTGCAATTCATCAAAATCCTCTACCATGACAAGAATAGATGCACTCTGCTGATTTGTCACATTATTATTATCCGTTATCTGTGTATGAACGATATCCGTTCCATCACACAATTCATTCAAAAGATTAGAAATGTTTTCTGTAGCTTTTTTTGTCTGTTCTGCCAGCTTACGAATCTCTTCTGCCACCACTGCAAACCCTTTGCCAACCTCACCTGCCCGTGCTGCCTCAATGGATGCATTTAGGGCTAAAAGATTTGTCCGCGAGGAAATATTGAATATCGTATCAGTAATCGTACGAACCTCCTCCGTTTTGTCTTTTAACTGTGCAGATGCTTTTTTCATATTTTCACCAGTCTGCATAGACTGCTTCTCCTGATCCACAATCCGCGTCAGTACACCTGCGTTTTTATCAAAAGCTTTTGCTAACTGGTCAATATAGGTATCCGCCGTAGAGACCGTATCGTTTGTATGTACAATCACTTCCTGTATTTCTCCAGCCATCTCTGTTAGTCTTGTCGCAGCACCTACCGTTACTTCATTCCCTTCGCCAATACTCTTCATATTCTCGTCAGAAATAGAAGTTGCTTCCTTTACATTCTGCAGATTTTCTTTCAGGGTATTCACTTCCTGGACAACTCCCTTTGCCTCATTTTTGAGTTTTCTTGCCCTGTCCTGATCATGGCGTGCGGCCTCAGCAATCTCACACATGTTTTCTGTGTTCTGCTTTACCAGGCACCAGATTGTCAACTGTGCAAAAATAAGGCACATAAGCAATGGTGTAAAAACCATGGAGATGGATGCCTCTTTTGCTCCTCCTTTTGCCACAAACTGCACATAAAAAATGGAATCAATAAGATATACTATGTTCATAGCTCCCACAAATTTACGATTCTGATATAGCATAGATACCATCACAACTACAACAGCTGTAGGCAGTTCACGTACGCCACTGATATTTAATCCCACAAAATAGATCAAAGCATATGCAACAACCGATACCGGTAGAAAAAGCTTTTTTCCTTTTTCCAGATTTGCTGTCACAATAACCAACAATAAAGCAACGACGCTGCATATACTGAATATTCCAAAAATTGTTTCACCTTTTATGGCACGTACAATTGCGGTAAATAATCCTCCGGCGCTATATAAACACAATATGCCTACAAAAATCCTATTTGCCCTTGTCTCTTGTAGTCTGTTCATAGTTGTACCTCCCACACTATGCAAAATCATCCAATGACCACGTATCCATCCATTTTATGTACGGTCTGTCTCCATCGAAAAAAATGGGAAGCCAGACATAATCTGCGATTGCTGTATTCTCTATCACTGCCTCTCCCATCATATCTGGACTGATTTCATCCCTACGCCCCGAAAACAAAAGTTCAAAAATCCGACTGTAGTTTTCATATTTCCGATCCATATGTTCCGGCAGCCAGCGATCAGCACACGCAATATACAAATCCTTTTTTCCTTCCACCTTGAATACGGATGAAATTTGGGAATGAAAAGAAGTCTTACTCTCATCCTGTCTGTGAATAAGTCCCAGTTCTCTATATGGACCATGCCAGGTATCTGCCACTGCCACCTCGGATGGATTCGGATAATAGCCCGTCGTTCCCGAAGTAATCAGGTAATGCTTTCCATTTCGCATAAAGTGCGCTGGTGCCTCTCTTACAAAAGGCGGATATAGTCTCGGAAAATGGGTACTGTAATACCCCGTCACATTCGTATAATCCTCTGTTAAATCTGCGCAGATCAGTTCACTATGAACCCTTTCAAAATAATAGTATGCCTTTCCATCCTCTGCCACAGCCAGATCAAAGTCGCCCGCACTCATTCCCAAAGGACGTAATCCCGTATGAATAATCTGATAAGGACCTAATATATCGTCTGCTTCCAAGATTGTTTCACTCTGACTTCCATCCTTTTCCATGATTTTGAGCCAACAGATAAATTTTTTTCTTTTTTGATTGTAAATGATATGCGGTCTGTCCATGCAATTTTCAGGATATAGGGGAGACTCCGGATTTTCCGTATCTGGCGGAATAATGATGCCACAGTCCTCCCAATTATATAAGTCAGAGGATTTATAACACCTTACCCCCCAATGCCAGATACCATTTTTTCCGTCCGTTTTTTCCTTGTTCTCCCCGTACCAATAATAAACATGTTTCAGGCAAATCACAGAACCTCCATGTGCCTGGATACGTTTGCCATTGGTATCGAGCCACACACCACCCGGTATAAATTCTCCCATTTATTCATCCTCCAAACGAAAAGGAGCTTCCATCCCTTCTTCCAAAGTCTCACCTGTTTTCCTGTCTACGCGAACCTTTCGCATTTCTTCGGGTACACACCCATCTTCTACCCATGCCATCAAAGCACGCATACCATCCGACTCTGTCAGACCAGGACCATTCCCCTGACAGTTCCCATGATTATCCCCCGGCGTGATGTAAACACGCAGGAACTTGTCCAAAGCTTTCCAACCACCAAAATGCTCCTTAACTTTCTGCAGATAATCTAATGTGCCATCTACCGGAATCAGAGGATCATCTATACCATGATCTATCATCAGTTTTCCTCCACGTTCAACAAATGCATCAATAGCCGGATTATCGCCCAGATTGTCAGAAAACTTTTCCAATCCTGTATCATATAAAGTTTCATATTGTTGTCTTGTCATTTGTTTAAAATTGTCTTTCGGATGATTTGTAATCCATCGTATATAAATCGGTCCTAATGCAAACGGCTTAATCCGATGTCCAAAAAGTGGATAGTAATAGGTGCCTATTGGAATTACACATTGCCAGTTCTGTACACCCGGGCGGAATCCATACCACATCTGTTCTCCATTTGCCCTTCGCGGTCCATCCAGAATGTCTTTCATAACCGCGGCATCCTTGTCCGTAATGATACCACCTTTTGTCTTCGTTCCCACATACCTGTATGGATCAAATTCCTTGCATGTATCCAGATGAAAATACTTGTCCCGTCCACCATTTTCATTCCAGACCGCCTCCAAAAAGAACTGATTCTTTTTTGCATTCAGAAAATGGTTCTGTTCCTGCATCACAACTTCCGGCCAATAACCACCCATCAGAAACTTATGCCAGTTAATTGCCGGACAGGATGCCCACACGCCATCATAATCCTCCGGATAATTCTGCACCTCCATCAGACACTGTCTGCCACCGCCAGAACCACCATTCATATAAGAATAGCGTATAGGACGGTCGTGTAAAATCTCTGTCACGGCTTTTCCAAACATTGTCATGTTATGTGTACTGCGCAAACGCCAGTTTTCATATAAATCCTGTTGCAATTCACCTGTCTTAGAATCAATCGTGTGGTCATTCCAGCCTTCGATATTTCCTGCATACATGGTGGCAGCTGAAAATCCATTCATGACAGCAAATGGTACGGTCCAGCCTCTCTGGGTATTATTGGGTCTGGTCAGGTACCCCCTGCCACCTATACCGGTTCCACCACCGGCGGTACCAGCAAAGCGGTCATTCCAGGCCAAAGGGCTCCAGACGATAAGCTGTTCTTCATAATCACCCGTCTTATGAAAGAGTTCCACCTCGTAATAAGGCGGCAGATTCTCAATTGGCTTACCTCCACCAAAAAACTTCTCAATCAGGCTTACCTTTGCCTGATATCTGCCGGTATCATTAAAAGACACCTGAATCCGGTTAAAAACTTCGTCTGGAAATCTACATTCTAATTCCTTTCTGATGTAGGATACCTCTGCCCTCTTTTCTATGCCTTCTGTGTTTTTCAATGTTGATGTGTCAAAAAATTGGATTTTATCTTTTTCCAGCATGATTATTCATCTTCTCCCTGTGCTTTCTTTTCAAAATATGATGTCACACCCGGTGCATACTTTCCTTCTTCCAGATCCTTTTGAATATCATCATAGAATTTGTCCAAATCATATCGGGTAACTGCAATAATAGCTACGAATTCCAAGATAATCGGAATATAAATATAAATCGCCTTAAATCCCATGATAGCACTGGCAGGCTGCACGGCAAGTCCAGCCACATATCCAGTAGCTGACATAATAGCGCCCATGACAATCGTACCCAGACTATTTCCCACTTTGTTGCAGAACGAATTGGCTGCATTTCCCATACCAATCATACTAAAACCATTTTTCCACTCGCCATATGTCAACGTATCCTGAATGACAGATGCAAATGCACAACCGGCAATACCATAACCAATACCTGCCATGACGCCGCCAAGCAGAATTGTCATCTTGCTGATATTAACTGCCATAACCAGTCCTCCACCAACGCGGATAACGAGCCCCAGTAAAACTGCGTTTCTCTTGCCCATTTTACGAAGCAGAACAAAGCCAAGCAGCATGGAAAGCAACATGGCAACAGCATTAACAGAAGCAGACACCTGATAGAAGGCCACATCCTTTAACACATAGGTACAAATCAAAGATGCAACCGTAGATTCCAGACCCATCAAAAAGCTGATTACGAGTCCACACACCAGATTGATAATCCAGTACTTGTTGGTAAAAAGGGCTTTCATCGTCAGAAGGAATGGAACATTTAAGGATTTTTCATGCGCCTTCTTTTTCTCATCCTCTGTCATCTCTTCCTGTGTTTCCATTACCCCGGTATTTTCCTTCACACGTTCTCTGGTGCCGTAGATCAGGATCAGTTCGCTAATAACATAAATAATCATATAGATCAGAACAACCATGAGCCATCCGCGACGATCACCGTAGGCAGAATGCTGAACGTCCCCGCTAAACTTATGTAAAAGGGTAATAATCGTCGCATTACCAAGAACAGATAGGAGTACGGCTCCCATCATCTGCAATCCTGCATTCATACCTCTCGTCTTCTGATCTGTTGTGATCAGACCGTTAAGCGTCATATAAGCCACATACACCATCGTATAGCAGACAGTTGATGCCAGATTATATGTAATAAACATATATACTGCCTGAGCTGCTTTTCCCATGTTCATTGGCATCAGATACATTGAGAAAACAGATACAATAGTAAATGGTATCATTCGAAGCAGCCATATTCTGGCCTTACCCATTTTATGATGGGTATTATCCAGGATTCGTCCTGCCACAAGGTCAGACAGACCATCCAGCAATTTGGATATACCAATAACAGAAGATGCCAAAAGTGGGTCAACTTTCATAATCTCTGTATAAAAAATCAAAATAAAACCAGCCGTAAAAAAATTAATGGCACTGGCTCCAAAAGAGCCACCAAATCCATAGGCCAGTTTTTCTCCCATGTCAATTTTTGCATTTGACGACATGTCACGTTCTTTTCTTTTCATATTGTTCTCTCCATTCTGTCTGGCATCATTTACCTTCTCCACATTGCTATGCGATACCAGACTCTTGTATTTTTCTATACTTATCTTACTTCTCCAAAACTTGTTCATCTCATGTCATCTTGTTGTCTTATCATATTATCTTGCTTTTTTCAATCTATCTGTTATGATAATAAAAAACATTTAAAGGAGGCATTCACATGGAAAATCTGTTCCCTGACATTCATTTTTTGACTACAGTATCCCAAGGACGCTTGTCCTCCAAACATATTGATACGACTTGTCTGACTGCAGAAGTAAATCAAGCTGCCGTGCGCAACACCAATTTTTGTATTTCCGGAAGTGTAGATGCTTTCCAGCGCCCACCCATTTCCGATTTTGCCAGACAGAATCTCTTTTATATACAAGATTTTGATATCTTTCACTATCAGTTTGGCTCCTTTACAGAACGTTCCGGTTTTGACTCATTTTTATTGCTTTATACCTATGACGGTAGCGGTTCCCTTACATACGAAGGCAAAACCTATCCGTTAAAATCCGGTGACGGTTTCTTTATCAATTGCATGAACTACCATCTTTATAAGGTTGAGGGAAACCATTGGGATACTGGCATACTGCACATAAACGGTATTCTGTTACCAGCTTTCTATGAAATGTTTCAGGAACATTATGAGCCAATTTTTCATGAAGAGCTTAATGGTCAACTACATCAGGATATCCATAAGCTTCTCAAGACCTATCAAGACCCCCAATACTATCGCGACTGGCAAGCCTCATCCTGTATCGATCAATTGCTAAACCACCTGTTAATTCTCTCACACGCCAACAATGTTTTACATGATACACCTGACAATATTCGTTATCTCATCAAATATATCGAAAGTAATTTTGCACAGCCGCTAACACTGGACTCTCTTGCGGCATTTGCCAACACAAGCAAATTTTACCTTTCCAGAGAATTCAAAAAACATACCGGATATTCACCAAATGAGTACATTATCTCCCTGCGCACAGAACGGGCCAAATCGCTTTTAAAGAACACCACTCTCCCTGTCTATGCCATAGCTCACGAGATTGGTATACATGATATAAACAACTTTACGAATCTGTTTAAAAAACGGGTGGGAATGACTCCCACCCAATATCGCAAATATTTATAAAAATCTTCCTAGTGTTCCTGATGTAATACTTTTTGAATATCCCAGAATGCCATTGCCACGATGCAAATGATACACATCAGAATTGGAAGACCATAAATCAATGCCGTTTCTGCAGTTGCAACCGATGCCGGCTGTACATCAAGGGCTCCATTATATTGACCTATGGCAAGTCCCCATCCAAGAAAAGCAGATGCCAGTCCCGTTCCGACTTTGACACCGACGCTATTGACAGCAGTAACCATTCCTTCAAATCTTTCCCCTGTCTGTACTTCCAACAAATCAACAATATCCGGTGCAAAGGTAAAGATTCCAGTAACATAAGGTGCCAGACCAAGGCCGGTAATCGCTGTAGCTAATAATACGAGCGGCAGATTTCGTGCACCAAGTAATCCAACAACACAACCTATAATATAAATAACGGAACCAAACATCAATGTTCTACGTTTCGTAAGTTTTACAAACATTTTCGGAGCAATAGCAATTCCTATGATAGTAGACACAACACTGACAATCGCAACAATACTGTAGAAATCTGCGTTACCAAGTACATCTCTTGTAAAATAAACGTGTGCTGCCAAAACCAGTCCATTTAAAATATAAGTACATACAAAAACAATAATAGAAATATAAAAATACTTTGTGTGAAGCAACGCCTTGAGACCTACCTTAATATCACCATGTGGCATTTCTGTTGTGTTATCTTCGCCAACATTTCTCTTTTCTTTTACGGTAAAGAACGTAATTGCCTGCAAAATCAAACAGAGAATAGAGAAAATTAATGCCGTTTTTGTCCATGCCGCCTGCACCTTAGACCCACCATTTCCATTTAAGATGGCCGGTGTCATAATTGATAAGAGCAATCCTGCAAGAAAGGCAAATATGCCTCTCACAGAACTAACTTTAGATCTGTCATCCGGATCCAAACTAAAACGGGATAACATAGCATGATAACTCAGATTATTGATTGTATAAAAAACAACTGTCAAAAGGAAATATGTCACGATAACCCATACTGTTTTTGCACCTAAAGACGCCTGTGAAGGCACATTATAGACCAATAACTGGGTTACAACCAAAGGGATAATACTTGCACCAAACCATGGTCTTGCTTTCCCCATTTTCGTATGAGTCTTTTCTATCATAATCCCAAATAGGATGTCGCTAACGCCATCAAATAAACGTAAGATTAACATCATTGTTCCTACCATACCCGCAGCTAATAAAACACTGTCTGTATAGTATAAAGTCAGCCAGGAAGAGCAAAAAGTCCATACAAAATTTGATCCCAGATCACCCAATGCGTACGCCAGTTTTTCCCCTCCACTTGTCACACCATAAGGTTTTTCTTGTTTATTTTTCGCCATAGTGAAACCTCCTTTTACCATCATAGTTTCTTAAATTCTTTTACTATATAATCCCACGCCTGCTTTTTCTCTTCTGCTGTCTTACCTTGTTTGCTAAAAAGCGTTGAAACTGCCGAACTTTCTGTCTCCCATAATTCCTTTAATGTATAGTCCGGTGCATACTGGATTGGAACTGCTGCCACAAGATTAATATCATCTCCGATTGCTTGGTTCATGATTTCTACAGCCTTTGGATTAGATACCAGTTTTCCGATTCCGGTAATCACATTCCAGCCAAAAGGATCATGGCAAATCACTTGGATTTCCTTCGATAAAACAATATCTCTGGACGAATTTCCAACTAGAATTCTATAGGTTCCAGATTCTGTCACAAACTCTTCCAAAGCAGTGTGATAATGTGCAAGATCCTCCTTTGACACTGTCAGCGTAACTTCAGTTTTTTCTCCTGGCTGCAGATATACTTTTTGGAATCCTTTTAATTCTTTTTCCGGTTTGTCAAAGGATGATTTTGGAGAGGCCACATATAATTGCACGACTTCTGCTCCCGCCATATTACCGGTATTTTCTACAGAAACCTTTACCATAATATCTTCTTTTTCCACGTCCGTATCTTCTACCTGCAAATCAGAAAATGCAAAACTTGTATATGAAAGTCCGTAACCAAATGGGAAGAGCGGTTCAATCTTTCTGGCATCATACCATCGATATCCTACATAGATGCCTTCTCCATACCAGACTTCCTTGTTCTCCCCACCATAGTTCTTGTATGACGGTGTATCACAATATGCTTTTGGCCAGGTATCCGTCAGTTTTCCAGATGGATTGTACAATCCAAAAATGGCATCTGTCACAACCTTTCCTCCTGCCTGTCCTGCAAAATATGGGCACAGAATTGCATTACAGTCCTGCACATATTCCGTAAGTGTAATCGGTCCTGACGAGTTGCAGACCAGAACCAGTTTTCTATTATGCTCTTTTGCTGCTTTGATAGCATTTTGCAGAGCCTCCTGATCCTCTACATCCATATCCATTGTTAATCGGTCTGCCCCTTCCTGTCCGTCTGCTCCTACAACAGCAACATATAAAGTTGTATCTTCTGATGGTGTTTGATATGACACATTTTCGCTTCCTAATATTTCCACTGCCCGGTCATACGGATTGCTAATGAAACTGGAAGGTACCTTGCCGCTTCCTTCTGAATTAGCTGCAAATTGTTTTGCCCGCTTTCCATAAAAACAAATCTTTGTCTGCTCTGATTGAACCGGAAGTGTCCCGTCATTCTTAAGCAGAATCATTGCTTCTCTGGCTGCATTTTCCACAATTTTCTTTGCTTCTTCTAAATCAAATGACACCTCTTTCCTCTCAAGCATGCCACTCTTTAAAATCACATACATGATGCGACGACAAGAATCATTTAAGACTTCTTCTGACAAACTTCCATCAGCAATCGCATCCAAAATGCACTGAATACCACGAGGTCCTGGCATAGTAAGATCTGTTCCCGCAGCGAGTGCAGGAACCTGTTCATAAGAAGCGCCCCAATCAGAAATTACACACCCTTTAAATTTCCACTCATCTTTTAAAACATCTGTAAGAAGCCACTTATTCATTGCGCAGGATTCATCATTGATCTTATTATATGCACTCATAACAGTAAGCGCTCCGGCGTCAATACATGCTTTAAATCCTGGCAGATAAATCTCACGAAGTGCCCGCATAGGAATCTTTTCATTAATCTTCAATCGATCCTTTTCCTGTGAGTTTGCTGCAAAATGTTTTGGATCAGCAATAACACCCTCATCCTGTAAACCACAGACAACTGCCTCGGCTATACGGCTGACCAAATATGGATCTTCCGAATAACTTTCTGTAAGGCGACCACATAACGGATCCCTATGAATATTAATATTTGGAGACAAAATCAAATCCACGCCATATTTAACAAATTCTTTTGCTACTGTTTTTGCACATATATTTGCCACGTGCGGATTCCAGGTGCTTGCCTGGGAAATTCCTGTAGGATAACTGATAACGTCATGCGTCTTTTGTCTCTCTATACCAGCTGCTGCCTCTTCTTTTGCCTTTTTTTGCATTTCGTTTACCGTGACCAATAGTCCGCCCATCGTGCCAAACGACTCTCTATCAAATTTCTCTCCTTTTTCCTTCTTTGCAGCCTCCAGCGCACGATATGTCTTTTCTACTGTATACTGAAAAATATTTAAGCCATTACAACAGTCACTCGTCCATATACTAGGAATTCCATACTTTTCCATTGCCATGGAACTCATCGGCGATCCTCCTATCACCAGACTTGCTTTCTCGACCAATGACATCTCATTCAGTATCATTTCCACAGATGCCATATCTTTTAACTTAGTTCCCATAGTTTTCCTCCAATACACTTTCATTGTCCAATGAATTATTTATTCTAATCTCATTATGTCTTGAAAAACACCTTTTCAATATCATATAATTGATATAAATATAATTTTTTTCACATTATACAAAGATTTTTAGTGAATACACGGAGTAATACAATGGAAAGAGAGAAAATCACCCTTAGCAAAACCTATTTAAATCAATATCAGGCTTCTTTTGAGAAAAGATACGAAGCTTTGGTTTTTGAACGACAAGAACATAGTTATCTTCATAATAGTGTAGAATGGGGAAACTGGATCTACGATTGTCTAAAAGAAAATGATATTGATAGTATGATTGATGCCTTAAGCACTGTCACAGTTGATTATCATCCAGGCAGATTGGCTGTCAACGATCTTCGTTCCAAGAAAAACCTATTTATAGGCCTCATAACAGCTGTTTCCAATTGGGCAGCCCGAGATCGTCTGGTTGATAATGAACTTGTACTTACTGCTGCAGATGTATGTATTCTCATGTGTGAAGAAACCAATTCCTATCCTGAATTATTACAATGCGCCTATGCCGGTCTTGCTAAAATCAGTGATTTAATGAAGCAATACCGGGAAAGACAATATCATCCGTTAGTCAAAGCCACCAAAGAATATATTTATCAGCACCTACATGGCGACATAAAATTAACAGATATTGCCTCCTATCTCGGGGTTACCTCCGGGCATCTGTCTCGTACCTTTCACCATGCAGAGGGAATTACTTTAAACCAATACATTACCGAAGAACGCATTCATCGTGCCAGAAACCTACTTCGTTACTCAGACTATCGTATCACCGAAATCGCATCCTATCTTGCTTTTTCCTCCCCTAGTCATTTTACCGAAATATTCAAAGCTTCCACCGGCAAAACACCTACAGAATATCGTAGAGATTTTTCCACTTCTCCTATAGAAAAAATTTCTCCAAAAAAATAAGGGAGAATCCTATCAAACGGATCTCCCTTATCTTCTTCTATTCAAGTGTCACTTTTACCTGATATCTCTTTTTTTCACCCGGCTTTATAAACTTTAACATACCTGTATTACGCATAACATCTCTTCCATCAGGATAACAATTTCCGCATTCTAAACCCAGCACGTAATCCCGTACCCCCATCATTTTCCATTCCACAAAACCATCCAGTTCATTTGCATCAAAAGATATACTAAGTCTTGTTTTCAGTTTCGGTTGATAAATGGTTGCCATTCCACGCGCATCTGCAAACCGGTGATAGTAACAGCGTTCCTGATAGCCTGCTGTTGGCTTTTCCATCTGCATCCAATGTTCGATATCATCTTTTGCATGTTCATTTCTTGGTCTTACTTCTACCGAAGGAATTACCAGTTCACTGTCTTCATCCAATAGCGGGTATCCCATATTCATATGATATAATATTTCAAATGGTATTTCCTGATCCCCTGTATTTTCAATTTCATCAGAAATTGTAAATGTATTCTCTGTCTTAGACAAACAAATTTCCCTTCTTAATGCTAGTTTTCTGCCAAAGATTGTTTCGTCGTATGTCACCAGATGCAAACAAATTTCTTCTTCATTCTCTGTCACATAAGACTGCGCGCAGGGTTGATTTGCAATACTTCCATGCAAAGGAATTTCTTCTCCTTCATCACAACAGGGAGTACCTACACCCTGCAATCCACATGTTGTCAAAAATCCTGCTGTAAAAGATTGAAGCCAGTGATCTCCTATAGCATCATAGTAGGCTGGGGCTACATAGCCACAAGGACTCATATAATTCATCTGTATGCCCCGAAAACGTAATCTCGTAATATCTCCACCACGATCAGGAGACACCGTCAATTCTATTCCTTTTCCATTGTATGCTTCATAAAGGCGCATACCATCACCTTTTGCTCCAACAAGCCGATGCTCTTCTACACCACAGACCTGACTTCTATGACCTATATATGGATTCATTATTCTCTCCTCCTCTTCTTCACACCATGCATTTATACCAACGGTCGGATAGCATCATACAATTTTTCATATCTTGCAAAATGTGCCATGTATTTTTCATGCTGTTCCTTTCGTGGTTCATAAGTCTTTGTTTTTTCTACCATATGCTGTGCTGCATCCTCCAAGTCACGAAATATTCCTATGGCAATCCCCGTCATCATGGCGCAGCCCACGGTTCCAGCATCTACCGTGTTAAGTGCCACAAAAGGAACATTTAATACATCTGCCTTCATCTGCATCCAGACAGCTGAATGCGCGCCTCCGCCTGTTGCATGAAACCTTTTATAACAAATACCTGTTGTTTTCAAATATTGATAGGTTTGGAACATCTCATAACAAACGCCTTCCAGACATCCCATATAAATCTCTTCCACAGTCGTATCGGTAGTCAACCCTATCACAGCCCCCTTGGAACCGGTATCCATATAGGGTGTGGCCGCCCCTGCAAAATGGGGCAACACTAAAAGACCACTTGGTTCATCCTCTGCAAATCCCATTTTTTTCATTTTGGCGGCATATTTTTCTTCCAATAACAGATTTACTGTTTTATTCTGTTCTTTTGCCTCTATGATTTCCTGCTTTGCCAAGGTTTTTGTACACCATTGTGTCAAGGCTCCCCCTGTATATGAAAATGCATAAGTCACATACTTACCAGGAACGACATACGGAACTGTCGCAAAATATCCCTTGTACAATTCTTTTATATCTGGTCTGGTATCAAAAATAGGTGTCATACATTCCACCGTTCCTGCACCGTCCACCGCAACATCTGAGGTAAACGCTCCGGCACCGATTGCTGCTGCCACCTGATCCTGCGACACTGACACAATTATCGTATTTTCGCACAAACCTGTTCGTTCTGCCATCTGCTTTTTTATTTTTCCTGCTGGTGTTCCTGTCGGCACAACCTTGGAAAATAGTTTTTTATCTACATCTGCTGCACGTATAATCTCATCACTCCAACTAAGATGAGTCACATCTAATACCATAGAACGAGTTGCAAGCGAATAGTCAATCTGCGCCACGCCGCTTAACACAAAGACAATAAAATCTTCCACCTGAAACATATGCTTGGCAGCATGATAAATCTCTGGCTTATGCTTTTTCATCCACATCAGTTTACAGATACCATACATCTCATGAGGACGTAATCCTGTAATTTCAGCAATGTGCATATCTCCTAGCTTTTCTATCAGTTCCTGACACTCTTCTTTCCCTCTTGGGTCTGTATAGAGCATAGCGACATCCAAAGGATTTCCTTTTTCATCTGTCAGTACAAACGTTTCTCCAAAAGATGTCACCCCCAGACCCATAATATCCGGATATCTGAATGCCATCTCAGAAACGACATGTAAAACTGCATCCCGAAGTACCCACATATCAATTTCATGGCCTGACATACTTCGCTTTACCGGGTAATCCTGATAAGCATGATCCAGATACTTGCCCCTTTCATCAAAAACCGTACATTTACATCCGGTTGTGCCAATATCAAGTCCAGCAATTTTCATCTTCTTCACCTCGCCAAGTACTTTTATGCATCAATATCTACCCACTCATAGCCTAAATACGTCGTAAATGCTTCTTTTAAAATTTCTTTCATATGTCCAACACCAACGCAAGTATGATGTTTGAAACCTCCCCTTGCAAGTCGTATCATCTTGTCCTGCATATTTTCCATTTTACACACACCTGCACAGCCAAAATACGCATCTTCAATTGGATCATCCGTAAACTCTGCTTCACTGGCATAAATCACAATCTTACCATCCACTGTCAGACAATTTGAAATTGTTGTCTTCATTGGGCGGATTCTTCCTTCATTCGTTCCCCAGCCAGAACCCGGATCCTCCTTTGCGAACATTTTATGCTCTGTGACCTTACCCTTTTCTGTCATAAGCCCCTGCGCTGTCGATCCGCAATGGAATAAAATCACTTTATTTTCATCATCCCCATAATTATTATTCCAATCTAGAACTGCAGTTGGTTCTTCACTTGCCAATGCCATAGCACGCATAGAAATGGCGGACGTCAGATCAATCTCGCAAGAAGTCACAATACCTCTGTCGTTCAATTCCGATAACAGAACACAAGGGCACACACGAAGGATTGTTTCCATTTCGTTCCAACAACGAATGGCCAGCGCATCCAGATGATAGCATTCAATATACGAGTCAATGACAACAGAAATCTTTGCCAAAATGTTCCTGTTTTTCTCCGGAACACCACTAAAATCTGCGTACTGCATCAAATGTGCTTTTTTCGTCAAAACAGCATCGTCCTGATCAGACAGTGCATTTACTTTAAAGATTAATTCTGACAGATCGAACGATTCCACCGTAATACCATTCTTCTGTAACCCCACTTCATCAAACCTCGTCGTCTTAAAAGCAGTTGTTCGAGCACCTATGCAACCAATAGTAAAACGTTTCATGCCATTGACAACGCGACAAATAGCTGCAAAATCCCGCAGATTTTCTTGAAACTTTGGTGACAATGGATGCACAACATGAGGCTTTAGCACTGTAAATGGCACCTGATACTGCGTAAAAACATCTGTCACAGAAAACTTACCACAAAAAGCATCACGTCGATGTGCAAAATCCATTTTCCCTATTTCATCCGGATATGCCTGCATCAAAATTGGAACGCCTGCATCCTGCAGAGCTGTAATCGCACCATTCTCGTCTGCAAAAATTGGCATAGAAAAGATGACACCATCATACTCTCCCTCATGTTTTTTTAGCCACTTTGCATACATAGCACCCTCCTCTCTGGTTTCAATTCCACCATATCTCGTCAGCTCTGCATCCATCGCTATATAATCATATCCTGCTTCTGTCACTGCCTGGATCATATCCTCTCTTGCACCGTAAATCAGTTCTCCCGGCATAAATCCCCTATTACAAAAAGCAAGTGCAAATGTCATTTTCTTATTCATTTTTCTTTCCGTCCTTTCCTAATCTCTATTTTCTATCCAACGGCTATTTTACTAATGCAAACGTCTGCATAGCACTCTGTACATTTTCTTTCATTGCTTCTCTTGCCACCATGTACATAGATGAAAAAAAGATGGGTTCCTTTTTCTCCTGCTTAGCAAGATAATCTGCAACAGCGTTTCCACCTGCCTTGTCCATATAAGTAAAATAATTAATCTTTCTTACACCGGCTTCTACTGCCTTATGATAATCTTCTGTGCTAACTCCCGAACCACCGTGCATAACGATGGGAATATTACCACACTTTCTTCTAACATTTCTGACCACATCAAAATCCAATCTTGGCTCACATAGATAAATACCATGGGTCGTACCAAAAGAACATGCCAGCGCATCGATTCCTGTCTCCGTCACAAAGGAAGAAGCCTGTTCCGAGTCTGTATAAATTTTAGTTTCATCTTCTTCACCACTATGGTCTCCACTTCCCGACTCCCTCCTTCCCATAGAGCCAAGTTCTGCTTCTACGCCAGCCCCATATTTTCTTGCCATTGCAACTGCCTTTTTTGTATTCGCAAGATTTTCTTCATATGAGAGGACAGACCCATCATACATAATACCGGTAAAACCAATTTCAAGTGCCTTTGCCAGATATTCCAGTGTTTCTCCATGATCTAAATGTACACAAACCGGTATGCTTGCCCTTTTTGCCATATGTACCATAATTGGTCCTATCGTATCCAATGGTACCCATGGTTCATGGCACTGTGCAAACTGGATAATAATTGGAAGTTGCAATTCTTCTGCTGCAGCCAGTTCTGCTTCAATCGCTTCTAGCCCGGAAGCATTAAATGATCCAATCGCAATCTTTTTCTTCTCTGCAATTTCCAAGATTTCCTTTAACGTTACTAACATTTCCATCACTCCTTTATCCATATTTATATACTGCATCATAGACTTTGACATTAAAAAGAAATAGTGTATGATGTACTTAAAAACTGTAAATTTGTTTTGGAGAAATGCTATAAATGGATATGTTGACTTTAAATCTTAACAAGGATGCTTTGTTAGATCTTATGAAAAATTTTTATTTACTTACGAATATCAAAATCGCCCTTTTCGACTTGGATGGATATGAGATTCTGTCTTATCCAAAGGAACATTGCGCCTTTTGCGCCAAGATACGCTCTTATAAAAAAGGCAATGCTAATTGTATGCAAAGCAATCGAAATTCTTTTGCGCGATGTCAGCAGACACAGACCTTAGAAATCTTTCATTGTCATGCTGGATTATTAGAAACTACGGCACCACTCATTGACAATGGACAAATCATTGGCTATATCATGATTGGGCAATTCACGGAAAACCCGGATCATGACAAACTCATTTCTTCCCTCCGTCTCTACCTACACTCCTATACCTCTCATACTTTTTGCGATTCGGATCCTATTTTTAACATGGTATACAAAAGTTCGGAACAAATCCAAGCCACGGTCAGAATCCTTGAAGCATGTACTCTCTATGTATTGTTTCGGGACATGGTATCCCTGCAACGTCAAAATTTTGTACAAAATCTGGATTGTTTTCTGTTGGCACATTTGGCGGAGGATCTGTCAATCGAAAGACTGACAAAAGAATTTCATATTAGCAAAAATAAGCTCTATGAATCATGTAATAAATATATGCAAAATGGTATTGCAGAACACATTCGGGGATTACGTTTGGCAGAGGCCAAACGACTTTTAAAAGAAACAACCCTGTCCGTTCACGAAATATCAGACAGGGTTGGTTTTAATGATTATAATTATTTTTGTCGTATTTTCAAGAAATACTTTGGTACTTCCGCTGGGAAATATCGGAAAGAACAATCCAATTACCACTCAAATTTCTTAGCAAAGTAAGCATCCAGATCTTCGATCTTAACACGCTCCTGCTCCATGGTATCACGGTCACGAACGGTAACAGCACCATCTTCCTCAGAATCGAAATCATATGTAACACAGAATGGTGTTCCGATTTCATCCTGACGACGATAACGCTTACCAATGTTACCTCTGTCGTCAAATTCACAGTTATACTTCTTGGCCAGCTGTGCGTAAACGCTTTCTGCACCTTCATTTAATTTCTTAGAAAGTGGAAGCACACCAATCTTAACTGGTGCAAGTGCTGGATGGAAGTGAAGTACGGTACGCATATCCGGCTTCTCTTCTGTTCCAATGTTTTCTTCATCATATGCTGCACAAAGGAATGCTAAAAGCACACGGTCTGCACCAAGAGAAGGCTCGATAACATATGGCACATAACGCTCACCCTTTGTATCATCAAAGTATGTCAGATCCTGACCTGATGTGTTCTGATGCTGTGTCAGATCATAATCGGTACGATCTGCGATTCCCCAGAGTTCGCCCCATCCAAATGGGAATAAGAATTCGATATCTGTCGTTCCCTTAGAATAGAATGCAAGTTCTGCCGGATCATGATCACGCAGACGTAATTCTTCTTCTTTCATACCAAGAGAAAGTAACCAGTCGCGGCAGAAGCCTCTCCAATACTGGAACCATTCCAGGTCTGTTCCTGGCTCACAGAAGAATTCAAGTTCCATCTGCTCAAACTCTCTGGTACGGAAAATAAAGTTACCCGGTGTAATTTCATTACGGAATGATTTACCTACCTGACCGATACCAAATGGTAATTTCTTTCTTGATGTACGCTGTACATTCTTAAAGTTTACAAAAATACCCTGTGCTGTCTCTGGACGAAGATATACTGTATTTTTGGCATCTTCGGTTACACCCATGAAAGACTTAAACATCAGGTTAAACTGACGAATATCTGTAAAGTCATGCTTACCACAAGTAGGACATGGAACGCTATGTTCCTTGATGAATCCCATCATTTCCTCTGCGCTCCAGCCGTCTACAGAAGTCTCAAGTGTAATATCATTTTCCTGTGTAGGGTTACAATTGATGTGACACCTACCCCTATACAAAAACGGTTGAGTCCTATAGA
>NZ_QUCW01000008.1:30373-30612 GCF_003473825.1 Roseburia sp. AM16-25
TACTGTATTTTTGGCATCTTCGGTTACACCCATGAAAGACTTAAACATCAGGTTAAACTGACGAATATCTGTAAAGTCATGCTTACCACAAGTAGGACATGGAACGCTATGTTCCTTGATGAATCCCATCATTTCCTCTGCGCTCCAGCCGTCTACAGAAGTCTCAAGTGTAATATCATTTTCCTGTGTAGGGTTACAATTGATGTGACACCTACCCCTATACAAAAACGGTTGAGTCC
>NZ_QUCW01000009.1:0-28812 GCF_003473825.1 Roseburia sp. AM16-25
ACTCAACCGTTTTTGTATAGGGGTAGGTGTCACATCAATTGTAACCCTACAAAATGTAACTCTAGAAAATGACAAGTTGACTTGAAAAAAAGCCATAACTTGTTATAATATATCTGTTCCGAGTCCCCGATGTTTATAGTAGGAGGCTTGGAAGTTACAAGTGAATATGGGCTAGTAAAGGTTTCGACAGGGATTATGAAACTGGAGAAGCGAGTCGTATGGTAATGCGTTAAATGGCCAAATTAAAATTAAACGCTGAAGATAATAATTTAGCATACGCTGCCTAATTTGGCAGTAGTCTGACCTAGTGCACTCACACATTAGGACCCAGGCTTCGACTATGTGAGAAACGACATGGACTAAGCTTTGCGTCCATGGGCGTATCATGAAGCTACTAAAACCGCAAGGGTGTTTGTTCCCGGGCGGCAGAGGGAATGTCAAAGAACAAACTACACTCGTAGAAGGACAGGGGATTGGTTTTTGGACACGGGTTCGACTCCCGTCTAGTCCACTCTAAAAGCCTTGAGTTTTCAAGGCTTTTTTATTTTTATGACATATCCTGTGTCATATTATGAACTCCCCATTGAACAGCATTTACAAAAGGTATCTGTAAATACTGCGGAGCAGGTAGAACCGGAGTTTGAAGAGAGCGCACCAAGAATATAGTATGCCGACGGTCGGCACAAAATGGAAAATGTAAGAATAGATACAGGTGGATCATATGAAAGAAAAAGTCTTTAACATCATCCAGATCGGGGATAAAAGTAATCGCATCAGCCGTGCGTTTGACGTCTTTATCACGATCACCATTTTTGCAAATATCGCAGTGACTGTCTTACTGACTTTTCAGGAATTGGCGGCATTTTTTTTCGTATTTCATATCATAGAATGGATCACTCTGCTTATCTTTTGTGTAGAGTATGCACTGCGCATTTGGACGGCAGATTATCTTTATCCGGACAAGAGCGAATTGCGGTCTCGCCTGCATTTTCTGATATCTTTTGATGGAATTGTGGACTTGCTTACCATCATTCCGGCATTTTTCCTTTCCGGCATGGTAATCTTCCGCATGCTCCGCGTGGCGCGTATTTTCCATCTGTTCCGTCTGAATGCCAGATACGACTCTTTCAATGTGATCACCACTGTTTTATATGAAAAAAGAAATCAGATCATATCCTCGTTATTTATCGTGCTGATCCTCATGCTTGCTAGCAGTCTTTGCATGTATAGTGTGGAACATGCAGCACAGCCGGAGGTCTTTCGCAATGCCTTTAGCGGTATGTGGTGGAGCATGAGTACCCTGCTTACGGTAGGCTATGGGGATATTTATCCCATCACGACTTTAGGACGTGTCATGGCGATCGTGATCGCCTATCTTGGGGTAGGTGTTGTTGCTATCCCGACCGGTATCATCAGTGCAGGTTTTGTGGAGCAGTATCATAGAAAGAGCAGTATTTCAGACTGGGGCAGGGAAGATATCAAAGAGATCGCAGAGGTCATGGTGGATTCCCGTCTGGCAGGAAAATGTCTGGAAGATGTGGAGGAAGAGGGAAATACCAAGGTCTACCTGATCCTGCGGGATAACCTGTCCATTCTGCCACAAAAAGATACAGAACTGCAACTGGGGGATGTCCTGATCTTAAGGGACGAGACTATAGATGAAAACTAACCATTTGTGGTATAGGATATGCGTGGGGAATAATCCATACTTTAGATAGATTTTACATGGATTTTACTTGAATTTCACATACAAATCTTATACAGTGTAATTGTGTGTGTAAAAATATTTTACATAGAATTTTTGACAATACTATATAAGAGGAGATAATGATGGACATTTTTAGCGTGTTATCCATGATAGGTGGTCTTGCCATGTTCCTGTATGGAATGGAGACCATGGGAGATGGACTTGCCAAGACGGCAGGTGGTAAATTGGAACACATCTTAGAGAAATTGACATCTACACCGATCAAAGGTGTACTTTTAGGTGCCGCAGTTACGGCAGTCATTCAGTCGTCATCCGCAACGACGGTCATGGTCGTCGGATTCGTAAACTCCGGTATTATGAAACTGTCACAGGCAGTTGGTATCATCATGGGTGCCAATATCGGTACGACGGTCACATCCTGGATTGTCAGTCTATCCGGCATCGAGAGTAGCAATATTGTTTTACAATTCTTAAAGCCGACATCTTTTTGCCCGATCTTAGCACTGATCGGTATCATCCTTCTGATGTTTACTAAGGATGAAAAGAAGCATGATATCGGTGGTATCTTGCTGGGATTTGCTGTCCTGATGTTTGGAATGGATGCCATGTCAAATGCGGTAAAACCGTTGGCAGATGTCCCGGAATTCACCAGCATCCTGACCATGTTTTCCAATCCGGTACTTGGTATGATCGCCGGTGCCGTCCTTACGGCAGTGATCCAATCTTCTTCGGCATCCGTTGGTATTTTGCAGGCACTTTGTGCTACCGGCAGCGTTACCTTCGGTACAGCACTTCCGATCATCATGGGACAGAATATCGGTACTTGTATCACGGCATTGATCTCTGCAATCGGAGCAAAGAAGAATGCCAAGCGTGCGGCTTTTGTCCACTTATACTTTAATATTATTGGCACGATCCTTTTTATGGTCGTATTTTACACTTTGAATGCATTTATGCATTTTGCCTTCTTGGGAACCGCGGCCAATGCGGCAGGGATCGCAGTGATCCACAGTGTGTTTAACGTGGTCGCTACGGTATGCCTGCTTCCGTTCCATCGACTTCTGGAAAAATTGGCTACCATTACTGTTCGTGGAAATGATGATGAGGAGGAGGACGAGGAGATGGAAGGACTTCCATCCGAACTTGCCCTTTTGGACGAGCGTTTTCTTGAGAAGCCGGCATTCGCCGTTGGACACTGTGTGACAGTTGCTCGCAAGATGGCAGAACTCACCGAGGAATGTTTAGTCCTTTCTACCGGTCTTTTGGAACAATATGATAAAAAGACGGCAAAGAGGGTGGCAAGTTTAGAGAGCCAGATCGATACCTTTGAGGATATGCTTGGCACCTATATGATCAAATTATCTGCAAAGCCGCTCAGCGTCGCAGATAACCAGACCATTTCTACGATCCTGCATTGCAGTGGCAATTTTGAGCGGATCTCCGATCATGCCATGAATATCTGTGAAACGGCGCAGGTTATGAACAAAAAGGAACTGGTATTTTCCGACAAGGCAAAGGAAGAATTGCAGATTTACATCCGCGCCCTGCAAAAGATCGTTTCTATGACCATGCAGGCATTTAATACAGACGATTATGAACTGGCAAAGCACGTAGAGCCTTTGGAGGACGTGATCGACGGTATCAACGACAAGGCAAAGAAGCATCATATCAAGCGCTTGCAGAAGGGCAAGTGTACGATCGCACTTTCCGTACCGTTTGAAGATCTGCTGACCAACTTTGAGCGTGTATCTGACCATTGTTCCAATGTTGCCGTATGTATGATCCAGACCAGGGATGATGTCTATGATACCCATGAGTATCTGGACACCCTCAAGGAGAACAACACACCGGAATTCCGTGCTATGTATGACGAGTACAAGGCAGAATATGGTCTATAAGGAATAGAATATGGCAAAAACTTACAAAAAGTGACAATGAATTTTGCATATGTCAGTTATTTTGTATAAATTGTATACAATTTTAAATTTTTTATTGACATCGCCAAAGACAATGACTATGATGTAAATAAATTCAGATGGCAAAGGCGCCACAGATTAGTTTTAAGACTGATCTGTAGCGCCTTCTTTTTTTACAAAAATCCAGGCAGCGCTGGAAAGGGAAGGAGACAAGAAATATGTGTTCAATTATGGCATTGGCAAAAAAGCATATTTCCATGGAGAAATTTCAAATGCATTTTGCCAAGACGACTTCAAGAGGACCGGATATGAGCCGGGTAGAGATCGTCGGAGATTCGGTCTTAGGATTTCAGAGATTGGCGATCATGGGACTTAACGAAAGTGGTATGCAGCCATTTTCCCTGCATGGAAATTATGTCGTATGTAACGGCGAGTTATATGGTTTTCGTCAGGAAAAGGAAATCCTGGAAAATGAGGGATACACTTTCTTGAGTGATTCGGATTGTGAGATCATCCTTCCTATGTATGAAAAATACGGCGTGGAAATGTTTGAACGACTGGATGCGGAATTTGCAATGATCATCTACGATGCAAAGAAAGATGATCTGATCGCGGCAAGAGATCCCATTGGTATCCGCCCTTTGTTTTATGCATATGATAGCGAAGGCTCGATCATGTTTGCCAGTGAAGCAAAAAACCTGATCGGCTTATCCGATAAGGTCATGCCATTTCCACCGGGACATTATTATGAGGATGGCAAGTTCATCTGTTACAAAGATCTTTCCAAGCGACAGACCTACAGCAGTGATGATCTGGAAACGGCAAGTAAGAAGATCAAAGAACTTTTGGTCAAGGGCGTAGAAAAGAGACTGGATGCAGATGCACCGGTCGGATTCCTTTTGAGCGGTGGTTTGGATTCATCTTTGGTCTGTGCCATTTCACAGAAGATCTTGGGAAAGCCGATCAAGACTTTTGCGATCGGGATGAACGAGGATGCAATCGATCTGAAATATGCAAAGGAAGTTGCAGATTATCTGCATAGTGACCATCACGAAATCATCATTAACAAAGACATTGTTCTTTCTTCCTTAGAAGAAGTGGTAAGGATCCTGGGAACTTTTGATATCACGACCATACGAGCAAGCATGGGCATGTATCTGATCTGCAAAGCCATCCACGAAGAGACGGATGTGCGGGTGCTTCTTACCGGTGAGATCTCAGATGAGATCTTCGGTTACAAATATACGGATTTCGCACCGGATGCCGAGAGTTTTCAGGAGGAAGCGGAAAAGAGACTGCGGGAGTTATACATGTATGATGTGCTTCGTGCAGACCGTTGCATTTCCGTAAATTCCATGGAAGCCAGAGTTCCTTTTGGAGATCTTGATTTTGTCAGATATGTGATGAGCATTGATCCAAAACTCAAGATGAACACCTACAACAAAGGAAAATACCTTCTCAGACATGCGTTTGAGGATGACGATTACCTCCCTTACGATATCCTCTTTCGAGAGAAGGCAGCATTTTCTGATGCGGTAGGACATTCCATGGTGGACTACATCAAGGAATATGCAAACGGTCTTTATAGCGATGAGGAGTATGAGGAGAAAAGAAAGAAATATACACACGCAAGACCTTTTACAAAGGAATCCTTTCTTTATAGAGAATTGTTTGAAAAATATTATCCGGATCAGGCGGATATGATCGTCGATTTCTGGATGCCGAATAAAAATTGGGAAAACTGTGATGTCAATGATCCATCTGCCCGTGTTCTTAAGAACTATGGACAGAGTGGTTGTTAAATAAGAAAAGAGAGTAGGAGGACAGCATTATGACAAAGAATGTACCAGAGTTATTTGGAAGTATGGTCTTTAACGACGAAGTGATGAAGGAGCGCTTGCCAAAAGACATTTATAAGGCATTGCAAAAAACCATCGCAGATGGCTTGCATTTACAACTGGATGTGGCAAATGTCGTTGCCGCAGCCATGAAAGATTGGGCGATTGAAAAAGGCGCAACACACTTTACCCATTGGTTCCAGCCAATGACAGGCGTGACCGCAGAAAAGCATGACAGTTTCATTTCCCCGGAACCGGGCGGAAAAGTCATTATGGAATTTTCCGGCAAGGAACTGGTAAAGGGAGAGCCGGATGCATCTTCTTTCCCGTCAGGCGGACTTCGTGCCACATTTGAGGCGAGAGGCTATACCGCATGGGATCCTACATCCTATGCGTTCATCAAGGATGATACACTTTGCATCCCGACTGCATTTTGCTCATACAGTGGAGAAGCATTGGATAAGAAGACACCACTTCTTAGATCCATGCAGGCTTTGGATAAGCAGGCAGTCCGTGTGCTTCGATTATTTGGAAATACAGACGTAAAACGCGTCATTACAACCGTAGGTCCGGAACAGGAATATTTTCTGATAGACCAATCCGTATACGACAAGAGACCGGATTTGATTTATACCGGCAGAACCCTTTTCGGTGCAAAGCCACCAAAGGGACAGGAACTCGAAGATCATTATTTTGGTACGATCAAACCGAGAGTTTCTGAGTACATGAAAGAGTTAGACAAGGAGTTGTGGAAACTTGGTATTCTTGCAAAGACCAAGCATAACGAGGTCGCACCGGCTCAGCATGAGTTGGCACCGGTTTTCTCAACCACGAACATAGCAACGGATCATAACCAGCTTACGATGGAAATGATGAAAACAGTGGCAGGACGTCATGGAATGGCGTGTCTGTTGCATGAGAAACCTTTTGCCGGAGTCAATGGTTCCGGTAAGCACAACAACTGGTCTATATCAACGGATACCGGAGCCAACCTGCTTGAACCCGGTGCAACTCCTTCCCAAAACGCACAGTTCTTACTGTTTTTAACCGCTGTCATTAAAGCAGTAGACGATTATCAGGAATTGCTCCGGTTATCTGTTGCAAGTGCAGGAAACGATCATCGTCTGGGTGCCAATGAAGCACCACCAGCCATCATGTCTGTATTCTTAGGAGATGAATTGTCAGATGTTGTGGATTCAATCGAAAAGGGCGTTGATTATCACGATAAAGAAAAGACACTCATGTCCATTGGAGCAACGGTTCTGCCGCATATTCCAAAGGATACGACCGATCGAAACAGAACTTCACCATTTGCCTTCACAGGAAATAAGTTTGAGTTCCGTTCTTTAGGATCAACGGCATCTATTTCAGGACCGAACGTTATTTTAAATACCATCGTTGCTGAGTCCTTGTCAGAATTTGCCGATGAATTGGAAAAGGCAGAAGACTTTGACAGTGCACTGGATAAACTCCTTCGCAGAGAACTGGTAGCCCATAAGAGAATCATCTTTAACGGCAACGGTTATAGCGAGGAATGGGTAGAAGAGGCAGAAAGAAGAGGGCTTTCAAACTTGAAGTCAACCGTAGATGCCCTTCCGGTATTTATTCAGGATAAGACGATCGAACTCTTTACCAAGAATAAGGTATATACCGAGTCAGAGATCCGTTCCCGTTACGAGATCTTGTTGGAGAACTATTATAAGACCATCAATATCGAGGCAATGACACTGATCTCCATGACCAAGAAAGACATCATGGGAGCAGCCATAGAATATCAGTACACCTTGGCCGAGGTCTTTAATGCAAAACAGGCAACGGGCGTAGCCGTCACGGCTAAGACAGAAGAAAAAATGCTGGCAAAGGCAGCAAGTCTGACCGAAGCCTTAGCAGAGCGCTTAGACAAGTTGGAGGCAGATGTAGACAAGGTAGACGAATCCGCAGATGCACTTGAGATTGCTAAATATTACCGCGAGGTCATCTTTAGTGATATGAGCAGTCTGCGCGAGGTGATCGACGACTTGGAAGTTGTGATCCCATCCGACATCTGGCCATATCCGACCTACGGAGAGATGCTTTACAGTATCAAATAAAGAAAAAAGGAAAAAGTAAATGCACAAAGGCGTGCACGTTTTCGCAGGAAATTCTCGAAACGTGCACGCTTTTAAAATGTAATTAAAGGAGGATAACGTTATGACACAAGAGATTATGGATGCCATCAGTTCGCAGACCTTTGGAGTCTGGTTCTTGATCGGCGCAGCGTTAGTATTTTGGATGCAGGCAGGATTTGCCATGGTAGAGACTGGTTTTACCAGAGCAAAAAATGCCGGAAATATCATTATGAAGAACCTGATGGACTTTTGTATTGGTACAGTGATGTTCATACTGATCGGTTTTTCGCTTTTACTGGGTGAAGATCTGGTAGGTATCATCGGAAAGCCGGGATTTGATATCTTCACCAACTATGCAAATTTTGACTGGTCAAACTTTGTATTTAACTTAGTATTCTGTGCTACGACGGCAACCATTGTTTCCGGCGCCATGGCAGAGAGAACAAAGTTCATTTCCTACTGTGTATATTCCGGTGTGATCTCAGCGATCATTTATCCGATCGAAGCACACTGGACATGGGGCGGCGGCTGGTTAGCCCAGTTGGGATTTCACGATTTCGCCGGTTCTAACTGTATCCATATGGTCGGTGGTATCTGTGCCCTCATTGGTGCAGCCATCTTAGGACCTCGAATTGGAAAGTTTACCAAGGATAAGGAAGGAAAGATTGTTAAAGTCAATGCTTTCCCTGGACACAGCATTCCACTGGGTGCCCTTGGTGTATTTATCCTCTGGCTCGGCTGGTATGGATTTAACGGCGCAGCAGCAACTTCTGTAGAAGAACTCGGCTCTATTTTCGTAACTACGACCATCGCTCCGGCGGTCGCAACCGTTGTTTGTATGATCTTTACGTGGATCAAGTATGGTAAGCCGGATGTATCTATGTGTCTGAACGCTTCTTTGGCAGGTCTGGTTGCCATTACCGCCGGGTGTGATGTAACAGATGCTTTTGGTTCTATTGTGATCGGTGCTGTTTCCGGTCTGCTCGTCGTCTTTGGTGTATGGCTTTGTGATTATGTACTGCATGTAGATGATCCGGTTGGTGCCGTTGCCGTACATTGCTTAAACGGTATTTGGGGGACGATCGCCGTTGGACTTTTCGCAACCGATACCGCACCTGCTTTTGCAAGAGGTCTGGGTGATGGCGTTACCTTTGGTGCAAACCAGATCGCCGGAAAAGGTTTATTCTATGGTGGTGGATTCAAGCAGTTGGGATTACAGTTGCTTGGTATGGGAACCACAGCACTCTATACAGCCGTTCTGATCACCATTACATTCCTGATCATTAAGGCGGTCATGGGACTTCGTGTTACAGAGGAAGAGGAGATCGTCGGCTTGGATGCAATGGAACATGGTCTTCCAAGTGCATATGCTGGATTTTCTATTACCGATACTTCTATGGCAATGGATGTCAACGAGAACACAGATCTTGGTGAGGGTGAGTACGATAAGGCATCTGATCTGCAAAAAGATACCGCAGTTCCGGTTGTTGCAGAAGCAGATGATCTGGATGCAAACGGTGTGCCGATCTTCAACACAGGTATGCATAAGATCGTTGTTATCGCAAAACTTTCCAAGTTTGATACCTTAAAGAAGGCAATGAACGATCTCGGCGTGACCGGTATGACGGTAACCCAGGTCATGGGCTGTGGCGTACAAAAGGGCGCCGGCGAATATTATCGTGGTGTTGAGATGGATGCAACCTTACTTCCTAAGATCAAGGTTGAGATCATTGTCAGCAAGATCCCGGTAACAACAGTGATCGAGGCAGCCAAGAAGGCACTTTACACCGGACATATCGGAGATGGTAAGATCTTCGTATATAACGTTCTTAAAGTTGTTAAGGTTCGTACCGGTGAGGAAGATTATGCAGCCCTTCAGGATGTAGAATAGGGATTAGGAAAAATAAAAAATAAAAAAAGATGTGATAAGACCTGCGTCATTTTACTTTGACGCAGGTTTTTGTTATGATAGAACAGGTTTGCAGAAAAGAAAGGCAGTATGGCATGAAAATAAGAGAAATCGCAGAGACAAAAAGAAAAGCAAAAGAATGGTTTGCATCTTATACGGCAGACTATGATATGGAAGATCCCAAGATCGCGCTCAAAGCAGTGCATACCTATCATGTGGCAGAACTATGTCAGACGATCGCTGAGAGTCTGGCACTAAATGAGGTCGAGTGCATGGCAGCCTGGCTGAGCGGACTTTTGCATGATGTCGGCAGATTTGAGCAGATCCGCAGATTCAACACGTTTTCGGATGCGGATTCCATTGACCATGCGCTTTTAAGTACAGAGATCTTATTTGGGACAAAGGAGGATGCTTCTTGTGGCAGGATCCGTCAGGTCATCTTAGATCCGTCGTGGGACATTTATCTTTATAAGGCGATCAAATATCACAGTGCCTACCGCCTGCCACCGGATTTATCCGAGATGGAAAAGACCTATTGCCAGATCCTTAGGGATGCAGATAAGATCGATATTTTCCGGGTCAATCTGGAAACACCTATGGAGGATATTTATAATACAACGACAGAGACCTTGAAGCAGGCAGAGGTGACCTCGGAGGTCTTGCAGGCATTTAAAGAGCGGCATGCCGTGCTTCGTGCCTTGAAAAAGACGCCGGTCGACAATGTGGTAGGACACATCAGTTTATATTATGAACTGGTCTATCCGAAGAGCCGCCAGATCGCCTTGAGCCAGGGCTACCTGCTGCGTTTGGCAGAATTTGCATCGGAAAATGAAAGGACAAGAAAAGTCTTTGAAGATATTCGGACACAGTTACAAGAGGATATAGAGAATGGAAGTAAAAAGTAAATTAAAAATTATATTGCGGCAAAACTGCGCCGTCTTCTGGCATCCATGAAACTGGGCGTGGCAGCCTTTGTCGGAGAGTTCGCATCCGGGGTGACGACCATGGTATTTAATTACCTCTTGCTTGCTCTGGTAGGCAATGTTGCTGTGGCGGCTTACGGCGTGATCGCAAATCTGGCCCTGGTCGGTGTGGCGATCTTTAACGGCATTTCCGGTGACGGAAGGCATATGCATGATCGCGACTTTGGGCGTTTTATCACATATGAAAAAACAGGCTATTTTATAAAAAGTTAGGAAGACAGATGAAAAAGACACAGAGTCAGTATTCTTTTGGACTTGCATCAAACAGAAAAATGTTTCGTAAGGGTATGACGGAGGGAATCCCGATCGCCATGGGCTATTTGGCTGTTTCCTTTTCCTTGGGGATCATGGCAAAAAGGGCAGGACTGAGTCCTTTTGCCGCTTTTTTGGCAAGTTTTTTTAATAACGCATCGGCGGGGGAGTATGCAGCATTTTCCCTTATCATGGTGGAGGCATCTTATGTAGAAGTCGCCATTATGACGTTTATCGCCAATGCCAGATATCTTTTGATGAGCATAGCCCTAAGCCAGAAGATCAAACCGGAGGCATCGATCGGACATCGCTTTTTGGTGGCATTTGATATCACGGACGAAATCTTTGCCTTATCGGTTTCGCAGCCGGGCTATTTGAATCCAAATTATACCTATGGCATCATTACGCTGGCACTTCCGGCATGGGCATTTGGCACCATGTTGGGCTGTCTGGCAGGCAGCATCCTGCCGGCGAGGATCGTCAGTGCCTTAAGTGTTGCCCTCTATGGTATGTTTTTAGCCATCATCATTCCGCCCGCAAAGAAGGATAAGGTGGTCTTGGGATTGATCGTCATCAGTTTTGCATCCTCTTATCTGGCGGGGATTTTGCCGGGGATCGCATCGATCTCAAGTGGAACGAGGACCATTCTTTTGACGCTGGTGATCTCTGCGGTCGCTGCGATCGTATTTCCACACAAGGAGGAGGCAGAGCATGCGTCATAATATCTATATTTATATACTCATCACAGCACTGGTTTCCTATGGCATCCGCATGCTTCCCATGGTGCTCTTGCGCAAGGAGATCAAAAGTCCCTTTATCAGATCCTTTCTATATTATGTGCCTTATGTGACCCTGGCGGTCATGACCTTTCCGGCAATGGTGGAAGCCACACAGAGTCCGGTCGCAGGTCTTCTGGCACTGATCTGTGGGATCTTGGTGGCATGGTTTCATGGGGGCTTGTTTGAGGTGGCAGTGGTCTGTTGTGCCATCACTTTTGTGGCAGAATTATTTTTAAAATAGTATCTTTACAAAGAAAACATGATGTAGTAAAGTATTACTGTTAAACGAACAATGGCGTTCGAAGTAGGGCTTGGGTCTACAGGACTTTTGCCCTCTTCGGGCGCTTTTTTACATTCAAAACCGTGCGTTTTACTAATGGGATGGAGGTTACTATGGCAGACGATACGATGGAAGAAGTAATGGAATTTGTGGAAGAAAATGATGTCAAATTCATTCGACTGGCGTTTTGCGATATCTTTGGAAATCAGAAGAATATTTCTATTATGCCGGAAGAATTGCGGACAGCTTTTACAACAGGCATCAATTTTGACTCCTTTTTGATCTTAGGATATGATGATCCCGTTTATCAGGATCTTTATTTGAAACCGGTACCCGATACCTTAAATGTCCTGCCGTGGCGGCCGCAGCAGGGGCGGGTGATCCGTTTTTATTGTGATGTGGTCTTGCCGGATGGCAGTCCATATCCCTATGACAGCAGAAAGTTCTTAAAAGATACCCTGCAGGAATGTGCCGATATGGGATTTTCCTGTCGTATGGGACTGCGGAGTGAGTTTTATCTCTTTAAGACAGATGATGAGGGCAGACCGACCGATATTCCTTGGGATGAAGGGGGATATCTGGACATTGCGCCAAAGGATCGTGGAGAAAACATCCGGCGAGAGATCTGCCTGACCTTGGAAGAAATGGGCATCCAGCCGGAATCTTCCCACCATGAATCCGGTCCGGGCCAAAATGAGATCGATTTCCGGTCTTCGGATGCGCTTGGAACCGCAGACAATTATATTACCTACAAAAATGTGGTCAGTGCCATTTCTAACCGAAACGGGGTCTTTGCTTCCTTTGATCCAAAGCCTCTCAAGGGAAAGAGCGGCAATGGTCTGCATATGAAGATCTCCACATGGAAAAACGGCGTCAATATGGATGAGATCGATCCGGAGTTTACCGAACACTTTATGGCAGGCGTTTTCCACCGTATGCGTGATATTACCTTATTTTTAAATACCCAGAAGCAGTCGTATGAGCGTTTTGGAGAGAACGAAGCACCAAAGTATATTACCTGGTCAGCCCAGAACCGGTCACGTCTTTTGCGTGTGCCGATCGTGCAGGGCAAGCGTACCTGTTTTGTACTGCGTTCGCCGGATTCCGGAATCAATCCTTATCTGGCATTTGCCATCGTGATCCAGGCAGGGCTTGCCGGGGTGCGTGGCAAAGAGATTCTGCCATCGCCGGTGGATAAGAGTAGCCGTCTGGTAAAGGATGAGGAAAAAGCATCCTACGATAAGCTGCCTTTGTCTTTGACAGAGGCGGTAGAATGTGCCAAGAAGAGTGCATTTTTACAGAATAGTCCATGCAAGGACATCGCAAATCGTTTCATAGAAGTGATCGAGCAGGAGGCAATGTAAGCAATTCATTTTTATGAAGGGAGGATGCGCGGATGGACAAAGCATTGATCGTATGTGATGCGCCCAAGGGCATCGAGTTCTTTCGCGATTTTCTGATGCAAAATGATTATAAAGAGATCACCGTGGTGGATAGCGGCGAGGAAGCCAGACGCATGCTGGTCGACAAAGATTTTGATCTGTGTCTGATCAATGCACCCCTGCGTAAGGAATCCGGCGAGCAGTTGTCGATCGACATTGCGGAGAAAAATATCTGTCAGGTCATTTTGTTTGTCAAAGCGGAATACAGCGAGGAGATCATGGATCGGGTGGAGGATTACGGTGTGATCACCGTCAGCAAGCCGATCAGCAGGCAGATGTTCTGGAGCGCCCTAAAACTTGCCAGGGTCGCACAAAGACGTATCACAATGGCACAAAAAGAAAATGCAAAATTACAGAAAAAACTGGATAGTTTAAAGACCGTATCGCGCGCAAAATGTCTTTTGATCTCCTATTGTGGGATGTCAGAGGAGGATGCGCATAAATATATTGAAAGACAGGCAATGGATAAGAGAATGAGCCGTTTGGAGATCGCACAGGATATCGTGCATACCTATGGCTAAAAAAGAGGAAGGAGAATTTTATGACAAAGCATGTATTTGTAACCGGTGGAGTAGTATCAGGACTAGGAAAGGGCATTACGGCAGCATCGCTGGGACGACTTTTGAAAATGCGTGGCTACAAGGTGGCATCACAAAAGCTGGATCCTTATATGAACGTAGATCCGGGAACCATGAGCCCATACCAGCATGGCGAGGTTTTCGTGACAGATGACGGCGCGGAGACAGATCTGGATCTGGGACATTATGAGAGATTTATCGATGAAAATCTGAACAAGTATTCCAACCTGACCAGTGGTAAGGTCTACTGGAATGTCTTAAACCGTGAGAGAAAGGGTGAATACTTAGGACAGACCGTACAGGTGATCCCACATATTACTGAGGAGATCAAGCGCTTTATCTATATGGGGGCAGAGAGTTCCGATGCAGATGTTTTGATCACAGAGATTGGTGGAACGACGGGAGATATTGAAAGCCAGCCGTTTTTGGAGGCTATCCGTCAGGTATCACTGGAGCGTGGAAGGGAAAACTGCTGTTTTATCCATGTGACTTTAGTACCATGGCTTTCCGGTTCCAACGAACATAAGTCAAAGCCGACCCAACATTCCGTAAAGGAATTGCAGTCCTTGGGAATCGCACCGGACATCATTGTATGCCGTGTAGACCGTCCGTTGGAGCAGAGCATCAAGGACAAGATCTCCCTCTTCTGTAATGTGCCAAAGGATTGCGTGATCGAAAATGATACCATGGACTGCCTTTATAAGGCACCTCTTATGCTGCATGAGCATGGTCTGGATACCGTGGTATGCCGCCGCTTACAGATCGAGGATAAGACACCGGATCTGGCAGGTTGGGAAAAGATGGTCGATACCATCGATCATCTGACCAAGACGACCAAGATCGCTATCGTAGGTAAATATGTAGCCCTGCATGACGCTTATCTATCTGTGCATGAGGCACTTTTGCATGGCGGTTATGCCAATGATGCCAAGGTGGAGATCGAGTGGATCGATAGTGAGAAGATCACCAAGGATAATGTAGAAGAAATCTTATCCGGTCTGGACGGTATTTTGGTACCGGGCGGATTTGGAGATCGTGGTGTGGAAGGCAAGATCTTAGCCTGCCAGTATGCCAGAGAGCATGATGTGCCATATCTTGGCATCTGTCTGGGTATGCAGGTGGCAGCCATTGAGTTTGCCAGAGATGTGTGCGGCTTAGAGGATGCTAACTCCGGTGAGTTCAATCCGGGTGGCGAGCATCTGGTCATTGACCTTATGGAAGAACAGATGGCAGTTCTTAGAAAGGGCGGTACCATGCGTCTGGGCTCTTATCCATGTAAGATCAAGGCTGGTACGACCTTGGAACGTGCTTATGCCAAGGAAAATATTGACGAGCGCCACAGACATCGTTTCGAGTTCAACAATGCTTATCGTGATCTGATGACAGAAAAGGGTCTGACGATCAGTGGTACTTCACCGGACGATGCGATCGTGGAGGCAGTAGAAGTATCCGGCAACAAATTCCATGTGGGTGTGCAGTTCCACCCGGAATTTAAGAGCCGTCCGAACAAGCCACATCCACTCTTTGCAGAGTTTATCAAGGCAAGTCTTTTATAGAAACAGGTAAAAAAATACCGATCCCGTGCATGCTATCATGCAGGGGATCGGCTTTTTTATACCGCAAAAGATTATTATTTTACCTTTGTCTTTGGTTCGCAGGTCAGATACATGCCCAGTTTCTTGAAGATCTGTTCGTCCACTTCATCCAACATAACAGAAGAATGTACATTTAAGGTCTTTAAGTTTGGCAACTGGTCAAAAGCAGCCTTGGCATTGGCATCGGTATTGGAACTGATGGATAAGGCTACCAGCACTTCGTCACTGTGCAGGCTGGCATCATTGCTGCCGAGATAATTCTTTTTCAGACGGCTGATCGGCTGTAAGGCTTCCGGCGAGATCAAAAGTTTCTCATGGTCGATCCCTGCCAATTCCTTTAAGACATTTAAGAGGGCAGCAGCAGGTGCGCTGAGCAGATCAGAGGTCTTTCCATCGATGATACTGCCATCATCCAACTCGATGGCAACGGCAGGCTGGTGTGTCTGATTTTCTACTTCCATGGCTGCGACAGCAACCTTTCTGTCAGCAGGAGAGATCTCTGCCTGCTTCATCAGAAGTTCGATCTTGTAGAGTGCGTCTTTAGAACCAAGTCCCTTTTTGATATTGCAGATCTCAGTATAATAACGGCGGATGATCTCAGCCTTTCCGGCTTCGCGGCAGACCTCATCATCACTGATGCAGTTGCCGACCATATTCACGCCCATGTCTGTCGGAGACTGGTAAGCGCAAGTGCCGTAGATGCGCTCAAACATGGCCTTTAATACCGGATAGATCTCCACATCACGGTTGTAGTTGATTGTGGTCTTTCCATAGGATTCCAGATGGAAAGGATCGATCATGTTGACATCGTTTAAGTCAGCCGTAGCGGCTTCGTAAGCGATATTGACCGGGTGCTTGAGTGGGAGATTCCATACCGGGAAAGTCTCAAACTTGGCATATCCGGCAGAAACACCGCGTTTGTGTTCGTGATATAACTGGGAAAGACAGGTTGCCATTTTGCCGCTTCCCGGACCCGGTGCCGTTACGACAACGAGTGGACGGCTGGTTTTGATATAGTCGTTCTTTCCAAAACCCTCATCGCTGACGATATGCTCGATGTTGCTTGGATAGCCGTCGATCTTGTGGAGGATATAAGAAGGAACTCCCAGAGAGTCTAAGTGGTAGCGGAATTCATCAGCGGCTGCTTCACCGGTGTACTGGGTGATGGCAACACTGCCGACATAAAGCCCAAAACTGCGAAAGACATCCATCAGACGAAGTACATCCTCGTCGTAGGTGATGCCCAGATCGCCCCTGATCTTATTGGAGGCGATGGCTCCGGCGGAGATAGCGATCACGATCTCTGCCTGATCCTTTAATTGTAGGAGCATACGCAGTTTGGAGTCAGGCATGAAGCCCGGCAGAACGCGGGATGCATGGTAGTCGTCATACAATTTGCCGCCAAATTCCAGATACAGTTTGTCTCCGAAATGGTTGATGCGTTCTTTGATGTGTTCTGACTGCATATGCAGGTATTTGTCATTGTCAAATCCGATTTTCATAATGTGTTCCTTCCCATATAATATTTGCTTATGTATTTGAGGGACAAAATTGTCCGAACCTGTGATTACATACACGCTCATAAGTATAGCATGGTGGCGACTTTGTGACAAGGTACTCATAAGGCAAGATTATAAAAATTAAAGCAGAGTTATATATTTATAAGAAAGACTGATAAAAAACATAAGGATAAATAATGGGACATATTTTTATCCCCTTGTCACTTTATCTTGAAAAAGGGCGGTTTTTCAAGTATAATCATCTGGTTGAACAAGGGCAGAACGCATCCTTACCTGCCCACGATAACGCGTGCAAGACACGTAGTAATAGGAGGAAAACATGTTAGAAAAAATGTTCAAACTCAAAGAGAACAACACTGATGTGAAGACAGAAGTCATCGGTGGTCTTACCACATTCATGACAATGGCTTACATCTTGGCAGTCAATCCTTCAATCCTTTCTGCATCCGGCATGGACGCAAACGCGATTGTTATGGCAACTGCACTCGCAGCATTTATCGGAACCCTTTGCATGGCACTTTTAGCAAATTATCCATTTGCACTTGCTCCGGGACTTGGACTGAATGCTTACTTTGCATACACCGTATGCGGAACCATGGGATATGATTGGAAGATCGCTCTTATGGCAGTATTTGCAGAAGGTATCATCTTTATCGTACTTTCTCTTACCAATGTGCGTGAGGCTATCTTTAATGCCATCCCAATGCAGTTGAAAAAGGGCGTATCTGTTGGTATTGGACTTTTCGTTGCATTCATCGGTTTACAGAACGGACACATTGTTGTAAACAGTGACTCTACGCTGGTTACCGTTGTAAACTTCACAGAGAATTTCCACACCGTAGGTATCGCAGCATTGCTCTGTGTGATCGGTCTGATCATCATTGCTGTTTTACATATCAAGAATGTTAAGGGATCTTTCCTTATTGGTATCTTCGCTACATGGATCCTTGGTATCATCTGTCAGTTGACAGGGATCTATACCGTTGATGTTGATGCAGGATTCTATTCTTTGATCCCTACCCAGTGGGTAAGTTTCGACTTCAGTTCTTTGGGAGAGACCTTTGGTCAGTGCTTCCGGGCAGATATGGGCAGAGTCAATGCTTTAGACTTCGTTGTTATCATCTTTGCATTCCTGTTCGTAGATATGTTTGATACGATCGGAACCCTGATCGGTGTTGCCAACAAGGCAGATATGTTGGATGAGAACGGAAAGTTAGAGAGAATCAAGCCAGCACTTTTGGCAGACGCTATCGCAACTTCTGCAGGTGCTATCCTTGGTACATCTACAACAACTACTTTCGTAGAGAGTTCTTCAGGTGTATCTGAAGGCGCAAGAACAGGTCTTGCATCTGTAGTTACAGGTTTCTTATTCTTACTGGCAATCATCTTTGCTCCGGTATTTACAACCATTCCTGGATTTGCAACTGCACCGGCTTTGATCTTTGTAGGATTTTTGATGGTATCTGCTGTTGTTGATATCGACTTTAATGATCCGGCAGAATCCATTCCGGCATACCTTTGCATGATCGCAATGCCACTTCTTTACAGCATTTCAGAAGGTATCGCAGTAGGTGTTATCTCTTACGTTGTTATCAACATCGTTGTTGGTAAGGCTAAGAAGATCCATCCACTTATGTATATCCTGGCAGTACTCTTTGTACTCAAGTATATCTTCTTATAAGATTGGTATAGAGGTAAATCAATAGGCCCATCCTTACAAATGTAGGGGTGAGCCTTTTTTTCATTCTTTCTTATGCAAAAATATAGGTTGACTAATCCTTGCATATGACCCACAATAGATAAAAGAAGAAAAGGGGTATTTATGGCAAAAGATTATATTCGATGGGACAAATTAGATAACACAGCAAATCTCTTTCCGGTCATAGCGGGAGAGAGCATGACAAATACATACCGTATTTCCTGTGTGCTGAAAGAAGAGGTCGATGAAGGGCTCTTGCAGGAGGCACTGGATATGGTACTTCCAAAGATGCCGGGCTTTAACCTGCGTCTGCGCAGTGGCATTTTTTGGTATTATTTTGAAGAAAATGGAAAGAAGGCACCGCGGGTACATGAGGAGCATACCTATCCCTGCCGCCTGATCCATCAGTCCAAGAACAACAGTTATATGTTCCGTGTGACTTATTATAAGAATCGTATCAACTTAGAGGTCTTTCATGTACTGACGGATGGCATGGGAGGCATCAATTTTTTACGGGAACTGACCTATCAGTATCTGCGTCTGGCACATCCCAAGTTGCGCGAGACCCAGGGAGATCAGCTCAGTGCAGATACGTCTTTGAACCGTGAGGATTCTTTCCTGAAAAACTATAAGAAAAAGTCTAAGAGCGTTTACCAGTCCAAGAGGGCATTTCTGATCAAGGGAGAGAAACTGGCATACGATGGTTTTGGTGTGATCCATGGCTATCTGCCGATCCCGCAACTGAAAAAAGTATGTCATGCTTATGGTGTCAGCATCAACGAGTATCTGGTGGCAACTTTTATCTGGGCGGCATATCAGGAAAATTATCGCCATATTACAGAGGACAGACCAATTCGTGTGGCGGTTCCGGTCAATCTGCGTCCGTATTTTGATTCTATTACGACCAAGAATTTCTTTGTCATGGTGTCTGCAGAATTTGCACCGCAAAAAAACGAATATACCTTTGCGGAGATTCTTACCATTACAAAAGACAGTCTGCGTGCACAGATCAACAAGGAGCATCTGGAAAAGATCTTTTCCTACAATGTATCCAATGAGCTGATGGTCGTAGCGCGTGCCGTGCCGCTCTTTTTGAAAAATCTGGCTATGCGCCTGGTCTATACCCAGTCGGCGCTTGCCAACACGACGACGGTGACCAATATCGGCAATATCAAGGTAGAAAAGGTATATGAACCTTATATCCAGACCGTTCATTCTTTTTTATCTTTTTCAAAGGGGCAGAGTCTCAAGGCGACTATCACATCCTATCAGGACACCCTGGTCTATACCTATACCTCGGCATGGCAGGATACGGCGATCCAGCGCAGAGTTTTCCGTCAGATCGCGCAGGATGGGATAGATGTAAAGATTGAGACAAATGGAGTATATTATGAGTAAGTGTAAATATTGTGGAGTAGAGATTTTAGATGATGCCGTCAAGTGCCCGCTTTGCAGTGGGGTGTTGGATGGGAAAAAGGAAGAAGGACATACTTACCCGGATGTAGTATCGGGGGTGCGCAAGACGACCGTTTTATATCGGATCTTTAGTTTTGCCTTTATTGTGATCGCAAGTGTCTGCATCGCCTTAAATGTCTGGCTGACACCGACACTGCGTTGGGGAGAAATCGTGACTTGTTCCCTGGCGTACCTCTTGTGGCTGGGCTACATTATCTTAAAGGATAATGCAGGCTATCGTATCCGCATTCTTTCCGGTGTTGCGGGTGCCGTGCTTTTGATCATTCTGATCGATACCTTTTTGGGATTTTCCGGCTGGTCGGTCAGTTACGTGCTGCCGGCGGCGATCATTTTGCTGGATCTGGCATTGGCGATCCTTATGCTGATCAACCGTAGGAATTGGCAGAGTTATCTGATCCTACAGGTGGCGATGGTATTGGTCGGTATCGTACCGCTGGTTCTGATCCGTATCGGTATCGTGACCCAGCCGCTGGTTTCGGATATTGCCTTTTTGGTTACGGTTTTCATGTTTTTGGGATCAATGATCCTGGGCGGACGTACTGCCAGAATAGAGATGAAACGCAGGTTTCATATATAGTAAAAAATCACCCCATAGAAGTGCTGTGAGATAAGGCACTCTATGGGGTATTTATTTAGGAATGTGCTTAAGGCACATTCTTTTTTATAAAGAAGGATACAGATGCGGCAGCGGCAGATAGACCGGCATGCCATTTTCGTAGGTCAGGCTTGGCTGACCGACAATGATAGGGCGGAGATATTCTGCCATTTTTTCTGTCACATTGTTGCCGGAGGCGTTAATGAAATCACGCGGTACGGATCTGACTTCGTTGGCGATGAGAGAAATATCCGCAATATCGTAGGATACCCTATAAGGCTGGTTGGATTCGCGGCGGATAATGCTCATATAACCGCTGACTCCTTTTAAGGCATGGGCTACGGCGGTGCGTCCTAATTCCTTGGACTCCTCGATGTCCGTCAGGGAAGAAAGATGAGCGGCACATCTTTGCGGCAGATTTAACTCGATCGAGCGCACTTTGATGCCCAAGCGGTGTGCGATCAAAGTCTCTAAGGTCTTACCGGCACCGCTTAACTGGCTGTGTCCGAAAGAGTCAAGCGTCTTGGTGGAGGCGCTGATATATTTTCCGTCTTTGTCGCGGATGCCTTCGGATATGGCGATCAGGACATTTGGTTTCTTTTGCATGATCTCTTTGACATCTTCTAAAAATCTCTCGGTATCAAAGGCTGTTTCCGGCAGATAGATCAGGTCCGGCCCCAAACCATAATCGGTTCTGGCTAGGGTAGCGGCACCTGTGAGCCAGCCGGCATCACGCCCCATGATCTCGACGATCGTTACACTTGGCAGAGGATAGATCGAAGTGTCGTAAGCAATCTCCTGCAAGGTGGTTGCGATATATTTAGCGGCAGAGCCAAAACCCGGCGTATGATCGGTCAGACACAGATCGTTATCAATGGTCTTTGGCACGCCCATAATGGTGACGGATTTTTCATGAAGTTTTGCGTAAGTGGAAAGCTGCAGTACGGTGTCCATGGAATCATTGCCACCAATATAAAAGAAACCGGTGATATGATTTGCCTCAAAAAAAGCAAAGATCTTTTCGTAGAGTTCGATATCGTCTGCCATCTTTGGCAGTTTATAACGGCAGGAACCAAGGTACATGGCAGGCGTCGTAGCAAGTGCCTGTAAAAAAGTCTCGTCTTCTAATTTATCGTCAAAGCAGATGATATCATTGTTTAAGATGCCAAGAATGCCATGCAGGGATCCGTAAATATGATCGTAAGAGCCACTGGTATGTGCTTTTTCGATCACGCCGGAAAGGCTGGCGTTGATAGCTACGGTCGGACCGCCGGATTGTGCGACAATGCAGTTTTTCATAAGTAATAATCCTCCGTTTTTTGATTATTTCATATCAATTATTTGATTACCGCTTGTAATCATAACGAAAATAAAAAAGGAAAACAAGATGAGACATTAATGGTACATAACATATGGTAGGATGATCCCATCAAATGAAGGGAGACGAAAAAGATGGAATCAAAGAAAAAGGGATTAGACAGGGAAATGATCGTGGTGTGTGGCTTGGTGGCGCTTTTGGTATCGATCAGCATTATTTTTTCAGTTGCTTTATGGATGGATCTGGATCTGTTAAAATGCAACAGCACGATTTTAGTGGCAGTCTTTTCTGTATTGACTGGTGGAATTTGGGGCATACTCTTATGCAGAAATTGTTGACGTAAGTCTTATAGTTTTCTATAATTTCATATGTAGAATACTCATTTGAGAAGACTTGTTGAGGTGAACATAATGAATAGAAAACATAAGAATTTCATAGGTATGCTTGTGGGCGTGCTTGCCCTTTTATCGACCTTGTCTTTTCCGTGTTTTGCGGAGGGGACAACGACGATCCATATGAGTGCGGACAGTCTTTCTGTCGGTGATACCTTATCGGTTACGGTTACAGCGTCAGAGTCCGGCAGCATCAGTCTGCGCTACAATGCAGATGTTTTGCAGTTCGCCGGAAGTTCTGCTTCCTATACGACGGATGGCAACACGATCACGTTTGAGGGGACGAGTGCAACTTTGCAATTTACGGCAGCCTCTCAGGGACAGTCCTCTTTGATCGTATCATCCCCGACCATCACCGGAAGTTCTGCTTCCGTACAGGTTGCCGGAGGCACTGGGGATATGAATACACAGCAGACCCAGGATACACAGGATACTGCGACACAGGCGGCAGACGGACAGTTTGTCATTGATGGCGTTGCCTATGTGGTTTCCGAGCGTTACCCGGAGAGCGCGATTCCGGCAGGCTTCAGCCGTACCAGAGTGACTATTGATGGCTATGCCTATCGGGAATTATCCAATGGATCGATCACCCTTCTTTATCTAAAGAGAGCAGATAACACGGCAGGGGATGGTGTCTTTTATCAGTATGACGAAGCCATGAATAAGGTGACACCTTTTACCATGCTTGGTACAGCAGAACAGTATGTGGTTCTGGCAACGCCGGATAGTCTTTTGCGTGATTCTTTTACAGAGACAACACTGACCGTTGGAGATCAGACCTTATCTGTTTACAAAGAGGGGGATGACAGCGATTTCTATTTTGTATATGGTACCAATCAGGACGGCGTGACCGGATGGTTCCAGTATGATAATACGGATGGCAGCCTCCAGAGAGTGAATGAAGACCTGTTATCACAGGATACGACGGCAGAGGAGCCGGTGACGACTGCTGCCGGCAGTGATGAATATTTTGGAAAATGGCAGAAGCAGCGCTATCTGGTAGCGATCCTTTTGTTCGTTATCGTTGTACTTGCGGTTGTGATCATCAATCTTTTGTTATCCCGCAGGCGCAGGGAGGAAGAAGAGGATTGGATGGATGAGGATGAGCCGAACGATCCGGATCTGGCAGGCGCAGAAGATGAAGCGATAGAAGAAGATCTTATGGATGATCCTGCAGAGGATGAGGATGCGGATCAGGGCGCGGAAAAGACATCGATCTTTGTCAAACTGCGCAGAAATCTGCGTGAGGAAGAAGAGGACGAGTTCGACGATCTGGAGGATGATCTTTTTGAAGATGATCTGACAGATATGGAGGCAGAAGAAACTCAGCCTGAGATCGAGACGACAGAGGAAGCGCCGGAGGTCAAACGCGAAACGGCTGGCAAGGCGGCTTCGGAAGATGCTTTACAGGCGCAGCCAAACAAGAATAGACAGACGGCACCGCAGGAGCCGATCTACAGTGACATCAAGGGAACCGAGGCTTTCCAAAGCAAGGAAAATACCCGCTATAAGGGGGCTGACCTTGATGCACAGTTGGATATTCTTGATTTAAATGACTTATAATATGGAGGCTTTATAATATGATGGAGTTGACGGAACAGGCGCAGGCAGCCTTGGCGGATGCCAAACGCTTAGCCAAACGTCTGGGAGATAATTATATAGGGACTGAGCATCTGCTGGTCGCATTGGTCAGACAGGAAGACAGTCTGGCTGCCAAGGTTTTACAGGGTCTTGGCGTATCAGAAAAGAATTTGATCGACCTGATCGAAGAACTGATCTCGCCGGAAGGCGGTATCGCTGTTGCAGAATGGGACGGCAATACACCAAAGTTAGATCAGATGCTGGCACAGGCAGAACAGGAAGCCATTGCATGTGGTATGGATGAGATCGGTACAGAGCATCTTTTGCTTGCCATGGTGCGTATGCAGGATACAGCGGGCGCACGCATCTTGGCATCCATGTCCGTAGATACACAGAAATTATTCGCAGAGTTGATCTCTGCTATGGGAAGAGAAGGCATTACATATAGAGAAAATAATGCCAATAAGAGAAGAAAACGCGGTGCCGGCGAGACATCTACCTTGGATCAATATGCCAGAGATCTGACAGATATGGCACGGCAGGGCAAGTTGGATCCGGTTGTCGGCAGAGAGGGTGAGATCCAGCGTGTGATCCAGATTTTGAGCCGCAGGGGCAAGAACAACCCATGCCTGATCGGGGAACCGGGTGTTGGAAAGACTGCGATCGTGGAAGGCTTGGCACAGAGGATCCAGTTAGGCATGGTGCCGGATTCTGTGGCAGATAAACGCGTGATGACACTGGATCTGTCCGGTATGGTGGCAGGTTCTAAGTATCGTGGCGAGTTTGAGGAACGTATCAAACGCGTGATCGCCGAAGTGATGCAGGCAGGAAATATCATATTATTCATAGATGAGATGCATACGATCATCGGTGCAGGTGGTGCAGAAGGTGCGATCGACGCTTCCAATATCTTAAAGCCGGCAATGGCAAGAGGCGAGATCCAGATCATCGGTGCGACTACGATCGCAGAATACCGCAAATATGTAGAAAAAGATGCCGCCCTAGAACGCCGATTCCAGCCGGTCACGGTGGAAGAACCGACTGAAGAAGAGACAGAGGCTATCTTGCAAGGCATCAAGGAACGCTATGAAAAGCACCATGGCATTACGATTTCGGACGAAGCGGTCCATGCTGCGGTGACAATGTCGCAGCGTTATATCGCAGATCGTTTCCTGCCGGATAAGGCGATTGATCTGGTGGATGAAGCGGCTGCCAGATTACGTCTGATGGAAGTGAAAGCACCGGATCAGATGCTGACCTTGGAAGAAGAGTGCAAGGAGGCGGCTCGCGGTGTAGAAGAATGCCTGATGGCAGGGGATGTGCAAGGAGCATCTGATTGCCGCAAACAGCAGGCGGCTCTGGAAAAGAAAATAAAGTCTTTGCGAAAGAGATACGAACACAGAAAAGACAAACAGCAGTTAGTTCTGACAGAGGATGATGTTGCACAGGTGGTTTCTATCTGGACCAAGATCCCGGTATCCAGATTAAATGAAAAAGAAGCTGTTCGCCTGCGCAATTTGGAAAAGACCCTGCATAAGAGAGTGGTAGGACAGGAAGATGCGGTCAGTGCTGTAGCGCGTGCGGTCAGACGAGGACGTGTAGGTCTCAAGGAGCCAAACCGCCCGATCGGTTCCTTCCTGTTCTTAGGACCGACAGGTGTTGGGAAGACAGAGATTTCCAAGGCTTTGGCAGAGGCTGTCTTTGGAGACGAAAAAGCAATGATCCGCGTTGATATGACGGAGTATATGGAAAAGCACAGCGTATCCAAGATGATCGGTTCACCGCCAGGATATGTAGGACACGAAGAAGGCGGACAGTTGAGTGAAAAAGTGCGCCGTAATCCGTATTCGGTCGTTCTTTTTGATGAGATTGAAAAAGCACATCAGGATGTATTTAACATTTTACTTCAAGTCTTGGATGACGGACATATTACGGATTCTCAGGGACGCAAGGTTAGTTTCAAAAATACGATCATCATTATGACCTCCAATGCCGGAGCGCAGGCAATCGTTGAGCCGAAGAAACTGGGCTTTGCATCGGTCGAAGATGAGAAGAATAGTTATGAATTTATGAAAAACGGCGTTATGGAAGAGGTAAAACGCATCTTTAAACCGGAGTTCTTAAATCGAATTGACGAGACGATCGTATTCCGTTCCCTGAATAAGGAGGATATGAAGGAGATCGTGACGATCATGACCCGTTCTTTGATCGAGCGCTGCAAGACGCAGTTGGATATCGATCTGACCATCCGGGATGCGGTCAAGAAGCATCTGGTAGAGGTTTCCTATGATCCGAAATACGGAGCAAGACCATTGCGCCGGCGCATCCAGACAGATCTGGAAGATCCTTTGGCAGAACTTATTCTTTCCGGGGATGTAAAGAAGGGCAGTAAGGTCGTTGTCACGATGAGAAAAGGCAAGATCGTCTTTACTTCATAATTCTAAAATTTTTATGAATATCCTTGGATTTACTAGATATTTTATATCTTGTATTATATAATGTTCATACATTGTAAGACAGAGAAAAGGCATTGCCTTAAAGAAGCAGGAGGAGAAGAAAATGGCTGTAGTTAGCGAATTAATTCGTTGTGAGTCAGATGGTACTATTAGTTTTGGAGATTACAGTTTGGAGACCAAGTCCAAACTGGACAATGTGAGTCATCAGGGAGACTTATACAAGGTAAAGACTTTCAAGGAGATCACCAAACTGGAGCGAAATGGTATGTTTGTATATGAATCCGTTCCGGGGACTTCCGTAGAGCATTTTCAGGCTACCGAAGATGGCGTGACATTTACGGTAGAGGGACCGGAAGACGCGCAGATCACTTTGGAACTTGAACCGGAAACCGAATATGATGTCAAGGTTGCCGGGGCTGATGCCGGTACAATGAAGACGAATTTAGGCGGTAAGTTGAATTTGAGCGTGGAATTGGATGCCGAAAGTGCGATCTCTGTAGATGTAAAAAAGTGCTAAAAGCATACAAGATATAATAAAAAGGAGATCCCCGTCATAGATTGACGAGGATCTTTCTTATGTAATAGAAAATTCACTCCGATTACATGAATACTTAATATATAGAAGAAACCGTGAGGAAATCGAATGGCAAAGGGAAAGAATAACGTATTTTTCTGTCAGGAATGTGGTTATGAATCGTCCAAATGGGTCGGACAATGCCCGGCGTGCAAGGCATGGAACACCATGGTAGAAGAAATCGTTGATAAAAAATCCAGTGTGACACATAGACAGATCACAGAAGTACAGGTGGCAAAATTAAATGATGTCCAGTCGTCATTGGAAAAGAGGATGGATACTCATATCGAAGAGTTGAACCGTGTACTGGGCGGTGGCATTGTGCCGGGCTCTTTAGTATTGGTAGGCGGAGATCCGGGCATTGGTAAGTCGACACTCTTATTGCAGACCTGTAAGAGTCTGTCAGACCAGAAAATCGCGGTCTTGTATATTTCGGGAGAGGAATCACTGCAACAGATTAAGATGCGTGCAGACCGGATCGGTATCTTTTCTGATGAAATGACACTTTTGTGCGAGACCAATCTGGATCTGATACAGGGCGTGATCGAAGAGCGCAAGCCACAGGTGGTTGTCATCGACTCCATCCAGACCATGTTCCGTGAAAATGTCAATTCGGCACCGGGGAGTGTTTCGCAGGTACGAGAAGCCACCAGCGTGCTGATGCGCCTAGCGAAAGAACAGGGGATCGCTATCTTTGTCGTGGGACATGTGACAAAAGAGGGGACGGTGGCAGGCCCGCGTGTACTGGAGCATATGGTAGATACGGTTCTTTATTTTGAAGGGGATCGCTATGCCAGTTATCGTATCCTGCGTGCTGTTAAAAACCGATTTGGTTCTACGAACGAGATCGGTGTCTTTGAAATGTGCCAGTCAGGATTGCGGGAAGTTCCCAATCCGTCAGAATATATGTTGGATGGCAAACCCAAGAATGCCAGTGGTTCGATCGTTGTATGTACCATGGAAGGTACAAGACCTTTGCTGGTGGAGATACAGGCGCTGGTATGCCACAGTGCGTTTGGTATGCCAAGACGAACGGCGGCGGGCGTGGATTACAACCGCGTCAACCTTTTGATGGCAGTATTGGAAAAAAACGTGGGAGTCAGACTGGCAGACCAGGATGCTTATATCAATATTGCAGGAGGCATGAAGGTCAGTGAACCGGCAACGGATCTTGGACTGGTCCTGGCGATCATATCAAGTTTTCGCAATCGTCCGATCGCAGAAGATATGATCTGTTTTGGCGAAGTAGGCTTGAGTGGCGAAGTGAGATCTGTAAATATGGTAGAACAAAGAATAGCAGAAGCGCACAAACTGGGATTTAAGCAATGTATCCTGCCTAAAGTGTGTATGAAAAATATACAAAAGCCGGATGGAATGTTACTAAAAGGGGTTGAGAATGTGCGCGAGGCATTGGAAATCCTGTAAAAAATGAGTTTGTGCAAATTGTCAGATAAAATAGCACAATTACTGCAATCGTGCCACTTTAACAATATTCGACATTTCTATTGACTTCTATAGGAGTGAAGTGGTACTATAACATGGCTGGCGGGGAGAGCGGTCAGGAAGATGAGATTCTACCACAGCATGACAACTTTTTAAAAGAAGGATTTAAAAGATTAATTAAAAAGTTGTTGACAGACTTCTGGTCATGTGATATGATAATGAAGTTGTTCGGGTCGCAAGCGGCTCGAAAGAAAAATGAAAAAGTTGTTGACAAACTTCTTGATACATGATAATATATTGGAGCTGCTGTTAACAACACAACCTTGATAACTGAACAGTGAAACAACCTTGAAAGATTCTAAGAGAATAA